>CAYRAM010000003.1:87424-164077 GCA_964422295.1 uncultured Planctomycetia bacterium | reverse complement strand
ACTCCTACGGCTACATGCATGGGCTTTACGGCAAAGACTTCCCGGGCCAGGAGCGTTACTGGTGTTGCTTTGCCCTCGCCATCCTGGCGGCGATGGGGATCGCCTTCAGTGCCAACATGCTGACGTTGTTTCTCTTTTATGAGGTGATGACCTTCAGCACCTGGCCGCTGGTGACCCACACCCGCAAGCCGGAAGCGAAGCGTTCCGGTCGCATTTACCTGGGAATCCTCGTCGGCTCATCGACCCTGTTCATGCTCACCGCCACGGTGCTGACGTGGGTGTGGACCGGCACCCTCGATTTCACCGACGGCGGCATCCTCAGCGGTTCCACCACCGCCGGCCAGGCCGCCGTGTTGATCCTGCTCTTCTTCTTCGGCACCGGCAAGACCGCCATCTTTCCCCTGCACCAGTGGCTGCCCAATGCCATGGTCGCACCGACCCCGGTGAGTGCATTGCTGCATGCGGTCGCCGTCGTCAAGGCGGGGGTCTTCACCGTGCTCAAGATCTCCACCGAACTGGTCGGCACCGAAGTGATGCGCGGCAGTTGGGGTGCAGAGGTCGTGGCCTGGTTTGCGGCGGGCACCATCCTGCTGACATCGATCATCGCCCTGACCCGGCCGGAACTGAAAGCGCGCCTCGCCTATTCGACCATCGGCCAACTGAATTACATCGTCCTCGGTGCGGCGGTGGCATTCCCGATGGCCATCGAAGGCGGCGCTCTGCACATCGCCATGCACGCTTACGGCAAGATCACCCTCTTCTTTGCAGCGGGAGCGATCTATGTCGCCAGCCACAAAACCCGGGTCGATCAGCTCGATGGCATCGGCAAAAGGATGCCGTGGACGATGACCGCATTTTTCATCGGCACCATCAGCACCCTGGGCCTGCCCCCCATGGGTGGCACCTGGAGCAAGTGGCTGCTGTGTGTGGGGATGATCGAGGCGCACCAGTGGGCTTTCCTCATCACGTTGTTGCTGTCGACCCTCCTCGGTCTCGGCTACCTGTTGCCGATCCCGGTACGCGCCTTCTTTGCCAAAGAGCGCGCCGACGCCGGGGTCAAAGGGCATGAAGATCATGGCGAATCGCCGTGGGCGTGCCGCATTCCGCTGATCCTGAGTTCGCTGGCGTGCCTGATCCTCTTCTTCTGGCCCGGCATCTACGCCCAGTTGGCCAAGATGATCGAAGGGAGCGCATCATGAGTCCCGATGATCCTGATGTTCATGCCGATGCTCCCTCTTCCCGCATCCATTGGCTGCTGGTCATCCTTTGCATCCTCGCCCTTGCGGCGGATTTCTTCTACCACCGCCACCTGGATCCGGCGGTCGAAAGCATCGAAGGGATTCCCGGCTTCTATCCCATCTACGGATTTGTCGCCATCACCGTGCTCGTGCTTCTCTCCCGTGGCCTGAGAGCTTCGGTCTCGCGGAAGGACGGCTACTACGATGATTGAAGGCTTGTACCCGGTACTGCCCTTCGTCGTCGGGGCGCTGCTCTGCTTCATCCTCGGCGGCACCCCCCGCAAGGTGATCGCCATCGCCACCCCCATCGTCGGATTGTTGGGGTTGCTCGGCCTGCCGGGGGGAACATCCTTTCAGATCTCCTTCTTCGGCTTTGATCTGATCCTCGCCGAGGTTGACAAGCTCTCCTTCCTTTTTGCATTGCTCTTCCATATCGCCGGCATCATCGGTGTGCTCTATGCCCTGCACATCAAAAGCCGCATCGAGACCTCCGCGGCCCTGCTGTATGCGGGCAGTGCGGTGGCCACGGTGCTCGCCGGTGATCTGGTGACCTTGTTCATCGGCTGGGAGATGCTGGCGCTGACTTCGGCGTTCATCGTCTGGGCCCGTGACAGCGAGAAGGCCCTCGCCACCGGCGCACGCTACCTGGTCTTCCAGGTTTTCTCGGGGCTGTCGCTGTTGGCGGGATTGTTGATCCACCATCAGGCGGGCGGATCGCTGCTGATCTCCGATTTGGGCGTCCTCGATCTCGCTTCCCCGGGAGTGCCGTGGATTCTGCTCGCCTTTGGCATCAAGGCGGGCTTCCCGATGTTGCATACGTGGATCGTCGACACCTATCCGGCGGCGAGTGCCACCGGCACCGTGTTCCTGTCGGCGTTCACCACCAAGACGGCGGTCTACGCGCTGGCGCGCTTCTTCCCCGGCACCGAGGAGTTGATCATCATCGGCGCGGTGATGACCTTCTTCCCCATCTTCTACGCCGTCATCGAGAACGACCTGCGCAAGGTGCTCTCTTACAGCATGATCAACCAGATCGGCTTCATGGTCGTCGGCATCGGCATCGGCACCGAATTGGCGGTCAACGGCGCGGTCAGCCACGCCTTCAACGATGTGCTCTTCAAGGGGCTGCTCTTCATGTCGATGGGGGCGGTGATGCACGTCACCGGCAAGACCCGCGGCACCGATCTCGGTGGCCTCTGGCGCAAGATGCCGATCACCACGGTGCTGTGTCTGGTCGGTGCGGCATCGATTTCTGCCGTCCCCCTCTTCAGCGGTTTCGTCAGCAAGTCGATGGTGATGGCGGCCGCCCTCCACGAGGGGCACACCTGGCTGTGGTTCCTGCTCCTCTTTGCATCGGCGGGTGTGCTCGAACACGCCGGCATCAAGATCCCCTACTTCGCCTTCTTCGCCCACGATTCCAAACTCAAAGCGAAGGAACCACCGATCAACATGCTGCTGGCGATGACCATCGGTGCTGCGCTGTGCATCTTCATCGGCTGCAATCCCGGCTGGCTCTACGGCATGCTCCCCTTCACCGTCACCTACGAGCCCTTCACCACGACCCACGTGCTCACCCAGGTGCAGTTGCTGCTCTTTGCATCGCTGTCGGTGATGGTATTGATGAAGACGGGCACCTACCCGCCGGAACTGGTGCGCGAAAACCTCGACTTTGATTTCTTCTACCGCAAGGGTGGCAGACTTCTCGGCTGGATCGTCGATAACCCCATCGGTCACGGAGCCGCCCACCTCTCCCGCTTCATCCTCGACGAAGCCCCCGCCAAAGTGTTGGGCCTGGTGCAAAAGATCCCCGCCCATCCCCCCGTGCACTGGCAGATGGTCCTCCCGGGCCTGCTGTTGCTGCTGGCTCTGCTGGCATTCCTGCTGGCGAACTTGTTTTGATCCTAAAGAGGGTCCACTTTAAGACTTCTACAAGCACAAACTGGAACCTATGAAGGTACAGAAACAACACTCAATCTACGTTAAGTAAATTATAATTCTGCTATCTTTATGCTAAGCGGGGTACATCCCCACGATGACCAAAAGGAGTATCAAAAAAACAAATGCCGCTTTAACAGTAAACTGCCAATAAGTAACTGCGCAATTTCCACACAAGCGCTGCTCTGTTACACCAATATCCCCATACATCTCCCTAATTTCTATATGGAGACTGCAAAATGACTGCTTACAATCGGTGCAGCTAAATTCAGTAGGTTCAGAACAGCCTTGATGGCAGCAAGTTTTCATATTTTTACCCTTTACTAATGCATAGACTCCACGCTGCCTCTAAATGCAGACGCTAGTCCTGAAACTGCTGAATAGGGACAATTGTATTCATATTCTAAAATATCTTTGTATTTTCCCATTTCGAATACGTCTCTTTGTCAGTTCAGTCATGAAAGTGTGGAAGGAGGGGACCAAACCGCCAAACTGCTGAGCCTGGTGCACAAGATCCCCGCCCACCTGCTTTAGGCGTGATCCTTCGATAAATCCGCTGCGCCGACATCCCGGTGCATAAAAAAATACGCCACGGCCGTTAGGCCGTGGCGCAGAGCACTTGTCTCGCTGTTTGTATGCCGAGGGGAGAATAGGCTGAGATTCGGCAGGGCCCCTCGACTCAATATCTTTTCATGATCAACAAGAGTGATTTGTTTCACATTCCAGCGCATCAGAGGAATCGCCGGTCATCGGCACCACCCTCTGAAAGGCCATCGCAAACGATCCTTGACTTCTTCCAATATTTTGTAATCAACCTCCCATAGGGAGCGATTGAAGACTTGGCCGTTCACAGGATTGAGCAGGAGAACCTGTCAGAGCTGTACGCAAATTAAATCTAATACATGACTTCTATGCAATCTTTGCAGCAGCAATACAGGATTGTCAGGTCAGTCATGAAAGTGCGGAAGGAGGGGGTCAAACCCCCAGAGTGATCCGACTACTTTCATAATTGATCAAGTCACATACAATCTGAACGAACAAAATCACCCCTCCCAGAAGGTCAATCATGCGACCGACAATATGCCTCAATCTTTTAGCGGCAGGCATGTTGGTCGCGCTGCTCAATGGATGTATCTCCCTTCCGAGTGACATCGAACCTGCCAGGGATGTCCAGATCCCTTCAAACTTGTCTCTCAAAAGTTGTGAAGAAATTCGCATGGAGCAATTCCTGGCCGCGCAGTTGTTGGCTCGGGTTGTGGAGATTCAGTTGGAAAATCGGGTCAGGCAGGTGGAATCCCCTGTCAAAGGCGCAGTGATAACAGTCAGTGTGGTTGGGCCTGCGACGATGATTCTCGGCCCGGAAGCCACTGTCGGATGGATTTTCGGTTATCTCATCTTCCCCATCGATTCAATAACTGCTTGGTTCGCTCGTCAAGACGATACGATTTCCCGCTTGAAAGCAGAACTGAAGTATCTTGACGATCTCGCACAAGAAAGAGGCTGTCGATGATGGTCAAAATCTATCCCTGTATTGTTTTGATCACCTTTTTAATCCTCATCAATGGTTGCGTCACCATTCCCAGAGATATCTCGCCGACCACTGTCGATGAAGCTCAATTCTCCCACATGGATTGCACAGAATTGCGATCCGAACAGTATCAAACACAGATGAAGTTGATCGATTTGATGGAGCAACAAATGGAGTTGCGCCGTAACCAGACATATCACCCCTTCTGGTTAACGACCGCCAATGTGGTCTTGAGTTTGTCGATTAGCGATGCGGTCTCCGCTTTTTGGATCATCTATCCCATCGTCGTTAACCAATTCAGTCACGATTCCGAAATCGCTTTACTCAAGGGTAAACTGGAGAGCCTGCGATTATTGGCTGAGAAGAAAGGCTGCACCCAGCGACCGACGTTGAACCCGTAAACCCCATCAATAAAACATCACCGCTGGCACGACGTGAAACAAGGAGCCAGTCCTCACCATGCTGTGTATAGTCAGCACTGCACTGATTTCATGGAAGAGTTTCCCCAGCATGAAATCACCTTGCTGCTGCGCTCTCCTGTGAGTTCACCACTCTTCAATCGCCCGGTGTCTCATCCACTTCATCGACGAAATTTGGCTCGGCGTAAATCGTTTCGGGATACTTCTGCAATTGCCGCACTGCACGCTGAACGTTGGCACTCGTTGCTTCTCCTGGAATGCCCAGTTGAAGAACTCCCCCTGGAATGGTGGCAATGATTTCCCCATCCACACTTTGCAAAATCTGCGTCTGCCGTGCTTGCGAGGTTTCCGCTTTGAGGGAAAGCAAAAGCTGATTTGCCAGCATCTTTGCACCCGTAGCTGGATCGGTCACGATTTGGTCTCCTGCCGGCGGCTCGCGATCCGGTGGCGGTGGGGTCAATTTCATGTGGTATATGGGAGAGTGGGTCGTTTTCCCGTCACGCCATGCCGAAGCACAAAATCGAAGGCCGCCACTTTCACCGACCACCGTTGCAGTAGCGGTATAGACCGCATCCCCCGCCGCGATATCGGAATCCATGCCGTCATCCATCATCTTGGCGACCTGTCGAATTTCGACACCAAGCTCATCGACCTGAGACAATCTCAGATGCTCGGGTAGCCATCCCGATTCACTGGAAACGATACAGCTGAAGATCACATCCGTAGCGCTTCCCGACTCGAGTTCGTGTGGGTGACAACCGAGTTGATTCAGGATCAGCCCATCGATCGCGGGAATCTCAACTGGTTCAACTGGCGCAAGTTGTATTTCATGACTTCCAGAGGTGTGTTGAAGGCAACCGGAGCCCCCCAGCAGCGTGATCGATATCAACAGTCCACGGCTGAAACCCTGGGCATGTTTTCGTTTCATCGTGAACTCCGATCGCACCGTCAAAAATCCAATTCCAAATGCCCCAATGATCCACTCAAAGTCAATGATGACCGATGAAGAGATGGAGAGCCACACTTGCTTGTGTGGCTCTCCATTTTGATTCGTTGCTGCTACTTCAAGCGAATGTTGTCGATCAAGACCACCGAATCATAGATGTCATCCCCGGTGTCAGAGATATCGATGATGTATTGGCCCGGACCTGAGGTCACGGCGATCGTCGCCATCGCGGTCTGCCAATCGGTGTGCCCCACAGTTAAATCACCACCGGGGAAATCCATGCCCCCGATCGGTACAAACATCGAAGCGTTCACAGATTCGGTCGCGAGATTGGTGACGGTTCCATCCGGTGCCGTGATGGTGATATTCATGAAGTCATCGAACTGGGTACCCACCCACTCCGGGTACTCTTCAGTGATGAAGTTGTACTCGAATTTGATCGGCAAACTGGTGATCCCTGGCTGAACTTCGAAACAGTGTTGAAGCGTCGCTCCAGACTGATCGCCAGCAGGGCCGGTACTGCAGTAGCCCATGCGATTGCGGTGCTGGGGAACCAGCGGCCCGAGGGCGGTGAGACTGCTGCAAGAGCCACTCTGGATCCACTCACTCAGATCACCCAATTCGAAACTGCCATTGAAGACCGCTTCAAACATGTCGAGACGGTTTCCGATCAGCAAACCTGCTGGCATCGGCTTGGCAGTTCCCAACAATCGGGTCCGCACCTGTGCGGCAGTCCAACCGGGATGCATCGACCAAACGACGGCCGCTGCACCGGCAACAAGCGGTGAAGACATGCTCGTTCCTGTTTTTGTTCCAACGCCACCGCCAGGCATCGTCGAAGTGACGCTGACACCTGGTGCACAGATATCGACCTGCGCGCCAAAAGTACTGGAGCCAGCACGACCATCGGCATTCGTCGAGTTGCCAACACAGAGAACCTCAGGGTAAGACCCAGGCCAAAAATTGGTGTTTGCACCCGAGTTCCCCGCTGCAGCAACGAACAGAACACCTTTTCCTACAGCGTAGAGCACCGCATTTCTCTTGGTCGCTGAGTCCGAACCACCGCCACTGTAGTTGATGATTTTGACCCCGCGGTCTGCAGCGAAGCGAACAGACAAGGCAAAGACCGCATGGCTTCCAATGCCGCGGATGGCGAGAACTTTGCTTCCCCAGGAAGCACCGGTAACGCTGTGCCCATTGTTCGATTCAGCGGCTGCGATTCCTGCCACGTGAGTCCCGTGACTGTTCGGATCTGCAGGATCATTATCGCCATCGACGAAGTCCCAACCGATGATCACCTTTGAATCGAGATCAGTGTGATTGTAATCCACGCCGGTATCGATGACTGCGATCGTCGTGGTTCCCCGGCTGATGGCCCAGGCTTCGTCGGCACGGACCACGGTCATATTGGTCTGCGAACCAAAGCTGGGATCATTCGGTGTGAAAGCGGCGATCTCATCTTGCCTGTTCGGCTCAGCAGATTCGATGCCCGGCTGCGCCTCGAGGAGTGCAGCCATGTCGTAGACACGCTGTGCAGTTCCATCGGGAACGATGCCGACGCAAACGATACCCAAGCGTGGCAACAAGCCTTCGATCGTTCCGCCCGCAGCTGCCACTGCTGCTTCGATTGCTGCGGAATCGGCAGGATCGGAGACCTTGCACAGTACCTGGTCGGCATACATCTGCCCGTCTCCCCCGCTATCGGCAATCAGTTGTGCCGGGTCATCTCCTGGAAGGCCTACCGGAAGAGGGCTCACCAGGAGTTCGGTGATCGGCGAAGTTTCGGACCCTGATACCGCTTGGTAGTGCAGCAATCCTTCGGTCATCCCCAGCACGGAGAAGGAGCCGCTGTAAACCAGATCATCTGCGGCCAGATCCGCACCGTTGCCATCGTCGACGAGTTCGCCGATGGTCGCGATGAGGCTGCCGTCCGCAGCCACCTGATTGAGTGTGATCGTCGACGGACTATTGGTCGCTCCAGTGGTAAGACAGGTGAAATCAACGACCGTGGAAACACCCAAAGCCACAGCACCCGGTTCCATTCCGATACTGTTGAGTACGATCGGATCGGCGAGGCCGTCGGTGACGATGACCGTCAAACTCTCCGAGGTCGTCAATCCGGCAACAGACGCGGTGCTGGTAATCGTGTAGGTACCCGGAACCAGAGCGGTCACCACTTCATTGACGACCAATGCCTGGTCTGTCGATGGGGTCCAACCGCCGGGGTAATCGGATGTGATGGAGATTCCGCCGTTGTCAGGCTCGATTTCCTGGCTAAAGGTGACAAATTCGGCGTTCCCACCGAGACCGGTCACGTTGATGACGAATGCGACGAACTGATTTTCTCCGGCGCTGATCGTCATCCCGGAAATTCCCTGTTCCAGATCGATTTCGAGTATTGCTGAACAGGGAGGGAATGAATCACAGGTCAATGAATCAGGGGTAGGGTCGGTACCACAAAGAGGGAAGGGAGCAGCGGGCTCGGGGCCAAATGAGAAGAGATAGGTCAAAACGTATACGGGATCGGCCACATCGAGAGATCCGTCGTCGTTGACATCGCAGGCGTCTGTACAACTTTCAGGACCAGCGTTGGTAAAGAGAACCCCAAGCATCAAAATTGCATCGCCGATATTGACGGCTGCATCGGCATTGCAGTCTCCCCGAACGTAGGTAGGGCTCTGTGCAGAAACTGCTGAGGACCATAGAAGTACGATTGATAGTCCAATCGCGACGACAAACTTTTGTAAAATCAAATATCGCATCATTTCTCCAAACTGTTTGGGACTCTTTCAAATTGAATCAAACGAACTGGTGAGCCTGTGAGTCGCCAGGAGGCAAAGGTACGCCTCCCCTCTCATTTGAGGCCCATGAAAACAGTGGCTGATCCAGCATGACTGCGACCAGCCGGCTCCTGAATTCTCAGGAATGGAATCCTCTTCACCCCGGACTCAGATTTGTATATGAAGAGGCGAAGACGAGAATCTCTCGACGGATGGGCATCCGCTGCTCCTTTCATTAAGGAGTTGGATTTGATATCCGGTAAGCGGGGGCCAGACGGTTCTCGGGCAAACTCATATCCGGTTCAGTGAAGCCCCGTGACAAGATTCTTGTCTGTTTTTGAAAATTAGGCGGTGTCGAAAGACTCGACGGATCACCCTCAAGAGCGGGAATCGCTTTGAATAGCCCCCTGGTTGGCTGCAATCCCGAAAAAACGCCACAGTCTCAAGACTGTGGCGTCAATAATTCCATGAATGTCAGGCAAGTCAGCGTGCTCCGGACTCGGCGGGATGTCGTCACTTGCGGATGATGTCACCGACGCTGTTTTCGAAGGCCTGCACCTCCTTGGCACTTCCGAGGATGGTGATGTCTCCCACTGAGTTGGTTTCTGCTTTGACGAACTCGCTCGCATTTACCGTCACATCACCAGTGCTGTTACACTCCACATTGGCGCGCCGGGATTCCAAAAGGGTGAGATCCACGTCTCCGGTGGATTCGGTTGTGACACCCACGCTGTCGACAGTGCCGGAGACCTGGATATCCCCGGGGCCTTCAGAGTTCAATTCCAGACTCGCCCCAGAGTACCCTTTGATATTCAGATCGCCGGTTCCATCCACCTTGCATGATACCAAACTCTCCGGGTGCATCGTCACCGCAACCTGAATGCCGATATTGGTGGTGAGAGATCCGGTGCAATCGATGACGAGTTGACGATTGACCACCACGGTACGAACAAGTGGCAGCAAATTCTGATCGGTGGTCACGGAGATCGCCGGAGTATCACCAAAGGTCACCGTGACATCGACGACGGAGTCCATTTTGATGCGGTCAAAGGATTCGACACTACGACTTTCACTCTGGGAAACACCGGATCCCTTGATCGCCGGAGATCCACTGGTGTAGGAGGCCGCCCTGTAACCGGTACAGCCGCAAACCAACATCAGGAATACGAGGATGAAAATGGGTAGTGCTCTCGACATGCTGCTCTCCCTTGCGAAATACCTTTGAACAGGCGGGACATCCATTGTGGACGATGACTGACCCGGAATCCAACCGGATTCGCCCAACCGATGAGGGATTGCTTGCGCGGGTCCATCCTTGCTCCAACTCCAGGCCGTCCGGTTACTGGGGAATCACTCCATCGGCGGCGGCGTGGCGCTGAAGAGCATCCGGAGCCATGTCGACGATGGCCTGGGCCCAGCGCGGGTCCGCATTGAGGCAGGGAATCATTTCAAACTCCTTGCCGCCCGCTTCGATGAAGGTCTCCCGTACCTCCATGTCGATCTCTTCGATGGTTTCGAGGCAATCCGCCACAAAAGCGGGGCAGATCAGTTTGAGACTGCGGATGCCTTCTTCCGCCAGTTTTTCGGTGGTTGGTTCGGTGGAGGGTTCGAGCCACGGGTCATTGCCAAGCCGCGACTGAAAAGCCACCGACCATTTGTCCTCGGCCAGCCCCAGATCCTCGGCAAGGAAACGGGCGCTGCGACGACACTGGGCGCGGTAGCACATCGGTGTCGCCGGGTGATCGGTAAAGCAACAGTCCTCCGTCTTCAGACAGTAACAGTCGCTGGGGTCGCGCTTTTCGATGTGTCGGACGGGAACGCCGTGGAAAGAGAAGAGCAGGTGATCCCAATCCTCCCCCTCCAGATGCGGCCGGGTGACCTCGGCCAGCACCTTGCGATAGACCGGATGATCATAGAAGGGATTGAGGAAGTGGACCTTGATCGGCTGCGCCATCTTTGGCAGATCCTCGAGAACCTTGGCGACGACGGTTTCATAGGAACTCATCGAGTAGTGTGGATACAGCGGCACGATGATGGCCTCGTCCGCACCGGCCTCGCGAATTTCTTCCAGCGATTTCAGGATCGAGGGATTGCCGTAACGCATCCCCAGTGAAACCGGTCCGTCCCAGAGCTGGCGCACCTCTTCCTCAAGCTGGCGCGAAGTGACGATCAGCGGAGAGCCCTCATCGGTCCATACCTTGCTGTAGGCCTGAGCCGATTTTTTCGGCCGGGTGTTGAGGATGATGCCGCGCACGATCAAGTTTCTGAGCAGCACATTGACGTCGATGACACGCTCATCCATGAGAAACTCATCGAGGTATCGACGCACCTCCGGGATGCGTGGGGCATCCGGGGAACCCAGATTGATCAGAATCAGGCCGGTGGAACTCATGTCGGTGATCTCCCCTTCCGCTGTCACGGACCAGAGTAGCCGACACCGACAAAAATCGCCTCTGAAAAGGTGCTGTAACCGACATCGATGACCCAATTTTCACCGACCGAATACAGTGCTCCCGCAGTCACTTCGAGATCGAGTTCGTCACCGGTGGATGTGTGGTAGTAGCCGTTGTTGCCACTCGACAAAGTACTGTCGAAACGCTCGATCCAGGTCTCGCTGTAACCGGCTCCAAGCCCGCCGTACACGGTCCACTGCTCTCGCAACTGCCAGGTGGTTCCTGCGCTCAAGCACCAGCCGACCTGTTCCCTTTCGACGATGGGATCTGTCGCTGCAGTGGGTGGAAGAGAGGCAAGTTCCTCCCCACCGACCGCACCATCGCGAAGTGTTTGCAACTGCAGAAAAAACCCGGGCTGGGATGGCCTGCTCCAATAGCCGGCGAAGCCGACTCCGTTCCCTTGCAGATCGCCATCCGCTTCAAACCCCTGAATCGTCGATGCTGAGTTTCCCGTATCGATGGGCAAGATCACGCAGCCGCTCAACATCAGACCTGTGATCGACAGCAAGACCGTGGAGAAATACCGCAGGAATTCGAAGGGCTTTATGGCGACCATGGTGGAAACTCCTCCCGCCGATGGAAATGATAACCCCGCTGAGAGGGATGGTCACTGGCCCGACCCTCTGTGCCGGGTATCTTGTCCATCGCCCCATCACCCTTACAGGAGGCCCCGTTGCGAATCTCCCCCGGCCATTTGCTGCCCACGCTGATCTTTGTCATTCTCGCTCTTCCCGGCCTCTCTTCGGTGACCGCTGCCACAGATGGGGCTCCACAGCAGGCGGCTCCACAGCAGCTGGAGTGGGAATCCCTCTTCGACGGGAAATCCCTCAAAGGATGGCAAGGGGACGATGAGCTTTGGCGTGTCGAAAACGGGATCATCATCGGTGAAGGACCCGCTGGCGGACCGGTCCCGGCGACCCGTTTCCTCTGGCATGAAAAAAGCTTTGACGATTTTGTCTTCGAAGCCGAGTTCCGCATCACCGGCGGCAACAGTGGCATCCAGTACCGCAGTGAAGCGGTGCCGGGCGGCGCCGCCAAGGGTTATCAGGCGGATCTCGATGCAGGGCACACCTATACCGGCATCCTCTACGAGGCGAATGGCCGCGCCATCCTTTCCCCGCGTGGAGAGGTCTCGCAACTCCAGGCAGATGGAAGTCGCCTCAATGTCGGATATCTCGGTGGAACCGCTCCGCTGATCGATCAGTTCGATCCGAAATCCTGGCACCGCTATCGCATCATCGCCCGCGGGAATCGTGCACGGCACGAATTGGACGGGGTTCAGGTGTGCGCCTTCGAGGATCTTCACGGCAACCATCAACCCGCCGGCAAGATCGGCTTGCAGATCCACGCCGGAGAACCGATGCGCATCGAATGGCGTCAAATTCGGATTCGTCCTTGGCAGCCACTCGATGGCGATCCCTTCGCCGATGCCAGTCGCACCCAGGAGGTGGTGACTGATGATGGGCCGCAGTGGATCTGGAGTTCGGAAGAGGTCGCTGACCGCCAAGAGGTGGTTTTGTCACGCCGTTTCATGACGGATGCGGATTCCTCCGCCAGGCTGATGCTGACGGCAGACAACTTTTTCATCGCCTTTCTCGATGGGGAGCCGATTCTGCGCGGTTCTGATTGGACGCAGATTCATGATCACCGTTTCACCCTGACCGCCGGGGAACATCAGCTGGTCGTGCGCGCCAGTAACGAGAGTGGACCTGCCGGAGTGGCGGGAACCTTGTCGTGGACGGCGAGCGATGGTGGAGAAGAGCGCATCGATACCGATGAACGCTGGCAAGTCCGCAGGTGGACCCCATCACGCGCCAGCGCCGAGGAACGCCCTGACGATGCAGCGCCAGAGTCGGTCGAAGTCCCCGGTTCGGCACTCCACCCCAATCATGGAGTCCCCTACGGCAAGGATGTCGATTGGAGTTTGACTGGCATCGACCCCGAGGCTGCAACCGCAGTGAAAATCATCGGTGCCACCGGCGATCCGTCCCTGCCCTGGGGCAATGTCCGCTTCCCCAACACGGCGGTTCGCAGTTGGAGTCTTCCGCAGGGCTTTGCGGCGGAAATCATCCACGAAGTCGATCCGAAAGATGGATCCTGGGTCTGTATCGAACCCGAGACCCCCAACAGTTTCATCGTTTCACCCCAATACTCTTCTCTCAAACGTCTGCGCTTTGGCGCCGATGGATCCGTGTCCGTCAAGGAGTGTGCCCGCATCGGTTCCGCCCAGGGGTTGCTGATCGTCGGCGACGAGTTGTGGGTCCACGTCAATGGCGACGCCAAGAAGGAGGGCGGTCTGTGGGTTCTCACCGACACCGATCACGATGGCTTCTTCGAAACGGAAGAGCGGCTGTCAAAGATGGGACCGGGGTGGGAACACGGAGTGCACGCCCTCGAGATGGGACCGGCGGGCCACGTCTGGACCGTCGTCGGCAATCACATCATCGTCCCCGAAGAGATCATCACCCGTGACCGCTATCGCCGCTGGCAGGAGGACATGATCGTGCCGAGGATGTGGGATCCCTCCGGCCACGCCGTCGGTTATCTGGCCCCGGCGGGGCAAGTGCTTCGCATCGATCCGAAAACCCGGGAGTGGGAACGGGTCGCCGGCGGATTCCGCAACCCCTACGACATCGCCTTCCATCACGATGGGGCCCTCTTCACCTACGACGCCGACATGGAATACGACATCGGCTCCCCCTGGTACAAAGCACCGCGCGTCGTCGAGGTCGTCTCCGGCGGAGATGCCGGTTGGCGCGCCGGCGATGGCAAATGGCCCGACGGCATTCCCGATGCCGTGCCCCCCGCCGCCGAATCAGATCTGTCATCTCCAACCGGGGTCGAGTCCGGTTTGCAAAGCCTCTTCCAGGGACGCTGGCGTCACGCCATCTACATCGCTGACTGGGCTTACGGCCGCATCCTCGCCTACTTCCCGACGGAAAAGGGCTCCTCCTTTGTCGGCGAGATCGAACCTTTCGCCTCCGCACCAGCGCTCAACGTCGCCGACATCACCTTTGGCATGGATGGAGCGATGTATGGCGTCACCGGTGGCCGCGGAACCCGCAGCACCGTCTTCCGGATTCGCAGTAAGCGACCTGCGGAAGAGATCGCCGCTCCGATCACCGAAGCGGGAGAGGCGGCCCGTCGGCAACGACGACTGCTGGAAGCGGGACACGTCGAATCGCAACCCGAACTTCTCGGCCCGGCGATCTCCGCCCTCAAAAGCCGCGATCCCTTTATCGCTGCCGCTGCCCGCATCACCCTGGAAGAGATCGATCCGATGATGTGGCGGCACATCTTCCTCGGCCCGACTCCACCTCCGGGTGCAGTTCACGGACTCCTCGCCCTCGCGCGTCTTGCGAATGCGGAGGATCAGGACCCCATCCTGCGATCGCTGTGCAATCTTCCGCTTCCACAAAATCGCAGTGACGAACTCGCCCAATTGCGCCTGATCACCGTCGCCGTCGCCCGCATGGGGGACCCGGATGATTATCTGCGGCAAGCCCTGTTGACACGGATCGATCGCAGTTTTCCTCGCCGCGACGGGGACATCGATCGCCTCCTCGGGGATCTTCTGGTGCGATTGCAAGCCCCCGACCTAGCTGCGAGGCTCCTCGAATGGCTGGAGCAGGGACCCACATCCGATGACCGCATGGCCGCATTGCGAACGCTGCAATGGGTTCCCTTGGCGGATGACGAGAGACGGCGTATCGCTCCGGTGCTCGACTCGTTGCGCACCCTGCCAGGGGGCAACAGCTATACCGGGTTCATCGATCGCATGGCACGTCAGCTCGATGATGGTGAGGGTGATTTGGTCCCGCCGCCGGCACCGGCACCGGTG
The DNA here is from genome assembly GCA_964422295.1 of uncultured Planctomycetia bacterium. Lineage (GTDB taxonomy): Bacteria > Planctomycetota > UBA8108 > UBA1146 > UBA1146 > UBA12191. The sequence continues at coordinate 148,937 of CAYRAM010000003.1, read as the reverse complement.
ATGCCCCCCTTTGTGCAACGCTGGACCCGGGAGTCAATTCTCGAAGCGTTACAGGGACCAGGGGGAGACCCCCGGGAGGGGCGCGTCGCCTATGAAAAATCGCTCTGCGCCCGCTGCCATCGATTCGATGGGTCCGGCGGCGGAGCGGGGCCCGACCTGACCGGGATCGCCGGCCGCTTTTCCACGGAGGACCTGATCACGGCGATCATCGATCCCTCCCGTGATATCTCCGATCAGTATCAGTGGAGTGTCATCGAACACGGCAACGACGCTCTTGAAGTTGGCAGAATCTTACTGAAAGAACCGAATCACTGGGTCATCAACACCGATCCCTTCGGTTACCTGCCCGTCGAAATCCGCGAGCCGATCCGCTCCGTCGAAGCCTCCCCCGTCTCCCCGATGCCGGGGGGACTACTCGATGGGCTCGATGCCGCTGGGTTGCGAAACCTGTGGGCCTATCTCGGCATGACTTCCCGGTAATTCCTGCCGAAGACACAAGTGCCTTGCCTGACAGACATTTCGGGTGACAATAGGAGGCAGGCTGGGCTCTCGTTAAGCCAATAACTTCAAATATTGATCGGAAACTGCGTTTTTGCGCCGCGGGCGGCTCATTCGCAATTTCCATTTTTGTTAGGGTGGTATTGACCAATGTCATTTTTTCAAAAAGCTTCGTGCTTTACATCTCTCGTATTGAGTTTCTTCTTTGGCGGATTCTCTGCCGATGCCTTGGCACAGAGTCCTCTCGATTCCGTTCCCCAGATCTCTATCGATGCGCTCGACCTCGTCACCATCGCGGCGGAGGATGAGGAGCGCGATGCTCTCGGGCTCGCGCCCCGCTATGCGATTCCGAAATCCGTCACAGTCACTCCTGAAACCGACGGCATTTGGGAGAAACTCGGTGAAAAGCATGCCCGTTGGCGCTTGCGTGTGACTTGCAAAAACGCCATCAGCATGAACTTTGGTTTCCACCGTTGGTTCCTGCCGATCTCCAGTGAGATGATGATTTACAACTACCAGGGTTCTCACAAGATCCGCCCCTTCACGATCGACGACTACTCCGACAGTGGCGAGTTGTGGACCCCACCGGTCGCAGGCGGTGATGTCATCATCGAAATCACCTGCCCCGTTGCAGCGATCGAGATCGTCAATGCAGAAGTTCAACTCAACCGTATCAATCCTGGATACCGCGGGTTTTATGAGGACTTCGGAGTGCCGCCGCTGCCGAACAACATTCCTTCCCTCTCCGGCTCCTGCAACGTCGACGTCGCCTGCCCCGAATCGGTCGGTTGGGAGAACGAGATCGACTGCGTCGGTGTGATCTCCACCGGTGGTTCGACCTTCTGCACCGGATTCATGGTCAACAACACTTCCCAGGATGGCACCCCGTTCTTCATGACCGCCGATCACTGTGGGATTTCCCCCGGAAACTCTCCTTCACTGGTGGTCTTCTGGAACTACGAAAACTCCACCTGCAGACCTCCAGGAAGTGCCGCTTCCGGAGGTCCCGGCAACGGCACTCTCAATCAGTTCAGCAGTGGAGCCGTCTACCGAGCGGGTTCGGCAACTTCCGACTTCACCCTGGTAGAGTTGAACTCTCCGCCCAATGCCGCCTTTGGAGTTTCCTTCTGCGGGTGGGATGCCAGTTCCTCTTCGCCGACCAGTGCCGTCGGCATCCACCACCCCAACACCGAAGAGAAGCGCATCTCCTTTGAAAACCAGCCGCCGACGCTGACCACCAATTTCGTCACCGTCGAGGACTGGGATCTGGGAACCACCGAACCGGGATCCTCAGGATCCCCCCTCTTCGACCAGAATCACCGGGTGATCGGACAACTTTGCTGCGGCGCTGCTGCCTGCGGCAACAACTTCTCCGATGACTACGGACGCTTCTCCCGCTCCTGGACTCTGGGACTCTCCGCTTGGCTCGATTCCGCAGGAACCGGTCAAATGGCCGTCGATACCCTGCCCTCCGGCGGTGGAGGCGGACCGGTCGAACTTTGCTCCAACGGAGTCGACGATGACGGCGATGGCTTGGCCGATTGTGATGATCCCGATTGCGCCAGCAGTCCCGCCTGTCTTCCGACCCCTCCCGGGGATGACTGCAGTGACCCCATCGCAGCCACCGACGGAGCGAACGCCTTCGACTCCTCCGGATTCACCAACAGCCCCGAGCCGGTTCCCACCGGTTGTACCAACTTCTTCGGCGAAATGGCCAGTGACGCCTGGCTCTCCTACACCGCATCGGCAACGGGTCAGGCGACCTTTAACACCTGCGATGCCGGCAGTCACGACACGGACCTCGCTGTTTACTCCGGCACATGCGCATCGCTGACCCTTCTCGGTTGTGACGGCGACAGCAATACTCAAGGGGGTTGCCAAGGTTTCGCTTCCGAGGTTGTCGCCAATGTCATCGCCGGTGAGTCCTACCTCGTTCGCGTGGGCGGCTTCGCTGCCGGTGACGCCGGACCAGGAACAGTGACAATCACCGTCGGTGGTGGACCTGTTGCCGAGAATTGCTCCAATGGAGTCGATGATGACGGTGACGGCCTCGCCGATTGCGACGACCCCGATTGTTTCGCCAACCCCGCCTGTGGCGGCGGTGGCGGTGGCAATGACGAATGTGCCAACGCCGTGGCGGTCTTCGATGGTGCCAATCCCTTTGATACCACCGGCTTTACCGACAGTCCTGAACCGGATCCCACCGGTTGTCCCAACTTCTTCGGCGAAATGGCCAGTGACGGCTGGTTCAGTTACACCGCCACCGACACGGGAACGACCACTTTCAACACCTGTGATCCCTTCGGTTATGACACCGATATCGCCGTTTATGGGGGGACCTGCGGTGCGCTGGCGCTCCTCGGCTGTGACGGGGATAGCAATGTCATTGCCGGCTGCCAGATCTTCGCATCAGAAGTCTCCGTGCCGGTGATCTCCGGTGAGACCTACATCGTCCGCATCGGCGGCTTCGCTGCCGGTCTCTCCGGCCCCGGAACCCTGACCATCACTCCTTCCTCAGGCCCAGCGGTCGAAGATTGCACCAACGGTGTCGACGATGATGGAGACGGCCTCGCCGATTGCGCCGATCCGGATTGTTTCGCCAACCCCGCCTGTGGCGGCGGTGGCGGTGGCAATGACGAATGTGCCAACGCCGTGGCGGTCTTCGATGGTGCCAATCCCTTTGATACCACCGGCTTTACCGACAGTCCTGAACCGGATCCCACCGGTTGTCCCAACTTCTTCGGCGAAATGGCCAGTGACGGCTGGTTCAGTTACACCGCCACCGACACGGGAACGACCACTTTCAACACCTGTGATGCCGGCAGTTACGACACCGATATCGCTGTTTACGCGGGGACCTGCGGTGCTCTGTCCCTGCTCGCTTGTGACGGCGACGGATCTTCCCTTCCGGGTTGTCAGGGCTTCGATTCGGAAGTTTCTGTGAGTGTGATTTCCGGTGAGACCTATATCGTCCGAATCGGCGGCTTCGCTGCCGGGCTCGCCGGTCCCGGAACTTTGACGATCACCTCCGGTGCTGGCCCCCTCGTCGAAGATTGCAGTAATGGTGTCGATGACGACGGTGATGGACTCGCCGACTGTGACGACCCGGATTGCTTTACCAATCCCGCCTGCGGTGGAGGTGCCAATGACGAGTGCACCGGTGCCGTGGCGGTCTTTGACGGAGCCAATGCATTCGACACCACAGGCTTCACCAACAGTGCCGATCCTCTCCCCACCGGTTGCACCGGCGGCGGATTCGGCGGCATGAACAGTGACGGCTGGTTCACCTACACCGCAACCAGCAGTGGTTCGGCGACCTTTAACACTTGCGACCCCGCCGGTTTCGACACCGACATCGGGGTGTACGCGGGAACTTGCGCTGCGCTGACGCTCCTCACATGTGACGGCGACGGATCTTCCCTTCCGGGTTGTCAGGGCTTCGATTCGGAAGCGATCACAGACGTCATCGCCGGAGAGTCCTACATCATCCGTATCGGTGGCTTCGGCGCGGGCAGCAGTGGAACTGGAACATTGACGATTACCGTCGGTGCCGGCCCTGTACCCGAAAACTGTACCAATGGAACCGATGACGACGGGGATGGGCTCGTCGATTGTGAAGATACGGACTGTGACCTCGACCCCGCCTGTACTGCGCCCCCGGTGGAAAATTGCACCAACGGCACCGACGACGACGGCGATGGTCTCGCAGACTGCAATGACCCTGATTGCAGCAGCGATCCCAGTTGTGTCTCCAATGACTTCACCTTCTTCGCAGAAGATGTCAATGCCACCTACTCCCCGACCACGGGAACCGGTTCTTTCATCGCCACCGTCTCTGCGGACGAAGATCCTTCGGCTGCGGGTTACCCCAATGAGACCCAAGGATTCTCCTTCGGTCTCTCCCACGATGCGAATCTCCTCAGCTCCGACAGCTTTGCGGCTGGATCAGCCCTGAACGCTCTCAACGCCGGTTCGGGCCCTGACTTCCTGGACATCAATACCTACAGTGACGGTCTCACTTGTGGCTGCGTCTACAGCTTCTCCAATCCGGGGGCCAGCACGATGCAGTTGGCGTCCCAGACCGCTCTCGGCACCATCAACTACAGCACCGTGCCCGCCGGATTGATCGGCAACAATGCCGGGGCGACGACGAGCCTCAACTGGAGTAACGCCCTCGGTGCTCCACCGGTGATCAACATCTTCGTGGTCAACGGCCAGGCGAATCCGGCCAATCTGGTCAATGGAACCGTGACCCTGCAAGCCGCCATCGGTGGATTTGTTCGCGGTGACATCAACGACGATGGTGGTGTCAATATCGCTGACGCTGTTTCACTGCTGGCAGGTCTCTTCACCGGTGGATTGATCCCCTGTGCAGATTCTGCGGATGCCAACGATGACGGTTCAAACAACATCGCTGATGCGGTCTACGTCCTCGCCAACCTTTTCTCTGGTGGGCCTGCCATGCCGGCACCCACAGGTCCGTCCTGTGGTCCTGACCCGACCGCCGATGCCCTTGACTGTGCGAGTTACAATTCTTGCCCCTGATGGATTCGACCCCTGATGGAGGTGTGCAGTGCGTTGTGAAAAGGGCCGGGAAGCTTTGCTTCCCGGCCCTTTTTTTATTCCCCTGAATCGATCTCTCCGAATTTATTCTGCGGAGGTCGCTTCACGCCAGGGACAGTGGCGGCAGCCGGTCTGGCAACAGGATCCTCTCTTGTGATGGGCGATCTCGGTCCACACCCACAATCCGGTGACCGGATCGCTGTAGCCCTCCTCGCCGGCATCCAGGGCCCGGGTGTGGGCCCCTCTCCACGGGCAATTCTGCGGATTTTTCTCGGATGGTCCTGCCATAGCCATGTCACCGATTCCTGATCCTGTTCGGGTGCTCCCCTCCGGGGGTCCACAGTGTGACCGCCCTTTGACTTCTGGCAAGGGTTCCTGCCCGCCCCTTGATAGCGAACAAATGTTCGCTATCCTCGTCTCTCGCCGCCGCCCCCAAAAGATCCTGGAAAGCAGATCCGTGAAATCGAACTCCCGCCCCCGAAGGGGCCCGTCGCCGCTGCTCTTTTCGCTGCGCTCATGGGGCTCGTTGCTACGTGGTCACCAACCGATCGAAAAGTTGATCGATCAAGCACGGCAACAAGGCTGGCAAAGCTTCGCCGTCACCGAAGTGGCGGAGTTGGGCACCTGTGTCGAAGCCGCCCGACACGCTGCCCGATTCGCCGGCGGCGACACCCGGCGGGAAGCAGTCATCGTCGGCGCAGAGCTCCCTTGCCGCCAGCGCGGGGAAGAGGCTCCAAAGGAAAAGGACCACTCAGCAGGTCTCACTCCCCAAACTTCCCTGCTGATCTTGCCCATCGATGCCACGGGTCTCGCCGAGGTTCATCAAAGCGTCAGCGACTGGCGACTCTCTCCTGCGACCACCGGCAACGACGAGGCTGGGACAATGGGCCCCGATGCCATCGTCGAAAGGCACCGTGTCCACAGCGGGCACTCGCTCCCCGCCCCGGAGAATGATCTCGAGTTACTGTGCCAGCTCTCCAGGTGTTGGCTGATCACCGGCGACCCGATCCTCGCCGCAGACCTTCTGCAGCTGAACCCGGGGATCGCTCCGCGACTGATCCTGGAAGTGGATCGCTGGGGCTCCTCCCTCGCTCGCGAACGGCTGATCCTCGAATGTGCCCGCCAACATCGACTGCGCCTCGTCGCCGGTGGTCGCTTTGGCGGATCGACCGCCTTGTCTGCACACCAAACCCACCTCCTCGATGCCTTGGGCTTCTCATCGACGGTCGAGCAGATGGCGACGCAACGCCGGAAACAACAAACGATCCCCTTCTCGCCCGGACAATTGCTGCCGATTCCTGACGTCGCCGAGTGGCGCCAACGCTACCGCGATCTCCCCGAAGCGATCGCTGGCGCAGAATTTCTCGCTCGCAACACCTGTCCCTATCCGGCCCGGCCAGCGGCGACCATCTTCCCCCCTGTCGACGAGGTGCCGGGGCAGAGTGCCTACGGGCAACTCTACAACCGCTGTCATCAAGGGCTCCTTCGACGCCACGGCGAAGTGCAAAGATCGATGCTCGAACGCCTGACCCGTGAATTGCAGGTGATCGATGAGATGGGCTTCGTACCCTACTTCCTCGTCGTCGGTGAAATCATCGAAGAAGCCCGGCGCCTCGGGATCGCCAGTGCCGGCCGCGGTTCCGGAGCCGCCTCCATCGTCGCCTACGCCCTCGGCATCACCCAGGTCGATCCGATTCGTCATCGATTGCGCTTCGAACGCTTTCTGCATCCGCACCGCAGTGATCTCCCCGACATCGACATCGATCTATGCTGGCAGGGACGCGAAGCATTGATCGATCACGTCTATCAACGTTACGGAAACTCACAGACCGCGATGATCTGCACCCGCCAAGTTCTGCAGGTGCGCTCGGCGCTGCGCGAAGCGGCCCGCGCCCACGGCGTCGCCCCACTGGAGATCGATCGCCTGTCGCGCAGACTGCCCCATCGCCTCGACGAAAGCATCGCCACCTATCTGCACGACGATCCGGTGCTCGCCTCGCTGCCGCTGTCGACGAAGGCAAAAAAGATCCTCCTCGAAGATGCGCAGTGGCTGCGCGACCGACCCCATCACCGATCGATCCATCCCGGCGGCATTTGCATCGCCGACCGCCCCATCGCCGGCATAGTCGCCCTTGAACGCGCCACCCGCGGGATCCCCATCACCCAACTGGACATGTACTCCGTCGAGCACACCGGATTGATCAAGATCGATCTTCTCGGCAATCGCTGCATCTCCGAGTTGGGCACCACCTGCGACCTGATCGAAAAAGGGAGCGGTGAATCGATCGATATCGACGGTATCCCGGAGGAGTGCTCGCAAACCGCTGAGTTGGTGCGGGAAGGACGTACCCTCGGCTGCTTTCAACTGGAGAGCCCGGCGATGCGGGCACTGCTGATCCAGACGCAGGCGCAAAATGCCAGTGACGTCATCCAGTCGGTGGCGCTGATTCGTCCCGGCCCATCGGCGGGAGGGCTCAAGGATGCCTACTGCCGCAGGACCCGCGGCGAAGAAGACGCAGAGCCGCCCCATCCCGCCCTCGAAACACTGCTGGCAGATCAGCAAGGACTGCTGCTGTACGAAGAAAACGTCATGGAGACGATCGCCACCATGATGCAGATCCCACTGGCGCAGGCGGATGTCATCCGCCGCCAATTGGCCAAAGCGGTGCGCAGGGAAGATGAGGAAACCCTCGAAAAACTGGGGGAAGAATTCGTCACCGGTGCTCTCAAAAACGGCTACGGCATCCGGGAATCACAAGAACTTTGGCAGCACCTCTTCAGTTTCGCCCGCTACTCCTTTAACAAGTCCCATGCCGCTTCCTACGGGCTGCTCGCCTGGCGCAGTGCCTGGCTCAAGGCACACTACCCGGCCGAATTCATGTGCGCCCTGTTTCGCCATCACGCCGGCATGTATCCCTTCTCCGCTTTCGTCGCCGAGGCGCGTCGAATCGGTGTGACCCTGCGCCTGCCCTGCATCCATCGTTCACAAGATGACTTCGCCATGGAAGCCGATGGTTCGATCCGCATCCCGCTGACGCTGATTCACGGGTCACGCCGGGAGAGCATCCGCAGGGTTTTCACCGGGCGCCCCTTCTCTTCACCAGAAGATCTGATCCGCCGAACCCACATGCCCCTTTCCGAGTTGGAGAACTGGATTCTCCTCGGGGCTCTCGACGATTTCGGCATCCCGCGACCGCGCTTGATGTGGAGAACGGTGGCACGCCATGCCCGTGAGCGGAAAGAGTCCACCGACATCGCCAGTGGCGATCTTCCGGGGATCAATGACAGCGCCCCCGAACTCGCCGATTTCACCCCCACCCGAAAACTCCGTGAAGAGATACGCCTGCTGGGAGCGGCGATCAGTGCCCATCCGATGGCGCTGTTTCGCCAACAGGTCCAGCAACAACGCTGCGTGCCGATGGCCGATCTCCGCCGCTGGCGCGGGAAGAGGATATGCGTCGCCGGCATTCGACTGGCGAGTCGTCAGCACCCGACAAAGACGGGACCGATGGGATTCATCACTCTCGAAGACGAAGAAGCGATGTGCGAGGTCACCTGTTTTTCACGGGTGTGGCCGCAGGTCAGGAAGGTGCTTCTGGAAGCACCGCAAGTCATCGTCGTCAACGGCAGAGTCGACGTGCGCATGGGTGTGATCAGCATCATCGCGGATGAGGTGATGCCGCTGCCGCGCGAGCGTGCCACAGGATGAGACCGAAGGGGATCCACCACAGGATATCGTTGGCAAGGATCGTCCAGCCAAAGGTCAGGGGAACCGTCTCCAGCCACAACCCCTGCAGGAAACCGATGGGGCCAAAGATCTTGCCGAGAAAACCGACGAGAACGATGGGCCAATGTCGAAGGGGATCGGCGGCGGCGGCCCAGTAACCGAGGCCATACACCCCGACTACCATGCCGATGCATTGCCAGAAGACCAACGTCAACGGATCGAGGGCCAGTAACCGCTGTTCATCGATCAGCCAGCCGAGAGACCATTCGGGAAGAAGGAGCGTCAGCGCCCCCCAAAATAGATTGTAAACCGCGGCCACCCGTAGGACCGCAGGAGCCCAGGCAGGGGCTGAAGTGGAGGTGCTCGAAGAGTCCGTCATCGCAACCTTCCCGCTCGAGATCAGCGATACAACAGGCACGACTCCCGTTGTTCCATAAACATCTGACGCTCAGGCTCACGGGAGTTCAACAGATCTCGCAGTGCTGAAGCGGGATCGGTGGTCGAATTGCGCAACCGATCGACAGTTTCACGGAAACTTGCCGCTCCCCATAGTAGATCGATGGCGATGGGATCAGTGACGAACTCGTACTCCTCAGTGCGCCACTGGAAATCCTCTCCTGCAGTGAGTGCTGCCGCCGTGATCACGACCATCCCCAGGAGCAGGGAGTGAAGCTGATCGGCATCGGTGACGTGCACCTGAATCCCCTGACAATCTTCACCCTGATGCTTTTGAATCTGTGGAATAAAGGTGGTCGGTCGGAAAGCGACCCCCTGTAACTCCACCTCGCATGCTAATCGGGTGGCGACATCCGCGAAATCTTGACCATCGATGCCCGGCGCTCCCACCAGATGAAAGGGAAGAGTCGTTCCCCGCCCTTCGGAAAGGGTGGTCCCTTCGATGAGACACATCCCCGGGTAGATCAGAGCCGTTTCAGGAGAGGGCATATTGGGTGAAGGCAACACCCACGGCAAACCGGTTTCTTTATGGCGATGCCGACGCTGCCAGCCACTGCAGGGGATCACCTCCAAGTCGGCATCGATCTTCAGATGAGTGGTCATAAAGAGCGCCAACTCCCCCATCGTCATGCCATGTCGAACGGCGATGGGCATAGCCCCAACGAAGCTTTCGTAACCGGGATCCACGAGCCCGCCCTCAACTTGGACACCTCCAATAGGGTTCGGACGATCGAGAACGATGACTCGAGTCTCCGTTCCCGCGACCGCTTCGAGAAGATACCGCAATGTTGCAGCGAAGGTGTAATAACGGCTGCCGATATCACGTAGATCAAAGAGAAGCACATCGAGGTCGGCAACACTCTCCGCCGGTGGGTGCAAGGAATCGGCATGGGTGCCATATAGGCTGATCACTTGGGGTGAATCGGAGAAACACGCCTCCATATCCTGCAACTGCCCGAGCAGCCCATGCTCCGGGGCAAACCAGCGAGTCACTGGGACAGCGGACTCCTGCAACAACTTTGGCAATCCCGTCAAGTGTTGATCCACAGCAGCAGGATGACAACAAACGCCGAGGCGTAACCTGCCGAGTGAGGTGAGTCCGGAGATCTGAAATCGATCCAACCCGGTGAAAATCTCCTCACCCATTCTGAGGGTCATTTTCAAAGTCAGTTCGTTTTAATTGCGAGTAGATCACGTAGATCGAGCCGATCAATATCAGGGACGAAACCGACGACAGCATGGCGATAAATTTCTTCATTTCGACCCACGCCCTCATCCGTGCGCTAACCTCATCCAAGTTATTTTCTCGCGCAGCGTCACTGGCATTCGAGTAAATCTCTTCGCTGACCCAACTCGAACTGTCGGGGTCCGGCTTTTCCAAAGGGTCAAATTGATCTAATTCAGGGATTGCGTAAACAAGGCAGCCGAGAAGTGATAATGAAATCAATCCGAGCACAATACCGACGATCAAAACCGGCCACGACTGAGGCATTCGATCTCCTTGTTTCAATAAGCTCTTCAACGTGCAAATCACCCGCACTTATGAAACTCAAGCGCTCCTGTTTCAAAACCTGATTAAGGGAGTCAACTCTTACTATGAATGTGGGATCCTCATCCGTCAGTGATGATCAGACTTCCTTCGCTTCTTGAGGATTCTTTGCGTTGGCGATGATGGTGATGACGGAGCAAATGCTCACAAAGATGGAACAGCCACCCAAGACAAAGATGGATGACATGGCAGTAGAAATCACCTCCGCGGGTTTCGCGACACCGGCTTCCTTGAACGAATCCAGGGCGGAATCAAAGATGTACCGGCTGAACCAGTTCAGTCTCTCCAAATCGGGTTCTCCGGCAGTTTTTGTCAAGTCGCCAATTTCGAGGTAGGCGATGATGCAGAAAGCCAACAGAGTCACTGCAATCGCCTCGATCACTATCGCACCCAGAAACACCGGCCATGATTTTTGCATCAAATCTCCTTCGGCGGGAAATTGAATCTGCGGGCTGTCCTGTCAGTATCATTGACGTATTGCGAGGGAGATTCAACTCGCAAACGGTCCCCTTCAACCCCCGAGGGGAATCCCGATCAGGAGCATGCACGCATCATTGGTCTATTCGGAGACGAGAGTTTGATCGATCGCCTCGCGCAGCGATTCGGTGGCACTGCGCACCCCGCGCGCATCGGCGATGATCGCTCCGCCGATGAGGATCATCACCTGTGAACCGTAATCGGAGAGGATCTCCGGTACCCTTTCAGGACTCATGCCACCGGCGGGTACCGCCCATCCGCGTCGTAAATTTCCCAAGGGCTCTGCCAATTTGTGCGCGACCGATCGTCCCTCTTCCCGGGTCGGTGAGAATCGCCCCCCCGCATTGACGAAGACGGAACCATCGATCCCGGCGAGACGGGCGAAGGTGCCGTGGATCAACCCCGGCGAGATCCCTCCTCCGGATCGGGTGTAGACGCCGCTCAACGACGGATGACCCAGATAGACACCGGGGTGATCGTCGATCAATTGGCGCGTGCGATCGAGACCGAGGACCCACGGTGCGACCAGGCCCCCATCGGCTCCCGCTTCATGGGCAAGTTCCAGGCGGCGGTCCAACTCTTCCGCAGGTCCCATCAGATTGACCAGGTAGAGGATCCGGCGACGATTTTCCGCTTCACGGATGCTGCCGACACAGGCTTTGACCCGCTCCAGAAATTGCTCGTTGGAGTCGTCGATGAGATTGTGATCATCCTTGATCAAATCGCCGCCCCCGTGGACGAACTCCCTGCAAATCATCTGCAGGTCAGAGACGGGGGCACCCCTTGGTTTGAGGGCCGTCGCCAGCAGGGGACGCTCGGGTACCCCAACCCACTCCCGAATTCCATCGATCCCATGACGGGGACCTTGGAAGGCAGCAACCAGGTCATTCGGTATCTCCAGATCGTGCAGCCTCACCCCGGGCAACATCGAAGCGTTGCCGAGGAGCAGATTGAGCCAGCGGGTCAGATCTGCACCGGGGAGATCTACACCGGGGAGATCTCCGCAGAAGGACAACGTGATCTGATGCAATGCCGGGGTGATCGCCCGGACCTCTTCCACCTGAGCGATCAGATCCCGATTCAGATGGGGGTATCGACCGATCACCTCCTCGGGGACTTCGACCGTCAATTCGACCGCCAGCGCCCGCGCCAGATCAGCGATACGTCCAGAATCACTCTCTACCGTGTATTTCGCCAGTAATCGCAAGAGCGCTCCTCCGCTGCCTTCTCGTGAAGATTCGGGTTCTGCAACACTCACGTGCAGGTTCCGTTATTCTGGCACCGAAGAAATGACGATACTACCTGTAGTGACAAGAACCCGATGGGATCGGGGGAGGTAGAACATGAGTGTCAGGGTCGGATTGATGGGCTTTGGGCGCATCGGCCGCAATGTCTTCCGGGCGGTCCACGGCCGTGATGACATCGAAATTGTGGCGATCAACGAACTCGCGGATATCCATTCGATGGAATATCTGCTGCGCTTCGACTCCCTCCGCGGTTCCTTTGAAGAGCCGGTGAGGGTTCACGATGATGCCCTCTACGCACGCGGTCGTCAGATCCCGGTGCTCCATCACAAGGAACCGGGGCAGATTCCCTGGTATGACCATGGGGTCGATATCGTCGTCGAAGCGACAGGAAAGTACCGTGCACGAGCGGATCTTCAGAAGCACCTCGACCAGGGAGCGGACCGGGTCATCCTGTCGACCCCTCCCACCGACGACATTGACCACCTGCACATCAGCGGAGTGACACCCGCTGAAATCGATCGATCCCACCGCATCATTTCCGTCGGATCCTCCACGGCAAATTCCACTGCGATCATGATCAAGGTTCTCGAAGAGGCCTTTGGCATCGAGGAGGGATCCTTCACCTCGATTCACGCCTACACCTCAGACCAGAGCCTGACCGATGTCCCCGCTTCCGGAGACCTTCGGCGATCACGGGCAGCGATGCAGAACATCGTTCCACAGACAACCTGGACCGATGAAGCGGTCGCGGATCTCTTTCCCCATTTACGCGGCAAGTTCTGCGGAATAAAGCTCAACGTTCCGGTGGCAGAGGTTTCCTGTACCGATCTGACCGTGCAAATGAAACGAAAGGTCACTGCAGAAGAGGTCAATGCCGTCTTCCGCAGTGCTGCAGAATCTCACCTCAAGGGTGTTCTCGATTACACCGATCAGCCGATCGTCTCCAGTGACATGAAGGGGAATCCCGCATCCTGTCTCTTCGACAGTCTGGCGACTCTGGTGACCGACGATATTCTCCTCAAAGTGATCGGCTGGTACGAACAGGGGGGTGGAATCTCCAATCGAATCGTCGACCTGATTTCCGAGGTGGGCCCCAGAAGTTCCCGCAGCGGCGAGAGGAGGTCAGGATGAAGATCGCCATCAACGGATTTGGCCGGATCGGCCGTAGTGTCTTCCGAATTCTCTCGCGCGGGGATGATCACGACATCGTTGCCATCAATGATATTTCCGACCCCCAATCACTGGCCTACCTTCTCAAGTACGACTCGGTGATGGGACCGCTGAAGAGACCTGTCTCCCTGGAAGATGGTGTCCTCAAGACCGGTTCCCACGAATGCCGCATGCTGGCGGAGCGCAATCCGTCAAAATTGCCGTGGAAACAAATGGGAGTCGACGTGGTCATCGAATCCACCGGACGCTTCCGCTCCCGAGAAGAATGCCAAATGCATCTGGATGCCGGCGCAGGAAAAGTGGTGTTGACGGTTCCTCCCAAGGATGAAATCGACTGCCTCCTCGTTCTCGGAGTGAACGATGACATTCTCAAACCGGAGCACCGCATCGTCTCCAATGCCTCCTGCACCACCAACTGCCTCGCACCTCTGGCGAAAGTATTGAACGATTCTTTCGGTCTCATTCGCGGAGTGATGACCACCGTTCACGCTTACACCAATGATCAAAGTCTGGCGGACTGGTATCACAAAGATCTGCGCCGCAGTCGTGCTGCCGGTGAAAATACCATTCCAACTTCGACAGGCGCTGCCCGTGCAGTCGGCAAGGTATTGCCTGAGTTGGCAGGAAAACTGGACGGCATGGCGATGCGAGTCCCGGTGATCGATGGCTCTGTCGTCGATCTGGTGGCGACCTTTGAAAAATCGGTCACCCGTGAAAACATCAACGAAGTGGTTCGTGAAGCCGCCGAGGGAAAACTGAAGGGGATCATGGAGTATTGCACCGATCCCATCGTCTCATCCGACATCATCGGTAACCCCCACTCGTCGATCTTCGATGCCGAGTTGACGAACACCGTGGGAACCCACACAGCAAAGATGCTCTCCTGGTACGACAATGAATGGGGATACTCGCAAAGGGTCGTCGATTTGATCGACAGGATCGGCGTTTGATCCTTGTCGTGGCAAGAAGCTTGATGCCTCACAAGAAAACGGGCCCGCAGGGATCACCCTGCGGGCCCGTGATTTTTGAATCTCCATTGCGACGAAGGATCAAAGATACTTCTGGATCTCCTGGAAGCGAATCTCCGCCTCCTTCTGGGCTTCCGTACCGGCAAACTTTTTGGCCTTGGAGACCTGCCCGTAGATCTTGGCGGCACTCTTGTACTTGCCACGTTTGACCAGCGTTTCCGCCTCTTCGAGCATTTCGGCCCCAGAGATCTCCGCCTGAATCGTTTTGTCCTTCTTCCAGGCTTTCAGTTCCTTATCGAACCTTTTCGAGATGTCCATGCCCTTGAAAGCTGCAATCTCGCGCTGCAT
Source organism: uncultured Planctomycetia bacterium (assembly GCA_964422295.1). GTDB lineage: Bacteria > Planctomycetota > UBA8108 > UBA1146 > UBA1146 > UBA12191. The sequence goes on along the minus strand of CAYRAM010000003.1, from coordinate 133,934 downwards.
CGCAGTCATTCCGTCGACGTAACGCTTGGCGGCCTTCAAATCGGTGATCGCCTTAAAGCGAGACTCTCCATACTCTTCGAGGCTCTTCATGCTCTTGCGGGCGGACTCTTTCAACTCATCCGTCTTCGCACGCTTCAACTGCTTCTCCAATTCGCCGTAGGCCTTGCCGACGGCTCCCTTCTCAAGGTACTGGGAAGCCTTTTTGAACTCAGGATCGATTTCAAAGCGGGGACCGATGCGGGCTCCGACGATGTGCTTTTCGATGATCTGATTATTGAGGGATGCCGGGTGCCCCTTCCAAACGATCTTGCCATTGGGCCCGACCAGCCAGGAGTGGGGGATTCCCCGGGTCTTGTATTCCTTGGCCCCACCACCGTATGCCACGGGGTACTGCATTTTGTTTCTGTCGACGTAAGGTTTTGCAACCCCTTCTGCCTCATCGGTGACCCCGATGACGACCAGACCGCGCGACCCGAACTCTTTATTGAGTTTGTTCAGGTGCGGGATCTGACCCTTGCAGGGACCTCACCAGGTTGCCCACTTTTCGATAAGGATCAGTTTTCCTTGGAGATCTTCCCAATTGGTTCCCGCCTTCATATTGAACCAGCCACCCGGAGTCAACTTGGGAGCATTGTCTCCCACATCAGACCCTGCATGGATTGGCGCGGTTACCAGAGCGGCCAGCAGGAGAGCTGCGATGAACCCCATCCCCTGACTCTTCCGGATCGACGTCATCGTCATTTCCACTTTCCTTTCGCTAATGCCCGACCGGTATCTTTGATCCGTTCCCAGCGGACTCGATTCCTGCGAACCGAATCAGGGAACATCACGGGTCTCGACCGCCAAAATGGCCTCAGACCAGTCGTTCCACTTAAGATAGTGGCCACATGAGACCCTTGCAATCCGAGTTTCAACGATTCAATTCGCAAATTCGTTCCGAATTGATCGCCTCACGGGCATGGTTCTGTTGCCAGGGAACGGATCACCTCCTAGCATCGTTGCATTCGATGGTCGATTCGTCGAAGAATCTCGCCGAGACGACCTCTGAAAGGTGTGTGGCCCATGTCGAGCCCCTGCGGGACAGATTCCGGGATCGCTTCAAAGAGTCGGGATTTCCCCTCCATCCTCCTCCAGGCTTTCAGTACCACCCTTCTCAGTACCACCCTTCTCAGTACCACCCTTCTCAGTACCATCCTTCTCAGTACCACCCTTCTCAGTACCACCCTTCTCCTTCTCTGTATTGGTTCAAGCCTCCATGCTGGGCAGCAGCCCGGCGACGATCATCCCGCCCCGCCCCTGCTCCCGGTTCCGGTGGCCGTCCTCGAGACGGACACCTTTGACTGGGGAACCCTGGTTCAAGGGAAAAAGGTCGAACACAGTTTCCTGATCGAAAACAAGGGTCGCTCCACCCTCAAGATCCTCAAGGTCACCTCGAATTGCGGCTGCACCACCACCCGGTACGACGAGGAGATTGCACCGGGAGAGATCGGTGCCATCGATCTGGAGATCGACACCTCCGAGTTTGCCGGTGGCAGACCACGGAGGAGTGCGGTGGTCCTCACCAATGACCCAATGAATTCGGAGATCCGCCTGTGGATGTCAGGTTTCGTCGAACCCATTCTGAAGATGGACACCTCCGTGATTCGCATCAGCGGGTTGCTGAATGAGACCAAGTCATTGGCGATTCAACTCCTGCGAGCGGTGCCCTTGCCCGTCGAAATCGTCGAAGTGAAATCGGTCAATGGCATCTTTGTCGTCGACGACCTGGAGGCGGCAGACGACCAATCGTGGCATCTGCTCCTCTCTGCCGGGACCTCAGAAACATCCCAGTCGATCCGCGATGAACTCAAGTTCAAGGTTCGCGTCGGCGAAGACGAACCCTTTGAGTACCCGATCCCGGTCGTCGTCCAGCATCAGGATCTTTACCGCTTCAATCCCGGTGGCAACATCGTCTTCTATCGTCGCCATACGGCTCCTCTTGATGGGCCGGTGAAGAGGGATGTTTTCCAGGATATTCACGTCACAAGCTCCCGCCCGGATGTCCGAATCGACGATTTTCGTGCTCGCATCGAAGATGCCCCAGAAGGGCTCTTCAAACTGGATGTCTTTGAGGAAATCCCCGGTCAGCACTATCGACTCCGGATCCAGGTGCTGAAAAGCCAGAGGACACCACAGGCCCAGGGAACCCTGGTGATGGATCTGGGAAATGGACAAATTCGGCAAAAAACGGTCATCGCCCAATTTCGGCTGCGTCCCGTGCCAAAACAGGACTCTGCCACTCCTGAAGACTTGACCCTTCCCCCGATTCCCCGATAAGATTAAAGGTCGGCGTCGAAGCCGATGAATTGTAAATTTAGGCTCAAGAAGAGTTTACTGAATCGACGACTTTCTGAGAGGCATGGGATAGCGATGAAGCCGCTGCTAGCAAAAGAACACCCTCTGACTATGGCAAAGAGTGCCGCTATTGCAATTTCCCCGGGGAAAGTAAATCTCTCCGGGAATCTTGGCCAATGGATGATGCTGGTATTACTGATCCTGGCCGCCTCCACAGGACTCCATGGATCCCGAATCGCCTCTGCACAGACACCGATTCCGATAGATGAACTCGGTCCTCCTCCCCCCCCTGCCAAGCCCGCCCGAGGCGCAGGGCCCGTCATCGTGTTTGAGTCTTTGGGCCACGACTGGGGAACAGTGCTCCAGGGAACCGTGGTTGAGCACACCTACAAGTTTCGCAATACCGGTTCGGATGTCTTGAGGATCACCAACGTCAAACCTGGCTGAGGCTGCTCTCGCGGGGAATTCACCCGCGAAGTTCTCCCCGGCGGGGAGGGCGTCGTCACCATCAGTGTCAACACCACCAGTCTGCGGACCGAATCGGTGCGCAAGTATGCGACCGTCAGCAGCAACGATCCGAAGAAGCCCAACGTGCGTCTCAACATCGGCGGAAACCTGCTTCAGGTGCTCAAGGTACAGCCGACTGCCCTGATCCTTCGTGGCCCACTGGGAAGTGAGCTCAGCGGTGAAGTCACCGTCACCAAGGGAACCGATCTGGATATCACCGTGATCTCGGCCAATCCTCAGAAGAAACAGGTCTCCATCGGAGAAATCCGCGAGGTCGAAGAGGGTCAGACGTATGTCGTCGAAGTCCATGCCCCCTCTGCACTGATTCCGGGAATGCTCAGGGATGCGCTCACCATCGAAGCGATGTGCAGTGATGGCAAGATGCGCAATACCGTGATCCAGGTCACCGTCGATCACCAAGCACCGATCACGATGATTCCCCGGGGTAATGTGGTTTTCCAGCGTCGCGATACTGCTCGACTGGGATCGCCGGGAGCGGCGCCGGTCAAACGGGATCTGCAATTGATGGGTACCGACCCGAAAACCCCCTTCAAAATCACCGGCATGGAGGTGGTCGATGCCCCCGAGGGCCTCTTCAAACTCTCCACACGATCGGTCCAGGATGGTCAGAGATACATCATCTCTATCGAAGTCACCGAACCACGCCAGGAGCGCTCAATTCGCAGCCAATTGAAGATTCAGACTGACCACCCGGAGATGCCGGAGGTCGCCGCGAGGATCTATGCCCAATTTGGTACGGCGGCACCGGCCCCACTGCCGACTCCGCGTCCGCACCGACCGGCAACTCCCCAACAGTGGCTGGAATGGGAACGCCTACAACTGCCGACTCCGCGTCCGCACCGACCGGCAACTCCGAAGCCGTCGGCGAAGTTTGAGATCCCCACCACCGGGAAGCCACCTGTCTCACCTGCCAAAAATTCGACTCCCCCGGCAAATCCACAGAACCGGGTGAAACCGGTGCTGAAACCGGCGGGTTGAGCAGATTCGGGGATTCACCCAAAAAAGATCGATTTTTTTTCGGCTGAAGACCTTGTACCGAAGGCTATTTTTGTACGGCGCGTCCATTCTGGATGCGCCTTTTTTCGTAAAGTGTTTGTTTTCAAGACTTTACGGAATGCCCCAGAAATCTCTCCAACGCCATCGGCCCTCGATCTGCCTCTCCCGTCCCCCTTTTCCTCTCTTTGACACCGATGTTGCGATTCCCGGCAGAAATTTGCTATTTTTCAGAATTTTTGCGCCCGGGGCCTTGTTCAGAGGGCTACTTTTGTACGGCGCATCCGGAGACGGCTGCGCCTTTTTTCGTAAACCTATAAAATGCAAGGGTTTACAAGCGTCCCACCGAATCTTGGGGGTGAGCTGACCCGCTCCCGGGACCCAAAAAAGCCCCAAAAAAAGCCCCGTGGGTTCCTCCACGGGGCTTTTTTTGGCAATCCGCCGATTTCGAGGCTTTCTTACGCTTCGCTGTCCCCCTCCGAGCCACCGTCGTCACTACCACCTTCTTCACTGCCATCGTGACGCTTGAACTCTCCTGCGAGGAATTTGCGATCGTAATCGCGCAGGCATTTCACCGCCAATCCCCCCAGTCCCAGAATGATGGGGATATTGATCACCAGCATCGATCCGGTTCCCAGATCGGCGAGAAGCAGCATCTCATCGGCGGAATCGATTCCGAAAGCACCGACGACGATCAGGACCAGAAATATCGATTTGTAGGGGACAATCCCCCCCGGCCCCACCAGATAGGTCACCCCTTTTTCGCCGTAGTAGGACCAGGAAATCATCGTCGAGATGGCAAAGAGCCACGCCGCGATGGTTACCAGCCACTTACCCAGACCTTCATAGACGCGATCGAAGGCGAAGGCGGTGAGCTGAGCTCCTTCGTAATCGCGATAGACACCGTATCCCTCACTCTCAGATTTCTCCAAAGACAAACCACCTGGCATTCCCTCCCAATCGCCACTGGAAATCTCGACCGATTCCCACTCGATGGCCAAAGGGGTCGCGGCATCGGGTCGCTCCGGATCGGTGGCCCCGTAGACCACCTTTCCTTTCACCAATGCAAGATTGTTGTTGCGATCGCCATGGATTGCTCCATCGACCCGTGCCCTGAGGAAAAATTTGTCGCCATTGGACCAGTCATCGAGCCGCTGATCAGGGAGGTCACCGACGGTCGCTGCCGAGTTGACGGTGAAAACCAGAGTCTCTCCATCCTCAGCGAGACCCTGGACGAATTCGATGGAAGCACCGAGGTCTCCGACCGCCGGGCGATTCCAGGTGCCGGTAGTCAAGATGACGAGAGCGGTGAGGGTGCAGATGCAAATGGTATCGATGAAAGGACCGAGTCCGCCGACGATCCCTTCCCGCGCCGGCTCACCGGTTTTTGCGGCCGCATGGGCGATCGGTGCAGAACCTTGCCCCGCCTCATTGGAGAAGAGGGCCCGCTTCATGCCGACCATGAATGCAAAGGCAAGGGTTCCACCGATAAAGGCGCCGGAGGCTTCCGTTTCCCCGAAAGCGCTGCTGAAGATGAGGCTGAAGACCGCCGGGATCTCGCTGGCATTGATGACGAGGACGGCGATGCCGCTGATCAGGTAGAGAAGGCACATGAAGGGCACCAGTTTGGCGGCGACAGTGCCGATGCGGCGAATGCCACCGAGGATCACCATGCCAACGATCACGGCCAAAATGATGCCGGTTGCCAGTTTGGGGATCCCGAAATAGGACTCGGAGAGTCCCGCCACGCTCCACGCCTGGAACATGTTGCCACCGGTGATCGTCGAGATGATCAACGTCACACAGAAGAGCGTACCGGCGATCTTGCCGACGCCGGCGAGAAAGGGCCCCTTATCCCCGAGCACCTGTTTGACCACGTGCATCGCACCCCCGCTGGGGTTGTCGGGGTCACTGGTGTCGCGATACATCATCGCCAGCGTGATCTCGATATTTTTCAGTGCCATGCCAAAGAAACCGACGATCCACATCCACAACAGAGCCCCAGGCCCTCCGAGACCGATGGCGAGGGCCACTCCGGCGATGTTTCCCAACCCGACGGTCGCAGACAATGCTGCCGACAACGCCTGAAAGTGATTAATCGCTCCCGGATCATCCGGATCGTCGTAGATCCCTCTGACGACATCGATGCCGTGGGTCATGACCCGGTATTGGGTGAACTTCGTCCACAGGGTGAAGAGGATTCCTGCCCCAAGCAATCCGATAAATGTCCAAGGTCCCCAGATTGCCTCGCCGATGGTTTCAATGTTATCCCAGAAACTTTGCAAGTGATCCCCCTTCAGAGTTTCCGCAGGGTGGAAAGTCGTCCGTATCGATGAGCCCCGCGTTCCGAACCCTCCCAGAAAGGCTCGAAGTCCCTGAACCCTAGGCAATCCCTGACGCCATGGCAAGGGGAGAGTATCGACAGGACGGGGTTCAGCAAGCCTCCGTGGTCAATCCCGGGAGATCCATCTTCGCAGGCGCTCTTTGGAAACATTGCCACCGCTGACGACGGCGACGTGGACCTCCTGAGGGTCTCCGTAATTTCTCTCGGAGGTGAGAAGCGGTGCGATGGCACAGGCACCACTCGGTTCTGCACCCACGCCCAACTGCCGGTGAAGGATCCGCAAACTGCCGAGCAGATTCCGATCGCTGATCCGATGGGAAATCACCCCGACGGTGGACAAGACCTGCCAATTGCCGATCCCGACCGCTTGGGGCAACAAGCCATCCGCCTCGGAGCGGGGCGTCTCACAGCGACGATGCTCCCCCGCCTCCAGCGATCGGGCGAGGGCATCGCTGCCCTCCGGTTCGACGACGTGAATTTGGCAATTCGGTGCATGGGCCCGGGCGACTGCTGCACAACCCGCCGACAGTCCCCCCCCTCCCACCGGCAACCACAGGTGATCCGGAACTGCGCCCAGCTGTTCGATGATCTCGAGGACGATGGTGCCCTGACCCGCCATGATCCAGTCGTGGTCAAAGGGAGGAACCACCACCCACCCCCTTTCCTGTGCGATCGCTTCCGCTTTTTGGCGCCGTTCATCGGTGGTGGGCCCGACCAGAATCAGCTCGGCACCTGCTCCTTTGACCGCCTCCGCTTTGACCGCGTCGATGGTGGAGGGTGCCACCACCGCAGCCCTGAGCCCGATCCTGGCTGCGGCTTCCGAGAGGGCACGTCCGTGATTGCCGCTGGAATAGGTGATCACGCCAGAAGGGGCAGATTCCTCCAACACCTTCGACAGGAAGTGGGTCGCTCCCCGAGCTTTGAAGGAACCGGAAACCTGGCAGCACTCCAACTTCAGCCAAACCTCCAACCCCCCCCCGGGACAAGAGTTGGGAGGAAGTTTACGCACCGGAGTTTGCACGAGAGTCTTGGCGATGCGGTGACGAGCCTCCACCGCCAGGGCGGCGATACGCTCGATCCTCTGTAATCCTTGCTGATGTGGGTCCATCAAATCACCGCTTCTGATCGCTATCTGGAAACTGCGGGTGATCGCCCAATTGCGCTGACACTCTCACCGCCGATTCGCCCCTTCAGAATCTCCCCCCGTGAAAAAAAAATCAACCGGGGCGGGTTCCTTGATGGCTCCGCTTCCGGTGCCTATGTTACGCAGGAAGCGGCGGCTCGGCCGCAAATCACTCTGACATCGCGGTACTGATTGGTCGTCACAGTTTTGTTCTGATCCCCACCCGCCCTCACGGGCCGGAAAGGAACTTCATGGTCCGGCACAGCTTCGAACCCACCACTCCCAGTGATGACTTCCTCGGCTGGCATGCACAAGCGGTCAGTCGATGCCGGCGCGCCATCATCCAGATGACGAGCCTCGCAGGATCGGGACACCCCGGTGGATCGATGTCTTCCCTCGATGTCTACCTGACACTATGGGCGTGTGCAAACGTCGACCCTGCAGATCCGTGGAAGGAAGGACGCGACCGAATCGTCGTCAGTCATGGTCACACTTCCCCGGGGGTTTACTCGGTGCTCGCCGAGATGGGTTTCGTCGACAACATGGAAGCAGTCTCCTCCTTCCGCAGCACCCAAAATTTGTTTGAAGGTCACATCGAAAGAGAAATCCCAGGAGTCGAGTGGACCACCGGCAATCTCGGTCAGGGACTCTCCGCTGCTTGCGGGATGGTTCTCGGTGACCGCATTCACGGTCGCGATATCCGTGCCTTTGTGCCGATGGGGGATGGAGAGCAACAAAAGGGACAGATCAGCGAGGCACGCCGCTTTGCGGTGAAGTATCGACTCCACGGAATCACCGCCATCATCGATCGCAACCGTCTGCAGATCGGTGGCGAAACCGACGACATCATGCCCCAGAATGTTCGCGCCGGTTGGGAATCGGACGGTTGGCATGTCGTCGAAATCGACGGTCACGATGCCCCTGCCATCTACGCCGCCTTGCGCGAGGCCGGGGAGGATTCCTCAAAGCCGTGGTGCATCATCGCCAATACGGTCATGGGAAAGGGCGTCTCCTTCATGGAGGACAAAGCCGACTTCCACGGACGTGCCCTCAACAAGGAAGAGTTGGCAGCGGCGGTCGCCGAGTTGGGTGAACCGACCGAATTGTGGGACATGGCTCCCCTCGAAGAGCGTCGCGGACGCCGATTGGAAAGCACTGTTCCGACCTTACCCGGAGTTCCTGTGAATCTGAATCCAGGCTCTGCGGTGACCTACGATGCAGAGACCAAAACCGACTGTCGGAGTGCTTTTGGACGCGCACTTCATGAAGTCGCCCAGGCCACCGATGCATCCCACCCTCCCATCGCCGCCTTTGATTGTGATCTGGAAGGTTCTGTCAAACTCAACGCCTTTCACAAAGATTATCCCGATCACTTCTTCCAGGCTGGCATCCAGGAGCACCACACCGCCACTTGTGCCGGGGCACTCTCCACCTGTGGGGTGACGACGGTATTTGCGGACTTTGGAGTTTTCGGAGTTTGTGAAACCTACAACCAGCATCGTCTCAGTGACATCAATCACGCCGAGATCAAAATCGCCTGCACCCACATCGGTCTCGATGTCGGTGAAGATGGAAAGACCCATCAGTGCATCGACTACGTCGGATTGCTGCGCAACATCTTCGGCATGCGCATCTTCGTACCGGCAGATCCCAACCAAACTGACCGCGTCGTTCGTCATGCCCTGACCACATCCGGAATGGCCTTCATCGGCATGGGGCGCTCCAAGTTGGTCACCATCCTCGATGAATCGGGGCAGCCCTTCTTCGGGGGGAATTATGTCTTCGAACCGGGGCAGGTCGATTTCATTCGCAACGGTAGTTCGGGATTGGTCGTCGCCATGGGTACGCCAACAGGCCAAGCGGTGACCGCCGTCGATGCCCTGCGTGCGGAAGGCCTCGATGTCGGCGTCGCCCATATCGCCACCCCCGATCAAATCGACCCCAGTGCCATCGCTGAAATCTCTCGCCAACCCTTCCTGGTGACCGTAGAGGACCACTCCGTCAACACCGGTCTTGGTTCGTGCCTGGCTGAGAGTCTCTTTGCCCACGGCCATGTCGTGCCGCATCTGCGAATCGGCGTCGAAAAATATGCTCCCAGCGGTCCCTCCACGGAGGTCTATCGCCACTGCGGGCTCGATGCCGACTCCATCCGCGAAAGGGTCCAGGCGTTCGCCCTCGCACGCCAGTAGTTAAACCTTTTCCAATCAATGACTTACGTATCCATCCCCAGGGCCGGTCCGGTTCCGTCACCGACCACAACCATGTTGTAAATGTTTACAAAACAAATACAATATAGTGTGCGAGGGTTTACGAATTGTGCGCCCTCATTCTCTTCGGGCTTCCGGAGACGAGGAAGTTGGGGACGCAGCGAAGCCGGCAAGCCCGGATGTGGTGCTCCCGTCGATATTCATGGGAGCGATCAGACATGGGGACGAGACCTCGAAAACTTGCCGGCGCGATCATCATCATCACCAGCCTCCTTTCCGCCACCGTTGCGGCCCAACCCGCAAATGATGACTGCAGTGGAGCAGTTGCCATCGTTGAGGGGATCACCCCATTCGACAATCTGACCGCCACCGACAGCAGCGTCACCACCGATCCGCTGCAGTGCCAGGGTTCATTTCTGGGGACGGCAACCCGGGACATCTGGTTCTCCTACACCGCACCTGAAAATGGATTTATCGATGTCACCACTTGCCCTGCGGGTTTTGATACGGACCTCTTGATCTACGGCGGAAACTGTACCGATCTGAATCAACTATCCTGCAACGGCGACGCTTGTTTCGGATTCGCTTCGACGATCACTGGCCAACCGGTCGACCCCGGTGTCACCTACCTGATCCGGATCGGCGGATTCAATGGAGCCACAGGCAGTGCCAATCTGGAATTGACCCTGACCCCTGCAAATGATCCGGAGGATTGTTCCACCCCCGGTGATGAAGATCTCGATGGACTCCCCGATTGCGCAGATCCCGACTGCTTTAGTTCTCCGGAATGCGCCGGCGATGAATGTGATACCGCAGTGCCCATCACTGAGGGGTTCACCAGTTTCGACAATACTCTTGCGAGCACGGGGGGACCTTCCACCCTGCTGGGCAACTGCGATGCCAGCGGCGCATTCAATGACATCTGGTACAGCTACACTCCTCCTGCAGCCGGCTACATCGAATTGACGACATGTCCGGGTGGGACCGCATCCCTCGATACGGACCTGTTTCTCTACTCGGGAACTTGTGGAACCTTGAACCAAATCTCCTGTGACGGGGATGCGTGCGGCGCTGCTACCGGTGGTGGTTCGAGGATCGAAAAGGCTCCTGTCACAGGTGGCAATGAATATCTGATTCGTCTGGGTGGATTCAATGGTGCCCGTGGAATCGGATCTCTGCGCCTCGATTACTCGACCACGGGGGATGACTGTTTTGCCGCCCAAACTGCTTCATTGGGACCCAACATCTTTGACACCACAGGGATGACTTCCAGTTCGATCCCCATACTCCCCCCCGATTCATCCGATTGCCCCGGAACCGGATTGGGACAGGCAAATCAGGACTTCTGGCTTGAATTCCTCGCCCCAGCCTCGGGCCCCCTCAACTTTTCATTGTGCCAAAATACATCCTTTGATTCAGATCTTGTCATCTACACCGGAGATTGTGATGGGCTTGAACAGATCAGTTGCAACGGCGATTCACCCGAATGCAATTCGATTCAGTCAGAAATTCGTGATCTTCCTGTCTTCGCAGGAACCCGGTACCTGATTCGCATCGGCAGTTACAACACCGGTGATGGGCCCGGCGAACTCTCGATCTATTACTCGGGCCAGGCTCCTGAAGACTGCACTCAATCAGGTGACGAAGACGGTGACGGACTCGCGGACTGTCTCGATTCCGATTGCCTCGGCACCCCCGTATGCACGGAAGCCGGGAATTGCGCCGATGGCTTGGACAATGACCTTGACGGATTGATCGATTGTGCCGATTGGGAATGTGATCCTGATCCAGCATGCGTCTCATGCCCCGGCGAACTGGTACAAAACCTCGACTCCAGTGATGTCTCCCATCTCATCCCCATCTGCGCATGGACCCCTGAGCACACCGAGAATGAACTGTTCCGCAGCTACGATACCAGCCAGTTTGCATGTTCAGACGGGCTGAGAGTCCTGGGGGTCAACGTCGGCATCGGTCAAGTCGAATACATCGTCGGCAATGGACTGAGTACGGCCTTGAGAATTTACCTGGACGAAAACGGCGGAGAGCCGGATGCAGAGATGGAATTGGTGGCTGAAAAAGCGTTCACCGTCACCGAATCGATGTCCGGAACGATTCAGGGCATCGCCCTCGATCCACCTGCGCTCATTCCGTATGGAGCCCAGTTGGTGGTTGGATTCTGGATCTCGGACAGCGGCGGCAGTGGTACGGGCAACATCTTCCGTCCCGGTGGTAACATTGCTGGCGAAACATCGGATACCTGGTTGCTCGCTCCAGAGTGCGGAATCTTTTATCGCACACTTGCGGAGATTGGTCCCATCGAACAACCCCTCCTGACAGTCATCATCGACGATCAGGGGCCTGGCCCCTCCGGAGACGAATGCGAATCGGCAATCGCTGCAACCCGTGGTCTCAATCCACTGGAAACCACCGACATGTCTGACAGTCCGGATCCATTCTCCGGAAGTGCCGATCCCGCATGCGGTGGGATCTCATTGCATTTGGATCGCTGGTACCGCTACGTCCCTCCCAGCTCGGGCACTTTGAAGATGTCCACCTGCGACCTGGCCAACTTCGATGCACACTTTGAAATCTACCGGGGAATCTGCGGATCTCTTGAAGCACTCTCTGCCTCATGCTCCACCGCCCTCTGTGCAGGGGGCAGTGAGGAAACGGTGGCTGTCGAAGTTGAAGGCGGAGAAACCTATCGATTCCGCTTCGGTTCATCCGTGCCCGGATCATCGGGCTCCGGCGAATTCCTCCTCACCTGGACTCCTCCCCTGCCCTTCATCAATGAAATCAGGGCGCAGTACAGTGGATCCATTCCGAGAGAATTCATTGAGCTGAAGGGGTTGCCCCAGAACCTTGACGGGTTGTCGTTGATGACCCTGGGCTCAGATCCCGGCAGCGGAAGTGGTGTGATCAAGGGGATCACCGATCTGTCAGGGAGCACCATCACACCCCTCGACTATCACGTCACCGCTGAAGAGGGATTTGGTGGAGGACTACTCGACCTGGATGTCCCTGTGGGAAGCCTCGGTCTCGAAGATGACACCAACCTGACAGTCATGCTCGTCAAAAACCTGGTGGCTACCCCAGGGGACGACCTGGACTTGGATGACGATGGCGATCTGGACCCCGGATTCACCGGCGAGATCATCGACAGTGTCGCACTGCTGCGTTATCCGCTGGCAGCCTCAGGGAATCAGCCTGTCGAAGGACCCAAAATTTACTCATCGATGACGGTTGGACCGATGGGTTCCGAAATGCCCTATCACGTTGAACGCTGCCCCGATGAAAGGGATGCATTATTTGCCATCGGTCCCGCTGAAACCAGTGCAGGAGGAGATTCTCCACGCGCACCCAATCATTGTTTTGGCCCCCCTCCCAATGATTTGTGTCAGACGGCGATTCCCCTCACCGCAGGAATCCACACCCTCGATACGGAATCCGCGAGCAGCAGCCCGGAAGCATGGGACCCGGACTGCACCTCGGGCACTGGTGGCGACATGCAGGATGACGTTTGGTACGTTTATGCGCCGCGGAGTCATGGAAGACTCACTGTCAGCACCTGTGATACAGAAGGATGGGATACAGACCTGGCCCTCTATTCCGGTGATTGTCAAAACCCGGTTCAAGAGATCTGCAACGGAGACGCACCCGGGTCTGTCAATGGACTCGGTGGAGTGTGCCAACAGTACTTCTCTCAAGTATCTGATTTCCCGGTGGTTGCCGGAGACAGTTTCCTGATCCGCGTCGGTGGTTGGGAAGCGGGTGAACAAGGCATTGCAACATTGACGATTTCCCATGAGATCACTGGTGATACCCCTTGCGATCCGATTCCCATCGGCCCCGGATCCACCCTCCTTGAATTGACCGATTACACCCTGGCAGCAGGAACCACGATGAATCCGCCATGTACATCTGGTACTCCGCTCCTCGGGGATGTCTGGTGCAGAGTCCAACCGGTGGCGGATTGCACACTCGAAATCAGCACCTGCTCAGACGACAACGAGGATCCACTCCTGGAAGTTTACAGCGGTGAATGCGGATCGCTGGGTCTCGCTCCTCCGGTCGCTTGCGCCGATGACGGAGCGTCTGGCTGCTCCGCAGGAGATGCAGCCGTGTCAGTTGCAGTGTCTGCGGGGACCAGCCTCTATCTTCGCATCGGTAAGCGTACCAATGACGAAGCCGTCACCAACTTGATCGTCGATTGCATCCCCTCACAGCCGATCGCCGCTCCGACTGCGTCACTCGATCAGATCGACCTGGGCAATTACCAGGTGATGTTCGCCGAGGTCACCCTGATCGATACGTCCGATCCCGGGAATGATCCTTTTGCGACGCTGCAAATCGATTGGGGGGATGGAACGATCGACAACGACTTGATCCCGGGAGGCTCCTACACCCACCGTTACGAGATCGATCCCGAATTGAGCCAATCGCTAACGGTGACACCGCTCTTGGAAATCAGTAATCTTTTCGGAACCAGTTCCACCTCCGGTGAGACGATTGAGATCTTCCCCATCGGCGATGCCAATCTGGATGGGACTCTCAATGTCGCAGACGTGATCACCATCCTCGGATACCTGTTTTCGGGGACCACCACCCTCAACTGCCCGAGATCCGCAGACCTCAATGCAGATTCCAACATCGATATCGCCGATGCCATCTACGCCCTGAATTTCATCTTCATCGGTGGCAACGCTCCGGCACCGGTTCTCAATTCCAGTTGTGATCTCCCCTGACAGAGGCGGGCAAAGAAGTACGGAACTCATCCCCCAGATCAGTTATATTCAATCGGAACTGACTCTGAGGAATGTAGGTTTCAGGGATGTTTCGATTCTCCACCGCTGACTTGTCGATAGCCGATTCGTACCTCCCAATCGGGCCGAAATTGCTGGTCACTGCAATGGCATTGATCATGGTGATCGGTTGTGAGCCTCCGAAGACAAGACAGCCGGCAAGGGCCAAAGGAGATGTTCACATCCTCGTTTCCGAACTGATCAAACCACAGATCAAGGCGATTGAAGACGATCCCGGGAATGCAGAACTTCATGGCACCCTGGGATTAATGTACGAAGCCAATGAGATCTGGGAGCCTGCGGTCAGAAGTTTCCAGAATGCCTGTGATATTTCTCCAGAAATTTCGCTGTGGCACATCCACTTACATCGCGCGCATCTCAACAATGGCACCTCCTCAGGTGAGCTGAACAGATTGGAAGCGGAGCTTCACCGTTTTCCCATGGATGCAGGGTTCAATTACATGTTGGGGACACTTCGCCTGGAAGAAGGGGACTTTCCCGGAGCGCGCGAACTTCTCGAAAAAAGTCTTCAACTCAATCCCAATGTCGCCGCTACCCATCTCTCCCTCTCTCGGCTGGAACTGTTGACCTCCAATGCGGATCAATCGCTCCACCATGCTGAACAAGCGATGTCAAAAGCTCCCGGACAACCCGCCGCATTCCAGGCGAGGGGCCTGGCATTGCAAGCTCTCGGAAAGACGGATGAAGCGATCGAAGATCTCAAAAAGGGGCAGGGCGCAGACGCTATTCCTTTTCCTGATTCAGGGATGAGCAGACTTCCCAGTTATTACGCCACCCCCCAAAAGCAGATCAATATGGCCTCAGATTTGATCACGCTCGGCCAATTCAAGCGGGCAGAGCATGTGATGCTCCGGGTGCTCTCCCTCGAACCCGAAAACAAGGACGCCCTCAACACCATCGCCATTACCCTGCAAAGACAGCAACGCCATGAGGAGGCTCTCTCGAAACTCTTGCTGGCACAGAAATCGGACCCCAATTACTTCCCCACCTACATCAACCTTGCGGTACTCCACTTGGAGAGAAACCGCCCCGAGGAAGGGATTGGGACTCCAAATCAACCAGGACCCGCGGTACGTGCTGTCGAAATCGCTCCGGAAAACGCCATCAGTCACCGACTCCTCGGAATGTGTATGATTCGTACCGGAAACTTTGAGGGTGCCCTCGCTGCATTTGAAAAAAGCCTGAGTCTGGAACCCGGAAATTCGGAGTGCCATTCTGCAGCCAGTGAAGCGGCGATGTCCCTCAATGAAAATGAGCGTGCTGAATACCACCTCGATCAAGCGATAGCCTTGCGTCCGGAGTACTTGCCGCCGCAAGTCAATAAAGCATATCTGTTGATGCGCCTGGGTAGGCCTGGAGAGTCAGAGGCCCTGATCAAAAAACTTCTCAGAGACACCAACGAGCACCCCAAAGTCGTCGAAGCTTACCAAAAGTTGCGCAAGGGTTTTGAGAGCGGCAGGAGTCCATGAGCAAGAACCGCAGGAAACCAAAATCCGTCTGCGTTCTGATCCTGTTATTGAGTGTGGTGGCTCAGGGGTGCACCCAGGACTCATCCCGATCCCCGGTGCAAACAGGTCTCCCTGTCGAAGAGGCACACACACCTGTCTTTACTGCCCTCGACCCTTCCTCCGGTTTTTCTTTCGATCACTCCTTCGGGATTGAGCGCCGCTACTGGATTCCGGAAACGGTAACCGGAGGAGGAGCCCTCTTTGATTATGACGGCGATGGTGACCTCGATATCTACTGCGTCCAGGGAGGTGGGGATTGTGGCGGAGACAGGACCAACGCCCCACCCAATCGCCTCTTCAGGAATGACGGCAATTTGACCTTTACCGATGTGACTGAGGAAGCCGGGGTGGGTGACCGCGAATACGGATTGGGAGCAAGTTGCTCTGATGTGGATGCGGACGGGGATATCGACCTCTTCGTTTGCAACCGTGGTCCCGATCGACTCTACATCAACGATGGCGATGGCACCTTTTCCCTCGCAGAAGGTAATCCGGATCTCGCACGGGATGGATTTACTGCTTCCGCAGCATTCAGGGACCTGGATGGGGATGGGCTTCCGGAGTTGTACGTGACCCAATACATCCAGTGGAGTACTGAAAAGGAATTGAAGTGTGGTACAGGGCTGGGACAAGACTACTGTGCGCCCAACAATTACAACGCCCCCGCTCCCGATCGGCTCTACAAAAATCTGGGTGGCGGTAAATTCAAAGACATCTCTGAAGAATCAGGTCTCCGAGCATCCTACGGAAATGGGCTCGGTGTGGTCATCGGAGATTTTGATCTCGACGGAAAGGCCGACATCTACGTTGCCAATGACGGCACCCCCAACCAATTGTGGATCCAGCAAGAATCACTTCGCTTTTCCGACAAGGCTGTCGAGTCCGGGTGTGCTGTCAACATGATGGGAGTCGCAGAAGCAGGGATGGGAGTTCAGGCTGCAGACGTGGATGCGGACGGAGATCTGGACCTCTTCATGACCCATATTCGTAATGAGACCAATACCTGGTACCGAAATGACAATGGCATCTTCACCGATGCAACGATTGCTAGCGGCCTTGCCAGAGCCAGCAGGGATTCCACAGGTTTTGGCATGGGATATTTTGACTTTGACAATGATGGTTACCTGGATCTTTACGTGGCCAATGGTGGAGTGATACGAACCGAGGCCAGAAAAGCGGGGACCGATCCCTATGGCGAGTTGGATCAATTGTTCAGGGGGGGAGCCGACTCCCGATTCAAGGAGGTCCAACCCGCAGGAGGTTGGGTGCAAACGGTCCCCTACACCAGCCGCGGTGCGGCCTTCGGGGATATCGACGGGGACGGTGATGTCGATGTTCTGGTCTTCAATTGCGGAGGTCCTGCAAAACTGTTGATCAATGATCACTCATCCCCTTCATCATCCGTGACCTTGAGGCTTGTGGACCAGCGTGGCATCGACGCCGAAGGATGCCGATTGGAAGCGAGAGTAGGCGACCAGAAGATCCACAGGTTCGCCACCCGGCATTACTCCTATTGCGTTTCGAATTCCCCTGAACTCCATATCGGACTCGGTTCGGCTGAGGTCCTCAGCGATATCACCCTTATCTGGCCCGATGGGAAAATATCGGATCATGACGATATTTCCGCAGGATCCCGACTGCGGATCACCCAACCCTGAGCGAATCTCCTCCCTTGAGTACTTCCCGCCTCTCACGACAATCCTGACAAAATCAGCCCCAGGGGGGTAATATTGCCCGAGCGTAGGGAATTTCGGCAGATTCGGCGCGGTTGATCAGGGGATCCGGATGCCACCGAAATCCCCTTGGACCCCCCATTCGTGCCTTAATTGCCAGGGGAATCAGGGAGTAATTCCCGAAATCCAGATCGCCAATTCTCTAGGTTGCGGTCCCGCTGATAGTCCAATAATATCGATCTATCGGATTCTGGGATTTTTAGAGTTATCCCCTTATTTCCGGTATGGGCTTTTACAAGACAAATTTTGAAGGAACCCAAAAGGACCGTGTACTCGATGGGGCTTCTCGCCCGGTGGTGCATAGACCCTTGGTGACTTTCAAAAACAATTAGAACTGTGTTTGATTTTAAATTTTTAGTGAGGTGTGAGATCAGTTCCCGCTGTGGCCTTTTCGCTTCGGACAACTGATCGGTGGATAAAGGAGAAAGGCTTCCTATGAATGCTTCTCGAATATCAAGGGTTTTGGCCCTTATCTTTTCATTGCTGATTTTCAGCAATGTGGGTCTTGCCCAAGACGAGTGCGCTTCGGCCACTGCAACCGGTGAAGCGACCGGCATTGCACTGGATACGGGTGCTGCAACAGTTGATGCAGTACCGGCATCTTGTGGCTTGCCCGCGCCGGACGTTTGGCTGGCATACACCGCCAGCTGCACTGGTACAGCAACGATTGAAACCACGAGTGGACCAGGTGGGGATACCATCCTCGAAGTCCTCGATGCTTGTGGTGGAACCGTCCTCGCTTGTGACGACGACGGTGGACCAGGCTTCCTGAGCTTGATCAATCTATCCGTTACCAGTGGCACGACCTACTTTGTTCGCGCATCTGGCTGGAACGGCGGAGCTGGACCTATCACCATGGATATCTCCTGCACCACTGCGGGAGATGAGTGTGCGATCGCTATCGCAACCGGTGAGGGTACCGGTATCGCAGTAGATACTACCGCTGCAACAAATGATGCAACCGCGCCATCCTGTGGCTTGCCGGCGCCGGACGTTTGGCTGGCATACACCGCCGGCTGCGATGGTACAGCGACGATTGAAACCACGAGTGGACCTGGCGGGGATACCGTCCTCGAAGTCCTCGATGCTTGTGGTGGAACCGTCCTCGTTTGTGACGACGACGGTGGATCAGGCTTCCTGAGCTTGATCAATATGGCCGTCACTGCCGGCACGACTTACTATGTTCGTGCGTCTGGATGGAACGGCGGAGCTGGACCTATCACCATGGATATCTCCTGTTCCGGTGCTCCTCCTCCAGTAGCCCCGGGAGATGAGTGCGTAGATGCCTTAGCCGCCGTCGAAGGTGGAAACGCCTACGATTTGACTGATGCCACTGTCAGTGCGGAAGCTGCTGACAACTCTACTTGTGATGCCACCTCCGGTGAGGACGTTTGGTTCTCATGGACTGCTCCTGGTGATGGAGCCATCGACGTGACCACCTGTGGTGCCAGCGTCGGTGGAGTGGCAACCGATGACAGTGACCTCTACCTTTACGAGGGTGACTGCGCAGCTCTGACTCAACTCGCCTGTGACGGTGATGCATGTGGAGGCGGTGGCGGCTGGGGATCCACGATCGCCGGAACTCCTGTGACCAGCGGAATGACTTACTACATCCGTGTCAACACCTGGAACGGTGGAACAGGTGGCCAGGGCATCATTGACCTGACCTTTACCGCGGCTGGTAGTCCTGAGGATTGCAGTACCCCGGGTGACGAAGATGTCGACGGATTGGCCGATTGTGCCGACCCGGACTGCTTCGCCGATCCGAACTGCGCCGGTGACGAGTGCTCAAACGCACACGCTGCCGTCGAAGGTGCAAACGCCTACGATCTGAGCTGGGCCACAATCAGTGCCGATGCCGCAGATAATGCTCCCTGTGACACCACCGGACCTAACGAGGACCATTGGTTCTCATTTACCCCAACCGATGACGGAGCCATCGATGTCACCACCTGTGGTGCCAGCGTCGGTGGAGTGGCAACACACGACAGTGATATTTATCTCTACGAAGGATCCTGTGGTGCCCTGACTCAACTCGCCTGTGACGGTGATGCATGTGGAGGCGGCGGCGGCTGGGGATCGACCATCTCCGGAGCGGCTGTGACCGCAGGGAACACCGTCTACCTTCGCGTGAGTGGATGGAATGGTGCAATCGGTGCAGGAATCATCGACTTGACCTTCGTTCCTGCCGGTCTTCCTGAAGATTGCGCCACTCCGGGTGACGAAGATTTGGATGGCCTTGCCGACTGTGCGGATCCCGATTGTGCTGCTGAGCCTCAATGCATTGAGGCAGGCAACTGTGCCGACGGGGTCGATAATGATCTTGACGGTGTTGTCGACTGCAATGATTCCGATTGCAGCGCCGATGCCGCCTGTCAGGCCTGCCCGACCTTTGTGACCCAGAATACGGATCCTGCGGGAGTAGATCCCGCTCCGCTTTGCTCTGCAGGTGGGGTCCACGCTGACAACGAGTTCCACAAGTCTTGGGATACCGCCACCGAACTTGCATTCGCTCAGTGCCCGGATGGAATCCGTGTCAC
Source organism: uncultured Planctomycetia bacterium (assembly GCA_964422295.1). Lineage (GTDB taxonomy): Bacteria > Planctomycetota > UBA8108 > UBA1146 > UBA1146 > UBA12191. The sequence goes on along the minus strand of CAYRAM010000003.1, from coordinate 113,801 downwards.
GGGTGTGGAGTACAGTATCGATACGGCGATCTCAGGGGATGGCAATGGCCAGGACCTGGTCATCAATCTGTGGCTTGATCCGGATGGTGGTGCACCCGATGCGAATATGGCACTGCTCCACTCGGAGACTGTGAATGTTCCCGATGGCACCAGCGGACTTCAGGTTGCGACTCTCTCGACTCCCGTGGCATACCCCACCGGTGCAGTCGTGGTTGCCAGCCTTCTGATGCCGGATGCTTTCTTCTCAGGATTAAACCACCAGATGCGCCTTGCAGGCTCGCTGAGCAATGCCGAAACCTGGTGGACTGCAACTGCGTGTGGATTTCCTCCGTATGCTGCCTACTCCGGCTTTGCTCCTCCGATTGAGACCTCTCCGGTCCTCAACCTGATCACTGACGATCAGGGTGCTGGAGTGCCCGGGGACGAGTGCTCTTCTGCGGTGGCTGCGGTCGACGGTCCGAATCCGTTCGACACCACCATCATGTCTCCCAGTGCGGACGACAACGGTTGCTCCACGGCCAGTCTCAACACTGACATGTGGATGAGGTACGTTGCGACTGCTCCGGGCGCCCTCGTCGCTTCGACCTGCAATGACGCTGACTTTGATACGAAGCTTTCGCTTTACGACGCTTGTGGTGGAACCTGTCTCGCCTACACCGATGACACCTCCGGCTGCGCCGGATTTACCGGTGAAGTGGCGACAGAGGTGACCCTCGGCCAAGTGGTGTACATCCGTATCGGTGGATTTGGTTCAAGTAGTGTAGGTACCGGAAACCTGACGATCACCGTCACACCTCCGGCACCGGTACTGAATGAGATTCGCATCGACCAGGCGGGTGCTGACAATGATGAGTTTGTCGAACTGGCTGGATACGCCCAGTCCCTGGATGGACTCAGTTTGATCGTGATCGGTGACGGTGCGGGTGCTTCCGGCGTTGTCGAGTCGATCGTTGATCTGACCGGTTCGTCCATCAGTGCTTCCGGTTACTTCGTGGTGGGTGAAAGCTCCATGACCACCGGTACTCCGGATCTGATCGCAACTCTTGGCTTCGAAAACGGCGACAATGTGACCCACCTTCTGGTGCGTGACTACGACGCCGCAGGCGCACCGTTGCAGACCGACCTCGACACCGACGACGACGGAGTCCTCGATGTGACGCCTTGGTCCGAGATTGTCGACTGTGTCGCCATGGTTGAAAACTTCGACATTCCGGCTAATGGAGATCACATTTACTGTGCGAACACCGTTGGCCCCGACGGCTCATTCGTTCCGGCACACACCGAGCGTTGCCCCGACGGAAGCGGCCCATGGTTCATTGGCCAGTTCGCCGATTTGACCGGGGACAGCCCAGGAGCATCAAACTCTTGCCTGAGTCCTCCTGCGAATGATGAGTGCGTTGATGCATTCGTTGCTACCAATGGTGACAACTCCATTTGGACCGCTTCGGCAACAGAGAGTACAGATCCTTGGGACGTCGACGACGGTTCAGGTGGCTGTGCCGGTGGTGCGGGCGGCGGCGTCAGTGCTGACGTGTGGTATTCCTACACTGCTGCGGCTGACGGTACGATCGTGGTCAGCACTTGTGATACCGTTACCTTCGATTCTCAGATCGGTGTCTACGAAGGAGCCTGTGGTTCCCTTGTGACCATCGGTGGTGCCTGTGATACGGGTGGCTGTTCAAACTTCACCTCTACGACTGATCCGATCTCCGTGACCGGTGGTGAAACCTACATCATTCGTATCGGCTCCTGGCAAACAGATGCTGGCGGAACCGGTGTGTTCAACATCGCCTTCGATGCGGCTGGTGACGAGTGTGATACTGCTCTCATCGCCGTCGACGGTGATAACAACTTCGACACGACCAACTTTACCGACAGTGCGGATGCTGCAGACGGCCTGCAGTGTGACGGCACCTTCCTTGGTGCCATTTCCAATGACGGATGGTATTCCTACACCTCGGCGATCGATGGAACTCTGAGTGTTTCTACTTGTGGCACTACCGCCATGGACACTGACCTGGTTATCTACTCAGGCGACTGCACCGCTCTGACCCAGCTCGCCTGTAACGGAGACGCGACCGGTTGCCCAGATTTCACGTCCCTTGTCGAGACGACCGTTTCTGCTGGTGAAAGTGTCTTGATTCGCTTGGGTGCCTGGACATCTGGTGATTCCGGAACCGGTATCTTCAATGTCACGGTGACACCTTTCGCCGTCGATCCAACTGCAAGTGCTACGGCAACCTACCTCGATCTCGGTGGCAACCCGGTGAGTGCGCCTACGGGCCCCTTCGCCAACTTCGTCAACATTCAGATTGACGACGCCTCTGATAATGGTGGAGACGCTGCAGCAACGTACACGATCGATCTGCAGGGATCTGGCCTTCCGCCTGAGACCTTCACGGTGGGTGACCCGAACAACTCACCTTACACGGTGGGTATCAGTGCACCGGCCAGTATTGGAGATGACCTGCTCGGTCTGACCGTGACGCCGGTGATTACAGTGACCAACCTGCTCAGTTCCGATACTGTCACCCTTGACACCATCACCATCTACGCGGTGGGTGATGCCAACGGAGACTTGACTTCGGGTGGATCAGCCTCTGCTCTTCCCGATATCATGTACCTGCTCGCCTACATGTATCAGGGTGGACCAGGTTCTCCATGTGAGCGCGTCAATGATGTCAACAGTGACGGCAGTGCGGACCTCGGTGACGTGGTCTACGGCCTGTACTACCTCTTCGCAGGTGGTGCACCGCCGATCCCAAGCAACTCGATTGATTGTGCTCTGTAAGAGTTCATTGGATCTGTTGTTGAAGTGCCCCGGAGAGTCTGACTCTCCGGGGCACTTTTTTTGATCACTGTTGAAGGTCGAACCTCTTTGGGAATGGAACCAGGCCCGAGGAGAAATCGGGGGTTAGCGCGGTTCGAGAAGGAGCCAACCGCGCTCCACATCGATATCGAGGCGAAAGTTGGAGAGGAAGTCCAAGCCCAAAAGACCCACCCCCGGCTGTCCCGGCAAATCGAGGACTGTCGCCTGGATCCCTGAGACCACCGCCCCTTCCAGATTGACGACGGGAAGATCGACCACGGGTGCCATGAACTCATCACTGGCGGTGCGAATGCGCCTCTGCAGGGTGCGGTCGGTGATGGTGATTCCCAGTTGCTCGACCACCGAAAGAGGGATCGAGGTTGCCGACGCACCGGTGTCGATGAGAAATCGCACAGGAATCGCCCCCACCTGCGCCGTTGCTTCGATGACCGCCGAACCGGGAGTGAAGCGAACCAGGATCCTGCCCTCCACCGAGCGCGCCAGGCGCAACCTCTCCATCAATCCTTCACGGACAATTTTGAGTTCGGCCTCGATGACCGGCTCACGAAGGGCCGCTTCAGCCAGGTCGAGTTGACCCGTATCCAGAAGCCTTTCCGCATCGAGCATTCTCAAGGTGTCATCTCCGGGGTACTTGAGTCTCCCTTGAGAAATCCAGCGATCCGCCAGATCCACTTCCCCTGCCGTTCTGAGATTCTCGACACCGACGATCCACAACTGCGGGAGAAGTTCCTCCAACTTGGAAAGTTCCCCCGGCGAGGCATCGGGCAATTGCAATCCTTCGACGGTGGAAATCGCTTCCGACAATGCGGAAAGATCGCCGCTCTCCATCGCCAAGGCCATCCAGACGCGGGCAATCAAGGGATCTTGCAACCAACGAAGGGTGTCCGCGGACAAACTCCAGAAGTAACCCAGAGGATCTTCTCCCAAACCCCTGGAGAGCCTCTTACCGACCTCCTGAAGCAGTTCTTTGCGGGAATAGGGTTCCGGGATATCGGTCACTCTCAGTCGCTGCACGCGGATCCTCGCAGCGTCCAGCAGGCCCAGGGCTGACATGTCGTCGATGGCGTCAGAAAAGATCGTGCGATAACCCTCGACCACTCCCCCCATAAACTCTGATTGCTGAAAGTCGCTGAGGGTCGCCTGGGCTGAGAGATCCTCACCGGGAGGTCCATTCCACAACCAGACCCCCGCTGAAACCTCCCCGAAGTGGGCGGCTGCATCTCCATCATCGGCGACGAGCCAACCCACCAGAGATCCGTCCTGGACGATGACTCCCGGGGTAGAGACCGCTTCCGCGGCATGGAGAAAGGAGCCCACCGCCAACAATCGGCTGGAGGCTTGCCAACGGCTGCCCTCCCCACCCGGCCGCAAGAGCATCGCGGGGAGATCCGGATCATACGCCTGCAGCGGCATCGAGTACTGATCGGGGGCGGGTTGAAACTGCCACAAGCCGATGGGGTCACCGATTCGGTAAATGCCCCCCGACAACTCGCCTTGACCCGCCCTTCCTTTTCTGAACACGACCCGCTCGGAGCCGAGAAGGGCTTTTCTCGGCAGTGCCACCCAACCCTCGGAGGAGATCGCACCGGCCAAGACCTTGAGAGAAATTTGTGCGGGGTCCTCTATTTCCAGCCAGCCCCATTGGGCTCGACTGCGGGAATCGATTCCCAACACCTCCCGCGGCTCTGCAAGATCGACCAATGCCGGGTCCGGGTCAGACTCGGGGGTTCGAAATTGGGATTGGGGTTCCCGCTGCCGGGTCTCATCGGGATCGGCAGGCTCTTTCTCGGGAACAGGTGCCGATTCAAAGAAGGGTGGGCTCAACAACCACGCAGCCACTCCCACCGGCACCGCCCAAGGAAGCCAATTGCGGATAAATCTGGATTTTCCACGGCGATTCCCACTGCCCAGGGAGATAGGGGCACCGCATTGGTTGCAATGCAGCGCCTCCGGCTCATTGTAACTGTCGCAACGAGGGCACTGGGGACGCATCCGTTCGACTCCAATCCTTTGAGATGGTAACAGAAGCCGCAAGAAGGTTCACGATCTGCCTGAATCCAGCCTTCTTCCCGCGCTCTTCCTGTTGGGAACCCTTGCCCACCTCTGCTCCCCTGCCTATCCTCCCAAAGGGAAGGAAATCCCCTTTGACCATCAAATTAGGAAATCCCTGTTCTGAAGATTCTGCTGCGCAAAAACAGCGAGATTCGATGCAGATTCTCCTTCAAAAAATGCGTACCGATCTGGAGTCAATTCGGAGCGGTGGATCCCCATCTGCGGTGGAGCGACACACCTCCCGTGGCAAACTGTTTGTCCGCGATCGCATCGACAAGTTGATCGATACCGGCTCGCCTTTTCTGGAGATCGGCGCATTCTGTGCCCACGAAGTCTACGAATCACCGCTCCCCGCTGCAGGCATCGTCACCGGACTCGGCAAGATCGAGGATCGCATCGCAGTGATCATCGCCAATGACGCCACCGTCAAAGGGGGAAGTTACCACCCATTGACTGTCAAGAAACACCTGCGCGCCCAGGAGATCGCCGAGGAGAATCATCTCCCCTGCGTCTACCTCGTCGATTCGGGTGGGGCATTTCTCCCCTTGCAAGATCAGGTCTTCCCCGATCGCGATCATTTCGGCCGCATCTTTTACAACCAGGCGCGGATGTCCGCGCTCGGGATCCCGCAGATCTCGGTGGTCCTCGGATCGTGCACCGCCGGCGGCGCGTACGTCCCTGCGATGAGTGATGAATCGATCATCGTCGAAAATCAGGGCACCATCTTCCTCGGAGGCCCTCCATTGGTCAAAGCCGCCACGGGCGAAGAAGTTTCCGCCGAAGAACTCGGCGGCGGCGAAGTCCACTGCCGAACCAGCGGCGTCACCGATCACCTTGCGAAGAATGATGAAGATGCTTTGGCAAAAGCACGCTCCATCTTCCGCACCCTGCCGCTGCAGGAGCGACCCGGTTTCGATGTGGAAGAGGTCGTTCCCCCCGCATTTGATCCGGAAGATTTGCACTCACTGATCCCCGACGATCCGCGGCAACCCTTCGAAATCCGCGAAATTATCGCCCGTATCGTCGACGGCAGTGAGTTCGATGAGTTCAAGGCGCTCTACGGCACCACCCTCGTCTGTGGTTTCGCCCGCATCCATGGTCATCGGGTGGGGATCGTTGCCAACAATGGTGTGCTCTTTTCCGAATCTTCCCTGAAGGGCGCACACTTCGTCGAATTGTGCTCGATGAGGGGCTTCCCCATCGTTTTCCTGCAGAACATCACCGGCTTTATGGTTGGCAAAGATTACGAACAGGGGGGAATCGCCAAGGATGGCGCAAAGTTTGTCCACGCCGTCGCCAATTCCCCCTCTCCCCGATTCACCGTGATCATCGGCGGATCCCACGGAGCAGGAAATTACGGCATGTGCGGCCGGGCATTCCAACCGCGGCAGATGTGGACCTGGCCCAACTCAAAAATATCTGTCATGGGTGGAGACCAGGCGGCGCAGGTCCTTTTGCAAATCAAGAAGGATCAACTTGCCAGTGAGGGCAAGACCCTTTCCTCCGCAGAGGAAGAGGCGATCACCGCACCGATCCTCGAAAAGTACGCCCACGAGGGAAGCCCTTGGTACTCTTCGGCGAGGTTATGGGATGACGGCATCATCGAGCCCGCTCAGACCCGGGATGTTCTCGGGCTCGGAATCGAGGCGGCTTCCTGTGCCCCCCTACCAGCGCGAAAGATCGGCATCTACAGAATGTAGGTCACCATGGATATCGAATTCGAAACCCTCTGCACCCAGCGCAATCGAGGACGCATCGATGTACGACTCGATCGCCCGGATGTGCGCAACGCCTTTGATGCGCAGATGATCAAAGAATTGACTCAGGTGTTTGAGCATCTTGCCAAGGATGCCAGCGTCCGTGTGGTGGTCCTCTCTGGAGAGGGGAAAGTGTTCTCTGCGGGCGCAGATGTCGAATGGATGCGCGCTTCTATCGAACTGACCGAAGAGCAAAACCGCGAAGATGCTGCCGCGATGGCCCGGATGTTCCGTTCCATCTCCGATGCCTCCTTTCCCGTGATCGTCCGTGCCCATGGAGCGGCGATGGGCGGTGGTGCCGGTCTGGTTTGCGCGGGTGACATGACTGTGGCCGCCACCGACTGCATCTTCAGTTTCAGTGAGGTTCGACTGGGGATCATCCCTGCGGTGATCTCACCCCATGCCCTGCAAAAAATTGGCCCCGGAGAAGCCCGCCGCTGGTTTCTGACCGGGGAGAAATTTGACGCCGTGACCGCCCAACGCATCGGCATGGTTCATGAAGTCGCCGATCCTGCAGAGATGGACAGCGTCATCGATCTCTGGGTCGATGCACTCCATGAAGGAGGACCTGAAGCAGTCCGGGATGCCAAGTCACTGATCAGGGACGTTCTCAACCAACCCTCCGACCAGGTCTCTGAACTGACGAGCAGACGCATCGCCGCAAGGAGGGCGACCCCTGAAGCGCAAGCAGGCCTGCGCGCATTCCTCGACAGGGTAGCTCCCCCCTGGAAAGATGCGGGAAATACGGATGGGTGAATCCGCCCCATCCTCCGTGCATCGGGTGCTGATCGCCAATCGCGGAGAATGTGCTTCCCGACTGATCCGCGCTTTTAACGAACTCGGCATCGAAACCATTGCGGTCTTCAGTGACGCCGATCGAAAATCCCCCTACGTCGATGATGCCACCGTGTCGTTTCATCTCGGGCCTTCTCCGGCGACGGATTCTTATCTGTGCAGCGACAAGTTGATCGATGCGGGACGTAAACTGGGTGCGACTGCGGTCCATCCTGGCTGGGGTTTCCTCTCGGAAAACCCTGAATTTGCAGACACCGTGGAAGCGGAGGGGTGGATCTTTGTCGGGCCAACCGCCGACCACTCTCGGGACCTGGGTGACAAGGTCACCGCCCGCACCCTCGCCAGTGAAGCGGGTGTCCCCTGTACCCCTGCATGGTCTCCTGAAGCGGAATCGACCGGTGACGCGGAAATCGAAACCTGGGCCGACAAGGCAGCTGAGATCGGATTTCCGGTACTGGTCAAAGCAGTCTCAGGAGGCGGGGGAAAGGGAATGCGAATCGTTCGTGACCGCGATGAACTCACCGAAGCGGTGCCCGCAGCCAAAAGAGAAGCGCTCTCCTCTTTCGGTGACGACCGTGTCTTCCTCGAAAAATTTGTCGAACCCGCACGCCATATCGAAGTTCAGATTCTCGGCGATGGTGCCGGGGATATTGCCGTCATCGGCGATCGCGAATGCTCCCTTCAAAGGCGCCACCAAAAGCTCATCGAAGAAGCCCCGGCAGCAAATATCCTGGATGAAATTCGCACTGCCATACACGATTCTGCCCGCTCCCTCGCCCGCTCAGTCAAATACCGGGGAGCCGGCACGGTCGAGTTTCTCCTCGATGAACAAGGACATCGCTTCTACTTCCTGGAAATGAACACACGACTGCAAGTCGAGCACCCCGTCACCGAGGAAGCGTTCGGGGTCGATTTGGTGCACTTGCAGTGGCAAGTGGCGACCGGAGACGGAATCCCGGCAGGGACCGACGCCCGATCTCCCCGGGCACACTCCATCGAGATCCGCGTCAACGCAGAAGATCCGGAGTCAGGCTTCATTCCCAGCACCGGTCGGTTGCTCGATTGCGAATGGCCTACCGGGGATGGCATCCGCATCGACAGTGGCATCGAAAGAGAATGCAGTGTCACTCCCCATTACGACGCGATGATCGCAAAAATCATCGCCACCGGATCTGACCGCCAGGAAGCTCGTCAAAAATTGGTTACCGCGATTGAGACCACTTCCATCTCACCCGTGATCACTTCCATTCCCTTGGGAAGGGATCTGATCCAATCGGAAGCTTTTGATTCTTGTCGATTCCACACCCGATCCATCGAAAATGACTGGAGCGATTGGTCGATGCCACAGGTAGCCGATGAGTGGCTGGGGATGCTTGCTGCGTGTGCGAGCAAGGTGTTGACGCCGCAAGGATCGCGGAGGGGGAAAACCCGCCCCCGTGGAACTTGCTGGAATCAAGTGGGAGGGATCTGGCCATGACCCCTTCGACGACGCCAACATGGGAGATCGTCGATTGGTCTGCGCCAGTGCTGACCCTCTCTGTCGATGGCGAAACCCAACGCTTCGTCCTCACCGGCTCTTCCCGGCGGCCACGCTGGAGTTGGCAAGGGGCCTTTCAATCTTCACTGCAACCGGGAAGTGCAGCCGCAGCTCAAGGGGTCAGCAGCGGTTCGACCGTTTCGCCGATGCCGGGAACTGTTCTCGAAGTGAAAGTGCAGCCGGGGGATCAGGTCGAAGCGGGACAAACACTCGTTGTCGTGGAAGCGATGAAGATGGAGATCCCCATCGATGCCCCTGCTGCAGGGAAGATCGCAACGGTGGAAGTGAACGCAGGGGATACCGTCGCTCGCGGTGATACGCTCGTCACCCTTGGAAGGGCAGATGTCGATGAATCCTGAATCTCCCACCATTCGCATCATCGAGGTGGGCCCAAGGGACGGTCTGCAAAGTCTCAATGCCCAATACTCGCTCGAAACCCGCATCGAGTGGATCCGCCGATTGGCAAGTGCGGGAGTAGCGGAAATCGAGTGTGGAGCATTCGTCCGCCCCGATCTGGTACCGGCGATGGCGAAGAGTGATCAACTCTTCGAGCTTCTGGGCCAAACCCCCTTCCGCAAATGGGCATTGATCCCCAATCGCGTCGGCATGGATCGCGCTCTCCAATCGGGAGCAGATGCCCTCGCCTTTTTCACTTCAGCCACCGAAGAGTTCAACTTGCGCAATACGGGATGCACTCGCGATGAATCCCTGATTCGATTTCGAGATCTGGTTTCAGAAGCGGCTGGGCGTCCTCTGCGCGCGTATATCAGTTGCTGCTTCGAATGCCCTTACGAAGGGGTCACCGATCCTTCTGAGGTCGTCGAGGTGTCACTCCAATTGCAACATGCCGGAGCCTCAGAGATCGTCATCTCTGATACCATCGGCAGCGCACGTCCCGATCAGGTACAAAACGTGATCGACCAAATCTCTGCAAAAGTACCTCTGTCAATTCTTGCCCTCCACCTTCATGACACTCAAGGCAGAGCCGTCGAGTGTGCAAAGGTGGCATATCAATGTGGAATCCGTTCCTTCGACTCTTCAGCAGGTGGGCTTGGGGGTTGCCCCTTCGCCCCTGGAGCCAGCGGAAATGTCGCCACCGAATCACTCGTTGGACTATTCGACAGTTTGGGAATTGAAACGGGAATAAATCTGCAATCATTGCGTGAAACCCACACCTGGTTTTCCGCTCAAAGCCCGGTCACCCCATAAAAAATCCCCCCGGAACCTGTTCGGCTCCGGAGGGAATCTGGCTTACAAAATCAGAGGATCAGCACCCGTTGAAGGAAACGCAGTTCAATCCATCATTGGTGGGATCGCCTCCGCATGCTCCTGCAGGAGCAGGAGTCACCGGGACACTGCCACCGACACTGATTCCGAAGATGACATTCAGGCTGTATACCACGTCGGCAATATTGTTGTTGCCGTCATCGTTCACATCCGCCGCATCCAGGCATGTGATCGTTCCTCCCCCAAAGAGGAAGTCGAGAAGTTGGACCGGATCGGCGATGTTTTCAGTTCCATCCTGATTGACGTCATTGCGGACAAAGAAGTTGTCACGGGTGGCAACGCATGATCCCGCAGTGGAGAAAGTGCCGCATACATTGGAACCCGTGATGTCGATGGTGTAATTCCCGGGGCCACCGATCGTGACGGTGGTGCTGGTTGCGGATCCTCCCAGGGTCCCCATGAGGACGCCATCCAGTCTCACTTCAATGCTGGAATAGGTCGAGTTGTTGGTCCAGGAAACACTGGTATCACCATTGGCCTGGTTGACCACGCAATTGACCGCTGAGGGCGCAGCGGGGTTGTTCACTGTCGGACAATTCGCTTGGCAAGAGGTCACTGTACTGGCCACGGTATTGGTGATACCCCTGACCGACAAATTGTCGCTCGCAGGTCCTCCCGTGGTCGTGGTGCTGATGGAGACGACCGCCGTCGTCGCCGTTCCTGATAAAGTCTGAATCACCGTTGCGGTCCCATCGAGAATCTCAATGGAGTCGTAAGTCATGCTGTTGCTCCAAGAGAGGCTGAAATCACAGAGACATGGATCAGCAAGTACGCAGGAGAGTCCATTGACGGGTGGAGTTGCAACAGAGACGGATCCGCCCACTTTGGTGGGGATTCGGCTGATGGATGTCCCGCCGGAAACCACACTGATCACGGTCTGTACATCAGGCGTACCCAAAATGTCAGAAAATGTCAGACTCGTCGTAGATCCGGGAGCTGCTGAGGCAGAGCAGGAGTAGGTGAAGATCGCGATTTCATTATTGGATCCGATAGGGATTTCATCGAGGGGAGCACTCGTGCTGAGGATACAGCCGTAGGTTCCTCCTGGCCCTTCAGTGGGAGCAATGTCGACGAACTCAAAGTCGGGTCCGGTTCCTCCATTGGAGTCCGCAGTGATTTGGCCAGGACCAACTGCAGTCAAGGTCAAATCTGTGCCCGAATGAGCCAAGCCGAGGCTGAAACCCCTGGCCCCCTCTTCATTACTCAGAGAAATGGGGACATTGACAGTCCCGCTCGGCAACACCGACTCGCTTCCAGCGGTCAGAATGTGCACCTGAGAATGGGCAAGATTGGTGAAGATCAAAGACACCAACAGAACTGGCACAATAACCAGAAAACCAAACTTCTTCATAGTAACTCCCTCTTCCAATAGCAATTGTCTAGTAATTCTTGCCGGATGAAATGCTCGATACATCACGACCCCAGAAAATGAACCCAAGAGTTGAACCAATTCATGGCTCGTAGATATCTACCCACACCTACCAAATTGAGCAAAACGAATAAATTCTGCTATTCATACGCAATTAACACCATTTTAACCTTGTCAGTGGGGAGAAAAAACCGCTAAATCCTGCCAAGATTAAAATTATGTTTATGTGTAAATCGTTGTAGTTATTGAGGTTGAATATGATAAGGAATCGGTACCATCACCGGAAGTGAACTGGACGCTCCATCGATGACCACCAGATTGTCGAGGGGAATCGATGTGGGATTCCCCCAGCTCAAGTGACCGGAAAGCCCGGAAGTGTCGCCTGCCCAAACCTCGGGAATCGTCGCAAACTCGATATCGATGATCGCCGTCTCGGTAGGCAATGTGAGAATGTCCACGAAAGTGAATGAAGCCAACAATCCGACCAAGACAGCATTCTCGACAGCATTTACAGCCCAAAAATCTGGTCCAGCGCCATCGTTTAAACTCTGGATCACTTGTCCCTGAGTCTCTGAAACGAATTCCAGTAACCCAGAATCGTAGGTGATTGCCATCGACAATCCCGACAACTCCGTAGGATAGGTAGTATTCAGTGAGTTTTCTTCCGCATTCAAGGTCAGCAAACCGGTACCATTGCCATCGGCAACGGAGTACGGAATCACCAGTTCACTCCCTCTATAAAAGTAGACGGTGCCAATCACCAAACTTAACTCTAGGGGTTCACTTGGTCCAAATTCATTGACCGCGGTGATCAAATGGGTTGATTCCCCTTCGCTCAAGGCTGTGCCTGAAATCGCCCCAGTGACCTCGTCAAACTCTAATCCAGCAGGAAGTGCGGGGTCTATCTCCCATAAATCGGGGAATCCACAACTGAAGGCAGGAATCTGAGGCTCCAGGAACACCCCGCTGGGCACCGCGAGAGGCTCAGCGGGATATGAGAGGTCACAAGGAGCCGTACCGGCCACACCTAACTGAAAGGTGAATTCTGCGCCACCTGTGGTATTGGTAGCGGTGATCGTGTAAGTGGTCACAAGCAGATCGACTTGAGAGGACCCGGTGAGTTCTCCACTTTGGGGATCAAGAGTAAAAGCAGAAGGGAGTTCTGGCTCAATGGTGTACTGACTAACAGGGCCGCAGTCAACAGAGGGAGTGATCGGCCCCAAGACTTCCCCAGGAAGTAAAATCGTCAAATCGATGCCATAATCGAGGTTACAAGGTGCCTGTATTTTGATCTGAACCGACATGTCGAAGACAGCACTCCCGGAAGAATTGGTCGCTACGATTTGATGAATCGTGTCAGGGTAAGGATCCCCAACTGATCCGGAAATCACACCTGTCAATGGATCTAAATTTAATCCATCGGGCAAATTGGGACTCACACTCCAGGCAGAAGCTTCGCCACAACCGAGCAGGGGCTCGAAGGGCCCGATCTCCTCGCCGACCACAACGTCGATAGAGTTTTCTGAGTAAGTCAAATTGCAAGGCGGTTCTTCGCCGATGTGGATACTCAATTGGAAACTGACGTCCCCCGATTCATTACTGGCGAGAATCACGTGATCGGTGGGCCCCCCAACCGATGTAGGTATTCCAGTAATAACACCTGTTTCCAGATCCAGTATCAGTCCCTCAGGCAATTGCGTATCGATGCTGAATTGGTCTGCACCCCCACACCCAACCTCTGGAATTAGAGGTGGAATCGAAATCCCAACCATCGCTTCAAGGAGAGTTTCTGGATAAGAAAACTCACACGGAGGCTGAGGTTTCACCTGGATCGCAATCTGTGTTGAGGTGCTTGCGGTCTCATTTGCCGCTGTGATCGTGAAGAGAGTCAAACTCAAAACTTCAGTAGGCTGCCCGGAAAATTCTCCGGTTTGCGGATCCAGAGTGAGTCCCCCGGGTAATTGAGGAGAAATCTGGTAGCTAGTAGGAGTACCACAAGCAAATTGAGGGAGCACGGACGACATTGGAGTATCAACCTCTAATGTGAAAGTTCCCGGAATGTACATCAAATCGCAAGGGCCCTCAGGTTTCACCTCCAGCATGAGAGTGAATTCCGTAAAACCACCGCTGTTCGCCGCGCGAATCACATGGGAAGTCAGCGGATGAAACTGTGAGCCTGTTCCTGAAAGAAGTCCGGAAACAGAATCCAAAGAAATCCCCTCAGGCAACTGTGGATCCACCAAGTATTCTTCGACGAGTCCACAGGAGGTAGTGGGAAGCAGCCCGGCGGGCAACGCCTCACCGTGATTCAAGGTGAATTCACTCTCGGGATACTGAAGGTCACAGGGGAGCTCGGGATGTACTGTCAGCATGAGAGAATACTCTGAGGATCCACCGGTGTTGGTCGCTCGAATCACATGGGAGGTCACCGTCTGAACTTCAGTGGTCGCCCCGGAAAGCAAGCCCGTTGCGGGATCCAAGGTGATCCCCTCAGGGAACTGTGGCTCAACAAAGTATTCCTCGACGGGACCACAGGATGCAGTGGGGAGCAGCCCCGCAGGCAACGCCTCACCGTGATGCAAAACGATCTCGCTTTGCGGGTATTGAAGATCACAAGGGGGCTCGGGGTGTACTCTCAGATTGAGGGTGAACTCTGTAAATCCACCGCTGTTCGATGCACGCAACAGATGGGAAGTCAGCGGATGCTCCAAGTTGGTAGCACCTGAAATTAATCCCGAAACAGGATCCAGGGTGATTCCTTCAGGCAACTGTGGATCGACCGAGTATTCTTCGACAGGGCCACAGGCGGTAGTGGGCATCAATCCGTCGGGCAATGCCTCACCATGATTTAAGACGACCTCGCTTTGAGGGTATTGAAGATCACAGGGCGACTCAGGGTGTACCCTCAGCATAAGAGAGAACTCGGTGAATCCACCGGTGTTGGTCGCTCGAATCACATGGGAGGTCAGCGGCTGAACTTCGGTGGTCGCCCCGGAAAGCAAACCCGATGCGGGATCCAAGGTGATCCCATCAGGAAACTGTGGTTCCACCGTGTATTCCTCAACGGGACCACAGGAGGTAGTGGGAAGCAGTCCCGCAGGCAACGCCTCACCGTGATGCAAAACGATCTCGCTTTGAGAGTATTGAAGATCACAAGGGGGCTCGGGGTGTACTCTCAGATTGAGGGTGAACTCTGTAAATCCACCGCTGTTCGATGCACGCAACAGATGGGAAGTCAGCGGATGCTCCAAGTTGGTAGCACCTGAAATTAATCCCGAAACAGGATCCAGGGTGATTCCTTCAGGCAACTGTGGATCGACCGAGTATTCTTCGACAGGGCCACAGGCGGTAGTGGGCATCAATCCGTCGGGCAATGCCTCACCATGATTTAAGACGACCTCGCTTTGAGGGTATTGAAGATCACAGGGCGACTCAGGGTGTACCCTCAGCATAAGAGAGAACTCGGTGAATCCACCGGTGTTGGTCGCTCGAATCACATGGGAGGTCAGCGGCTGAACTTCGGTGGTCGCCCCGGAAAGCAAACCCGATGCGGGATCCAAGGTGATCCCATCAGGAAACTGTGGTTCCACCGTGTATTCCTCAACGGGACCGCAGGAGGTAGTGGGGAGCAGTCCCGAAGGCAACGCCTCTCCGTGATGCAAGGTGATTTCACTATGGGAATACTGAAGATCACAAGGAGCAATCTGTTGCACGATGAGTTGGAATGAATCCACGGATATTCCCGTGGCATTGGTTGCAGTAACGGTATAGGTCGTCTGTGGAATTTCGATCAGAGTAGATCCGGAGATCACGCCACTTTGGGGATGGAGTACGATGCCATCAGGAAGATCTGGAGCGATCGAATAACTATCGACAGGCCCACAACCGCTGGTAGGCGTAATCGGCTCCAAAGATTCTTCCGGGCGTAAATCGATCAATTCCACAGCGTAATCCAGCTCACAAGGCGCATGAACCCTGATGACGATAGTCAATTCGAAAACCGTGCTATCTGTCGTGTTCGCTGCGATGATTTGGTGAATAGTGGCTGGATACGGTGCATCTACCGACCCGGTGATGACACCTGTCTCTGGATCCAATATTAATCCATCGGGGAAAGCAGGATTCACGCTCCAGCTATCCACTTCGCCGCATCCGATGAGGGGAAGAAGTGGAGTGATTTCCTCACTTGTCAAAGCGTCAATCTGATCAGAGGCGTACGTCAAGTCACAGGGCGGTTCTTCAACAATTGTGATACTCAATTGGAATGAATCTGCCCCCGATTCGTTTTCAGCCGAAATTAAATGTTCACTCGCCTCGGTGGGAATTTGAGGGATTCCGGAAATTGCTCCCGTGACCGAATCCAGGAAGAGCCCTGCAGGCAATGGAAGATTGGTACTGAAGTTATCCACCTCCCCGCAACCAAGCTCTGGAATGAGCGTGGACATTGGCTGACCCACCGTCAGTTCAAGGTGGGTTTCGGGATAAGAGAAATCACAGGGTGGCTGCGGCAAAACTACGATGGCCGCTTGAGTGATGGAAGATCCCGTCATGTTGGAACCGACGATCGTATAAAGAGTTACAATTTGGGTTCCAAGCGGTTGTCCTGAGATGACACCGGTCTGTGGATGAATTTCCAATCCGGGCGGCAAATCTGGGAAAATCTGAAATGAAGTGGGGATACCACAATCATATTGTGGTACTGCGGGGACCATAAAAGAGCCCACCTCTAATGTGAAATTGCTTGGAAGGTAAATCAAGCTGCAGGGGGCTTCAGGGATCACTTGCAACATGATGGTTACTTCCGCAAAACCGCTGGCATTAGCAGCGCGGATCACATGGGCTGTCATTGGTTGAGCTGTAGTCGCTACTCCTGAAATTAGGCCTGTATTCGCATTAAGAGTTACTCCTTCAGGAAGACTCGGAGTCACGGAGTAGGTGTCGACATGGCCGCAAGAAGATGTGGGCAAAAATCCTTCTTGAAACGTTTCTCCCTGATTAACGAAAACTTCACTTAGTGGATATTGAAGATTGCAGGGGACTTGCGGAACCACTTCCAGCAGGAGAGTAAATTCGGTAAACCCTCCCGCATTTGCAGCTCGAATGACATAGGAAGTCATGGGCTGAAGTTGCTGTGGAGTCCCTGAGATGAAGCCCGTTGAGGCATTTAAGTCGACTCCTTCAGGGAACTCTGGCTCGACGGTGTACTCATCGACGGGATCACATGAGGAAGTTGGTAAGAGTCCACCTGGGATTGAATCACCTTGAGTTATTACAATTTCACTCTGGGGATATTCAAGATCACAGGGTGCCTCGATCGTCACTTCCAATTGCAAAAGGAAACTGGTGTCACCAGTCAGATTTCGCGCAGTAATCAAATACTCAGTAGACGGCTGCGGATCCTGAGGTATCCCTGAGATTTCACCCGATTCAGGGCTAAAGAGGATTCCTGCAGGAAGTTGAGGAACAATTTCATATTCCAGTGCCTGCCCACAGCCATGGGTGGGAAGAAAGGAACCAATCTCTTCGCCAAAAGCAAATGCAACGAGAGACTCGGGATATTGAAGATCACAAGGAGCCTGGTCGACGACTTCGATCTCCAGTGATACAGAGTCAGATCCTTGTTGATTAAACCCATTGATCACAAAAACTACGGGGCTCGTCAGCTCCAATGGAGTTCCCGAAATGACACCGGTAACTCCATCAATACTGATCCCCAATGGAAGATCCGGGCTTACGGTCCAATTCTCGATGCTCCCGCAGCCATTCGCGGGGGTCAAAGGGTCCATTTGAATGCCTTTTGTGAGAAGGACACTTTGCTCACCATAGGATAAATCACATGGAGCGGTTTGAAGTACGCTGATCGAAACACTTACTACGACAGTACCCATTCCATTGGAAGCACTGATCATGTGAGTTACAGCGAGGTACAATTGTTGGGGAGTTCCTGAAATCACACCCGATTCAGCATCCAATACTATTCCCAACGGAAGAGGAGGAGAAATACTCCAACTGGTCGGAGCACCACCGATAACATAGGGATGAACTGGCAAGATTTCATGCCCGAGAGCGAAAGGCCCAAGCGTCGGATACTCAACAAGTTGGGTAGGGATGGACTCGATCTGAACTCCCGTTTCGGAGTTTTCTCCGCACCCCGATATGCACAGACTTAGCATCAGGACTACAAAATACCTGCGCATGACTTCCTCTTACTTCAATTTTCAACTCATGATTCCCAGTGGACGAATCAAACTCCTCGACTGGGGATCAATCCGATTCTTCAGTAGCGAGAAGTTGAACTGTCGTGTCCACCGTGACAGGAATGATTCCTGTGGTGCCGTCGAGAACAACCGTGTTCGAGACGGAAGGCACACCCGGTTCTCCTGCGAGGGGATTCCCCCACTCGAGATCTGAATCCACAGATTCGGAACCTACTCCCTCGAATGAGCCGGCAACGGTGTCGTAATTGACTACCGCGATTTCGACCGGAACATCCGCGCTCAAGCCGTCAAAATCAGGGCTGAAGGAGAAGACGATGCCTAATGTGAATCCCGTTGAAGTGATGAAGGGAGAGAAGAAGTCCGGTCCATCTCCCCCATTCAGATCAGCAAGGCCACTCCCCGGTTCAACGGAGGTGATGTCCAACTGGTCCGAATTGTGGGCAAGCGCCAAGGAAAGTAACTGGATCTTCGTCGGGTAGGTTTCGTTGTCCTCACCCTCTGTCAGGATGATCCTGCTCTGGGTTCCACCCTCACCGGTTTCTGGATCAAAGGACCCACTCAACTGCTCGATTTCAAAGACGAAAACGGGCGAAATACGAAGAGCAACTTCGGTGCTATCTGAGCCATGCTGATTTGCAGCGGTGATGATGTAGACGATTCTTGGCGTTTCAACCGTGGGATTACCCGAGATGACTCCTGTTTGTGGATCAAGCGTCACTCCGGTTGGCAAATCAGGTTCGATGGTCCAATCTTCTGGCTCGCCGCAGCCTACTGTCGGAAGTATTGGATCCATGTCTGCATTGGGCGCGACAACCTTATCCGACTCTTCGTAAACAAGATCACAGGGTCCCGCAGGCAAAATTTCAATCAGTAGTTCAAACGATACTTCTCCACTTTCATTTGCAGCTGTAATCAGGTGCAACTGAGGGCCGTGGCTCACGATGGGAGTACCGCTGATTTCACCGCTGTACATGTTGAGGTCCAAACCTTCAGGAAGATCCGGATCGATGGAGAAATCATTGGATCCCCCACAACCAACCGTTGGCAAAAGCGTCGGAAACTCATCGAATGCCAGCACTCCAACGACTTCCGTTACTGGATAATCCAGATCACAGGGAGCTTCTGGCAGAACCCGAATCGAGATCCCGTAACTGGTAGAACCACCGAAATTGGTCGCAGTGATGGTGAAAAAGTTGCGGGGACAAGGTTCCTGGGGAGTTCCACTGATCGATCCATCGGTCGTATCAAAGGAGAGACCGGAAGGGAGGTCTGGCTCCACCCTCCAACTGTCGATGGAGGCTCCAGTCACTTCGGGAGCAGGGACTTCCACCGATTCTCCCACAGTCATGGTGTATTCCACTTCAGGATAACTGAAGGGAGCGGGTGCCTGGATCTTAGTACTACGTCCAAAGCATCCTCCGATAAGGATGGTGGCGCAGACGAGAAGGCAATACTTGGCGAAGATTCTGCTTTCGGTCAGCATCGGTCCTCCGCGGGGCTTCAGCCCCTCAGGGTTTTCAACTCTCCCCAAAAAGGGGCCAAAATGCCCACTGATGGGATGAAGGGAGTTGTTAACAAAGTTGAATGTAAACACCATTGTAACTCTGTGCTATTTTTTGTCTATCCCGGCGAACACGCCCCTGGGATGTCGGCAATAAGTGCCTGAATATCAACATTCCTACGTTACTCATGCCTATTGCAAAATCAGACACATCTGCCAGATGGTCGAACGCAACGCTGGATCCACTTCAAAGACTTACAAATACAAGTACAATAGGGTTTCATCGATCAGAGTCTGAGGACGCATCGTTGGTTTCTATCGTCATTCGCCGCAGGAGGTCGAATCCGTGCATAAGATGGTTCTGACCACTCTGATGGCCCTCCTCTGGGCATATACGCCGATAGAAAAACCCCTTCTGGCCGCTGACTGGCTTGTTCCGAGCCAAATAACGTCGATCCAGAGTGCGCTGAATCTGTCATCTCCCGGGGATCGGATCTTGGTCTCCCCAGGTCTTTACATGGAAAATATCAACTTCCTCGGAAAAGACGTCACCCTGATTTCGACCGCAGGCCCGGAGACCACCATCATCGACGGTTCGGCGGCGACGCAGGGAGCCAATTTTGGCTCCACCGTGATGTTTCTTTCGGGGGAAACTCCTGCGGCGGTTGTCGAGGGCTTCACCATTCGGGGCGGGAGTGGAATCCCGGTTACCGATGCCTCAGGAACCTATCGTCGAGGGGGTGGAATCCACATCTCCATCGCTTCCCCCACGGTTACGAATTGCCGTCTGGTTGCCAATGCCGCTGAGTTTGGCTCGGGTCTCTATGCCCAGGCAACACTCTCGTTGCAGTTGCAGGGACTCGAATTCAGCAATAATACCGGCTTGGAAGGGGCAGGACTGTATCTCATCGATTGTGGGAACATCTTCATCGATCAGTGTGCGTTCCTGGGAAATCAGTCGCAGACCGCAGGAGGTGCCATCTCAATCAATACCTGTTCCCTGGTGGAGATTCAAAACTGTACCTTTTCTGGTAACTCTGCAATTATCGGCGGCGCACTCTACTCACGGCTCTGTGGACTGACTTTTCATCAAAACATCGTGACGGGAAACACGGCCTCCTTGTTGGGCGGCGGGGTCACACTCTATCAGTCGACTTCCACCGTGAGCGAATGTAACTTTGATGAAAATGCAGCAAACCATGGAGGAGGAATCGGACTCGACGGTGGCAGTACCCAAGTGGCCCGCTCCGTCTTCTCACGAAACACCGCTACCACTGCTGGAGCAGCGATCTCCTCGACGATCAATCTGGTTTCTGTCGAAGTCCGCAGTTGTACCCTTGCAGACAACACTTCTGTTACCGGATCACCCGGTATCTTCTTTCCACCCTTCTCCGCTGGAGGTGCAAGTTCCACATTACTCCTGAGCCATTCCATCCTGTGGAATGCACCTGGGCAGGAAGTGGATATCCCCACCATCGCCCAAACGGATCACTGCACCATCTCTTCCGGATATCCGGGAACCGTTGTCCTCACCAGTGACCCCATCTTCCTCAACCCGGCGATTCAGGACTATTCCCTTGATGCTTCCTCTCCCTGTATCGATGCCGGAGATCCTTTGCAATTTACCGATCCCGATGGCACCGCTCCCGACCTGGGAGCCCTTTTTCATGATCAGCGACCTGACCCATTGACAAATTTGGTCTGCCAGATTCCGGATCCGTGTTCCCAGGAAATCGTGATGACTTGGGACGCCAGTGCCACGACCCCCGATTCGATTGTGGTATCGCTGGGTGAGAACTCATCCCAGATGACTCCTCTGGCAACTCTCGCCGGAGACTCCACAAGTTTCACAGTAGTCCCAGGATTGACTGGAGCGGTTTTCGTCTGCATCGAACCCGTCTTGGGTGGCATGACCCCTTCCTCGGGTTCCACCTGCTGTGAAATCACAGTTCCCCCGCCCACCCCTTTGATTCCAATTTCAAATCTGGCCTGCTCCTTCGATCCTGGAAATTGCATGGCGAGCCTCTCCTGGACCAATGGTTCACCTTATTCGAGTATCGAACTTCTCATCGGAACCCAAAGTCTGGTCCTTCCGGGATCGATCAATAGTGCCTCTTTCCCGATAACCCCAGGCATTGCCCACGTCATTCGCCTGATTCCGCAAAGTGTCTGTGGGATGATGCTGAGTGCCAGCGAGTGTGAGCTCACATGTCCCATTCCTGACCCTGTATTCATTCGCGGGGATGCCAATGAAGACTCCCTACAGAACCTGGCGGATGTCAGCACGCAACTCTCCTATCTCTACCAAAACGGAGTTGCACCGTGTCTGGACGCCTTTGACAGCAACGACGATGGTCAAGTGGATATCTCAGACCCGATATACATGTTGTTGTTCCTCTTCGACGGTGGATCTCCTCCGCCGGCACCCACCGGAAGTTGCGGACCGGATCCTCTTCCCAAGGATTTACTCCCGTGTCAATCGGGTCCCAACTGTCCCTAATTCACCGATTTGCCCACCACGCCGGGCGAAATTGGGCAATCGAACAACTCTGACGCCCCGAACATTCAGCGATGTTGACAAAATGACTAACAAACATACAATACATGTATAGTTGATTAACAAAGAAAGGCCGTACCTGCTCCCAAAGGCCTCTGGAGCCTCACTGGGATTACCGGCCCTTCTAGACTTCCGTTGCGAGTCGGGGGTCTTTACGAGGAAGAGTTTTTTTGCGAGGAGTGTGGGATGAACGACAAGAGAACCCTGACGACTGGCGAAATCGCCAACTACTGTGGTGTGAACTTCCGCACCGTTATCCGCTGGATCCAGCGTGGTCAGCTTCGTGCATACCAGTTGCCCGGCCGCGGTGACAATCGGGTGGAAGTCAACAACTTCATCACGTTTTTGCGTGAGAACAACATTCCGATTCCCCGTGATTTCCTCCACCTGGCCCGCAGGGTCCTGGTGGTCGAGAAAGAGCCCACCGTCTCCAAGGCGATAGAGATCACCTTGAGAAAGCACAACTTCGATGTGTACATGGCTCAAGATGGTTTCACCGCGGGCTCCCTTCTCAGAGAACACCTGCCTTGCGTCATGACCCTCGATCTCAGAGTTCCCGGACTCGGTGGATTTGATGTCATCGAGTATGTCCGGCTCGCCCCGGAACTGAGCAAGACCAAGATTCTCGTGATCTCCGCCATGGAGCAGGCAGAACTCGACAGAGCTCGCTTGTTGGGCGCAGATGACATTCTCGCAAAACCTTTTGACCCTGAAGAACTGGCTCGTCGAGTTGTGCGTCTGGCAGGTAGCGAGTTGCGCGCCTAGTACCATCCCTCAAACGCAAAATCGAATCCGCCACCTGAAACGTATACCGTTTCAGGTGGCGATTTTTTTGACTCTTGGGGATCGTGAAAAGGACAGCGCCCCCTTCAAGGACAGTAATCGTGCATCTCACAAGGCAGTGCCAAAGGATCGGCACCGACTCCGCAGGTGGGAAAGGGTGCTGCAGGCTCAACGCCACCAGCGAAGAGCCATCTCAACAACAGAATCACATCACTGAGATCCAGACCTCCATCTCCATCCGTATCCCAGGTTGCCAAGCAGTTTCCTTGAGGATCGATGCCAAACATGCGTCGCAGTAACACGACCGCATCGGCGACATTGACCGATCCATTTTGATTGATATCGCCACGCACGAAGGCGGTGGGAACCACCAATTGCACAGGGGTCAAATCGTGACTGACCGGGATCGGAATCCCTCCGGTCACGGTCACAAATGGCCCCCCGGGAGTGTTTGCGACAAAACCGAGAGTGGTCTCCTGATCCTGTGCCAGCGGCTCGACCTCTACGGTGAGGGTTGCCAGATTCCGGACTATACCCGCTCCCAATCCCGCCTGGCCGGCGAAATCGAGGATCATCGAAAGAGTCACGGGGTCTTGGGGAGAGGAACCCAAATCCACCAGCCATAGATCGGGGCCGGCACCTGCGGTTGCATCCATGACGTGGTCGGAGGGTTCCAACGCCTGCGGACTCATGAGAACCCGATCAATTTCTATTCCGAAATCAGCTTCCCGGATCCCGAGATTCGCACTCACCCTGATCGCAACTTGCTGAACTGTTGCTGTTGGTAGCGAGATGGGGTCGACGTAGAGCCGCCCTCGCAATTCCTGACCTCCAAAAAATGTGGTGAAGAGTTTCAGATCGGTATGCTCCATCACAAATTCCAGGGTGCCATTATTATCCAGATCATGGAACCAGGAATTTTTTGCGCTCTGGTATGTCACGAAGGAGTCCTCTTCAGGAAAACCCCCAATACCATCGCCATAGCGGATTGCGAACACACCGCTGGAAAAAGGAATCACCACATCCTGAATCCCATCCGCATTCATATCGTTCAAGAGTATTCGATGCATCAATCCCCAGCCGAATTGGCCCACGGCAATTTCATTCTGCTGCTCGTATTGCAATCCACCCATACCCAAAAACGGAATCAGGGATCGGGTTTGCCATGTGCCCAAGAGCAAATCCGGAATGCCGTTTGCATCGTAATCCCCCACGGCTACAGAATACGGCTCCGGCAGTTCTGGAAAGAGAAACTCTGCAGCCAAAGCGAGCTGTCCCAAACCGTCATTTTCAAAGCAGCAAAGGGTATTCCCCTCCTTGCAAGCCATGACGACATCCAGATCTCCATCAAAATCGAGGTCGAAGAGCTCCACTTCCCGCGACAACGAAGAGCGGGGATAGTGCTGCGGCGGAAAATAATCGGGCATGGAAGCAGATGGAACTCCGATGAGCACAGACACTGCAGACGGCTGGAGTGATTCACCCAACAGGCTGGTGCAAAGGACAATATCCAGGCGGCCATCCCCATTCATATCCCCCAGAGAGAGATCAAATGGAGTCCTATTGACCTGAAAATCGAGGACGAAATCGATACGATCTGAAGGGATCCCGTTATCAAACACCAAAAACGACACAAATCCCCCAGGGTCCATCGGATGGGACCATGTAAATACCAGATCTTTGTCACCGTCCTCATCCAAATCCCCACAGGCGATTCCCCGCACCAGTCCGTCGATTCCTTCTCCTCGATCGTAAATCGCAACTTCGCCATGAACCCCTTCTCCAATGCCACGAGCGATGGAAACTGTTCCCCCACCATCGATGGCGATGAAATCCGGGAGCAGATCGCCAGTCACATCACAGATGCATGCAGATGAAATTGTGATTCCGACCGGTGTAGGGATCGGGCTGCTGAACTGAAACTGGCCCAGCACCAGATTGCCGAACCCCATCAAAATAAAGAGGGCAACCGCACTCAATTTTCGTAAGAAGATCCCCATGGAATCGATGCTCCGATATCAATAATCTTGTCGAGCAGGGTCATATAAACTGAAGAGCAAGTTGGGGAATATCAGATCAATACTCACAAAGCCCTACAGAAATAGCAGTTTGTATACCATTCCAATTATCCATCCGATTCTGATAAATGCACCCATTCTGTTACCCAGTCATTACTGACTCTCGTACAGGCTTATCTTTCGCCGAAACAGTCTCTGAGGTTCCGATTTCCATCAAAAAAGTGTTCCTGATCCGATTGCAGATCAGGAACACAAAGAGCTAATGAATGCAGCGCTGACGGTTTTGTCAGGGAGCGGTCTGGCGCTTTTGCGGAAACTGGCCCATCACCCACATCGAAATCTCTTTTTTGATCTCATCACTGGTCGAGATAGTCATCTTACCGAGAACAGTGGGGGTCGTCTGATATTCAGAGAGAGTGATCCACACCCTGTAACTCTTGCCTGCGACAACTTCCTGTACTCGAGTAGAAAACGCTCCCTGGATGCGATCGTCCAGCGTCACTCCGGTGACTTCGAAGATCACCTCAGGGTCTCCCCCGGTCACCAAAATACTTTTTTCGATCGGATTGGGACTGGTCAGTAAATTTCTCGTCTCTTTGTCCATGAACTTGATGTTGTTCTTGGGCTGGAGAACGATTCGGTCCCGATGATCCAGTTGCACATTGAACTCAAGACTGCGATCAAGACCGTCACTGGTTTTGACATCGAGGATCAGTTTTTCCCGCAGGATCGCTGGCTTTGAATTGGGTGATGCGGAGAGGCTCAACTCAAATGATCGACCCTCTTCAAGAACCACAGGCTCGGCAGAAGTGATCCAGCCCTTGCCAGCGGTGCGCACTTCGACGATTTCCACATCCAGTGGTGAACCCGCATTGAACTCGAAAGTGCCCTCCAAGGGCTTCCCTGCGAGCCCCTGCAGCTTGATCTGCAGTGGACGGGTTTCAAGGATCTCCAGGATCGTCCCTTTGAGAGTCAGGGAAAACTCAGGATTGACCGGATCATTGGAGAGAACCTTCATCACCTTGGAGACACCTTTGCCTCGTACCTTTTTGGTGTCGAGGTTCACGGTTACTTTTCCCACCCCGCCGGGGGGGATCTGGTCGTCATGACTGGCGACCGTGCAACCTCAGACGCCGTTGACCTTTTTGATGATCAGGACTTCATCTCCGGTGTTTCGAATTTCGAAGTCATGCGTGAAAGGGGTTTCCTTGATCAACTCACCCCACTCCACCAAGGGTTGATCACACTCGATTCTGGGTGCCCCGGGGACCTGTGCCTCAACACGGCCGCTGGAGACATCCCAACCAAGCCAAGGAATCAATCCCGCGGCCAATAAGGCCATCAGGCGTCCCGGTCCTTGAAGAGATTTCAAAATTACGTAATTCATCGGTTCTGCCTCATCCTCGAATCTTTGGTAGGGGAAACTTCAGTCCTGGTACCAGTTCAATTCACCAATGCTTCCCGTTTCAGCAACAGTATAACATCTTGTCACTATCCGGGGAAAATTCCACACCTCATGGGGTTCATGCCGCTGATTACCGCATGGACCCCGTCAGCCTCGCAGATATGAGGTGCTGAAGGGGATTTGCACACCGGGGCCCCTTCACCTTCTCGCCCTGGAAGTATCCCGGAAGTATCCAGTCTGGAGCATCCAGTCTGGAGATCTGCCCAAT
>CAYRAM010000003.1:9304-87324 GCA_964422295.1 uncultured Planctomycetia bacterium | reverse complement strand
GGAAGTATCCCGGAAGTATCCAGTCTGGAGCATCCAGTCTGGAGATCTGCCCAATTAGTACGGTCTCATTCTCATCCTTCGTAAAAAAACCGTGGCTCACGAAATCGATTCGTGAGCCACGGTTCCAGGAGGTCAAACGACCTCTCTCTGTTGATCAGTTCCTGATCTGATCAGTCGCAGAGACCAAATCCATCACAGGGCAGGAGGTTTCCGGTCGGATCCTCACCACAGAAGGGGTAAGGAGCGCTCGGGACCTGACCATTGGTGAACAGGGTGTTAAGTGTGAAGACAACATCAGCGATGTCGATCTGGTCGTCATCATTGGAATCCAGCGCAGCGAGGCAAGCCACTCCGCGTCCCTGGAACAGGTGAAGAACTGTCTCCACCGGATCAGAAACGTCGAGCTGACCATCCGTATTGGCATCCGATCGAATCATCGATGCGGCTGCAGAAGTTTGCGCAGTGACATCGATCAGGATACTGGCTGTCGCCATGCCCCCATGATTGTCGGAGATCCGGTAAATCATGGAGTCTTCACCTTCGTAGTTGTCGTCGGCGTTGTAGGTCAAAGTTCCATCCGGATGAGTTTCCATCGATCCATGGAAAGGTCCGCTGATGATACCGAGAAGGAAAAGTTCGTCGTTATCCACATCCTCATCATTCAGAAGAGGAGCGATGTCGATGCTGGATCCACTCTCTACAACGATACCGAAGTCATTGTTCGCCACAGGCATGTCGTTCACAGGAAGGACATTCAGACGAATGGTTCCTGCACCGTGCAAGGAGAGATCGTGTACCTCGTATATAAACTCATCGATTCCGAAGAAGTTCGGGTTGGGAGTGTATAGGATACTGGAGATGATCCCTTGGCCATCCACATTGATGTCCACCGTACCATGGCTGGGCTCACCGACGTTGGTCAGTACCAGTTCGTCCATGTCTGCGTCGGTAGCTCCCTGAAGAATCGTCAGCGCAGAGATCGTCTTCAGGCTGTCCTCAGGAAGTGGGAAGATCGGCAAGGTACCGGCAACCGGAGCATCATTGACCGGCAGGATCTCAACCTCAACGGTTGCAGAAGCCTGACCGCCATTGTTGTCGGTCACGGTGTAGGTGAAGCTGTCGAATCCATTTGCATTGGGGAACGGCGTGTAGGAGATCGTTCCACCAAGCTCTATCGTCGCCAGCCCAAGGAGACCGTTGGTGACTGCGGCAAGTTGGAGGATATCGCCATCGTCCACGTCGGTGTCATTGGCAAGAACATCAATGGAAACGGTGCTGTCTTCTGCAACCTGGTTGCCCAGGTCGTTGACGGCCACCGGGGCGTCATTGATGGAGATCACCTGTAGGCTGACCTGTCCTGTATCAGTCAAGAATCCGTCGCTCAGGACGTAAGTGAATACCCTCGGCAATACGTCATTGTAGTTCGGGTCAGGCTGAATGGTAATCGAACCATTCGCTCCCCAATTCACAGTGGCCGGGAAATCCGCAGGGATATCGACCGACTGAACCCGCAAAAGGTCGTTGTCTACATCACCGTCGTTGGCGAGAACATTAATCACTGTCGGAACATCTTCGAGAGTTACCGCAGTATCCGGATTGGCAATCGGCGCATCATTTACCGGAGTCACTTCGATGGAAACCATCGCAGTGGATACCGCCCCTTGGGAATCGGTAACGATGTACATGAAGTTATCAGCAACTCCAACGGACATGTCCGGGAAGGGCACAAATCTGAGAACACCACCTTGAAGCAAACTCACTGCACCGTTGAACGCATTCACGATCGGCAAGGATACCGTCATGGCATGCCCCTCGGGATCGTAATCGTTGGCAAGCACATTGATTTCCACTGCCTGATCTTCAAGAGTCACTGCAATGTCCGCACCAAGTCTCGGTGCGTCATTGATCGCAGTCACGGACACGATGACATCGCCGGTGGAGAAGGTTCCCTTTCCGTCGGTCACAGTGTAGGTGAAGCTATCATTGCCATTTTGATCCAGATCGGGTGTGTAGAGCAGCACGCCAGAAGGCAGGAGCTCAACTGATCCGAAACCGGCAGCGGTGAAATCAGAGACTGCGAGCGGATCCCCCTCGGGGTCAGTGTCGTTGGCAAGGACATCGATCTCAATCGCTACATCCTCGTCGGTAAGCACCGTGTCCGTCTGGGTAACCGGAGCTTCGTTGCCAGCGTGGAAGGTGACCAATGCGCTTGCGAGCAATCCGGTGCTGTCCGAGATTACGTACTCCCAAGTACTTGCCCCGGCACCAGCAGGAGTGAAGGTCCAGTTTCCTGCACCGTCATTCTCCATGAGACCGGCAGAAGTGGCGGCATCAATCATGTTGATCGCTTGAAGGCTGATGGCATCGCCATCAACGTCGGAGTCATTTCCAAGCAGGAGATCCTCAGTAAACATGAACGGACCAAGACCTGTAGTCAGGAAGTCGTCATTGGCTACCGGAGCATCCATCTGAGGAGAAACCACGATGGAAACTAATCCTTTGGAGATTCCTCCATGTCCGTCACTGACACTGTAATGGAACTCGTCATTTCCGTGGAAATCAGGAGCGCTTTGGTAAATGACGCCGTCCCCGGAAGGAGTCACAGTACCACCTTCAAGGCTGGTCCCTTCGTAGTGGAAGACTGTCAAAACATCCAGATCGGGATCATCGTCATTGGACAGCAGCAACGTGTTGGAAATCAAAGTGGGTGAATCCTCGGTCGCTGCGACAGCGTCTCCGGCTGCAAGCGGAACATTGTTTGCAATGTCACAATGCTCACCGGTCAGTCCGTCCATACCCACAGGAAGACCAGGGCCGGGTGGCGAAGCGTCGACATAGGGATCCATGAAGTCATTGGGGCCGAACGGTTCATACGCGGTCAGACGTTCCGCAGCAAATGGCGGAATACCATTACCGATAGAGTGAACCACCCAGTCTGGATCTCCAGCGGACGGGAAGGGGCTCAGCGGCAAACTACCGATAGGCAGATCTTCACAACCGATGGCCTCATCACAGCCACCAGGGCCGAGACGACGATCCAGATTCCAGGGAATCCCCTCGAAAATGAAGGGGTAACCCGTCTTGTCCAAGTTGACCTCAACGAATTCCGGGTGACCGAGTCCGGCACCAGCAACGTACTCGCCGTGCTGGGCAGGGTTACCAAGGATATCCCTTGGGAAGACTCCGTCAGGAATGGTGTAACTGTGATGGGTCTTTCCGATCACCTCACGGGCGGCCGGGGCCATCAGCGCCACTTCCTCTTCCATGGTTCCACCTTGGGGGCAGAGGTTGTGTCCACCATTGATCAGATTCAGGCAAGGTCCGTGGGCAGAGGGTGCACCGAGAAGGAAATCGACATCGTAGCCAAACTTGGTGATGTGTCCGGCATTGGGAGCGATACCGTTGAATCGGGCTCCGAGGTTGCCTTGGGAAGTACCCCAAATGTACTCGATACCCTCTCCACTGATCGGATCGATGTGGAGTCTGTAAGCATCGATATGAACGTCATCGATCGAAGTAAAGGCGATCGCCAACGACTTGATTCGTGCATTGTCGAAGGGAGGTACGTCACACTCGACCTCGTCCCAGGTCATGAAGTCAGGCTGGTTCCCTTCACGTTTCGTTCTCAGTCCCAACTGCACACAGGCAGCGTAAGCCGAGAAGAAACGAGTTCCGTCAACAACTTCGAAGTTGCCCTCAAGGCTGATAGGATCACCGACGATCATAGGTACGAAACGACGGGAATCGGGAACTGTACGAGTCAGGGGGCCCGTGAAAGCCCTGTTCCACATCGGGCAGAAAGCGTCACCTTCACCGGTTTGAGCATCCGCTCCACCATTGTTGTTTCCAGATCCGGAGTTGGTGTCCCTGGCTCCAAATGAGTTGTTGGTGCTGGGGATACAACTGGGGACGCCAGTAGTGAAAGCAAAACTGTAACTTCCAGGATCGATGGTAAACCGCGGATCGGCACTGCAGTTCGGCATTCCGTCGATACAACCCAGACCATTCTGGATCGTCTGAACCATGTCCGGGTCATTGATTCTGCAGATAACACCTTTACGGTCGGTGCCCCCGTCAGCGAAGGGCCGCTCATTTATGACACCGTTGACGACGAAGTAGCCCTGTTCGTAATCGATGAATGAGACGGATCCGCCCACTGTTGGGGGAACGATTCCACCGGCAACATTTCCAGTCATCGATTTGTTCAGGAAGACGTCTCCAGCGATGATCTGCCCATCATCCTGGCGGTTTGCCAAGATCTGCGCTCCACCACCTTGAAGTCCCTTGTTACGAAGACACTGGTCGGTGCTTGCAAGTCCGGATTCGCCATTCGCGGCGCACTCCGGAGAAGCTCCAGCCATGATGTCTCTGATCGTCAGACGATTCATCGGCAGGTCGATCAGCAGTCCACTGGGGATACGTACAGCAGTTCCGTCTGCAACGATCCAACCTGCGGACCACATGTCGTCCATGTCATCGACGAAAACGTGCTCGATCTCTCCCAAAACCACCACCGCTTGAGAGCCGGGCTCGGAAATATTTGCGATCTGGCTCTGGACGTGAGTCGAACCAAAGATCACAGCCATGAAGAGGGACAGACAAACTGCCGATAGTCTCTTCGTTGCTTTCTCATTATTGTTGAACATGGCGTTCACACTCCTGAATTCTTATGTGGTGTTCCAAGGGGCCTAAGGTTGCGCAACATCAAACTTGAGCAAGCCGGAGGTCTCACCACCGTGAGGATCAGTTGCAGTAAAGGAAAAGGTCTCTTCTCCCGTGAATCCCGCCGGAGGCAGGTAAACATAGTCACCATTTGCCAACGTCAGGGACCCTCCGGCCGATCCTGGCCAAAAGGTCACCGTCAAATTGTCATTGTCAGGGTCACTTACGATCTGACTCAGTGTCACTTGTAGTGGGGTATCCGGAAGAACATCGATTCCCAGGAATCCGGGAAGAGCAGGGGTCGGAGCCCCATTCAGGTTCTGACAGCCCGGAGTAAGTGCCGGAATGTCCATCGGATCTTGGGGACCCGGCGGCATCAGAGAGAGATTGTCCCAATGAATGCGGGTCGTCATCGTCTCCGCACCATTGAGGGGGTCGCCGTCGAGATCCTCCATGGTGAAGGGCCAGTATCCAAAGGCGATATGCATGTTATTGGGAACGAACTGCATTCCCAAATTTGCACCGATACCAACACAATCGACGGAGGAAGCACACTCAGGATCTGCGCAATCAGTGAGTCCGTCTCCGTCGTCGTCGATAAAGTTTCCGCAGAACAGGGCTTCACCCAATTCGCCACCGCCTTGTTCGAGGAGAACACAAAAGTTCACCAAGGCGCACTCGGGATCATCGCAATCGACGAGGAAGTCTCCATCGTCGTCGACACCGTTTACGCAATCTTCTCCTGGAATCGGATCTTCCAGAGGAGGCTCAACCAAATCAATGTTCGCGCCACCTTGAACTCCAGTGGTCGGATTCAGACCCGAGAACGGGAAGGGATCAAGACGCAATTCGCCCATTGGAACGGCATTCATGTCTTCACAATCGACAACCTCGTCACCGTCATGATCAAGGCATCCCGCTGGATGCAGACGACGATCCAAGTTCCATGGCGCACCGGCAAAGACCATCGGCCACCACAAGCGATTCATGTCGATTTCGCCAAATTCAGGGTGACCAAAACCGACTCCTGTAAGGTAGCGGTCGCTGTTGGCGGGTTCGCCTTGAAGATTGATGGCGTGTATCCCGGGAAGCAATTCGTCCTCGTGGGTTGAAACGAATATCGCTTCCTGAGCAATCGGTGAAAGAATGGCAAACTCTTCGTCCATCGTTCCAAGATTCGGACAAACGTCCCAACCGGAAATCCGCAACTGGGTGCAGGGAGACCTTCTTGGTCCCACAGGAGCACCTTTGAGAAAGTCAACGTCGTAAACAGTCTTGAAGATACTTCCGCCACCAGGTCCGATACCGTGATTGATATTCAGAGGGTTATTGACGGAGCTAGCAACGATTCTCTCCTGCTGCTCGCCAGTCGCCGGGTCTACGTAAAGACCAAAAATGTTGACTTGGGAATCAACCAGGGTCGAGAAGCCGATGAAGAGTGCCTTGGCTCTTTCATTGGCGAAACCAGGGGCATCCCACTCCGCCTCGTCCGCAAGGATGTACGAAGGCTGGTCGGGGGCATCTCTGGTCAAAATCGCATCATTGATCGTCATCGAGTGGCACGAAAAGAAGCGGGTTCCGTCGATCACTTCTTTGTTACCTTCAGCAGTGACGTTGTCACCCACCTGAATCGGGGCAAAGAAGCGAGAATCGACCGCCAGGGTTCCACCCGACTGGGTAGCGCCATCGCGGTTCCACTGGGGGCAGAACGGATCACCATGGCCATTGGCATCGGCACCGGTGGTTCTGTTTCCACCTGTCGCCGTACTCGGAATGCACATCGGGTAACCGGTAATAAAGTTGGCAGTGTAATTTTCAGGATCGTTCATGAAACGGACATCCGGGCTGCAGTTTGGCCCGCCATTACAACCGGGGCCGCTCTGAATCGTCTGTCCAGCCTCCGGATCATTGATCCGGATCATGACACCACCTTCATTAGCACCAGCAGTTCCGTTGATGCGGAAGTACCCATGGTCGTAGTCGATGTAACTGACTTTTCCCTGGACCGTATCGACATCCTTCTGAATGAAGACATCACCAGCGATGTTACGGCCATCCGGCATCTGGTTACCCAGGATGTGAGTAGTCGCCCCACCGCGTCCGCGAAGGGATCCGTCACCCCTGACGAGACCGGACTCACCCATGGCGAGAGCCTCAGGAGGTGCCTCGGTGAACAGTTGCTGGATCGTCAGGTAGTTCGCTGGCAATCCGATCAAGAGGTTTTTAGGGATGATCCAGGCTTGGCCGGCAACGACCATGATGCCGCTGGAGAAGGGATCATTCATGTCATCGACAGACATGAACTCGATCTCACCACTCACAGCCGCTCCTGTGACTCCCATCGTTGCATCCCCAACCCCCAACTGGGCATGTACACCCAGTGAAAAGCTGAAAGTAAACAACACGAGAAGGGTAATTTTCACGAGATTGTATGGAGTCTTCAAGGCACAACTCCTATCCATTACAGCCTCAATTTTGTTAGTAAATTTCGTAGTCAAAATTTGCATTTCACACCACCTCGGCGGATTTCCGCCGCTAAGAAATTTTGCATAAGACAACCGCAATATGGCGATTAGTGGATCCTGCCCATCTCCTAGGACTTACAATCCATGCCTTATGTTATTTATTCAAACTCTACTTTCAAGTACCCTTAGTCCTGAATTTTCATTACTTTACTACCAAGTCACACTATTCAGGATATCTCACTTTTGTCAATCATGACTATCATGTCAATCGAAGAGTCTCGACTCCTTGAAACATAGGAATCGAAATCCTTCCCTGTCATCAGGGGCACGTGGACCCCTGCGCACAATCCAGACCGTCATCGGTCGGATCAACACCACAAGCATCGATCGGAGCAGGGATCGTCGATCCCGCAAAGAGATACTGGAGTGTCCTCACTGCGTCGGAGACGTCGATGTTTCCATCGTCATTGGCATCTGCGGCGTCTTCACAGGTCGTGACTCCATTGGCAAAGAGGGAACTCAGAAGCGACATGGCATCCGAGATATCCACAGTTCCGTCACCGTTGTGATCACCTCGCAGGAATCTCTGAGAACAATCAAACTCCAGCAATCCTGGAACCATCACTGCTTCTCCACATTCGCCTACGGCAACCAATCCAAGGGTGTGGACGCCAGAGCCGGAAAGTGAGACCACGGTTGAAGTCGCTGCACCAGGAAGCTGCACAAGAATGACTCCATTTGAAACCACTCTCAAACTGGAGTAGGTTCCCTGGTTGGTCCAAGTCAAGCTTGCCTGGCATGTAGCAGTATCGACGGTTCCCGAGAAGTCGGTGGGTACAACCACTGGATCTACAGAGTTATCGACTTGCGTGTTCGTTGCAGGGCCGTCGATATTGTCGATGGCCGGGATCAGTGAAATCTCGTGGACACCTTGACCCACAACATCAATCGCAGCGGTGGTCAATTGCCCTGGCAGGGTCACCAACGGAATCCCGTTACGCTCGACTCTAATGGTGTCGTAACTTTCATTGTTGACCCATGAGAGCAGCACATCGCCTTGACAGTTTTCTACGACGATCGACTGAAGATCTGTGATCGGAAGAGGTTCCAAGGAGGCTGAGCAAATGTTAGACGCCTCTGAAGTAATCCCGGAGAACTGAGACTCGAGTTGGTAAAGGGAAGTTCCTCCCGCTGCTGCCCCATCCAGGTAGCTGCTCTCAGTGCCTGCGATGGTGGCGATCGAAGCTCCGTCACGCAGGACCTCGATCTGGTCGTAGATCCCGTTATTGGTCCAGGTCAGGGTGTTCCCACCTGCACCACCGGAACAAATCAGGTCCGTGATCGGAGAGGCTGGAATCACTGCTGTACAATCCCTGGACTCGGAAGGCACGCTATCGCGAATCGCGGTCAGGATGTAAGTCACAACACCACTGGTCGTCTGATTATCGAAGTAGGAGTTTGAGCCACCAGGAAGCGTGACCATCAACTCGGTTCCCCGCATAACCTCTATGGAGTGGTAAGTATCCGTGTTCGTCCAAGAAAGCAGTACGCCTCCCGAAATGGGGTCACACTGGAACATCACGACTGGATTAGGAGCAACCAAAAGACTGCAGGAGGATTCTCCTTCAGTCAGACCGTCAAAGAATGTCCTGATCACATACTGATGAAGACCAGATCCGGCGTTGCCCAGGAAATCATCCTGGTAGGTGTTTTCGTTGCCTGTCAGGATTGCGATCAACTGTCCATCCCTGTGGATCTCTGCTTGCTCCCAAACTTCGGCATTAACCCAACTGAGAATTCCGATGCCCCCATTGTTGGAGCAACTCAGTGAACTGACGGGTAATGGTGCTCTCTGCACGAGACAGGTCGCCTCGGAGGAGGTTAGCCCCTCCACCGTGGATTGCAGGGAGTAGTTGGAGTCTCCTGGCAACGAATCGTTGTCTGTGTAAGAGGTCGCATCACCGGGAAGGTCAGCGATCAATTCGCCATTTCTGGCAATGCTCAGGGACTCAAAGCTCTCGGCATTGATCCAAGTGACCTGATTTTGGCCTTGAAGCGGCTGAGAACAACCCAGGATCTCGGGAGCAAAGGGAGCGCGCTCAGCGGAAATGGAACTCGCTGGGCTGTGAATCAAGATTCCGGTGTGCAACGAGATAATGCGTCCAACAATTTCGTATTGGTGCATCCCCGCAGGAACTCCCGCATCGACGAAGACTTCAGAAACGCCTGAAAGTGCGTCCGCCACTTTGACTCCGTTACGGAAGATGTCGATGGAGTGGTAAGGCCAAGGATTGGTCCACTGGATGCTCACCTGGTTATGGTTGACATTCACCGAAAGATCCAAGGGAGCGGGTGGCAAGAAGATGGCTGAGCACTCAGCGTTGAGGCCCGCGTGGGCGTCTTCACCTCGAACCGTGTAGATATGCTCACCGGGGGGAACATTGAGGTCGGTAAAGGAACTCTCATCCCGGCCCAACAAAGCAATCTCCTGATTGTTCCTCAATACCTTGATACTCGTTGCAGAATCGAAGGGGAACTCGTAAGGAAGCCAGGTGAGACTGACTGAACTCTCTCCGGAAGTACAGGAAAGATCTTTGACCCTGGTCGGTTGAAGGAACTTGACCAACGGATCGAGGGGGCGTCCCTCACTGTCAGTTTCGACAGCACGACCCTCTGCACCGACCGCAGGGATCGTCTTGAATCGATCGACGGCAACGTTGTCATTGCCGTGAATCACATCCCCATTGATCGGAGTGAACAGCGCTCCTTCAGAAATCCGGATCTCCGGACGGTCAAAGGGCGCTTTCTCCCAGCGAACCCTGTCATCGGTGAGCGATTCAAGGAATGCAACCATTGCCTTTTTGCGCTGTTCGTCCACCGACAGGAAGGGTGTTGGGATCATTTCTGGTGCAAGCGTATCCAAATTAATGTCAGGGAAATTTCCTCCCCGGGCGTAGAAGGTCACGACTTGTTCAAGGGTCGACGTACCTCCGTTGTGGAAGTAAGGCCCTGTCAACTCAACGTTTCGCAGAGTTGGGGTCTTAAACATCCCGTCCATGTTGGTGTCTTCCCAGGGTGCAGGCGGAGGAGTCACCACGAGAACATGGTCCGCAAAAGGCTGGAAGTCGTGGAACACGAAATCAGGATCTGCCTGGTTGAGAATCCCGTCTCCATCCTCGTCAGCGACTCCGATATTCGCTTTCTCCTGGAAAGTTCTGACGATGGAGAAACTGTGATTGAATGGATCGATTCCACCACGTCCGATGTCTTCTACTGTCGGGGTCACACTCAGGTTGTAGAATCCACCGTCGTAGACGGAAAGTTGCATGTCCCTCATCGGCATGCGCTCAAGGAGCGCTTCGATCTCAGAGGCCTCAGGCTCAAGGACTGTCAGGATCTTGCTGGTTCCGGCACTCGACCACAGGGAAGTGGTGTGGCAGAACATGCACGTGGAATTGGCGAGAACAGACATCCCCTCATGCTCCTGTGGGGTCAGGGCATTGATGTCCCCATCGGGATCAGCGGGGTTACGCTGGGCTCTCCACCAACGATCGTACGGGGAATCATCTGAGACGAGAGTCGACTCGTACATCATGATCGCCAATCCCCAGAAGAGTGAGAAGTTGGCTTCCATCATGGTGAATTGATCGAGGTTGCTCGGTGCACCAGTCAGGGGCACGTCGGTGGGAATCCCATTGGAATCCAGAACATAGAGCGGCTGCAGGTCCGGTCCAAAGAGCTGATTGCTGTTCCACCAAGACATGACGAAGGCAGACTGAATCATATCCTGATAGGTAGTATCCAGACCCTTGCCATCGACTCCATCACGTATGGGACCCAAAACGCTGTCATTGGGGTGCACTTCCTGGGTTCCCAGCGGCTGACGAGTGAGCAGTTTCTTGCCCACCTTCAGCAGATCCCTGCCGTGGCCAGACATCTCATTACCGCTGATGATGGGAGCCGCTGCCTGTGAAGCCAGGGAGGCCTTGTCGAGGAGAATGCTCTCTTGAGTCACCGAACCGTCGGGCTGAGCCTTGTAGACAAATGCATCTGGATTTCTCGGTCCCCAATTATCGCGACCGTTGAACCAGAAGGAGGCTCTGCCATCCCAAAAAGTTTCAAGGAAGTAGATGGCGTTGATGACGGTCGGAGTGTTCCGATTCGTCGTGTTCCGCATCTGAACCAAAGTGCCATCAACATTGACCTTGATTGAGTCAGGGTTCACAAGGGTGGTCAGGCTTTCTTGGATATTGCCATTGGCATCTTCGATCAATCCACCAAAATGGGAGTGTAAAATCCCCGCCGATCCAGAAACGTCATCGACACTCCGGATTACTGCTGAGGCGTTGTCATTGGGATTCGTCAATTTGTGGAAGGGGAAATCTTCGGCGGCAAGACCATGATTCGCTTCGGCAAGGTCAAAAATTTCATTGTGCCCTGTGTATAGCTGGTGAGTTCTGCGATTGTCGGAACCGGCGTGATAATGGCATGTTCCGCATGCCATTTCTTCATCGGATCCAGCTTGCATATCCCAGAAAAAGGCCTTACCCAATGCGATGGCCATATTGGGATCGGCAATGAAATCGAAGAGGTTATCTGGAAACGGTACAGGGAGGAAATTGAGCGCAGCCGGGACTTCCAATTCGGGCTCAATGGGAGGAGGAATCAGGAATACGGTGCATTCAGCCCCTTCTCCCTCAGCCTGCCCCGTCGATCCCGTGGTCAACCCATGAACCGAGTAGAGGTGGAAATTCGCTGGAACATCCATATCCAGGTATGTGGTCGCAGTTCCTTCCAGAATGATCAGCATGACGCCATTTCGGCGGATGATCACCTGGTCGTACTGCCCCGTATTTGTCCATGAAAGATCGACATGGGCCACTTCAACGATGCAGGCGAGGTTGGTGGGAGCAGCCGGTGGAACCGGATCTGACTGGGCTTCCGCCCTGTTTCCCATCACCACCAGCAAAATTACCGCGAAGAGCGCGTATACGACTTTGAAATCGACCGCCTGCCCAGAGAAAAATGGACTTGCAGACTTCTTGCGAAGATCTGACATGGTGTCTCCTCCCAATGGCTCGCTGAAGCCAGGCCCCCAAGGGGGCGCTTATCTAGCGGAAAATCGAGTGACACACTCTCGAAATCCGGAATTGCCTATGCGTGCACTCGGTGCCTACAAAAGTAACAATATGCATTACATTCGTAAAAATTTGCACCTCATGATTCTGCAATACTAGCATTACAAATAAATAACTCAACCGGCTAAATAGCGGCTAATAAAGTCCCAAATACCCATTAAGCAACGATTTAATGGCATTTGACGAGTATCGCGCCGATAGAGTGCATTAACGAAACTTGTCACAAGGTAAGTTTTCCCGAGAAAAGATCGCACTAATGTTAATCATTTGTATGCGGATATGATGGAGGGGATGAATGGCGGCCATGTCACGAAAGGCAGGTACAGGCTTGAAGGATGTGCCGAGGATAGGGGCAATGGGGATCACGATTCTCTTCGTAACCCTGTTGTCGACCGAAATTAGTTTGTTTGCCCAGTCTGGCACTCTCCAGGGATTCCTCCGGGGAGATGTCAACGGGGATCTTGTGCACGACCTCAGTGATCCGGTTCTGCTCCTTGAAGAATTGTTCGGAGCGGGGTCAGGACTCCCCTGTGAAGCCTCTGCAGACGTGAACCTCGATGGCAATCTTCTGCTCGATGACGTCATCACCCTCTTGGGTCTGATCTTTCTGGGGAATCCCGTTGAACTCCCCGCTCCTTACCCCGATTGCGGAATAAGCCCCATTCCCAACGGCCTCGACTGCGCTTCCCCCCCCTGCTCCATCGGACAGATCACCGAGGAAAGGCAGTGGACTCTGCCCACTTTTCGTCAGGGTCTGCCCTATCTTGCAGAACTTCCTTCCGAGCGAATCCCCGAAGTGATCTGGCAAACCGGGAACAGTTCAGGCCTGATCCAGGAGCAGATTCCTTTCCGCTCCTTCGGCCTGATGCCAGGAGAGACTCTCCCTGGAGATCTGGTTTTGGATTTCAACTCGGGAATAATTACCGGTTCGACGATACCAGCGGGCCTGCACGAATCCGTCCTCTATGCAGTGGACTCCCTCGGTGAAATCGTCCTCTTCCGCTGCAGACTGGCCGCCTTCGACGAATCAGAATCGAATATTCAGCCGCCACAAGGACTCGATCAACCGGGCCCTTACACCCTCAATGTCTTCAATACCTTCTTTGAACACACCCACCCTCTCCCCTGGCCTCCTCCGTATCCCCTGTGGAATTGCAACTCCAGCCCTCCCCCTGCAGATCAAATCACTGAACTGAAGCCGATGAGGATGCTGATCCCCCAGGGACTGACGGAAGCGGCCCCGGTCATGATCTTTCACCATGGCACAGGGTTCAGTTGGGACGAATATGACGGGATTCTCGGTTTTCTGGCAACCCATGGCATCATTTGCGTTTCGGTGGGGAATTCATTCTCCTTCGACCTCTATCCCGATTGGTACTGCTGGGGAGGACACGACGATGCTGCAAAGTTGATCCTCAAAACACGGGAAATCGTTGAAGAAACCGCACAGCTGCCGGGCTCGCCGATTTTCGGACTGGTGGATAGCCGCCGCATCTTTTTTGCAGGGCACTCCCGGGGGGCATCTGCCGCCGTCACCGCTGCAGAAACGGACTCCGATATCCGCGGCTTGCTCCTGCTTCAGCCGACCGATGCCATGCAGGATTCATGGATCGGCAATACCAACCGGTGGCACCGATTACCCCACATCCCCTTGATCAGTGTCACCGCCGAACAAGATTCGGATGTGATTTATCCTTATGCAGAACGACTTCTGGAGAGGATGACGGGGATGGCAACAACCGTGTGCATTCTGGGTGGATGTCATGGATACAGCAGCGATTCTTCAAACCTCGGCTGCGCACCTTGTGACTGGACTCCCGTCTCCCCGAATGTCGATTCCTGCCCCTATATCCCACGGACCCTGCAGCGGGACATTTCGAGAAGATGGCTCCTCGCTTTCCTGAGGCGACACGCCTTCGATGATCTCAGCATCGAAGGGCATCTTTATGGGGGAACCGGTGCCGTGCAAAACCTCGAGATCGTTGCCAGCAGAAGAAATCTGTCAGGAACGCTGTTACTGGATGACTTTTCAAACTTTCCCGATAACTTGCGTGGCTATGAGATCACCCCATCCAACATGGTCTTGTTTCAAACGGGTCCCTGCTACGATTGGCCCTTTCCCCTCCCCCTGCCCATCCCCGAGATCACGAATCTGATCTGCATTCTGCCCAGCCAGGGAACAGCCTCGATCAACATGCCCCTCGGATTCGTCTTCGATCCCCTGGCAGCGGGGGAACGCAAATCTCTGCGATTCCGCATCAAGAATCACGATGTCCATGGAGGTCTCGACAATATGGGGTGGTACTTTGAGGCCAACTTGACCCTTACCGATCTTCAATCCCGATCTGCAACCATCAATCTCAGGGATTACCTCCCCGCCAATGGAAATCATCCGCAAACGGTTGCCACTGCTCCGGTCGTGCCACTGAAACAGCAACGCTATATGGATGTGGTGATTCCGCTGGGGGACTTCCTGCAAATTGAGCCCAATCTGGATCTGCAATCCTTGGGAAGCCTCGATTGGGAATTCACCACCGATGGGAGTGCACCCTTCGACGTTCGCTTTGGGCTGGACGACCTTCGACTCGAATAATTACTCAGGGGCAATCCGGATCGGGGAATGGGAACCCCGGGGGTGGACCTGACTGGAACAGGTACTCCACCAGATAGACCACATCCGAAATGTCGGTGGAGCCGGAACTATTGACATCCCCCCGCTCCACAGGATCTGGTCCCGGTGCACCATCGAAGAGGTGAAGCAGAAGAGAGATGCAATCTGACAGATCCACAACTCCATCCAGGTTGACTTCTCCGCGAACAAAAGCAGTGCACTGGCACTCATCAGGAATCCCATCACCGTTGACATCGGCACTGGTCCCAGAGGTGATGTCTATATCATCATCGATGCCGTTACCATTGCAGTCGTTGCAATCGACATCTGTGATTCTCACATCATCGATCGCTGCTTCGACCACGGAGGCTGCACCCAAGTCAGAAGCGATAAATCTCAATTGAACGCTATCGGTCAGCGAGATCACGCTCAAGAGAGGAAACTCCCTGAGTATCCAGCCTCCACTCACATTGGGCCCCGATGGACCGGTGAGTTCGAGTAATGTCCAAGTTGCTCCCGCATCGGAACTGATTTCAACCCTGAAGAAGTCTGTAGCCGGATTTGCTCCTGCATCATTGGAGTACCACTGGAAATACTGCAACACCGGATCTACGCCTGCTGAAACATCAAACAGGGGTGAGGTGAGAGTGGTAATTCCTCCATCGATGTCATTTGAACCAGCTCCACCGCCGGGTGGGGTCTGGCCAGTAAACCAGCAGAAGACCCCACCAGGGGTATGATCATCCTCCGGTTGGGCTGTGGTTCCGATGGGATCTCCGAATTCCCAGACTCCTGTCGTCGCCGTATCTGATGGCAATCCGACTGTCCAGCCGCTATTCACTTCCATCGTATCTTCTGCAAGTGTCGTCAGTCCTTCGCCCACGACTGCTCCATAGTAACTAAACGGTGCACCGGGTGGATCCCGCTGGAGTTCTCCCGTCAATGCCTGGGCTGATACGTACCACTGGACATCGATACCGCACGGCATCGCAGGGAAGGAGCCTTGATACAAGCCCCCCGGAATCGGCTGCATTGGGAACGGGTTGAAACCGGCTCCTGAAGCAACCCAAAGGGTCGGAGATGCCCCATCGATGGAGAATGCCGGATCGACGGCGATGTCCACCATCAATGTCTCTCCTGCAGGACTGATCAGATCGGGAATCCCACCGGGATAACTGAAGGTGAAGGGAACCGGCTGCACACTCCAGACGTACAACCCCTTCTGCATGTCACTCCCGATGACGATGCCGCTGGGGAAGAATGGATAGCAACTCCAGAGTCCGCTAAAACTGGCATTGTCGTCTTCTGGCACCGTATCGAAATATCCGACTTCATTGATGTTGAGGGGATCAGTATCGTCCAGAATCCTCAGTCCACTGCGATAATTCGCCTGATAGATGCGGTTACCCACGACATACATATTATGGTTCACAGAAGGATTGTTGCTGATGTACTCGGTCACAACACTGGGCGAGGACCAGTTACTGATATCGAAAACGAATGTCTTCGTACCCTGGGATCCATTTTCATCCAGTTCATCCCCCAAGTAAAAGTATTGATTGTCGGTAGATACCCAGCCTTGGTGAGAGTAAGCGGAGCCGGCATAGGGTGTCGATGACAACACAACCGGATTCACTTTATCTGTCACATCGATCAGATCCAAAGTCGAGGGGTTGTTCCCGGTACAGGCGAATGCAATCTCCCTGATCTGCTGTGTCGTCGGATGAGCAATTCTTTTCACTTGCACATCATGGACGTAGCGATCGGACCAACTTCCGACAAACGTGGGATTTGCCGGGTTTGCGAGAGTGTAGATCCTCAGGCCAGCGCTCCCTCCTCCACATCGGTAGAGGAATCCGCTCTCTTCGTCCAGAGCAACATTATGGGATGCACCAGACCCGACATCGTTGACCGAGCCTGCCAGGGTGACGACTCCATTATCGACATTGGTCAAGTCGATCACCTGAATTCCTCCACCACCTTCGCTGACGGAGTAGGCATAACCGGCATAACTTTTTACATCGCGCCAAAGACTATTGGGACCACTGATGGTCGCCAAGATCGTGGGATTGCCGGGATTGGTCACTTCGATCACTGTGGTTCCTGAGGAGTGTGCCATCAGTGCGTACTCACGTCCGGACGGAGAGGTGTAGCCCCAACAATCATTGCCATTGGAGATTCCCGCTTGCATCTCTGGCAAAGTCACCCAAGACATCAATTCGACGCCACTTCCAACCCCACCTACAGGCCCAAAGGGTTGAGGCCCTCCTGCATCCCGCCGATAGCCGGGACCGTTGTAAGGAGGCAAAACATTGCGCGCCTTCGGATCATCTTCATGGCCTCCTGCAAACTCTACGAGGCTCGGAGTTCCCAACAGTGTCGCCAACAAAAGTGCGGTCAGCACTGGGATGGCGAAAGGAACAGTCGAACCAGAAATTCGAAAGGACTGAATCATGGAATGTACCGATCTGAATTTTTAGAGCTCAA
This sequence comes from uncultured Planctomycetia bacterium, assembly GCA_964422295.1. Classification (GTDB taxonomy): domain Bacteria; phylum Planctomycetota; class UBA8108; order UBA1146; family UBA1146; genus UBA12191. The sequence continues at coordinate 69,961 of CAYRAM010000003.1, read as the reverse complement.
AGTGTGCTACAGCACAAATGATCTGCCAGAGATACCGTCGTCGGGCTACCCCGATGATACTGGATATATCGCCCGAATAGAAGATCTGGAAATGAACTGTTCCTTCCAAAATATGCCGAACCGGCAGTACTTCTCGTCCTGGTCACCTCTACAAGGTCTTGAGAAATTGAACCAGAAGTGATTCCTCTGCGGGAGTCAGCCCCAGTGCTTCCACCAGGCGCTCACCGTGGTGTCCTGCTCCCTGGTGTACCGGACGCGCATTTTGTCGACGGGAATAAAATCGAACGACCTCATCGAGATTGCTCCTGCTGCCATCGTGAAAGTAGGGCGCAGTGCGGGAGATGCCACGCAACCCCGGGGTACGGAATGCCCCCCACATTCGTGAATCCCGCTTCAAGCGACGGGTGCGGTCTGCCGCGGCACCGTCTGGATCTGTCGAATACTCACCCAGCAAATTGAAGGGATTCTTTCGCAATTCCATGATGCCCCCGTATCTTCCCGAATCAGGAGCCGATGATCCGGAACTGATCAAGCCGGTGTCGTGAAATTCTCCATCGGAGAGCAGAGGGCCATTGTGACAAAAGACACAACGTCCCTTGTCGAGGAAGAGGATCAACCCCCTTCGTGCTTCCACGGGGTACTCGGCAGCCTTGCTGGCATCCCCCTTATGGAGCGCATCCAAATATTCATCAAAGGAGGTTCTCGGAGCGACCAAAGATTTTTCGAAGGCAGCCACGGCCCGCCCTGCATCGCTGAAAGCACGATTCAATCTCTTCTGACGCGATCGGGGCAGATTTAAATATTCGGCAGTCCAGCCTTTGCCTTCACGAGCTTTCTCCGGCAACCCCCCGAGACCAGGAAATTGACCGAACTGCTCTTCAAAGAGCTCCCTCCGCTGGGAATCTGCGGCGATCCAACGAAGCAACTGCAAGCGATCACTGTCCATCTCCTCTTTGGTTTCAATCGGTTCGAGAGCCTGGGCCCAGAGTGAATCCCAACGCCCGTCCCATCCAAACCAGCGATGTTGAGCGACTCCCCATAGACTCGGAGTGTCTCTGGCGATCCCCTGAACACCCCGGGGATGGGTTTGTTGGTCTTGAAATGCCTGCTGTGGATCGTGACATGTCGCACAGGATCGTCGACCCTCCCCCGAAAACTCATTCGAATGAAAGATCAACTCCCCTAATTGCCGAAGCGAGTCCTCAGCGGGTTCTATGAGTGCTTGTTCCGCGGCGGGATCCCGGGAGAGTCCGAGGGCCCTCTCGCGCCATCGCTGTGGCAAGAGTGGATCTTCGAGCATCGCTGTGATCGTGGCGATGAGGATCACTCCGCCCATTCAATTCACCCGTACCCAGGCACGTGCGCGTTCAAGGTGTGCTCCTTGCATCACATCACAAGTCAATAGCCAACGCCCCTTCATGTGGAATCGAACTCCGGGGGTTACAAATCTGCCATCGGCAGAGCGTCCGGTTTCCACATCGAGAGCCAAGCCGTGGCCATGGTGTGGCATCCCTGCATCAAAGATGACTTTCACATCTTCGCCAACGGGGCCGGAAGCATCGTAGACCGTTCCAGTGACCTCAAACTCCTGATTTTCGGGAGGGTCTTCAGGAAATTCGAGAACCACCCGGTAACTTCCGTCACCGGTGATCATCAACAGTTGTCCGCTCGAGATGGGAGGAACCGACTGGAATGGAACCTCTTCGCTGCGGTTCGCCGGGTTTACCGATTGGCAGCCGACCATCAGCAAAAGAATCAGTCCCAAGATCAGGGAGATTCCCAGCAGTCCCATGATCCACCAACCAGGACCTTCAGAATCCTCATACTCGGGATCCATTCACTCCTCCTCTTCGATTTCAGGATTCTTCAACGACTCCGGCAAGTAGGGTCGACTGCCAAAGTGACGCAGCTCGCCATGGGGATCCAACACCACTCCTCGATGATTACCGTGATCGACGATCCAAATCTCGCCATCTGGAGTGATTTGGACCGCACCGGGGCGAAACAATTCTCTCTCGCCGGTCCGCGTCGAAGTTGCTTCAGAGAGGCCAGCGATGCCAAGCACCTGGTCAGTCCTTCCATCGGCACGGATTCGAAAGAGCCTTCCCCATCTCGAATCTGTCCAATAGCAAGATCCATCCGGGTGTCGTGCGACCCCTGCAGGGATCGGCTGATCGCCGGCGGAGCCGCCCGAATACAAGGTTTCCATCGTTTTATCCAATCCGAATCGCACGATTCGGTGAGCTCCGGCATCCGCGACGAGGACCCCATCTCCATCCGCCGCCAAGGCGACCGGATTGCGCAACTCTTCGGGGCTACCCAGTATGCCCACCGGATGGAATCGCCGATCGAGCAGCAGGATCCGTGGACTTGCCTCATCGACCACCGCAATCAGCCCCGATTCGAGACAAGCGACTGCCCCGGGTTTTGGCGCGACTGACCCTTTCCAATCGGAAAAGTTCGATGCCAGTTTTTTGAGGTCGACAGTGCGAATCAGTGCGGTGATCCATGCTTCCCGAATGGCGATGGCCTCAGGCTGGCGACGCACTTCAAACATTTGCAAGCGATGGTTCCCTCGATCTGCGACCACAAAACGGGGAAATCCGCCAGACTTCATGAAGTCGATTCCGGAAGGGGTACGAAATTGGGTCGCTTTCGATCCGTGCCCGCCGACGTCATCGATTTCGATGGGGTTTGCTGACCTGCGATCCAAAACGACGACCCGTTCCGCATCCGGCTCAAGAACCGCGAGCAGAAATCCTCGAGGCCCCCTGTCCAAGGACCAGTGACGGCCAAAATGCGAGATCAGGTCAACTCGTTGCCACTCCTCTGCCGCCTCGGGACGACTTTCCGGATCCCTGGCACCAAACAATTGGACTCGGGATTCACTCGGTTCCAAAACGACGACGACTCTGTTTGAAGGATCGAAAACCAGCGATCCCGGATAGTGAAGCCGACCCCTAGATTCCCTGGGTTTAAGCGCATGAAGCCCCCATGAGTGCAGTGAAACTCCATGTCTCCCGATGATCTGGACTCGATGATTGTCACTGTCGCTGACAAAAATCCACTGCTCGGAGATGCCCGCACAGCCGGTAGGACTTGCAAACAATCCTGGAGCTGCACCATGGTCCCCAATCCCATCATCAATTCTGCCCGTGGATTCCCCGTCGTAGCAGGGGATCAAACGGTGCCACCCGCGATCGGTCACCCAAACCGCTTCCCCGGCAGCCGTAACACCGGTGGGATCGATAAAGCCATCCCAAGAGTGAACCTTCCTGCCATCCTCGGCATCCAACTCCCAAACCCGACCTTGGAGTCGATCGGCGACCAGAATTGTCGATTGTGGAATTCGTCGCGCCAATGAGACCGGTTGCCAGCGTTTCGACGGTGCAGGCCATTCCTCGACCCTGTTCCCCTTCCCAAGATCGATGAGGAAGAGTTGGCCCGAATCGGTTCCGGTGAGGAAGAGATCTCCGTTGAGTTGTAGAAGACAGACCGGCTCGGCGGGGAGTGCGATCCGATCCCTGGAAACAGGTTCGCCCAAGGGTTTCAACTGGTCAAATCGCTCGAGGGTTCCATCCGCGAGAATGATTGCAAATCCGCCGCCATCGAGTCCGCAAATCGCTTTTGTGCGCTGCTCCCAGACTCGCTCTCCACTGAAACTGCCCCAGCGACCGAGTTCTTCGACGGAGAAGTTCCCATCTTCTTGTGCAAAGGTATCTCCCGGATGCGTCAATAGCCCCAAGAGAATCAGAAACGACGATAGAGCTTTGACCATGCTTCCCCGATTCCCTTCGCGAGATACAGCATCCCACCCGAACACCATCGAGGCAAGTGCGCTTGATCCTCGCAACCGATGGAGCTTCCGCATATCCTGATCAGAGTGGAGGGGATCGGATGGAATCACCAGACGGCAGCAGGGGACTCCTTTGGCGAGAAGGTCGCTGGATTCCCTGGAACGAAATTCAGCTGCGACAGCAAACCCGGGGGGGACCGGGAGGCCAGCACTCCAATCGCTCGGCGACCGCTGTCGAACTACGCTGGTCAGTGATGGAGAGCCACGCTCTGAATGACTTCGAAAAGGACCTCCTGACCTCAAACTCCTCATCCAAATTGGACAAAGACGGGATTCTGAGAATCGTCGCCAGTGAGGAACGATCCGCTGCGAGGAATCGCGATCGTGCCTTGGAAAGACTGGCAGAGTGGCTCGCCACTGCACTCCACAGAAAGAAAGCACGCACGCCGACCAAGCCAACCAAAGCGAGCAAAAACCGCCGCCTGGATGAGAAAAAGAAACGATCCCAACTTAAACGTGGCCGCGGCAAGTTTCGGGAAGACTCATAACCCACGGACCGATATTGCTGGAATTCTTCGCTCGAGTATCTGCAGAAGCAAGTCCACATGAATCTGCTGAATCCACAAAATAAGGGAGCCCCTGGGGACTCCCTTTCAAAATTTTGGGGTGGGAGGAGGGACTCGAACCCTCGGCCTCCAATACCACAAACTGGCGCTCTAACCGACTGAGCTACACCCACCACAGGTTTTGTTACACAGGTGCAGAAGCACACTCTCCCCCGAGCAAAGACTCGGAGGATGGCCAATGGTGGCGTGGTCAGGGGATTCTGTCAAGGCGACCAGATATTCAGTGCCAGCAGAATTGCAACAGGACGCCCATCTCACCGTGATCGTCAAAGTTTGCCGTCAATCGACAGCCCCACGGAGAGGCCGGATTTTCAGGCCCCAGATCGAGAGTAAGGCCGATTCCCAATTGGGGCTTCTCGAAGATCCACTTCCCGGCTTCGAACTGCGGATCACACATCAAGATCGACACCGTCGGGGTCCGGTCCAAACGAGGACTATTCAGAGAATTGCGTTTCGGTGATTCGAGCCACCATGGCGGTGCATGGAGCAGAGGATCAGTGCCGAGGGGGTGAAATGCATAGTCTGCAGGCATCCCGTCAATCATCGCTTCAGCCCGGGAGAGATCACCGAACTGAAGACACTCTCCGAAGTCATCCCCTTCGATTCCGGCTGCTCGATCCAGCAGTCCCCGATAGATTTGCCGGCCAAGAGAATAGGACCAACGCGATATCTGCAGGTGATTGCGTGACTGTTCAACTGCGGGGGGCCTGAAATATCTGCCCGGAATGCCGCCCCCCATCGCATCGATGGAAGTGGAAAACGGTTCCAACTGAACCCACCGTGAAGGGGAGAAGGTTCGTTGAACGAAGCTTGAGGAATCATCCGCTGAAATCGGCTGCAGTAGCGGTACCAGGAGTATCCATGCCAGGGGTGTCATAAGGTGTACGTTTCCGGACCAGAGGTATCACTGCACCGCCGGGATCAGGAGGGCGTTCAGGGATGCAGGTGGAAGAGGAGAGATTCAAACAATTGATGTCTCGCAGAGGCGTGACCTCGGGAGAGGGCCACAACTTCGATGATAGCGTTGCTTGAGGCTTGCGCCCGCTTCAACTTCGACGGCTGGCGAGGCGTACCAATTCTTCGGCAATCAGTGCCGATTCTCCACTCTCGGAGACGATTCTGCGCACCCGATCTTGCGCCTCCGTCAGGGGGAAGCCGAGAACCTGAAGGGCCCTGACCGCATCCGCAGCGGGTCCTTCCGGGACCCCTGCCACCGCTGGACTTCCTGCAGAAGAAGCCAATTCTTCCTTCTCCAAAGCACCGCGGAGATCGAGGACGATACGCTGCGCCGTCTTTTTCCCGATCCCTTTCACCTTTTCCAGAACAGAACTCTCCCCATCCAGGATTGCCCCTTTGAACTGATCGGGAGGGATATGGGAAAGGAGAGCAAGGGCTGATGCAGGGCCAACACCCGATACCTGGCAAAGACGCTCGAAGAGATCCCGCTCCTCTGGTTGAGAGAACCCGAAGAAGTGCATCTGGTCATCGCGAATCCTGTGAGAGATGAACAGCCTTGCTGAACTTCCCTCCCGCAACTTCGACAGAGTTGCCGAAGGTGCCCTCAAGGAATACCCGCTCCCCACCACGTCAAGGGTGACACGGTCAGAACCGATTCGGACAACTTCTCCGGAGAGATATTCGTACACAACGCCCGCTTATCCGGTGGTCAGGTTTAGCCCACGTTCGGTCAACTTGCGCTTGACCTCATTCAGGGAAGTGACACCAAAGTTCTTCTGGCTGACCAGTTCCAGTTCATTTCTCTGCAATAGATCCGCGATGGTTTCGATTCCCAAACGGTCCATGCAACGCTGGCTCCTGCTGGACAACTCAAGAATGCTGACAGGCTCACCCAGCAACGCTTGGGCTTCACTATCCATTCCCAGAAGTGAGGTTTCGGTGCGCTGAGAACTTTCGCCGAGACGAAGGTTTTTCTGATTCAGAATTTTGCGGATCTCCTGCAGGCTCGTCTCACCAAAGTTCTTGTAACTGAGGAGTTCAGCCTCGGTTTTGGAAACGAGGTCTCCCAGTGTGTGAATCCCCATCTTTTGCAGGCAATTGCGACTGCGAACAGAGAGTTCAAATTCGGTCACGGGTATCTGCAAAACCTGTCCCATGCGGACTTTTTCTTTTTCCTTGTCCCGGTCGTAGTACATCGATTGGGAGGCTTCCGCATCACGCAGGTACAACTGGGCCCTGCGATGATCCGGATTGGACAAAAGCACCATCCGGTAACAGGTGATCGCTTCTTCATAGCGATCGGCATCCTCGTACAGGAGGCCAAGATTGATCATCGCCCTGGCGTATAGCGGAGTACTTCTCTGGCACATCCGATACGCCTCAATTGCCGACTCCTCATCTCCGTACAAGGAGTGCATGTATCCCAGCCGGAATTGAAACCGGGTCTCCTCCGGGCGACCTTCTGCAGCGGTCGAATAATGTTGCAGCGCCTCTTCGTAATTGCCTTCATGTTGCTGCAACAAACCCTCGAGATAGCAAATCCGCGGGTGATCCACAGAATCTGGCAACTTCACCAACAGTTCGCGGGCTTCTTCGATCCGATGCTCGTGAATCATCGCTTCACACAACAGCATCCCGATCCGTGGATAATTGCCTCCGTGGTTCGCCCACCCACTCTCAAGGACCTGCAGGGCATCGCGAGAGTTCCCCTCCTCAAGGTTCAACTTGCCAAGAAGATGGATGCACAGGGGATTTGTGCCGCACTTGCGCAAGAATTCCTTGGCATCTTCTCTTTTTCCAAGAAGATCCAATGCGACAGCCCTGCGAAAGTCGTCCTCGATATCATCGACGAGACTCTCCAATTCGTCGATGGCGTCGCGACGAGATGTAACTCCTTGGCGAACATCATGGTAAAAATCCACATGGGTCTCATTTTTGAGGATCAGATCACGGATGCTGAAATCTTCCTGAATTTCCAACTTGCCTCCTGTTGGGATTGAATGGCGCAGACTTCCCGGTCTCTCGACCACTGCTGGAACACCACTGACGGAATACCACTACGGAATCCCGCTGCAGGACCTGTGTTCTCCCCGGTGAAGGGGTACCTGCGAATTTCGAGGGTCATTCCGGCACAACCGGAACGGTGACTGGAAACGGGACGAAAACAGTCTGGAATCATAAATAACCTGCCGCAGTACGTCAACTTGAACAGAAGGAGGCATCTCCCTTGTCCAGCCCAGTTCCGGGGTGGACGATACTATCAGGCGAGCAGTAACCGAACCCCTGTTACTCTGTGCCCATTCGCGAAGGTCCAGCGAGGTCCAATTGGTGGAGAATTGGCCGTATTCACACATTGAAGGTAGCTTTTGAATCGATGAGCTCGGCACTAAACCCAGCACAGGAACAAGCCGTTGAACACCACCGGGGCCCCCTGGTGGTGGTCGCAGGCCCCGGAAGCGGGAAAACCAGGGTGATGACCCACCGCATTGCAAGTCTCATCAGGGCAGGCAATAGCCCTGGCTCCATCCTCGCCATCACCTTTACCAACAAGGCGGCGGAAGAGATGCTTCGTCGAACCCTCGCCCTGCTGTCGATTCCCGAAGCGGAATCATTCAGTGGCCACGGCTTTTTTGGATCCGCCGCCATCGGACTCGAAGAAGATCGCCCGATTCTCAGAACCTTTCACTCTTTTTGCGCCCGGCTCCTGCGCAGGTACGCCCATCGCCTCGAACCTTACAGCAGTCAATTTTCCATCTACGACTCTGCGGATCAGAAACAACTTATCACCGATGTCATGAAGGAGTTGAATCTCGATCGCACTGCATTCCCACCCCGAGCAACCCAATCGACAATCAGTCAATGGAAAAACCAAATGATCTCACCTGAACAGGCTGGAGATCAGGCTTCCACTTTCAAAGACCGCGAATTGGTGCGGATTTACGGACGCTATCAAGAACTCCTTGAAGAACATGATGCTGCAGACTTTGACGATCTTCTCCTCCTCGTCGTTCGACTCCTGACCGATCACTCCGACGTTCTCGAAAGGCTTCAACAGCGATTTGAATTCGTCATGATCGACGAATTCCAGGACACCAATCGTCCGCAATATCTCATCGCGAAATTACTCGCCAACAAGCACAAAAATCTGTGTGTCACTGGTGATCCTGATCAATCGATCTACTCCTGGCGAGGTGCGAGCCCCGACAACTTTCTGCGCTTCAAAGAGGACTTCCCGGAACATCGCGTGATCACGCTTGAACAAAATTACAGATCTACCCCCCAGATTCTCGAAGTTGCCTCGCGACTCGCAGGAACCGAGTTTGGCCATCGGGAATTGTTCACGGAAAATGAAGATGGAAATGCTGTCAGGGTCCAGCAGTTGCACGATGAAAGGGCTGAGTCGCGGCGCATCGCGGAGCATGTCGAAGAGTGGCTGGATCGTGGAGTCTCCAGCAACCAGATCGCTGTCCTGTACAGGGTCAACTCACTATCCAGGGTGATCGAGGAAGAACTTGTTCGTCGCAGATTGAGATACGCAGTCGTTGGTGGGATGTCGTTTTATGAGCGCAAGGAGATCAAGGACATCCTTGGTTACCTGAGAGCCGCCCGCTCCAGCAGGGATGACGTGGCACTGCAACGGATCTTCAATACTCCCGCCCGTGGGATCGGCAAGGTCAGCCTGGAAAAATTCCAGGATGAAGCAATCACACGGGGCAGAACGCTGGGGCAACATCTTCGGAGCAGTGATTGTACTGAAGGAATCCGTGGAAGAGCCAAGAAAGGCATCGAACAACTCCGGGAAGTCCTCGCCAAACTGGAAAGCCAACTCTCCGATGGCTTGGCTGACCTGGTTGAGCACGCCGTCGAAGCCAGTGGCTACCTTTCTCACTTGGAAAGATCAGAACCGGATAGCTGGCAGGAGCGGGAGAGAAATCTCCAGGAATTGGTGGCCGCTGCGGCAGAGACCGAAGAGATCCTTGGACAAGCGCTCCAGCAAGCCCCGGCTGAACTCACCGCTGAACCGCCCGATGCGCTGACCATTTTCCTGGAGCGGATCGCCCTTGTTTCCGATGTTGATTCGGATGAATCGACCCGAGAAAAGGTCTCACTGATGACTTTGCACGCCGCCAAGGGACTCGAATATCGCAAAGTGATCATCGCAGGAGTTGAAGAGACGCTGATCCCTCACTCTCGCCATGGGGAAATAGAGGGTATCGACGAAGAAAAACGCCTCCTTTACGTGGGGGTCACCCGTGCCATGGAAGAGTTGATCATGACTCACAGTGCGTGGCGCAGGCGATTCCAGGAACGGGAGCCGAGACTCCCCTCCTCCTTCCTTGCTGATCTGGAGGGAACCTCCATCGAATTTGATCGCAAGTCCTCCATTCCGCGTACTGCCAAGAGCTCATCCTGGGACCAGGGACCGGAGTTTTTCCACGACGAGTCGGTCGATGATGACGGTTTGCGCCCTGGTGCATGGGTACAGCATGAACTCCTTGGCCGCGGCTGCGTCAACACCGTCCAGGGGTATGGATCTTCCCGGCGCATCACGGTTCGCTTTGAAAATGGCGAAGAGCGGCAATTGGTCGTCGCTTACGCACCCCTATCGGTGATCTCCCCGCCCGATGAAGAATGGGAGGCGTGTTGATCACTCGAGTTAAAAAAACTTTGATCTCGCTCTTCCTCTTCCTGAATATCGCAGTGCCGGGTTTTGCACACGAATTGGTTGAAGGAGTCGGAACCCAAGCCACCTTCACCCTTCGTGGTTCCGAGGTGGTCGTCCTCTTCAATCATGGCTGGAGTACTCCAGCAGGCTTTCCGGTCCTCTCTGATCTCGACAAGGATTCCAGCGACAGGGTCGAAGAATCGGAGTGGCGTCCCTATCTCTCCCAATTGGTCGCCGACTTGCTCCCACAAACCACATTGACGATCAACGGTGAAAAAATTGCCCTCAAACTGCAATTGATCGAGCAGGAAGGGCTGGGTGGATCGGTCAGCGCACGCCCCTTCGATGTCTATTACACTCTGGTCGGTAAACTGCCCGCTCCGCTGCCAGATGATGCCCCTTGGGGCGCTGGTGGCTGGTGGCTTCATTGGCATGACCAGACCCACCTCGAAAGACTGTCGAGCCAGATCACATGGATCCCCCTCGAAGACCACGATCCCAAACTGTCGGTTTTGGTCCTCGAACCGGGATTTGAACGGATCGAGGACCAGGGGGCATTTTTGCGAACCCCCGGCAGGAAATCGGTCCTTCATTTTCATCCGGGGGCCACATCCTTCGATCCATTTGCAGATTCCCCACCCACCGCTGACAGCATCGACGAGTGGCTTCAGAGTCGTGGTGCGCCCGTGGAAGAGGATACGAGGAAGAGTGAAACAGCGCCGATCTTTCGCCCCAGCCGTCCACCGGGCGAATCACCGGATGAGAAGGGAACGGCCCCCACTGAAGAGGAGGAGATCGGCAACATCGTGCAAACGATCGTCTCCGGCAATGCCCGATTGTGGGAGATTCTCCTCGCCCTGTTTCTCGCATTCACCTACGGGGCTGGCCACGCCTTGGGCCCTGGCCATGGCAAAACGATGGTTGCTGCATATCTCGTCGGAACTCGCGGCAGGATCCGTGATGCCATCGTGCTCGGAGTCATCGTCACCATCGCCCACACTGCCAGTGTGTTTCTCCTGGGCCTGTTACTGCTTTCCCTGATCGAGTGGAGCGCAGACAAGTCCCTCTCTGCCACCTACCAAAACTGGATCACCACCACCTTCAGTGTCTTGTCCGGCCTGATGCTGATCCTCTTCGGAGTGATCCTTGCACGCCACCGTTTGAAACGATTCCGCAGGATCGAGACAGGACACGATCACTCCCATGATCATTCCCATGATCACTCCCATGGTCATTCCCATGGCCATTCCCACGATCACGCACATGATCATTCGCATGGTCATTCCCACGACCACTCCCACGATCACGCACATGATCATTCGCATGTTCCTGAAGGGTGGGCAGCCGCCGGTGAAGTTCGCTTCCGCGATCTGCTGTCGCTGGGGCTGAGCGGCGGAATCGTCCCCTGTCCTGCCGGATTCACAATCCTCCTCGTCGCCGCCCACTTCCAGGCACTGCTGCTCGGACTCATCATCCTGGTCTTCTTCAGTTTGGGCCTCGGGGTCACTCTGATCGGCATAGGCATTCTGTTGACGGTCGGCAAAGAGGGGATCATCGATCGGATGGGGATCCGGGCGAGTACCTCCATCGTCAGGATCGCCCCGGTGTTTTCGGCACTTCTGGTCTCAGCAGTCGGAGTCTGGTTCACCTGGCAAAGTCTTGCTGAAGGTCAGAGCGTGATCTCCCAGATGTTGAGAGCGTTTGCCAACTGGTTGGAGAGTTGAGAAATCACTCTCCGGCATTCCCCTGGGGGTGATGCGATGATGACTCGTGCGGGTGGGTCTCCAGCCCAAGAGATCCGAGGATCGCCCTGGCTTTGTGACCGATCTCCCTGCTCTCCGCTTCACCATCGGAATCCCACGTAATCGCACCTCCAAAGGGGATCAAGGCTTCGTCACCATGAATCACCGCCGTACGGATGGCGATATTGAATTCGAGATCCCCCCCCGAATCCAACCAGCCAATCGAACCGGTGTAGACTGATCGTGGCCACGGCTCCATTTCCCGGATGGCGATCATGGCAGCTCTCTTCGGTGCTCCTGTAATCGACCCCCCAGGAAAGGTCGCTTCCAAAATCCTTCCCGGTCCCGGATCTCCCTCCAGCGATCCCTCGATCGTCGCAACGGCATGAAGAACGCTGGCGTAACTTTCCACATCTGCAGCAGAGACCACTTCGACACTGCCCGGCTTGCAAATCCTGCCCAGATCATTGCGTTCAAGATCGACGATCATCGCCAGTTCCGCCCTTTCCTTTTCACTGGAGAGAAGAGCTGCAGCGGCAACTTTTTCTTCGATGGGATCCCCGGAGCGCGGAACCGTTCCCTTGATGGGCCGGGTCCGGATCAAATCCCCGCGGCGGCATAAAAATTGTTCCGGAGATGCGCTGACGACACCTTGATCACCATTTTGAATCAGCGCTGCATAGGGAACCGGTTGGACTTCTCGCCAGCGGCGATGCAGCTCTGCCGGTGCCGGGCACCCCTTCAGCAAGAACCCGCGGGCGAGATTGACCTCGTAGTAATCCCCCTCGCCGATGCCTTGCTGAATCCTCCTGACCGTATCCAGGTATTGCTGCTCCGAGAACGCCGATTGAAGACTGCACTCAGGGGCGACAGGAATGCGGTCGGTTTCCCGAGGACGACACCCTTGCTGCAACCGCTGTTCCCAGCCGATCCTTCCACGATGCAAGAACCACGTCTGACCCGTCTCCCGATGCTGAACAAAAATCTCGTCATGGAGAGAGAACTCCAGCAAGGGAATCGACTCGAGCCAATCGGGCGCACCCGCGGCCAGACTTGAATCACTCCGGAGCACTTCGGGGCCCAATCGATGAAATTGGTCGAGTGCTTCATAACTGATCCAACCGACCGCACCTCCGGTGAATGGAACTTCCATCCCTGCAAGGGTGAGGGGTTCCCTTTGCACCCTCCATCGGAAGTACCACTCATCGAGAGATTGCAAAGGTCGCGATCGGTTCGGTGTCTCATCGCGCACGGCAATCTCTTCAGCCATGACACGGTAGTGATCGACAGGGTCCCCGCCCCAGAAGTTCCAAACTCCTGTGCCCGCCACATCGAGACCACTCTCGAGGAGAAATCTGCGATCTTCCGAACCCCAGTGGGAGAGGATCCCCTCGATGGGAATCGGAGTGATCTCCTCGACCCTGAGCGCATTCTGGAAGGGACTGCTCATGACACATCTCCCCTGGGATATTCCCCAGAAAGAACTCCAGCCGCAGCGGAATTAAGACGATGAAATGAGAGAACACCGCCTTTTCGGTACTCGCTGAACATGAAGGACGATATCGCCATGGATTCCGCTTCAAACCCCCTTTCTGCAAAAGATTGCTCTTTGATGGTGGTCAGCAAGAGGGAGGAGTTCTGTATTCTCTACGATCAGCACGACTTGCCGGGTCTGTGTGAAGAATTGCTGAAGTTCGGCTCACCCGCTCCCCGGTCGCTGGATGAAGCGGCCCATTTGGACGAAGAGGAACTGACGGTGGATCACTTCCGGGCTGTGGTTCGGGAATTGATCTCCCGCATGCACGGTCGCCTACAGTGACTTTTCCACAATTTGCCCACATTCCACTCTCCTTTCGGCCACATCGGCAACTTCCCGGAACGGATCGGCTTCAATTTTTTTTCCGGACTTCATAGGATCAATCCCAAGGGAAGTGCCTTCGGGCTGGGAAGAGGGTGCACAGTATGGAGTCCTTCCTCAAGCACCTTGAGTTAGAGCGAAACTTGAGCCCGGAAACCTTGCGTGCCTATCGCAAGGACCTCGAGCAATTGCAGGAATTTTTCCAGGTCAAATCTGTTTCCGAACTGATCTCCACCAGTACCGAAGAAGTGAGACGCTGGTTGGCCCACTTTGGCGAACGCGGATACTCGCGCTCCACGATTGCTCGCAAGTTGGCATCGGTCCGGGGCTACTTTCGCTTCCTTCAACGCGAAAACAAATTTGAAGGCCGCTGCGAATTTCTGGAATTGGACACACCGAAAGTTCCGCGCTCTCTGCCCCACTTCCTGACCATCCAGGAGGTGATGCGTTTACTCGATCAACCTGAAACGGACAGTTACCGAGGCATGAGAGATCGGGCCATCCTGGAGATCCTCTACAGTACCGGCTTGCGCGTCAGCGAACTGGTCGCACTCGATTGGAATCACATCGACAGCAAGATCCGCCTCGTCCGTGCCTTCGGCAAGGGGCGTAAGGAACGGATCGTTCCCATCGGAGAACACGCACTGCGATCCCTCTTTACTTATCGAGAGGCGATACCTGCCCAATGGATCCCGGAGGATGGGAGCTGGGGACCCATCCCTGTCCTCCTCAACCGCTTCGGCAAAAGAATATCGGATCGTTCCATTCGCAAAATTTTTGACCGCTATGTCGGCAGGGCAGGACTGGACCAGCGAACCAGTCCCCACACCCTGAGACACTCCTATGCCACTCACTTGGTGGATAGCGGAGCAAACTTGCGTGAAGTCCAGGAACTACTGGGGCACAAGCATCTGGCGACCACCCAGGTCTATCGTCACCTCACCAATGAAGCCAAATCTGCCGAATATCAGAAGCATCCCCACAGTTCTCTACCTGATTCCACCGTCTCCAGTTCCTGAACGCCGCTGCTGTGATTCTCTCAGGCGCTGAAGTTGCCGCTTCCTTGTGAACAAGATATGCTCTGGGTCCTGTTTCAGGCCGAAATTGCAGGGCTGGCGTAGCTCAGTTGGTAGAGCACAGCTTTCGTAAAGCTGAGGTCACGGGTTCGACTCCCGTCGCCAGCTCCATGATCTTTCGAACCCGCTACCGACCAGTGGCGGGTTCTCTTAATTGCGACTAATGCGTCTAATGTCACCCTCGATCCCCTTCTCGCTTCAGTTGCGAATACAAACTAGTATGGGAGTAGGCTTGGGTTCGGTTGCCTTTTCAGGACAACCCATACTCTTCACAATCAGGCTTTTCCCTTCCGGGGAAAGATCACTTTTCCGCCCGCAGGATGGGAGCAGAGCGTTGCAGAAATTATTCATCGTCATCACCCTGATCTTCACTGGCACGAATCTCCATGGACAATGCGACCCGGGAGGAGGACTGGGTGGAATCGGTGCCGATGTCATCGTCGGAGAATTGACCGGGACTCAAAGTTACGGCAATGCCGGGGGTTACTATGCCTACTCTGTAGGGACCACTTCCTGCAATATCGGGACCGAGGAACTTCTGTGGATTGCCAGTACCAATGAACATCCGGTCATCGGGCAAAACATGTATCGCCTCAGAGATGGCAGGTTCGAACAAATCGGCTTGAGTTGGCTCAAGCATGGATTTACGGCCTTGCAGGGAAACACCTGTGGTTGCGGTTGCACCTCATCGGGCACCGGTTCTCGACTCGGCGTGGGTTGCTCCGATCCCTACGGTGCAGGTCTCAACGGCAGCCAGGGAAGCCTGGGCGCGCGATCTGAGGTCACCGACCCTGCTCACGGTATCTTCATCTACCCCCAGGTGATGGATCCCTCCAACCCGGATCTCACCTCCCGTCGACTCCGGGTTCACGGCGATGATCTGACCCCGAGCCTGAATACGGGAGCACGGTACTTTATCGAAGGCCACTACGTGACCCCTGATGATGCCGCCGCTGGCAATCATCACAACAATTGTAGTTATCGTGAGGTCACTATCTCGACCAGTACCTCCAACCATGCCATCACTTTCATCGGTTCGACGCAGCGCCAGCAACCGGCGATTCAGGCTTGGCAGGATGTGGATCCTGCAGTCACCCTGATCGATATCCCCGATGGGGAAGATGGTCTGATGATCCTGGGCGTCAAGGTCAATCAACTCTCCGCAAACCTCTGGGAGTATGAATACGCCCTCTACAACATGGATTCGACCCGTTGTGCACGCAGTTTTGCGGTTCCACTGTTGGGCGTCGTTCCCAGTGCCATCGGATTCCATGATGTCGAATACCACAGTACCGAAGTTTACGACGGTGCAGATTGGGCTTCAGTCAACAGTGGTGGAGCCATCACCTGGAGCACCGATACCTTTGCCACCAATGCCAACGCCAATGCGATCCGCTGGGGAACCACCTACAACTTCCGGTTCACGACGACCTCCCCGCCGGTTGCCGCAAATGTGACCGTGGGACTCTTTACTCCGGGTGCGACAGACAACCTGACCGTCGCAGCCATCGGTCCTGCAGCGGGTGACCTCGACTGCAACAATAACGGGATTCCGGATGCCGACGAAATCGCTGCGGGTGCATCGGACTGTGATGCCAATGGACTCCTTGACGAGTGCCAGGACGACTGTGACAACGATGGCATCGCCGACGCTTGCGAGTTGATCGCCGGAGAAGCGGACTGCAATGGCAATTTCGTTCCCGACGCCTGCGAAATCTCAGCGGGAGCAGCGGATTGTGATCTCGATGGAGTGCTGGACAGTTGTGAACTCTCACAAGGGACTGCCGCCGATTGCAACCTGGATGGAGTCATCGACAACTGCGAAATCGCTGCAAATCCCGCCCTCGATTGCGACAACAATGGGGTTCTCGACGCCTGTGAAGCCGCAGGGATTTTCACCTTCGAGGATGTTGTCAGCCCGCCGGAACCGATTGCGGACAATCTTCCTCCGGTCGTACGTACACTCAATGTCCCCCAGGCGGGGTTGATCGACGATGTCAATGTCCACGTGGAATTGACCCACACATTCATCGGGGACCTGAATATCTCTGTCGCTGCACCAAATGGTACCTCTGTGACTCTCCACAATGGTTCCGGTGGATCTGCAGACAATATCAACACCACTTATGACGATGAGGCAGGAACCAATACAACCACACCAGCGAGCGCACTGTCTGCCCTCGACAACCAGAATGCCCTGGGTGACTGGGCCCTGACCGTCGCAGACAATGCCGGTGGCGATGAAGGACTGCTCAACGTCTGGGGGCTGGATATCGCGATCGCAGGTGCGGGGATTCCCGACTGCAACAATAATGGGATTCACGACGACTGCGAAATCAGCAGTGCAAATGACTGCAATGCCAATGGGATTCTCGACAGTTGCGACATCAGCTCCGGCACCAGCGCAGATGCCAATCAGGATGGGATTCCTGATGAGTGTGGGGGCGGAGTCGAATACATCGCCGGGGATTCCAATGCTGACGGCAGCCACGACATTAGCGATGCGGTGCAATCCTTGCAGTATCTCTTCGGAGGTACCCCCGTTTCCTGCGTTGCTGCTCTAAACGTCAATGGCGATTCTCAAGTCGATGTTTCCGACGTGGTCTACACGCTGGTGTTCCTCTTTGACAGCGGACCCAACCCTGTAGGCCCCTTCCCGAACTGTGGACCGGTGATCCCCGGTCCCCTCGGCTGCAGCAGTTTCAACGCCTGCCCCTGATTTTTTCTGAGACAGAAAAAGTCCCGGATACCGCTTGGTATCCGGGACTTTTCAATTTCAATCTGCTGTTACCACTGAAGCTAGGCGGCAACCGTTTCGTTGGCACCCACGCTGGCCCCTGAACCGTACCTCTGATTCAACCGGTAGAAGACCAGAGCCAATGGAATCGCCAGTACAGCAATCCAGCGGAACGCCATCTTTCCAGCATATGCAGCTGCAGCCGCCTTCTCCTGCCCTGCATCCATGGCAAGAGCAGTGTAATGTTCCTGGAGCGCTCCCACTCCAGGTACCGCAACGTATCCCACCACCAGCATGCCGATTCCGCCCATGAGGCAGAGGCCCAGTGCACCACTCTTGGGTACCCTCTCTGCGACAAAGCCGATCATCGTCGGCCACAGGAAGCAGACACCGACGTAGAAGAGGGTCGCCGTGGCGATGATCGAAAATGCGCTGCTTGCGTAGGTCATGGCGAATAGACCTGCTCCACCCAAAACCACCGAACCGAGAAGAACTCCGGTAGGAGTAAAGCGCTTCATGAAGTTTCCAGCGTAGTACCGCAATATTGCCATCAATGCCATTCCGTACACCAGCACCAGTACCCCGCCATCTGACATGAAGTTTGCTTCAACCATGGCGGGCCCCATCAATGCTTCAATCCAGCGACCCGGGGCCAGTTCCAAAGTCGCAGTCAGTCCCATGCAGACCAGCATCGTCATGAACAACGGCGAGGCGATCGACTCCTTGACCTCTTCATCAGAGACGTTTGAACTGACTCTTTCAGTGACGGGAATCTCCTGACCAAGGAACAGATATCCATAGATCAGCGTCGGAATCAGAACGAAAGCAAGTTTTGCCTGAAGAGCAGTCAAACCAAAGATGGTCCAGGCTTCACCCGCAGGAACTGCTGCAGCAGATTGGGTAACCCAAAATCCGAAGAGTGCTCCGACGATGATCCCGAGTGGCCAGAAGACATGGAATTTGTTCAACCGAACCGTCTTGTCATCGGGATAGAGGGTCGCAACCAGCGGGTTACACCCCGCCTCCACACAGCCATTCCCCAATGCGATGATGGATGCCCCAATGAATAATTGGGAAAATCCATCCGCAAAAGTCATCAACAATACGCCGAAGACGTGGCACAAAAATGCCAATTTGATGGAGATGGCGATGCCGATCTTTTCGATCACCACGCCAAGCGCAATGATAGAGATGGCAAAACCACCCAATGCTGCCCCGCCGATCAAGCCGGACTGGGTCTCTGTGAGGCCGAACTGATTGGTGAAATCAATCATCGAAGCTGTGATGACACCGAATGCCACCGAAGTGGCAACCAACGCCATGCAACTAGCCCAAAAAAGACGCGATCGTCGTGCGTCGTCTGTCATTTGAGTCACGAGTTCCCCCTGTTCATCGGATCTACCGAAGGGCGGATTCCCCCCCGCCCATGAAGCACAGTGGGACAAAAATGAACCTATATGTCAATCAGGAACAATGGAACGAAGGGTTGTCCATTCAATGGAATGTATTTGTTAACAGGTTGGTTAATCCATAGAATGCGAGCGTGGTCAGATTTATTTCTTTGGAAGAGCATCTGATCCAGCGAGAACTAGTCTTCATCTCTATCTTCCCGCGCACGGTTCTAACCCACCGTGCGCTTTTTTTTTGGCGATGGGTCAACACCCGAATTGTTTCAGCAATCTGTACCAAGACTCCCTTTCGCAGGAGAGATCATGCTTGGAGGAGAGACGCTTTGACGCGCTGAACAGGGAATTCCGGAAGTCCCCGGATGTCCGCCATCGATGCAACAGATCGGCCAATCCATGCGCATCCCCCACATCGAAGAGACCGGGCCAATCTTCACCGAGAAGCCCCAAATTTCCGGGAGCACGACTGGCCAGGATGGGCAATCCGCTGACCAGGAATTCACCGACGACATTTGCGCCTCCCTCATGAACTGACGGATGGATCAGCAGGGGTGCCAACGACATCAAATTTTCAATCTGCCCCCTCGAAACTTCGCTCTTCCAACACCACCGAAGATCCGGCCCGGGTAACCTCGCTTGGGCAGATTCAACCCGTTGCTGATCGGCTTCATCGAGCAAAGATCCGTAATGCTGAACTTCCAGGGGTGCCAATCCTGAAGCGGTTCCCCGCTGCTTCAAAACCGACAATGCCTCCACAGGCAACCAGGGATCTTTGATCGACCGAAGATTCCCTATGACGACTGCCAACTGGGTACTTGCTTCCGACAACTGCCAAGCGATGGGATTCGCTCCCTGAAGGATGGTTTGGGTGCGATCTCGCCAGAGGTCCCTCTCCTCTTCGGGATAATAGCGATGCAATCCTCTTGCCAGCGTGACGATGGATTCTGCATCGGAGCATGCACTGCGAAACTCATCCGATACCACATTCTCTTCAAGGATGGGCTGGAAGAGGTCTGTTCCACTGACGATAAAAATCAGAGGGATCGGCTTCCCCAGACTTCGCCATACCTCCAGGGCCCGATGACAATGTCCTGCATGCAATGCCACAACGACATCGCTGCACCGAAGTTTGTCGGTGAGAAGTTCTTCATCGATCGGAAATGCACCTCTGACTGAAATCTTCTCGACCTCGTGGCCTGCCATCTGCCAATGGTGGGTAAGTCGTACTCCAGTCGTCATGTTCCCTGAAGTAAGGCTTTGGGGAGTGGGGTCCAGAAACAGGAGCTTCATCGTGGATCAGACCCGACGATCTCCGAGGCCACGCTCGCCGTGTGCACTTTCGGTGGACTCGACCTCTTCATCGACAGCGGGAATCTGGGCGCTGATCGCTGCTGCAGCGATCCCCCTGGCGGAATCGCCGATGAACTCGGACAATTCGCGAACTTCTGCGACTTCACTGAGAGCCAATAATTGACTCGATTCCGGCATCGTCTTTGAACTTCGATACATCAGTCTGTGAGCATCCTGTATCGATCTGCGTACATCCGCCGAGATACCCGCCCTGCGCAATCCGATGACATTGACCCCACGGACAACCGCACGATCACCGGTAGAAAGCATGAAGGGCGGGATATCCTGGACCGCGACTGCCGCTCCCCCCAGCATGACCAAACGGCCGATTCGACAAAACTGATGCACCAGTGAGTTCGCCGACAGAAACGCACCATCCCCGACCGATACATGGCCCGCCAATGAGCAGTGATTCGCCATGATCACACCATCGCCAACCTCGCAGTCGTGAGCAACGTGTGAACCGACCATGAGCAGACAACCGGACCCGATTCGGGTCACCCCCCCTGGCCGTGAAGCCCTGTGCACCGTCGTGTATTCCCTCAGCACACTGTTCTCACCGATCACGCATGAGCTCGGCTCCCGAGCCCAAGCCAAATCCTGGGGTTCATGTCCGATCACGGCGTGCATGTGGATTTCGACCCCGGGTTCCAAAACAGAATTGGGTCCGACGTATGCATGGGAAAAAATCTTGCAGCGATCGCCGATCAAGGCTCCCGCTTCGACGACGCAGAATGGACCGATCTCGACTCCCGCGCCGATCTGGGCACTCTCATCGACCAGTGCTGTGGAATGAATGCTCAACAGTTACTCCTCAGAATTCCACCCGCAAATCATCCTTGTGCTGCCGGGACCGTTTTCTTCCTGTCTTCAGATCTGATCCGAAGTTCCTCGGGGATCCCTTGAAGGTCTTCCCAAACCCACAACCATGCTGTTCGAACCCTGTGCAGGTAATCTTCGGTGGAATCGGGGTCGAGATAACTGTCGCGGTCGAGAATATCTCTCAACGCCAAATCAGCAGCATGGTAGACCTTCAATTCTCCCGGTTGCAGATCAGCAAAACCGGGATAGGTGCCCGAAAGGGTAACCTCTCGCTCATCTCGCAGGGCATCGAGCAGGTAGGGCACTGCCGGAGCACCGAGGATCGTCATCTGGCGGACGATTTCATTGTAGGTTCTTCCATCGAGGGCATCTGTCAAGGCGTCGAGGAGCCCTTGGACCTTGGGGTTTCCGAGAGTTCCCCCGGTCACCAGGCGACCACCGATCAAGGTCGCAGCGCGACGCCGGATGTCCTTTTGGGCAAGCGCAAGGTCTGTGCGGCCATTCATCAATGGTTCAGGGAATGAAAGATCCTGTAGATCTTTGCCTTCCGCAGTTTTCAGCGCACCGGTAAATCTCCCGTGATACTGATGTTCCAGGTGTTGCGAAGATCCTTGGAAGTCGAATGTCAAATCCTGAAAATAATCGCACTGCAAATCCCCGGTTACCTGATACTCGAAATTCTCTTCGACCAGCTCAAATCCGTGGAGTGCAAGAGTTCTGCGAATAATCAGATCAGCAATATTGACGGGTGTATCTTTGCCGTCGAGAGTTTCTGAAAGCTCGACCTTGACCCGCGCCCTCTTGAGCGCAGCCTCCACCTCACCTGCACCGCTATCTACCGGGGCCGCCGGCTGCACAAAGATGAAGTACGCAAAGCCTGCAACAACCACCAAAAACAGCAGCAGATAGACTGTCGAGCCCGTTGTTGCACTCCACTTCCCAGTTCCTGTGTAGTGAGCAGGTCCACAGCCGTTTCCGATCCCCAAAGAAGAAACCCGAGATCCAGTCCAGTTCAACTTCTTCAATTGGCATTCCTCTCGATCGCGAGTAATGAAGACCCTATCATTCCATGGCGTGAGTGCCTCCGATGCAACAGGGGGCCTTCCAAGTCCAGCGAGTGCTCCTATGCAAATTCCGACAAATTCGGGGATGCGGCGAATCGTCCCCTGGTCAGGCGATGCCCTTGGGAAATCCACTTCTACGCTTCATGAAGGCTCATGGTGCAGGAAATGACTTTGTCGTGCTCGACGAGGTCCACGGAGAGATCCCCGACGACCTGGCCCCATTGGCGGTCTCCCTGTGTTGTCGAAGAACCGGGGTGGGAGCAGACGGAGTCCTGGTCATTCGGAGATCAAATGGCGCAATTGGGATGCAGTGTTGGAATGCGGATGGAAGCAGGGCGGAAGCGTGTGGCAATGGACTCCGGGTGGTCACCAGGGCCCTGTTTGGTCGAGAAAATGTCACTACCATTCATACCGATGCCGGTCCCGTCCCAGTGGAATCGTTTCAAAGGGCGGATGGTGAGTTCAACGCCAAAACTCTCCTGGGTCCGGTCACCCTGGCAGATCCAATGACGCTGACCATCCACGGTGAAGAGTATTGCGGAGTTCCGGTCAATGTTGGCAATCCCCACCTGGTGTTTCCAATGGCGGAGTTTTCTGGGTCAGATCCGGTGCGCCAATTGGGTCCGAGCATCGAAGTCAGCATGCCCGGGCGCGTCAATGTGGGTTTTTATACGGTCGATTCTCCCCGAAGGGTCCACCTTCGGGTATGGGAAAGGGGCTGCGGCGAGACCCTCGCCTGCGGAACGGGTGCAGCAGCCGCCGTCAAGGTTTTGCAGGAGATGGGAATCGTTGAGCAATCGGTGGAGGTTCAAATGCCGGGCGGCACCCTTGAAGTCCGTTCAGTGGCAAGCGGCCCTGACATGCTCGAAATCTGTGGCCCGGCAAAGATCAATTATTCGGGAATCATCTCCGTCGATGAAGATTGCACCACGCCCGTCGATTTCGATCTCGGGGATGGGGAAATCCATCATCAGGATACGATCTGAATCCCATCGCCTTCGATGATTTCGCCGATTTCCCATACCGATTCTCCCAAGTCACGGAAGCGCTGCAAAATTTCTGCACTGCGGTGCTGATCCACGATCACAGCCATTCCGATTCCCTGATTGAAGACCCGGTCCATCTCTTCGGTGGCCACAGGACCATGCTCTTCGATCAGCGAAAAGATTTCCGGCCGAGTCCAGGATGAACGATGCAATCTTGCGCCCATCCCTGTCGGAAGAACACGGGGGATGTTTTCCAGGAGACCGCCTCCGGTGATGTGCGCCAGAGCATGAATCCCGTTGGGGAAAGAGGACAGGATCTCGAGGAGGGAACGAACGTAGATGCGGGTCGGACGCAGCAGTTCTTCACCGAGGGTGTGGCCCCAATTTGCGGGATCTTCGTCGAGTGGAAGCGCTGCGGCCCCTTCAAGAAGAACCCGCCTCACCAAAGAAAAGCCATTGGAATGGACCCCGTCAGACGCCAGCCCGATGACTCGGTCCCCTGTCGTGACCGATTTCCCATCGAGGATTTCATCCCTCTCGACCACTCCTACTGAAAAACCTGCCAGATCGAGTTCTCCCTCTTGGTAGAAGCCCGGCATCTCTGCAGTTTCCCCACCCAGCAAGGCACACCCACTCTGGCGACAGCCTTCGGCGATCCCTTCCACGACGATTGCGATCGCTTCAGGGGTGATCTTTCCCGTGGCAACGTAGTCGAGAAAGAAGAGCGGACGAGCTCCTCCGACCACCAAGTCATTGACACACATCGCCACCAGGTCAATTCCGACCGTATCGAGTTTGTTGCATGCAAATGCAACTTTCAGTTTGGTTCCGACACCATCCGTGGCACCGACGAGAATCGGATCTTTGAGAGGTTTTCCGAAGAGCTGCTGTGCTCCATCGAGCAAACGATAGAATCCACCGAATGCCCCATGGGATCCGGAGAGGACCCGTTCATCCTGTGTGGATTGAACCGCTTCGCGGATTCTGGAAACGACCTCGTTTCCCGCATCGATATCGACCCCTGCATCGCGATAGGAAACCCCATCTGAACGGGATTCAACGGGTGTTTCATCTGCCACGCGCCAACTCCTCTCTCTGGACTTCCCAGAGCCACTTTTCATCCAAGTCGTGCTTTCTGAGCAATCGGCGACTGCGGCGAGCCCTGTGCTCATCTCCCAGTCGACGGGCAATTTGCCAATCGAGGAATAATAGATCGATATCGCGGCCATCCATCTTCAATCCCCGATCGAGAGAAACTCTTGCCTCTTCGAGGCGACCGCGAAGATAATTGCGTTGCGCTTCATCGAGGGCAAGTTCCACTTCCCTGCGAGTCTTTTCTATTCGTTCAGCGGAGGTCCAGTGAATCGACCACATCGCCGTCGCCAAGGTGCAGATCACGCCGCCAACGAGGCTGCCAGAGAGAAACAGATCGCGATCTTCCCCCACCCGCAGGTGGGAAGCCAGGTGGAGAACCCAACTGGCAGAGCCAAACAGAAACAGCAATAGGCCGTAGGCGTATCGACCGTAAATAAGCAACGGCAAGCCGGGAATCACCGATGAAAGAAGCAATAAGGCCCGCAATGGAAAACCTCCCATCAGAGATCAGTGTAAGGTCCTGAACTGGCTGAGGGGAGCGGATCGGGATGGCTTGATGAAGTCCTCCATCCGGAGGACTCTGGGGGCATGAACACGACCCCACCAAACGACAAGAGCAGATTCGATCCTGGCCTGCTCAGGACCCTCGATGCCACCTTTCAACGGCTGACGGAGGGGCTGCGAACTCTGGAAGATCCAGCCCGCTTCCATCTGCAAAACCCGGTTCTCGCAGCCCACTGGCAGGAGTTACGCAGAAGATGCGGTGCCCTGCGCCAACAAGTGGAATCCCGGGTCGGCAGCCTGACCCCCCATCGGGACCTGTGCGGGGATCCAATCCTCGACGCACCTGGAACCGGGGCGCACAATAATCTCCAGGGACTCATCGCAGCGAACATATCCCGCTGCCGTGAATCGGCGCGCTCCATCGAAGAGCTGTTGCGCCTGATCGACACCCGCCTCTCCAACTCGATGCAGGAGATCCGCTACGCGATCTATTCACAGGACACCATCATGGATGGACTCCTCAATCGGGGGCGATCGCTTCGGGAGAGGAGGCTTTATCTCTTGGTGACTGAATCTCTGTGCAGAGGTGACCTTTACGAAACCACGGAGGCGGCACTCCGCGGCGGGGCGAGCATCATCCAACTGCGGGAAAAGGAGAGAAACACAGGGGAACTCCTCGACAAGGCTCGTCGACTCAGGGAAATCACCATGGAATTCGGTGCATTGTTGCTGATCAATGATGAAGTCACTGTGGCTGCCCTCAGTGAAGCAGATGGGGTTCACTTGGGCCAGCAGGATCTTCCTCCACATGAAGCACGAAAGATCCTCGGCAAGGATGCGATCATCGGCCTCTCTACCCATGCCCCGCAAGAGGCGGCAAGAGCTGCTCACCTCGGTGCCGATTACATCGGCATCGGTCCCATCCACGAAACAAAAACCAAAGAGCATCGGCGTGCAGTGGGGACCGAGTACATCATCGAAGCTCAAAAGGCCTCACCACTTCCTGGTTTTGCCATTGGCAGGGTCGATGCCTCAACCATTGACTCAGTGATGGCTGCCGGTGCTGAGCGGGTTGCCGTGTGTACGGGAATCATCGCCCAGGAGGATCCTGAATCAGCGACGCGTCATCTCCTCGACAGAATCGAAGCGGGCCTGCAGCAGGTAGATCAAAGTGAGACTCACCTTCATGGCTGACTCCCTGGAGGACCCTCAACCAGAATCTCCTCCCGAAAAAGAAGGCCTCCTGAAGCGCCTTTATCGACGGATTCTTGCAGAAGCGAACACCCGCAGGGGGCCGGCAGTCTTGGCGGCGGTCTCCTTTGCTGAATCCAGTTTCTTCCCGATACCCCCTGATCCATTGTTGATCGCTCTCGGCCTCGGCAATCCCCGTAGGGCAATCCCGCTGGCACTGTTGACCACCATTGCTTCCGTTGCAGGGGGGCTCCTTGGATACGCCATCGGCGGCTGGGCTTTCGACACCATTGGTATCGCGATCCTCGACCTCTTCGACGCCCATGAAACTTTCGCCCGTGTTGCAGAGAGTTTCATCGAGATCGGATTTCTGGCAGTTCTCACTGCTGCCCTGACACCGATTCCCTACAAAGTCTTCACCCTTGCCGCCGGGGCAGCAGGGATGCCACTGGTCATCTTTGTCAGTGCCAGCTTGATCGGCAGAGGTGCCCGATTCTTGGCGGAAGGTGCGCTGATCCACATCTTCGGCGATCAGGTCAAAGATTTTATCGATCGCTGGTTCGGCTGGCTCACCGTGGCTGCATTGATCATCGGCATCCTCGGGTTTTTCGCCATCAAGTATCTGGGGTAGGAGTCGCCGCAAACACCTGATCTATTCGAGCGACTTCTTTATCAGTTCATGAAGAAGGGTTTCAGGATCCTGCCCCTGCGGACACAGGGTCCAACGCATCGGTTCTCCGACTGCGCTTCGTGCTGAGATTTCTCGTTTCCATGCCGCTTCATGATCTTGAAGGCCGATGACGTGCACTCCAGGTCCCGGGTGTGGTTCCAAGGGTGGATCGGAAAGGCCTTCCATTCCAAACCACCCAGGACCCGCAGTCGTCGCAACCATCGCCTGGTTCCAATCCCTGTCTCCTGTGGAACAGGTCAAGATCACTTCTGCACCGGCACCCGTTCCAGCCAAGACACAGCGATCGGAATCGATGTCGTAGTGCATGAACAACTGCTCCTGAAGTCTGTCGAGAGCGAAATCGAGTGTCGAAAGATCCTCAATTCGATGGTCTTTGGCCAACCACTCTCCACCCTTCCCCGATGAATAAACTTGTTCGACCACAACGACGGTCACTTTTGAGCCATACATCTCGCTCAATCGATCAAACTCATTCGCAGGATCAGCACCGGCATCGGCAAGCCAAATCAATGCCGGAGATGATTCGCCACTGGGATCACCGGTGCTGATTCGATAGCGCAAGGGCCGCGGTGACAAAATCGCCTGACTCCCTGAGTGAAGCCCCCTGGCTGTCGATTCCGTACGCACGAGCCAATCGGCGAGAAACCGATCGGTGCGGACGGTCGCAGCCCTCAAATCGTAGGAGGGGGAAATATTGACTGTCCCTACCGACAACTCAGGATTTCGTAATTGCAACTGATGAACCGTGCCGTCTCTTTCAAGACTGTGGAATCCTCCATTGAGGTGGACAACCACGGCTTGGGGGTTTGCTTTCACTGCTCTGTCGATCGACTCCGCCATGGTGTTGTCCCACAGGCTTTGCACCTTCTCGACCCGATCTTCAGGAGCTCCTGATGCAGGTGCATGACCGTGTCCCCTGACTGTGCGATCGTATCGCTGCCAATACCTCACCGTTCCAGGCAATAACTCTGTCGCAATCGTTGCCCGCTCCTCTTTGGATAGGGCCTCCAGTCCTCCTCCGAATGCCGCTTTTCGCCAGACGGCAGAGGGAACATTGGCGGCGACCACAGGTACTCCAGCATCCTTTGCCCATTCGACGATGGCTCGATAACCGGTGTCGTAGTTGCCCCAGGGATTTGAATTTTCGAGGAATTCCGATTCCGTGATTTCGCCCGCAAGGTATTGGTCGACCACTCCCTGGACATCACGGCTGAACATTTCCATGGAAACAACCAACGGGCGACCCAACTCACGGTTTTGTTCGAACAGTTGTTGGATCAATTCCAGTTCGAGACGATGGGTCTCATGGTCGAGGTGAGTCTCCCCGAGAAAGACGACATCCCTTCCTGCCAAATCTCCGATGACTGCTTCGATACTGGACTCTTTGCCCTCAACTCCGTCGAAGAAACGCACCCGCAATTGATTCTCGTGGATCCCATTCCATTGTTGGGTTTGGCACCCCGAGAGACTGAGAGCCATTAGCACCCCTATGATGATGAGAGTGCCCATCGGAAATTTCAGTCTGCGGAATCTGGGGGATATTCTTGCAACCATGATTCAATCCAATCCACTGCGTTTGAAAGATTCCCTACGTGGGCGTCGATTTCAAGTCCGGCAGGCAGTGGAGACTCTCCCCTGCCGGTCTTGACGCGAATTTTTTTAAGACCCAATCGATCCGCAGCCTGCATGTCAACGACAGAATCTCCCACCATCACTGCTGACCGAAGATTGATACCGTGCTCATTTGCGGCATCTTCAAACATTCCCGTATCCGGCTTGCGGCAACGGCAGCCCTCCTCAGGGTGATGGGGACAATGTTTGACAGAGAGGATATCCACTCCCCAGGCTCTCATGTCCTCCATCAGTTTGTCGTGAATTTGGTGAACGACCGACTCTGTAGTCCAGCCCCTGCCGACCGCAGATTGATTGGTGACCACCACGACCGGGCATCCCAGCCGACCCAGGCGGGACATGGCGGTGGGTGTAAATTCGTAGTATCGAAATTGCTCTGGATCCCTGATCGCCTCAAAGACGAACTCGTTGATCACGCCGTCACGGTCAAGGAAGACGACTCTGTTGTTACTCAACCTTCCGTACCGCCGGTCACTCCTTCAGTGAGATCATCCCTGACCCGGTTTCGAAACCCATCGATGATCATATGGGTCATAATCATGTGCGCATCCTGAGCGGGCTGCATTTCATGAATCTCGACGTGAAGCGGGTACTGTACCAATCCCCGCAGTACACCACCGCTGAAGCCAGTCATCGCTGCAGTCCTGCAACCAATGGAATTAGCCCTTTCGATGGCAGCAACCAGATTGGGTGAATTTCCTGAGCCACTCATCGTCAAAACGAGATCATCCGGACGAGCCCACTGTTGGACTTGTTCACTGAAAACCTTGTCGAATCCGACATCGTTGCCCAGTGCGGTCAAAGTTGGAGCGCTGTCATTGAGGGACATCACCCGTAGTCTTTTCGGTTCCTCAAAGGGGATCGCATAGGTCGCCAGGTCTTCCGCCAAATGGGATGCGGTCGCTGCGCTGCCCCCATTGCCAAAAACCAGCAACTGCCGATCGCTGCGCCACGCTTGAAAGATCTCTTCGGTCCAGAGCGCTACTTTGGCAACATCGATGGCATCGATTGCAGCCTGACTTCGCTGCCTGTAATCCTCAAGGGATCGGGTCATATCACCCTGCATGGACTCTGATTCGCCATTTCGGTGAGCATCATCGGACATCATCGTCTTCCTCCTGACAGGCTCAGGATACATCTCCACGCTCCGGGGGGTAGGATCTTGCCGAAGGAAGCAGGGACCCTGATTCTGTGGGCGGAAGGATTCGGAAAGGAACTCGATGCTGTGCCTGACCACGAGAATGGTCCCTTGGGACGATGGGGAACTTGAACAACGAATACGCACCCTTCTCGACGTACAGATTCCGGGAATCATCCTGAGCCATGAAGATCCTCTCGATCACTGGGTTTTCATGGTGAGGGAAATCAGAGGGGCAAAACACGCCGTTCCCGCGGCGACCGTTCCTGCGCCAGGCAAACCCTTTCTCCCGGGCCAGCCCCATCTTCTCCCCCACCTCGATGCCATCGAGGAGAGTGAGTCACGTCATGCCTTGGAGAGCGTGCTTCACTGCTTGAGGCATGCGGAGGATCTGGAGATCCCCTCACTGATTCTCTCCCCTCTCACGTTGCCACTATCTTCTCAAACCCAACAGCTTCAGAGGAAGCACGCCGATTGGTTTCAGCAACGCAGAGCACTGCTGAAATCGATTCCAAAGGAAGATATCGATACCATTGCCGACATCGAAACACGCATCCGGTTTCTTCTCGAAGAGTACCTGCGTTTTTTCACCCAATGGCAACAGACCGTGGCTCCCCTGACCCACCGCAAAGACGGTCTGCTGCGAAACCTCGAAAAGATCCTCGATGAAGCGGATCGCCGCGGAACACAGATTCTGCTCAGGGAGTCGCGGGATCCATCCACTCCCTTGCAGAGGGAAGACTTGTCAGAAGTTTTCGAGCGATTCTCAGGCGCACCACTTGGACATGTGCTCGATCCCGCTGCCGAAGCAGCAAACCGGGATATGCAAGGTCTCGAAAGTGCAGATGTGCGGGAATCCCCGCTGCAACAAGCAGCAGGCCTCCTATTGAGCAATCTCGATGATTCTTTCAGGGAGACACTTCCCTTGTCTGGAATCCTGGAACCGGATCTATTGTTTTGCTCCGACGGAGCTCCCATATCTTGTCCGCTCCACATTCTCGATCCGGCTCCCAAAACCTCCCTCAGCGATTTGGCAAACGCAGTGGTGGATATTCGTAATGGGGGACTCGATGGGAAGCCTGCACCTGAACCCGGGGAACCCTGGAAGTTGTTTTGACAACAGCTGTGAGAGCCTGAGTGGTTCCCAGCATCCGTGCAAAATCCATCTGCAGCTTTGCAAACAGATCTCTTGCCCGATTAAAAAGTAAAAAGGAAAAAAGAGACCCAACCCAGAAGGGGGAAATTAGGGGAATGTTCCGGGCCGGGTCTTCAGGAACGAATTGAAATGTCGTGTCGGAACAAAACGCACCCAAGCAGTGCAAGGTCTGGCCAAGGTTTGTCAAAAGGGGGGACACCCACTCTTGCCATCTCCTCGATCT
Source organism: uncultured Planctomycetia bacterium (assembly GCA_964422295.1). Lineage (GTDB taxonomy): Bacteria > Planctomycetota > UBA8108 > UBA1146 > UBA1146 > UBA12191. The sequence continues at coordinate 39,245 of CAYRAM010000003.1, read as the reverse complement.
CCACACCTCAATGTCTGGGATCCCCAGATCCCACAGGCTGAACTCTTGCGAACCCAACCCGCTGTTCTGACGCAAAACTGACCAGAAACGTTCTCAGGTAACGGAAACTATGACCCATCCGTTTCACCCTCGAATTCGCTTCGAGCCTGTCTCTCGACTTCCGCCGATTGTCTACAGGTTCTCCACGATATTCCAGTTCTTTTTTGACTTTCTTGCACTCTCGAAGGAACCGTTGCCCCTGCCCCCTTGGGGGCCTATCCTGCCCCAAGTGTGCGATTCAAGCCTTGTTTTACGTGTTTTTCCCAAATTTGGACTATCCAGCGTCTGGAGTATGAAATTGCTCATCTCTTCGGAAATTCAGAACTCTTTGCAGAAATCGTCGTGGATTCGCCAGATGTTCGAGGAAGGGAACCGACTCAAAGCGCAATTTGGAGAGGAGGCGGTCTTTGATTTCTCACTCGGAAATCCCCACTTGCCTCCACCGGATGGATTCGTCGATCGCCTCAGGGAGATCGTCAATGGCCCACAAGACCTGATCCATCGCTACATGCCGAATGCCGGCTGGCCCCAAGTGAGGGAAAAGATTGCCGCTGATCTGCGGCGACGCGACGGAATGGAATGGAAGGGGAGCGATGTCATCATGACTGTGGGTGCGGGAGGCGCACTCAACATTTTCCTCAAAACAGTTCTCAATCCAGGGGACGAAGTCGTGATACTCAGCCCCTACTTCGTCGAATACCTCTTCTACATCAAAAACCATGGTGGCAAGGTCGTCGATTGTCCCACTCGAGAAGATTTTTCCCCAGATCCTGAAGCATTACTTGCCTGCGTGACTGAACGCACCCGTGCCGTGATCATCAACAGCCCCAACAATCCTACCGGCAGGGTTTACTCCGCTGATGAAATCGAAGAATTCGCTCGTGCATTGGAAAAAGCGTCCGCGGTGACGGGTCAACCGATTTATCTCGTCTCGGACGAGCCCTACAGAAAAGTAACCTACGACGGAGTGACCTGTCCCGAGATCCAATCCCACTACTCTCATACCATCGTGATCACCTCCCACTCAAAAGACCTGGGCCTCGCCGGAGATCGAATCGGCTACCTGGCCGTTTCTCCCCAGATTCCCCAGCGTGAGGAATTGGTTGCAGGGGCATCCTTTGCCAATCGAACCCTCGGATTTGTCAACGCCCCCAGCCTGCTCCAACTGGCTGTAGCCGATTGCCAGGAGATCGCAGTGGACTGCCAGGAGTATGCGGAAAACCGCCGCTTGCTCATCGATCACTTTGAGTCTATCGGCTTTGAATTTGTCCGCCCGGATGGGGCCTTCTTCCTCTTCCCGAAAACCTTGGGCATGGATGACGTGGAATTTGTCCGTGAAGCGCTGAAAGAAAAGATTCTGGTCGTACCAGGGAGTGGATTCGGTCGCCCTGGCCACTTCAGGCTCTCTTATGCCGTCCCGCAAAGGCAGATCAAAGGATCACTGGGTGCATGGGAAAAGTTGGTGCAAAGATTGCAATCGACCCAATCGGATGGGGAGGCAACCCTTCGATGAGTCTCCGCTGGTTCCCTCAATGTGAAGACGGTAGCGAAGATTTCGTCCAATCTCTTGAGAAACTGCTCGCTTCACCCCCCGGGTTTATCAAAGACCTCCCACAAACTGAGGAATTGACTGAGATCGAAAAAGTCGCCTCAACCATCCCCGAAGATCACGAGATATTGCTCCTTGGAATCGGTGGATCTTCCTTGGGGACTTTGGCCCTCGTCGACGCTTTGTGCCCCGTAGAATCCCATCGACTCACCGTTCTCGACAACATCGACCCTGATACCTTGGCACGAACTCTCGCCAATCTCGATTTGAGTACCACTACAGTCCTTGTGATCTCCAAATCAGGAGGTACTGCAGAAACCTCCTCCCAAATGCTGTGGATCATCGATGCCCTTCAAAAGGAGGGGCTCGATCCGGCTCAGCACATCATCGTCATCACAGATCCGTTGGCAGGACCGTTGCGTGAGCTGGTGAAACAACAGGGTTGGAGAAGTTTGCCGGTCCCTCCGGATGTGGGTGGCCGCTTTTCGGTGCTTACTTCCGTCGGCCTTCTCCCCGCACTTCTGACAGGGATCGATATTCACGCGCTTGTAAAAGGGGCCCACTCCGCCTTGGCGGATCTGCATTCGGCAGGCACGGATCACGGACTGATTCGCTGGTTGACCGGCTGGCGGCAACACCACGACCGCTGCTCAACCGTGGTTCACTTTGCCTATCGCGACCGATTGGTCACCTTCGGAGATTGGTTTGCACAACTTTGGGCAGAGAGTCTCGGCAAACGATTGGATCTGGCCGGCAACGTCGTTTGCCGTGGATCCACCCCCATCGTTGCCCGTGGAGTAACGGACCAACACTCTGTGGTACAGCTGTTTGTCGAAGGCCCTGACAACAAGCAGTTCCTGGTTCTCGATGCAGACTTGCCGACCACTCTGGATAACATTTCCCCATCCTCGGCCCAACTCCACGCAGATCTGAACTACCTCGCAGGAAAGTCTATCGAAGATTTAAGGGTTGCCGAGAGGGACGGAACCATCGCTGCCCTTCAATCCGCAGGGAGATCGGTATCAATGGTCCACTTCGATGCGGTCGACGCAGCCCATCTGGGTGCGTGGATATTGCAGATGGAGGTGGCGACAGTGCTGGCAGCGGACCATTTGGAGGTCGACCCCTACGATCAACCAGGGGTCGAAGGCGGAAAAGCGGTTGCGTTTGCGCGCATGGGCAAACCAGGGTGGGCATCCAAGGGTACTGCGATCGAATCGGGAGCGAGACAATTGCGCCAGGCACCGTCTCTGGATTTGGATTGATCGAAACGAGTCAGGGCTGCCCTACCGAGTAAGACGTGTCCTTCTCAGGCGCGCTTGCCATTCACCGGGTTGGATGACTCCCTTGTCGATCAGTAAATCGATCATCGCCTTTTGAGTTCTGCGAACTTCATCCATATCGGAAGATGGGGCAGAGATTGAGTTCTCCTGCTTTGATTCTATGCGCTGGGCCCGCGTCGATCGGATCACTGGCTTCTCTTCTTGATCCACATGCACTTCAGACTGAGTATCTGCGATGGGCTCTGCAGAAAAGAAGTCCATCGGTAACTGGAATCGATCAGCAATCCTGCGAACGAGAGCACTGCTTGCCAATGACTGGCCATCGAGAACATCCTGTATCGTCCCGGGAAGAACCCCGATCCCCTTGGCTAAACCGGGTATAGTTTCATGGTGGGTATCGATCAAAAATCTGATCTTGCGAACAGCTGTTTCTTGATCCACGGAATGCTCGTGTGCTTCGGTCTTTTTCGCCATCGGTCTCCGATCATGGGCAAAACTTCACCCAATCCATCCATCGGCTGACGGAGAACCGAACTTCAGCAAATTTGCATAAATTTAACGTGCGAGCAGCAGGAGGGCATTAAGGAATACTTCCGAAGACTGCCTCCAAAACGACCGAAAAAGTGGATCCCCTGCAAACAGAACCACCTGGCCCCTTCCACTGCGCTCCGTCGCAAGCCACACACCTCCACCCAATCTTTTCTGGTTTTGTTCCGATATGAATCCACTAACCACTGGATGATCGTCGGGAAGAACTGCCACATCCTGTCCATCCCCCTGCACCTTGAAGATTTGGGTACTGGAAGTGAATCCATGGATCCTGGCAGGTAAGCCAAATCCCAATGTGTGCTCGCGATCGATATCGAGGGCCACGATGTTTCCAGGGACTTGTTCTTTACGATTCTCTTCTCGCAGTTCAGTTCGAGTTTTTGGCTTGGGATCCTCTTCGGGGCTCGACTCCTGATTGTCGAGCAGTTCCCGGGAGACCAGACCATTTTTCCCGGCCACCCTGATCGCCGAACTCCCCATGGCGATACAGACTCCCCCACTGCGAATCCAACTTTGAAGAGCATCGCGAGTCTGTTCATTCAAGGCAGAAGATCCGATACCCGAAGGCAGTACCAAGACATCAAAATCATCCAGCCCTCTGCGCAAACCCGAGGAAGTGAGCGCAGTGAAGGGAATCCCCATCTCCTGCTCAAGAAAGCTCCATACCGATCCGTAGGCGTAACTGGAAACGCTGTCCGGTCCCAGTACGGCGATCCGCGCATGAGCCAGAGTCGGGAATTGATCCGATCCCAGATCCGGCCCCACGTCGGTCCAGGCACTGTCGGTTCCACGGAAGAAAGTGCCGGTCCGTTCGGCAACAACACCCACCGCCTCGTGGGTTTCCTCGTCTTTGACCCTCACCACCAACGTCCCTGCTGGATACGATTGTCCCTGGATTTCGATGGGACGCGTGACGAGGTCTACCGATTGTCCGCGTTCTTGGAGTTGCCTCAGTGCCTTCGCAGATGGCATCCCGGTCCATCGGTGCAGATAGGCGAGGGTTCCCTTCCCTTCAACCTGACCGGTGACCACTGCTTGCGGAGACCAAGGGGTCAAAATTGCATCGATCGGATCCTTGGCAACCAAGGTTTCAACTCCGAATGCCAGAGGGAGAGACCACGCCGAAACGTCATAAAAGTAGGCTTCCCCCACCTCTGCTTCTCGCTCCAACAGGGTTTTGGCGAGTCTTCCCTGAGCCTGATCCAGGGGGACGACGATGGTCCCTGGTGGAAGATTGCGGACTCCCAACGGATTTCCCGAATGATCCGCCAATCCCTCTGTCACGACTTCATCCATGGTTTTCACCAATTGGATCCCCTGACGAATCAGCAGATCCGCCATCGCCTGCCGGCGGTGATCATCATCGGCAGGCGGCAGAATGAACTGGGCCACGTCACCGTTTCGACCGGCAACAATCGTCTGTTCGCGAAAACTGAAAAAGTCTCTTTGCAGTTGGTCGCGGTGATCGGAAGCACACTCCACCGTCGCCAACCCGGCTACGTGCTGGTGATGAAGCCTGTCCACCAGAGTCAACAACTCACCATTGGATTTGCGGTACGTCAAACCCGCACGTCCACCCCCCGCCTGCTCGTAGGTCATGCCGATGGCACCATTCAGAGTCGGCCAAGAATCCCCATAGGCGGGATAAAAGAGATCGAACTGTTCGCCAGTGTAATACTTCCAGCCAAAACGGTCGAAAGCGCTGGCATTACTCTTGCCAAAGGTCTCCGACCAGGAAATGCGATCCGCAGGAATGTTGGCGTTGAAAGGCTCCTCAGGTGGGAAGAAGAAGTAACTGGAACTGGGTGACATCTCATGGAAGTCGACGTGCACCAAGGGTTGCCATCGAAGATATTCGACGATGCGCTGACGAGTCTCCGGCTGACTTTGCCAGGCCCAATCCCTGTTCAAATCAAAGTAATAGTGATTTGTTCTTCCTGAAGGTGAAGGGGGAGAGTGCTCCCTTGCGAGAGGATCCGGGTCTGCGGGATGTGTGCGTACCGAGTTGTACCACTGGAGATATCGCTCACGTCCATCCGGGTTCAAAAGGGGATCTGCAATCACCAGTGTGTTGTTTCGGATCGAATCCCACCGATCTCCTTTTCCGTCCGCCAACTGGTGCATCGTCGCCAATGCCGCCTCCGTCGCCGAAGACTCATCCCCGTGGACGTTGTAGGAGAGCCAAACCACCGCTGGCAAATCCTTGAGGAGGTCGTCCAGTGCTGCATTTTTCTGGAGTTGGAGTTGCTCCGGGTCAGCCAACAGCATCTGTGCCTGGCGAATCTCTGACAGCCGCTGGATGTTGTCTGCAGAAGAAATCATCAACAGGACCAGATCCCGACCCTCCGCAGATTTCCCGTACTTTTGCAGTGTGACCCGGGGAGACTTGTCCGCCAGCATTTGGCAATAATCCATGACATCCCTGTGGGGAGTGAACCGTTGTCCGAGAGGGATGGCAAAAAATTCATCCGCAGTGGGAATAAGTCCCTCGAAAGCATCGTCATCCTGATATTTGAAACAGCCTTTGGTCAGGTCCCTCTTGCCAACTCCCAGTTCTGAAGCGGATATCGGTGCGAGGCAAACTGCTGAAACAAGAGCTAGCGCAGGGATCATCAGTCGCGCGATTTGAGTTTTCATCTCGACAACTCCTTCGAATTGCAGGATCTTCTCTGCTAAGCAAAAGTAGGCAACCCGCATGGATCTGAACATGGATTCAGCAACGAGGGAACCCCGGATCAGGCGGAATCGAGGCCGATATCAAAGACTCCAGCCGTATCGTTTCGCCACTGGTTCACCTCGCAGTTCCGATCATCCTTACCCAAGTTGGCCAAATGATGATGGGGCTTGTCGACGTATGGATGATCAGCCGACTCGGAACGGTTCCATTGGCTCAGACTGCTCTCGGAGACCTCTGGAGCTTCGGCACAATGGTCCTCTTTATCGGATTGATACAGGGAGCAGATCCTCTCTTCACCCAAGCACATGGTGCCCGCGATGCCACTGCCCTTGGGCGAACTTTGCAACGGGGAATCCTGCTGTGCCTGATCCTGTGTCCGATTCTGTTTCTGTGTTGGACACTTGCAGATGAGGGTCTCCAAATGTTGGGTCAGGATGCCAAGCTCACCGGCAAGGCTGCCGATTATGTGGAAGCGCAGATCTTCAGCATTCCCGCAATTCTCGGCTTTGCCCTGATGCGTCAATACTTGCAGGGTCGTGGAGTCCTCGCACCTATCGTCTGGACCATCATCCTCGCCAATGTTGCCAATGTCATCTTCAACGAACTCTTTATCTTCGGTGGCTGGGGAATTCCAGCCCAGGGGATCGAGGGTGCCGGAAGAGCGACGGGAGCAAGTCGCATCCTCATGTTATTGATGTTGATGGGATTCATGCTCCGGGGACGCCATCTCAAGGACGGCTGGACTCCATGGACACGACGATCTTTGGATCCGAGAGGGCTATTTCGTCTGCTTCGTTTTGGATTGCCTGTCATGGTCCACATCGGAGTCGAGGTGTGGACCTTTCAGGCGACAACATTGATGGCGGGAAAAATTGGCGAGGAAGCCCTGGCTGCCCATGTCATCGTTCTCAAAATCATCAGTTTCACATTCATGTTTCCATGGGGTCTCAGCGGCGCATCGACGACTCGGGTCGGCAATCTGCTGGGAAGTCGCGAAATTGAAAAAGCGCGAAGCACAGCGAGGATGGCCCTGCTGTTGACTGCGGGAATCATGACCTTTATCGGTGCCTGTGTTTTGTGGCTCGGACCGGTCATACCATCGATTTTTTCCAGAGATGCGACGGTATTGGCCCTGGCCACCTCATTGCTCCCCATCGCAGCCGGCTTTCAGATCTTTGATGGCATACAGGCGGTTTCCGCAGGGGTTCTCAGAGGTGCAGGACAAACGGTACCCGCTGCAGTGATGGGGCTGATCGGTTTCCCATTGATCACCTTGCCATTGGCATACCACTGGACATTCAATACCGAATTGGGACTGAGAGGGATTTGGTGGGCATTCATGGTCGGCCTGTTTATCGCCGCCTCGCTTTTGACCGGTTGGCTCTTTCACTCAGCTCGAAAATGGACCCCATTGAAGCGTCAATTGGACACCTGAACCTAAAGAGATTCAGAAACGAGAAATCGGAAATTGCCCTCTTTGCAGAGCACGTGCAAAAGTGCGCCCTGTTCCGTGATTTTCAAGTCGACCTCAAGTCCGCTGCGACCTGGGCTAACAGTGCCGTAAGGAGTCAATGAGCGCTTGAGCGATTCCTCATCGAGATTCTGCAAAGCTTCGTCCAATGCGATAACCATCTTTTCTGCACGATCGATTTCTTTCAGCAGATGAGCCCGCCGAGCCTCCACTTCATCCCCTGATTCACCCTCCAATTGGCGCAACAGTCGTTTCTGCTTGCGCACCCGATCCCACCATTCCTGATGACTCGCAGCCCTGCGATCCCTGGAAGGATCCAGAAGGACCAGCTGAATTGATCCATCCTTTTTTTTATCGAGAAGGCAACGCCAGCGGCTCGGCGTCAAACGGGGATCTTCAAAGGATCCCAGATACTGACGCTGTTCCATCGCTGTCCCGGGGGGAAAATCATGGGTTTCGAGTGACCACCTGCCCGCCTTGATCACCTTTGTGGGTAGTGGGATCCCCTCACACGCCAATTGCAGAATCCCCCACCTCAGATCCAATTGCAGTCGCGACACTTCGGGATTTTTGCTGTCCCCGGAAACGACCGAAGAAATCGTCCACCGGATGGACCCGGCGGGACGATCGAGGATCCCTCTGACTGCGGGGATGCGGATTCCACCCCCACCGCCATACGGAAACACCACCAACTGAGGCTCCCGATCGGAGAAGGATTCGATTTCGACTCTGTGCAACCCCGGTGGAATCAAAACCCCGTTCCAGAGAACTGGCAACACCTGCTCGATGGAGGCGGTGCCCGGAATTCTGACGGTGCGGGGGTAGGAGAGATCAGGAAGAGCGGGCAGTCCATCGGGAGCGTCGCCGATGATTGCCTTGAATTTCAAGTTGCCGATCCGTGCCTCGGAAATCTGCGCCTGTGAATCTTGGCCATGACCGGCACCCGGGAGGAAGAGCCCTCCGAGAAGAATCAGCAATGCAGGGATACTCCAGGTTCTGATCCTGCCCCCCTGCACCATGGGACCTCTCCCCGAAAAAAAATGGGGCCGGTCACCGCTCCCTGATCGGGAATCGCTGTCCGGCCCCTGTTCTGCCTGAAAAATACGCTATGAAGAGCCACAAGGTGTCATCAGAAACTGTAATCCAAACCGACGTATGCACCGAATCCACCGTAGTCGAGGTTCTCAGATTTGTCGCCGTCGGTATTGATGTCCATGATCAGAGCGTGTTCGGCGATGTCCAATTGAGCTTCCGCAACGATCCCCAGTGCCCCATCGAACAAATTCCAGCGGAGGGATGCTGCCGGGCGGAAGAGGAACATCAACTGATCGGTGACTTCAACGGTGCTTCCCGGTGAACCCGACGCTACTGCGGCCTCAAATGCAGGATGCAGCGACAGTTCAGAGAAGACTCCTCCAACTCCAAAACCGTAACGCAAGAATGGCATTCCAGGATCTTCGGAAAGGGGAACGTCCCAATCAAAGTTGATGGTGAAAGAGCGTCGGTCCGCGCCAGAGAGGGCTCCCTCTCCAACCTCACGAATCGCATCGGGATTGGTCAAACTTGACGGCCCGGAGTATGCAGCACCTTCCACACCACTGACGGTGCCATATTCAAATCCGAAATGCATTCCGTACTCATACTCGTAACTCATGCGCAGGCCGATACCGGTTCCGTTGGAGAAGTGATCACTCATCGGTGCAAATGAGCCCAATTTGAACTCGGAATGCATCTTGTCCTCAAAGAGCATCGCTTCGCGAGCGTTGTATCCTGGAGCAAGACACCCTGCCAGGCTCACGCTGAGTGCCATGAAGAGTGTCAGCAAGAGGACATTGTTCCACTTCGGAGATCGGTAAGGGTGACTCGACAACTTCATTCTTCATCTCTCCTTACAATTTCAGTCTCGGCCCACGCCTGATCGACGCATGAAATCCGGTTCATCCACAGACAGGACCCCTCCTGTCCGGAACCTGAATCCACACGACGTGACGAACTGGACCGACCTGGCGAGTTCAGCAGATGGCTCTTTGGGCCGCCATCCTGCCGTCAGCGGGCTATCCGCGGACTGGCCCGGAAGACCGGGGCGGCAAAACGAGAAGGTACCCTCTCAGGGTAAGGGGATGCAACCTTATGGTTTCAAAGGCGTTCCCCGACCAGGGCCGGAAACCCCTTCAAATTCAGAATCGGGACCCAAGGGAGAGGCGTCCCCTGCCTCTCATCAGTCCGAATTGTCACCCTGGGGACTGCGCCTGCGGCGGCGGCGACGGCGGGCAGGCCTGCTCCTCCCCTTCCAGTTTCCGGATTGATCCGCAGACTCTTCCCTCGATCCTTTTCTCGATCGATTCCCGGAGGAAGCGCTCTTCTTGGCATTTTGCCGCGGTCTTTTGCGTCTGCGCACCACTTCCGGGGGAGAGTCCAATTCAAGGGGACGAACCTTGGCCAGCCATTCGTGAGCAGCACTGTTTTCCGGATCGAGAAGACAGCACACCTGCAGTGCATCCAGGAGCCAATACTTACGTTCCAATGATGGGGGCAATTCTTCCCACTCATGGCACTTTGCAACCCGGTGCAATCCTCCCAAGGCTGCCCAGAGGCGATCCTCATCGCGTTTGTAGACCTTGAGTTGCTTCAGGACAGGTTGGGTATGCTCGCGAAACGCAATCTTGCGGTCGCGGAATGCTTTCATCTTCTGAACAGTTTCATCTGCAAAAACTTCTTCGACGAAGGGTCCTATCAGCGCAGCCAATGCTTGAGCGGGAAGGATCCGTTCGCCCGCGGCAACACTTGAATCCACGCGCCCGAGGAGTTCGAGCCAACGCCGCTCTTCCCCTTCCTCGTCCAGGCGTTCGTCGAGATCCGGCATCAGCAGTTGCAACAAGCCGAGTTTGCGTAATGTTCCGAAGTATTGCGCAGACTTTCCGGATACCAAATCCTTGAGAAACTCCTCCAGAAGACGTGCACGATTCGCTTTGAGAATTTCCTCCCGGTTCTCGATCAGTGCTTCACGAGTTTGCTCCTCGATCTGAAAACCGAGTCGGGTGGAGTGGCGAATTGCCCGCAGCAATCGCACAGGATCCTCTCGAAATGAGTAGCTGGGATCCCCGATCATGCGCACTCTTTGGTTGCGCAGATCATCCACACCGCCTACGTAATCGAGGACTGAAAATGTGCCAATATCATAGAAGAGCCCGTTGATCGTCAGATCCCTGCGACGCGCATCTTCCTCCGGTGTTCCGTAAACATTATCGCGACGGATCAATTCGCCTTCCCTGACAATTTCGTCTGCCCCTCCCGATGAACGAAAGGTCGCCACCTCGAGGATTTTTTCATGGGCGTAATACAGATGCGCAAGACGAAATCTTCGACCGATGATCCGACAGTTGCGAAACAACTTTTTGACTTGCTGGGGAGTTGCGCTGGTGGCGATATCGAAGTCCTTCGGAGACTTGCCAATCATGATATCCCTGACCGCTCCTCCGACGAGGAAAGACTTGTGTCCTTTGTCATGTAAACGGTAGAGCGCTTTCAGGGCGTCGCGGTCGATTTTTTTTCGTGAAATATCATGTTCGTCACGGCTGTAAATCCGCAACTTTGGAAATTCACCGCTGACATCCGCCGACCGTCGCTCCCGATCAGGGTCCCCCACCTCAGGATTGCTTGCCCGTTGTTCATCTTTGTCACTGGGGTCAGTTTCAGCGGAGCTGGATTCGGCGGAGCTGGAGATCCCCGACTTGCGCCAGTTACCAAAGAGCCCCTCCAGGAATCCCCCCTGTGGGGTCTCCCCTTTATCGGAGGTGCCGCTTTCGTCTCCATTCTTGGCCAAGATACCTCTGACTCATGATGCGGGATCCGCCGATTCTTCCTTCGGCGGTACCCGGGGAAAGGAAACATGCTGTTGGGGACAGGATACTCAATCAAATACCCCATTCCATGGGAATGGAACATTTCCTGCTGATCACCATGGGTTCCAAGGGTCATACAGGCATCCGCCTGTGGCCAAAAATCCCTATCCCTGGAGATCCACCTTGCAGATCAGCGAATATCGGTGAAACAAACTATACAGGGAAGACGGGAGGAGCTTGCCCGGATGATCCGTGCAAGTCTCCTCCCGATCAGGGGCATAGATTACGAAGTGGATCCATCGCCCGAGCCACCGGGCCACCCCGGATATTTTCGGACGACACCGACTACGACACCGCGGACTTTCACGTCGCGGGCGAAGATCGGATCCATCTCCGGATTGGAGGGTTGCAAGCGGACGATCGCTTCTCCTCCGCTCTGCTCGTGATAGATCTTTTTCAGGGTCGCTTCTTCCATCTCGGAGTCCTGAACGATGGCCACGACCATCTCTCCATCGTTGGCTTGTTGACGATGTTCGACGATCACCAGATCTCCATCATGAATTCCATCGCCGATCATGGAGGATCCCCTGACCCGCAGGGCATAGTGATCCTTGCCCATCGGCAACAGCTCTGCGAGGTCGACCTGCTCTGCATCTTCCACCGCCTCGATCGGTTCTCCGGCGGCAATCCGGCCGAGAATCTGAACCGGAAGCTGGCCTCCAGCATCGACATTCGAGGCGCGGGATGCGGTGAGATAATCCTCGTCGAGGATTTCGATCGCCCTGGAGAGGTGTGGCGTCCGTCGGATCGCCCCCCTCTCCTCCAAGCCCTTGAGGTGCCCGTGAATCGTCACCTTGGTGACCCCAAAGGCTTGCGCAACCTCTTCGAGGGTCGGCGAAGTTTTCCGTTCCTGAAAGAACTGTTGGAGGAACTCCATGATTTCCATTTGTCGGTCGGTGTAATACATCTGACCCCCTGATCAATTTGATCCTACAGTCCTGAGAAAAAGATCACTGCCATCGAGAGCAAACCCACCGCAAGAAGTGCCTGGTCAGCCCAAGTCGGCTCCCGAAAGTGGTCGCGATCGCGCACTTCTTGCGATGATTCGAAGCTGCGGGGAAGCGACTGGGGAATGACCGTCGCTGCTCCCGTCGAACGCGAACGCTCGACTCGCTGCCACGCATGAGTCGCGCCAGACCAAAAACGGGTGCGAATCTGCGGATCCACCAGGTCAGCGGGCTTCTCTGTTTCCAGGTTTGTGACCCTCCCGCCATCGATCACCGGGGCCACCTTGGCCTCCACCCCCGGAGAGAAGATCTCCAATTGGACCCTCAACGGGGAGCGACGGGAAGAAGGAGCGGGAGTGGCCCCTCTACCCCCTGATTTCCTTCGCAGCTTCGAATTCCTTCGCAACTTCGAATTCCTTCGCAAATTCGTGGCTGACCGCAGGGAAGGATTCACAAGCGAATCCTTGGAATCCACCGTCAAAGACTCTTCCGGGTTGAAGTTCACCTCGTCCATGCTCTCGCCTCGTTTCGTCCATCGCTGCTTCGCCAGACCCTCTTGCACACCTTGCCCGACAGATCTTTCCGCTTCAGTTCCGTTTCAGTTTCCCGCGGATCGCCGGATTCGATGTCAGGTGGATTTTCGCCAAACAAAAGCCAAACATCAAGGGAATGTTAGGGTAACGAAATTCTGGCTTAACTCGTTATATTAAAAAGGTTTACGAATATAACTTCCGATAATTCAGGCGGAAATGTTCGGTTTCCGGAAGCTCTTGGAAGCCACAGCTTTCACTCCGGCAGGTCGCCATCTCGTCATCTTCTGCCATCGATGAGCAAAATTCACGTGTCTGCGAGCGCTTCACCGTGGACACTGCTGCTTCTTCCAGATTTTCCGAAAGGACTGCATTGATGCCGTCAAAACCCCTTTCCCCTGCTCATAAGACCCTTGGCAGTCTCCTCAGCTTCATACTTCCCAGTTTCATACTCTCCAGTTTCATAATCATCGGCAGCGGTCTCTTCGCTGCCGAAGGGGTTGCCGATACCCTCCCGCCGCAGCTTGCTGCTGCCGTCTCCGCCAGCCCGGTGTCGGTAGGCCACACCGGATCGGATGGAGTCAAAGATTTCATCCGCTTCGAAAGGCAGGGTGGTCCCAATGCACAACTGCAGACGTCGGTGACCACCTACCGTCACCCGGAGACGGATCAACTCGTCAGCCTCGTCGGAGTCGTCCACATCGGTGATCCGGGTTACTTCCGCAGAATCCAGCAGGAACTCGATGCCCACGATCTGGTGCTCTACGAATTGGTCGGCGGACCCGCCCCCGGATCTCCGGAAGATGACGGCAGCCTCCCGGAGTGGGACGACGACGAAAATGAACCGATGTTGGGCATCATCGGCGTCCTCCAATCGGGAATGACCGAGATGCTTGAACTCTCCCACCAGATGCATGGGATCGATTACACACGTCGGAATCTACGCCATGCGGATCTCGATTTTGGAGGTTTTGCTGCAGGTCTTGAGGAGAGAGGCCTCTTCAATATCGATCCCAAGCTGATCCTCCAGGGGATGGGCTCCAGCACCTTTGATGGACTCGCCATCCAAGCCGCCCTCGCCAGCCGTGATGATCAGACCACCAATCGGCTGCGCTGGGCGATGGGTAGAACGATGGCCAAATCGGTCGGCGACATGGCGTTCCTCGGAGTCTCGGACATCGAAAAACCGGAAGATCTCATCCTTGGGTTGCGCAATGATCGGGCATGGGAGATCTTCGAAGAGTCGTTAGATGAGAATTGGCGCAGGACCGCCATCTTTTACGGTGCTGCCCACATGCCGGATCTCCGCCGTCGACTGCTGGAAACGGGGTGGATCCAAGAAGATATTTTTTGGCTGGGGGCGTGGATGATTCCCGTGCCCACCGAAGATCAACCGATGGAAGAAACCGAGTCACCTGTCGAAGCGAGACTCTGATTGGAAGCGTATCCATGAAACCCGCACGCCGCGTCACCATCGCCGGAGGGGCCATCACCCCCTTCATCGGCAAGTTTCACCCCGATTTCGTCTGGAAGAAGCACCCCGACTTCGGCAAACGAGAGAACCCGACCCTTGAGCAGTACATCCATCGGGTCGCCATCGACGCTTGTCAGGATGTTGGCATCGATCCGGCATTGGTGGACCGGGGATACGTCGGCAATTTCGTAGGCGAGCTCTTCTCGAATCAGGGTCACCTGGGATCACTGGCAGCTTCTGCCGACGAAGGATTGACCTACACTCCCTTTACCCGCGTCGAAGGAGCATGCGCATCGGGGGGCCTCGGCATCGCTGCAGGTGTCGATGCGATTCAGGCCGGTGCGGATATCGTCCTCGTCATCGGCGCAGAGGTTCAGACCACCCGCAATGCCAAAGAGGGTGCCGATTTTCTCGCCCGCGCTTCCCACTACGAAACCGAGCGCGCCCTCGACCCCTTTACCTTTCCGGCGATGTTTGCCCGTCGCACGAAAGCCTACTGTGAACGTCACGGAGTCTCCCCGGAAGCTCTCGCACCGATCGTTGCCAAGGCATACGCCAATGCCAACCGCAATCCCAATGCCCACATGAGGGAAGTGCAGATGAGCGCAGAGCAGGCTGCCCAGGCTTCCGACAACAATCCCTGCTTCCTCGAAAATGAAGAATTGCACTCGTGGTTACGGGTCGGTGATTGCTCCCAAGTTTCCGATGGCGGTTGTGCCATCATCCTGTGCTCGGATGCCGGTCTCGAAAAACTCGGTGAGGCCCACGGTGACCCCGTCGAGATCGTCTCCTGTGAAGTCGCCTGCGGCCCGCTGGGACAGGTCGCTGATCTGACGAAGATGGATGTCACGTCCGCCGCAGCGAGCAAGGCCTACGCCTCCGCCGGCTGGGATGCCACCGACATCGAAGTTGCAGAGGTTCACGACTGCTTCAGCATCACCGAAGCACTCATCTGCGAAGCGCTAGGGTTCTGCAAAGAAGGGGAAGGCACCCAAATCGCAGCCTCCGGCGATACCGCTCTCGAGGGCCGGATCCCGGTCAACACCGGAGGAGGCCTGATGGCTTTCGGTCATCCCGTCGGCGCCACCGGAGTCAAACAAGCCTACGAGATCTTTCGCCAGATGAATGGACTCTGTGGCGATTATCAGATGGCCAACAAGCCCTCCCGAGGAATCTGCGCCAATATGGGTGGAGATGACAGAACCTCCGTCGTGACACTACTGGAAAAAAAGTAGCCCGATGAAATTTCCTGCGCTCTCCGTCCACGAAGCCATCGAGCAGAGGCGCTCGACCAAGGATTTTTCCGACACCCCCCTCAAGCCGGGGATGCTCGCTGAAATTTTGCGCCTTGCAGTCGCCGCCCCCTCCTCATGGAATCTGCAACCCTGGCGAATCGTCGTCATCGAAAACGCGGAAGATCGAGAAAAGCTCCATCAGGCCTGCTTCAAACAGCGTCAGGTGCTCGAAGCCCCAGTGACCCTTGTTTTTGCGGTCGACCATCAGGCATGGAAAGCCGACATGGAAACCGTCATCGAACAAGCACGCAGTGTCGATGCATGGCCGGAGGATTACTGTGAGATTGCCCGCAAGGCGATTCCCGGGGGTCAGGGGGCACTCGAGAAAGCGGGGCTGATTCGTGAGTACGCCATCAAGGATACGATGATCGCTGCGACCCACGCCGTTCTTGCGGCCACCAGCATCGGCCTCAAGACCACCTTCATGAATGGCTGGATGGAACCCGCAGTCAAAGAAGTGATCGGAGCCGCAGATCGGGATGAAATCGCCATCGCCGTTCTGGTTTGTATCGGCAATGCTCCAGAAGCACTGGCCAATCCGGGCAGGTTACCCGCTGAACATACCGTCTTCCGTCATCGGCTCGGTTGATTCCCCTACCCGGCAAACCGCTTATGCGCTGGTGCTGTCCGCTCCCATTTCGGGTTGGGGCAGTGCACACTCTGAAGTTGCCGGGATCTCATTTGCGCGTCGGGAGAAGACGTACTTTGCCAAGGTATCCCGGGCCGAAGCGGCCAATCCGATGAAACGCAATCCGTAGACAGGGCTTTCCTCATCCCCCGGATCGGCAATGTCGACAACGCGGGCGGTCAGATCTTCATCTTCCAAACCGGGAAAGCCCCGGAGTATCAGAAGATCCTCATGCCATAGGCGAATCTCTGTAACGATGGCTGCGCCCCCGGTGCCCACATCGAGAACTCCACCGACGTGAATCCCCTCATGATCCCTCAAATCGGAGACGCTGGATTGACTGGCAAGGCGCAGAAATCGGAAGCGCCCTTCGAGAGGGGTACGAAGAAATTCTCTGCGCTGCTCGATACGAATCTTTGCCGGGTTTTCGATGAAAAGGAAGTGATCTCCGAGGTCACGGATCTCCTGGACCCGCGAATCAAAGGTGAGACAGCCACTCTCCGGCTGAAAACAGGAGACTGCCACTTCGGTTCCCGGATTCCAGTCGAGGGCTCCACTGTGGAGTCCGAAACTGTCGTGAACCCTGAGTGCCAGACTCTGCTCATCCCTGTGGATCAGGATCGCGCGCAAGCATCCTCCGCCTGCGCCTTCGATGAGGAGTTCGTCCTCCTCAGTGGGACCGATACCCCGGTGTGAAACCGCTCCCGTGACTTCCCAACCCCTCCGCAAACGTAACCGGTCGAGGGCGCGTCGCATCTCCAGCTTCTGAAACAGTTCACTGCCTCCTTGCAGAGTTCTCTCCAAGGCCGCTTCAAAGGCGATGCGCGAATTCAACAGGCGTTCGCCATCGAGGGAGTCGTCTTGGGCGAGCAGGCTCTCGATCAATCGAATTTCCGCCGCATCGAGTCCCAATTCCCGCCCGCGGACGCGCCAGGAATCGTCATCGTGACTCAGGTTGATCTCAGTGCTCTTCTCCACGATCGGCTGGAAGCCTTTGCGAAGAGTCCACACCATCAATCCCACTCCTGCCAGGATCAGGATCCACCACATCTCATCCATCGTGAACTCCATGCGTCAGTCCGGTTTTCACCGGGGCTATCTCTCAACCCGGAACATTCCTCTGCGGGATGGATCGGCATTTACGCAGGATTTCTTGAGAAAAATCGCCAAAAACCGCGATTACTGGCCAGCGACGATGTAGGAGCCGCGATTCTGCTCTGCAAGGCTCTGCATGAACCCAGAGGTGAATCCCAAAGCGATAGTGTGGATCGTGACCTGACTCTGCTCATTGAGTCGGCCGATCTCTTCGAGGATCTTGTCAGTATCGACAAAGGTCCCTGTGCTCGGCGCACCGTCTGAAAGAAAGAAGATGGTATCGATATCCCCGGCGGTCAGTACTTGCTCCAGGGAATCGTAGATATTCGTTCCCCCACCCGGTTGCAGACCGTCGATGAATCGTCGCGCATCCTTGACCGACTTTGGCGACAGTTTCTTCGGGCGATCGTGTAGCGGACGGGCGTTGTTGTCGAAGCGAACCAGATTGAAATGCGTACCCGGCCTCAGTTTTTCGATGGCCACACGCAATTCACTCTTCGCCAGTTCGAGACGATTCATCGATTCGACACCCCCCCCCTCTTTGGGGACGGTGACCTCCTGGGCCATGCTGCCAGAGCAATCGATGACGAAAGTGATACGCTTGCTGATGATCTCGACTCCAAAATAGGATGGAGTCCGCGCCTTGCCCGGGTCCGCCTTGCGGACATAGGTTTTTCCGCCCAGTTTTTCTCCGGCCAACTCACTGACGGCGACGGGATCGTAGCGATCCCTTTCGCGCGCCCAATACTTCTCCCAATTGTCCGGGTCCGGTCCCAGATCAACTCCGGTGGAAGCGATCAGCAACTCGACCACCTTCGGCAAAAGAGCGCCAGTTTCGCGACGCATCGCCTGTAACAACGCATCCACCAAAGCCACTTCGCGGACTCCGCGGAGACCGGTCAAAGCAGCGGATCGCACCTGCCACGCCGGATCTTCCAAAGCCTCAAGTCGACGCACGAGGCTCGCCTCGCCATCGATTCTGGAAAGGGCGGTGATCACCAGGGTTCTCAGGGCGACATCCTTGTTGTTTCCGAGAGCCAAAAGCATCTCCAGTGCCTCGGTGGGATCGAGACGGCAGAGGGCACGGACCGCTTCCTGCTGAAACTCGACATCGCGCTGGCGCTTCCGCGAAGCCCTGACGATATCCGCCACGCAACTATCCTCTTCGAGGAGTGCGAGCGCTTTCAAAGATGCCAAGCGCAACTCACTTTTCGGGTGGAGCAACAATCCCGAGAGCGTGTCGACCGCTTTCTTGTGGCCTGCACGACCGAGGGTTTCTGCGACCGCCACACGCACGAGAACATTTGATTTTTCCCGATCGAGCACCTTGTCCAAGAGCCAATCGAGGGCACTTTCTTCGCGGACCGATCGCAGAGCGCGCAACGTTCTCTCAAATGATTGCCGCTGCTGTCCCTGCAAGGAATCGATGGATTTCCCTTTAGGGAGCAGGTCAACCAACAGCTTGGTCGCCGGCAAGTCTCCCAGACGACCGAGCAAATCCACCGCCGCAGATGAAACTCCGACAGCGCTGCTCTTGGCAGCGGTTTCGATGGGCTTCAGAGATGCATTGGTGAGATGGCGTGGTCGCAAGGCATCGAGGACCTTTTTCTTGCCAGCATTCGACATCTTCTTCATTTGGGTGAGAACCGTACGCGTCACGCCACTACCACCAACATTCAGCAGAGGTACCGCGGCCGCAGCCTGGATCTCTTTGTCCTTGTCTTTGAGCAGGCGGGTCAGGAAAACCTCCGTCTCGCGACAACGACAGTCACCAAACTCTGCCAGCACCTCCTCGACCGGCTTGATCCCCTTGAGACGCTCCTGATAAGGCAACGCATCGAAGGTCTTGCGAGTCTTCTCCCAGCGGGGGTAAAGCTCTTTGATTCGCTCAAGGGGGGGGCGAAGAGTGGACAACTTGGCGCTCGCTTTTCGAGCCGCGGAGGATGCGCCGTGGTCACTGATCAGTTTCTCCCAAATCCTTCGGGCTTGCGAATATTCCCCCATCTCCCTCAGGCAAAATCCGGCGTCATAGTGACACTCGGGAACCAAACTCGCTTCCGGAAACTCTCGTATGACTCTCTGAAACAGATCGAGAGCACTGTTCCACTCAAGGGTATCCTGCAAGCAATGCCCAAGACCGTGCAATGCCACATCCGTGGCCTCTCCGCCGCTGTCGAGATTGAGGTACTGCTGATAGCCGTCGCGGGCGAGTCTCGATCGGCCGAGCCTGCGCTGACATTCGGCCCGATATGCCAGCGCCTCGGTCGCAGCGTCCTTGCCGACATATTCAAGATGGATCTCATCAAACTCATCTTCGAGGGTGAGCAACCGCTCTGTCCGTGACTTCGCCGACCGAGGGAGATTCTTCAAGCCATCGATGGCCTTTTTGAGGGCAATCTCTGAAGGGTCTCGTGGCTCCTCTTCATCCTCTTCTTCATCCTCTTCGTCACTCTCTTCGTCATCGTCGATGAGGTTCAGGCTCCCCAACGGAGGTTCCTGGGGATCTGAACAACACGGATCCGCAACCATGAGGATCGTCTCTGCTGAAACCTGCACCCCGATCATCAGGGTCACAAGGATCAAAATCAGCGAGACATGCTGGCGAACTGAGTACATTGCGGGACTGTCCAGACTTCAAATGGAAACGAATACCTCGGTGTATTTTACATCGGGGGGGCGGGAAGATCTGCGAGTATTCGGGAGATCACGATTACGGCGATGACCAAGATCACCGCGAGTCCGAGCCATGTGCCACCCTTGCGCCGAATCCCTGCGAGGGCCTCGCTGCGACCGACCATCGCAGATCCGATGAAGAGTGCCCCCAGAGCCAACAGAAATTTGATCCCGAAGAGCATGTGATAAGACATTCCCCCATCTTCGAGGGTTTTCTGGTGTTCCGCAGTCGGCATTCCGTGAACCATCAATTGATAAAGACCGGTCAAGATCAGCAGCAGCGAACCGAGATGAACGAAGGGAGCCCAGCGGCGACGGATTCCCTCGCGGACCTGGTCTCCCCCCTCTTCGGAAGTCACTGCCGGGTGCACCGCCCGCCATTGGATGAACACCGACCCGGCGATGAATACCGCAACGAGCAGATGCACAAGGGTACTGATTTCTAAACTGGACATGGCGATACTCATCATCGGATTCTCCTGTCGTGGAGTTCTTGCCCCCGGTCATTTCGATCCGCATCATGGCCCCAACAGTTGTGGAGGTCCATCCAGAATTTTGGAGAGACTGTATCA
Organism: uncultured Planctomycetia bacterium; assembly: GCA_964422295.1. Taxonomy (GTDB): domain Bacteria; phylum Planctomycetota; class UBA8108; order UBA1146; family UBA1146; genus UBA12191. The sequence goes on along the minus strand of CAYRAM010000003.1, from coordinate 18,561 downwards.
GCCATCTCAGATCTGTCCTCTTTTCTTCAAGGAAGTGGGAGCAACGCCATGAAACCCGAGGAGTTTGTCGCTGTTTTGGGGACCGAAAAGGCGAGTGCAATCCTCAGAACCCCCCATGGAGATCGAGCGATCCCTGCGATGGAAGCGGCACTGGCTGCAGGCTTCAAGGTGTGCGAGTACACGCTGACGATCCCTGGAGCATTCGATTGCATTCGCAATACATCCGAAAATCACTCCGATGTCGTCGTCGGTGCCGGTACCGTTCTCACTCCCGATCAAGCGCGTGAAGCGGTGGCTGCCGGGGCACGCTTCCTCGTTTCTCCCATCATGGATCCGCAGATGATCCAACTCGCCCAGGATCTTGGGGTCGCCATCATCCCCGGCTGCTCGACGCCGACGGAGATGCAGGCCGCCCATGAAGCGGGAGCACCGCTGGTCAAACTGTTTCCGGGTCCGGCTGGGGGGCCAGCATGGGTTCGGGCAACATTGGGACCACTCCCCCATCTGCGTATCGTTCCCACCAGCGGAGTGAGCAGCGATAATGCCCGGGAGTTTCTGCAAGCGGGAGCCCACGCAGTCGGCTTCGTCGCTCCCCTCTTCGATGCCGATGATGTAGAAACAGAAAACTGGAGCCGAGTGGAAGAGCGTGGCAGAGCCTTGCTGGATCTTTGCCAATCCTCATCCTGAAACGGCCTCGATTCAAAAGAGCAGGAGCATCTCATTGAACTACCTTGGTAAAGAAACCACCTTCCAATGGCTTGGCCATGCCACCTTTCTCGTCGGCACTCCATCCGGACGCAAAGTCCTCTTCGATCCGTGGCTGGGGAATCCCAGCTGCCCTGAAGAATTTCAAAACCCAGAAGATGTAGACCTGATCCTATTGACCCATGGCCACTTTGATCACGTCGCGGACGTCATCCCACAAGCGACAAAGCACGGCTGCCGTGTCGTCTGCAATGTGGAGATGGCCTTTTGGCTCAAGAAGTTGGGACTGCCGGAAGATCAAGTCGTCGAGATGAACAAGGGTGGATCCATCGAAATCTGTGGCCTGCGCGTCACCATGACCGATGCGAAACACTCCAGCAGTGTCGAAGTGGATGGAGTCCTGCAATACGGCGGCGAAGCTGCGGGCTTCGTCATCGAAACTGAAAACGAATTTCGTTTCTATTACGCAGGCGACACCTGCGTCTTTTCCGACATGGCTCTGATCGGAGAATTGTATTCCCCGACCCTGGCGATCTTGCCGATTGGCGACCACTACACCATGGGTCCGCGGGAAGCGGCGAAAGCAGCACATCTTCTCGGCGTGCAGATGGTCCTGCCTATGCACTACGGCACCTTCCCACTCCTTTCGGGAACCCCTGATCAATTGCGTGAATCGGTCGGCTCACTGCCGATTCAGGTCATCGATCTTGAGCCGGGGCAGATTCTCGAGTGAGTCAGAGGAAGAAGCATCTTCTGATCCTGGCAAACGTCGGCTCCCGCCGGGCGGCGGAAGCGCGCAAGCATCTTGAATCTTCTGCAGAGTTGAATTCGTCGGATTTTCAGGTTTCGTGGGAAAACATCTTCGAAGTGGGCGATGTCGACTCTCCACCTGAACGGGTCCTGGTGGTCGGCGGCGATGGAACGGTACGCCTCGCCGTCAATTGGCTCCACCGACAATCATGGCAAAGCCCTGTCGCCATCATTCCTGCAGGAACCGGCAACAACTTGTGCAAAGGTCTCGGCTTTCCCCTTGATCTGGAAACGAGTTTGAAAACAGCCCTCCATGGTCAGGGAAGCCGCAACATCGATACCATCTCGATCTGCGCCGATGGAAAAGACTGGGGACAGATGCTGCAGATCACCGCCACCGGCCTTCCTGCACGTGTCACCCACCGGTTTGATCGCTGGCGCAAATTTCCTCTGATCAAATACCCCGTGCGCTGGCTGGGGAATGGTTTTTATCGCTTGCTTGCCCTGAATGCGCTGCTGATGGAAACAAAGCGTCATCGCGCAGCACGGGTCATCATCGATGGAGAGGAAATGGAAACAATGGGGCCCGGCATCTTTGTCGGCAATGAGGCCACCATCGGCGGCGGTTTCACCCCGTGTCCAAAAGCGAAACTCGCCGATGGTCTTCTCGATCTGTGCGTGCTTCCGCAGGTCTCCTACTTTGAGGCGTTCTCCCTCTTTCGGGAAGTCTCTGCAGGTCGCCATCTGGATCAGTATCCCGAGGTGGTTTACCGTCAGGCGAAGGAGGTCACCCTGATCCAGGAAGCCCACCCTGTTCTCGTCGATGGGGATGTCCTCGGCAGCCCCGAGGTCCTGCAACTCAAGGTCGTCCCCGCCAGCTTACAATTGATCAGCGACTGAACCGCCGTCATGGCGGGAGGATTGGCAGCAGCATGCAACATCGACCCCTCTTGTCGAAGCACTTCATTTGGGCACTGCTTTTTCTCTTTCTCGTCAGTTTTGCCAGCGGCTGTATCCACAAACCAGAGGTTCCGATCCGCAAAGCGATCTGGGTCACCCGTTGGGATTATAAAACCGAGCAGGACATCGTCGATCTGATGGAAAACATCGACAAGGCGGGCTTCGATACGGTTCTCTTCCAGGTGCGTGGCAATGCCACCGTGTTTTACCCTTCTGCGCTGGAGCCGTGGGCTGAAGAGTTTGACCACAAAGATCCCGGTTTTGACCCCCTCGAGGCCGCATGTCGGGAAGCCCGGGTCAGAGAATTGCAATTGCATGCGTGGATCAACGCCATTCCCGGCTGGCGCGGCATCACCGCGCCACCTTCGACCACTCCTGAGCAGTTGTGGAACAGCCAGCCACAGTGGTTTCTGCACTCCGCGGATGGAGAACGACAACCGCTCCAACCCAGCTATTACGTCGCACTCAATCCCTCTTATCCGGAGGTACGCGATCATGTCGCCAAAGTCTGTGAAGAAATCTTGACCTGGTATCCCGAAGTGGTCGGCATCCATTTGGATTACATTCGCTTCCTCGAATCGGGGATCGAGAAAGACTATCCTAGGGATGAGCGGAGTGAAAAATTCTTCACTGCAGACACGGGAATCGAATCCCCGGATGATGATCGCCGATCCTGGGATGAATGGCGCAGGGACCAGGTCACGGAGATGGTACAGGTCATCACCGAGCGTTGCCGTGAGGTCCGCAGAGAGGTGTTGATGACCGCTGCGGTCTATCGAACCCCACAAATCGCCCACGAACGGGTGCGTCAAGATTGGCCCAACTGGTTACGCAAGGGGTATATCGATGCGGTCTTTCCGATGCAGTACGACCGCGAGATCCCGCGCTTCGAGTCCCGCGTCGGCGAGTGTATGGATGCGGCCCGGGGCTATCCGGTGATCATGGGGCTGGGCACCTATCTTCACGCAGATCCTGCCGTCACCGTGGCTCAAGAGCAGAGTGCCCTCATCCAGGGATGTCAGGGGGTGAGCCACTTCGCCTACTCTTCATTCTGGAGCAGCGATCCGAATGTCGCCGAAACTCCCTTGCAGCAAAAAAGAAGGGCTCAGCTCCTTCAGGAAACTCGATAAAACCTGTCAGAGGGGTATTTTTGGGTAATTTTCGTAATTTGTGACCTTCTTGGAACGCCTGGCCAGGATTTCCCGTTGAGATGCCAAAGAAACCTGATTAAATCAGGGATTGGGAGGGGGTTTGCCCCCTCGAATCATGAGTTTCCCCCGTGATAAGCCGCAATGGCGGCAGGAAAGGAGAGCCAGATGAAAAAGTTTCTTCTTGCTCTTGTCGTTGTTGGCGGTCTTTCCACCGCTGGTTGTATCTTTGCTCCCCAGGGTGGTGAAGAGAAAGCTGACTGTGCCAGCGAGTGTGCGACAGCATGCAGTGCTGAGAAAGCAGCCGAGTGCGGCTCCAAAAAGGACAGCTGCTGCGGTTCCTGCAAGTAGTTTAACTTTCTACAAAAAAGGGTGCGGAGAGAAATCTCCGCACCCTTTTTCTAATTTCACGCCTCTATAATATTCACGCTGATCCAAAGAGGCTATCTGTTCAAATCCCGCTACAGATTCAACGCCGTGATTTAGCGCAATTTTTTGGGCTGCGGTTTCGCCTGGACAGGCTCTGGTCTCTTCGGAATCCCTCGCTTCGACTTCGGCTTCCCATTCGGCTCTCCTCTGGCGGGCACTGCCCGACCTTCCCCATCCGCAAGAGCCTTGGCGAGAACCGAGATCGACCATGCTGTGCCGTAGACCCGGTGGTATGAAAAAAATGCGTAATCCCACATCGAACCATCCTCTTCCTGGGTCTCGAGGATCTTCTGACTCAATCGGGGCCACCATTGCTCCCGCAGATTCCACGGCAACTGACGAATGACATCCGCTGCGTAGTAGTGCCCGTAAAAGAAGAAATAGCCGCTATTGGCGTAGTAGGCTTCATGGGGATAGATGCGGCCTCTCGACAATGAGATGAATTTGTGGTGCCGCATCAGTTGGTCGAGACCGGTGACGATATCCTGATCGGTCACCTCACCGGGATCCCCCAACCTGCGCAGCGCCAGGTTCCCGACTTGGATACGGCACAGGGAACCTTTGATCTGATTGATGGAGAGCAGATTTCGCGTCGCCTGAACGGCAGCGATATTGTAGTCGTACGCACCGTTGGGAAGGCGAGTCCTGCGGAGGGCTCGCAACCCGCGTTGCTGCATCTGGTCAGGAACTTCCAGTCCCACCTGCTCACACTGCTCATAGATCAACAGCAGCGAGGCGGTCACAAAAGAAGTCCCCCAAGTGGGGCGGCGTGTGAAGGGCGGATCGTCGTAGTAGGCCCAGCCCCCATCGGGGCTCTGATAATTCCCGAGGATGACGATCAGATCCTCCCCCAGTTTTCTCAGCCGAGCCCGCCGTTCTTCTCCAAATCGTTGCTCCGGCTCCGCCAGCGCTCGGGCCACGGCTTCGAGAACGTAGACGTAACCCCAGAGGTTGTCGGTATCCCAGTTGGCGATGCGTTTGCGGCGTCCCTTTTCACAAATGTTGTCGAGGGCGCGTTCGAGAGCTTCCTCGCCCCCTTGCGGCAGATCAGATCCAAGATCCATCAAGGTGACACAGCAGATGCCGGTGATCGCCACCTGGAAAGCCAGATGTTGTTCCGGGACCATCCAGTTCTTGTCATCCGGAGAGATGGGGTTGCGCCAGTGACCGAATGCGCCGTCCTCTTCCTGATGGGCCATCAGGTATTCCACCGCCTTGTCGAGCCCGGCCCGTGCACCGATGCGCCAGTCCTCAGTCATCCCCTCAGCAGGAAGAGGACCCGAGGCCAGGTGCGATAACAGAATCAGGGAGGTTGCGATCAAAAGATTCCCCATGCCACCGGTCGAGGCTGATCTTCGACTCCGGTCATGTTGCGCAGATCGTGAATCGCCTTTTCCAACTCTTCACGTTGCTCTTCCAACTCCCTCTCCATCTTTTCAAACTTGCGATCCTCCTGGATGCGCTCGATCTCCGCTTTCGCTTCGGCGCGCTCCAGATCACGCTTTGCACTTTCGATGGCGCGCTGCAAACTCTCTTCGCTGCGCGGAATTTTCACGGTCATCTCGACTTCGTGTTCCCTGCGCGTCTGGCCGAGCGCTTCTTCGGCCCTGGCCAGACTCATCCGACCTCGCTGGAGGACCAACTCCGCAGTGCCGTCTTCCAATTCCGACCCGGCGTAGAGCATCTCCAGTTGCTCCAGTTCGGTGCGTGAATCCTTGAGACGGGTTTCGGCAAAGATCACCGATCGGCGACTTTGAAACTCCCGAGTCGGGCGATCAAAACTGTGGAACATTTGCATCTCATGCTCCGCATTTTCGATGGATCTGTGAAGCGCCTCAAAGCGGTGCTCGGTGGCTTCATGGGAGAGTTCCCGTTCCAGCTCTGCGATGTGCTGGTCGATTTCCATCTCCGCGACTTTGCGCTCCAACTCGTCGACCTTTTTCTGTTGGGCAGCCACCTCTTCCGGGTCCACCTCCGATTCTTCTTTCCCATCCCCGGAATCGCCGGAGGTGATCTCCAAGGTGAGAGCTCCACTCTCCTGATCGACTTTGGCCAGGTCAGACTTGACCACCAGGCAACCAGTCAGAGGCACGAGGAAAAAGATCATTAGCAGATGAAAAGGTTTGATACGGGTCATGGGACCTCCACTGAGAGAGAAACCGGGGTTTTTGATATCTTGACGCTTGCTGCACCGGGGACAAGTGCCTAATTGGCAGCGGGATCGAGCCTGACGTAAACCCGCTCCCCATCGAGACGAGAAGGGTGGCACTGCAGATTTTGGTCGGTGGGTCCATCGCTCACTTCACCACTGCGAGCATCGAAACAGGCGCCATGGAGAGGGCATTCGACAAAACCATTCTCCACGGTCGCACCCATCATCGATGAACCGATGTGGGGGCAGGAGTCGGTAAAGACGGAGATTTCATCGCCGACACGCACGACCATCAACTCGCGGCCGCCGGCATTGACGAAGTGGGGCTCCTCCTCATCGATCTCGCTGAAAGCGCAGAGATCGTGCCAATCTTCTTCAGTTGGCATAGTAAGGGTTCTCTCCCGCCTGGTGATCGGTGGCGTCATGAATGTTGCGGATCGAAGGCACCTTTTGGCGAATCAATGTCTCCACCCCCTGGCGCAAGGTCACCGCAGCCATTCCGCAGCCCTGACAACCTCCCCCCATGTGGATGAAGAGATCATTGTCCTTGACGTCGACGACTTCGATGAAACCGCCGTGGGCTGCCACCATCGGATTGAGGTCCGAGTTGAGCAGATTTTGGACTTCGATGAAGAGGGCTTTCTCCTCTTCATTCATGTCGCGGCTGCGCTCCGAGACCACGCGGTCAAACTCTTCAAAGTGCTGGCGGATCACCTCACTGGCCTGATCCACCATCGGCTGCCAATCGGAACCATCCAAGGGCTTCAACAGGGTGATGACCTTGTCTTGCATCAAGACCGCTTCGAGGCCATCGATGGCGACGAGTTTCTTGCCGAGCGGGCTGTCCGCCGCTTCTTCCGCAGTTGAAAAATATTCCGGAGAAGTGGCCACTACCCGGTCCAACCGGATGACACAGGTATCGGAATCCGATTCCCAAGGTTCGACCTGAATCTTTAGTTCCTCATTCATGACAACGAGTGCCCTTTCCTTCGTATCAGGAAGCGCATGTAAAATGGCGACTCTACCTGAATCTCATGCAGGAAATGATAGCATGGAGCAGACCCTGAATGAGCCGATCCCGCCCACGAATCTAAGAAATGTTGACCATCTCAGGGACAGACGAAATATCCCCAACAGTGCAGATCATCGGTGGTCGGATCAAATCCGCAATCCGGATAGGGCGGGGGCGGTGCACCGGAGGAAGAGAAGAGGGTGTTCAGCAGAGCGACCGGGTCGGCGATATTCACCTCGCCGTCGTCACTGACATCCGCCGCATCGAGGCAATCCACCACTGCCCCCTGGAACAAATACGTCAAACTGCGCACCGCATCGGAGACATCGAGATTGCCATCCCCATTCGAGTCACCGCGAACAAAGACCCCCCCAGAGGGCGATCCGCTACAATCCGAATCCTGCAAATCGATGAGGCCATCGCAATCATCATCAAAGCCGTTGTCACATATCTCGAATCCCGGGATGCAAGCACAATCGGGATCACAACAATCGGTCAGGCCATCAAAATCATCATCTTGGCCATTGCTACAATCGGATTCTCCCCCTGCAGAAACGGAACAATCAAAGAACAATTGCGTGTCCGTTAAACAATAAATCGCAGCGCAAAAATGAAGACAATCAGTCCAAGTCACCGCTGTGATTCGAACAGTCTCTCCTATTGGTGGAGATACGGCATCGGTCAGATACCCACCGCCAGCTCCGGAGGTGGGATAAAAAAGGACACAACCGCAACAGTCAAAATCAAAGATTCCGCATTCATCAAAATCAGTCTGCGCATGAAGGGGCTGAGATAAACTCAAAACCAGTGCAAGTGTCATCACTCCAAATGCATGGATGGAGGAAAATAGATAGAGTGGTTGATTCATCAGGTCTCTCCTCGGTTCTTCAGCACAATGTTTGAATAGCAATTCCAGCGTCGATTCAATATTGATTTCGTCTTTCAAAGCCGAGGAAAACCCCAGAGTTGACTCCATAGATCCTACCGCTGGACTGACGCGACTCGAAGGATCTTGCTGTCTATCGACGATGATTCACACCTGCCATACGTGACAGACCTGACTATTGACATGCCCACAAGAAGGGAAAGCCCTCTCATGAAGGAAAACTACTTATGAATACCTCTCCACAGAGATATAAATACCATCTGTATCAGATGCATCACGGCAAGCATGGCCAATAGGCCTGTGGATCGACTTTATGAAGAAGAGACGAATATGATTTTACCTATTCTTGGAGCACTGTTGGGTTCGATGATTGGCGTTGTCGTTTTTGTGATCGTTGCACTGATCACAGGAAGTACTCATATGTACCTCGTTATGGGGATTGGATTTCTTACCGCCGTTTTAAGTACTCGTGCAGGGGGACGAGGGAAAATTAACGCGGCCATCTGCACGGCGATTACTGTACTTGCAGTGTTCATAGCACCATTTCTCGCTTGGGCACCTTTTCTTACGGACGCTGAAATATACGAGGCCGTAAGCGTCGTTGAACGAGAGGATTATTTCGAGTACAGGGCCGATGTACTTTTGTTCAAAGATGCCTCCACCGAAGACGAGATTAGAGAAGTGGCTACACAATTCTTTGAATTCAGCACAAAGACTGACGAAAATAATTTTGTCTCGGATATCTTAAGCGAGCAAGAATTTTGGTTGCCAATTCAACTCAACCCGAATCTTACTTATGACGAATACAAAGTAGCGCTGATCGCCATAGGAAAACGATACCTTTTTACTTCTGAGCACATACTCAGTTTCTGCGTCATGTCCCTTATATCTAATGAAAAGGGTAAATTTAGTGTAACGAGTGCAGTATTCCTGCTCCTCGCTGCTCTCACGGCATTGGGATTTTCTTGGCCGATACAAAGAGGAGTCCGCAGAACAAAGAGGAGCCGCAGAACAATGAGGAGTTCGCCGAACAAAGAGGAGTTCGCAGAGCCTGACGGGGTTGAGTATCTCGAAGAAGCGAAGTGAGGTGGCCTGAAAAGTTGTCTCATTGATCAGGAGTCTGTCGCGATCGGAACTCACACTGAATTCAGAGGAGTGATCATAAAGCATCGTCGAAAACGAAAAGATTTTGGCATCGACAGCATCCTGCGAAAA
>CAYRAM010000003.1:0-9204 GCA_964422295.1 uncultured Planctomycetia bacterium | reverse complement strand
AAAGAAGTTGAAAAAGAAGTTCTCAAAATCAAAAAGAACCTGCTCCTTCAAGAAGAACTCACCCAGAGCAAAGAGGAGCGCCTCGCCTTCCTCGAACTGGAAGTGAAGCAGCTGGACTTGCTGGTGACATTGCTTCTGGGAAAACTGATCGAAAAGAACATCCTCAGCCCCGAAGAGTTGCACTCCCTGATCGAGATCAGCAATCCAGAAAGCGACGCTGACCCCACGAGCGCTGCTGAATAGTTCTTCGAGAACTCCTCCGTCTCATGTGAGACTAATATCGCTGAGATCTGTATCCCCAGCTAATTTGAGGTCAAGATGGACTCCCATAGGTCTCTCCATCTAATTCTGGGATTCCCTGCCAGGTACACTTATGATCAATCCACACCTTTTCAGCCTTCTGTGAAGTGGGAGCGATGTCCGAAAAATCGTCAGGGGACATGTTTAACGAATCTTCCAAGGATTGGGCGCGAGATAAGCCCAAGCTCCTTTCCGACTGGACCGCTCGTCCATTCCTGATTCAGTGGTGCTCCCCCATCGCTGACAAGAAAATTCTCGACCTCGGTTGTGGGGAGGGTTATTTCACCCGTCGACTGATCCGCTCGAGCGATGAATCACCGAAGCATGTCGAGGGGCTCGACATCAGTTCCGAAATGATCGAATTGGCCAAGATCAATGAAGATCAAAGACCCCGTGGGATTTCATATTCGGTGGGCTGCGCTACCGACTTCAGCGCGCAACTTTCCAATTACGATCTGATCACTGCCGTCTTCGTCTACAACTACACCACCGTCGAAGAGATGCACCAATCGATGAAGCGGGTCCATGATCATATGGAGGTGGGCGGGCACTTCGTCTTTTCCCTGCCCCACCCAGTCAACCCGTTTATCGAGAGCGGTCTCGACAGTTTCTACTTCGAGAGATCGGGGGGGTGGTTTAGTGGCCGCGATCAAACCTTCGAAGGAAAGATGGCTCAAAGGGATGGCTCTGAGGTCTCGGTCCGCTGCCTTCACAAAACCTTTGAGGACGTACTCGACGGGTTGCGCAATGCCGGCTTTGTTCACTTTCCTGAATTTCGCGAACTCGGTGTCACCGACAAACTTTACGCCAAAGACCCGGACTTCTTTGGACCACTGGTGGATATTCCCCTTCATGTCGCATTCAAGGTCAGGAAGTGATGTCCGATGAACCGAACCCCCAAAACCCGGTCTCCCTGGACCAATAAAGAACTCGCCCAACGGCCCCAGCACTCGCGGGCCTTCGACGAAGGCATCATCGAAGAATTGCTGCAATGGCGCCGAGATTGCCCGGAGGTGATCGACGATGAGGTCACCCATGGGGATGTGTCGGGAATGAAACGGCTTTCACAGTTGGCGATCGAAACCCGGGAAGAGGCCTACCGGGGCAGCGGCGTCGTTCGCGTTTCCGCCCCACCGGAAGAGGCGATGGATGACGACCTGCTGAGGCGCTACTACCTCGCCTTTGGCGTTCACTTGGGAACCCCCCTGGGGAACTACGGCCGCCTCTACGAAGTCAAGGATCGCGGCGGCGATTACACCAAGACCGCCATCCCCGTCAGCCAGACCCGAGCCGCCACCGGGCTTCACACCGATTCCAGTGCGGTCGATGTACTCCCCGACCTGGTCGGCCTGATCTGCATTCGCCCCGCACCGGTGGGTGGAGCTTCGCGTATCGCCTGTGCTCTTCTCGCCCATCAAAAGCTTTCACAACAACACCCGGAACTGTGCCGCATCCTCGAAGAACCCCACTACCGCGACATCGTCACCCCGGGGGCGGATCAGAGTCAAAGGCTGCGCAATCGCTTCCCCGTCTTCGATGTCAGCGACGAAAGCCGCGGCCCCGTCTGCCGCTATATGCGCTTCTGGATCGAAAAGGGTTACGAAAAGGCGGAGATCGAACCCCACCCGCGACTGCAGGAAGCCCTCGATCAACTGGATGCGACTTTGGAGGAAGATGATTCGGTGGCGACCTTTACCCTCCAGCGCGGTGAGATGCTGTGGGTCGAAAACACGACGACGCTGCACGATCGCACCGCCTACGAAGACGATCCTGCCGCACCGAGACTGCTCCTGCGCCAATGGGTGATCGGTTGATCGCTATTGGCGATCAGAACATCAAGGTCGCACCCTCGTCACACTTCCCTTGGGTCAATGAGCGAGTGTGAAGCCAGTCCCAGAATCCTGCCCGCAATGCGAGTGCTTTGCGCATCCCCTTGAGCAGATCCCTGCGTCCCTCGGCTGTTGCCGCATAGTGTCGGGAGATGTCCATCAGTGTTTCCTGATGGTGATCATCGACCGCAGCATGGAGCGGGAAGAAGACGGTTTCTGAGGGCGGCGCATCGAGGACTTCGAGAGCGGGCAAGAAGTGTTGGTACATGGTGCTGACGACATTTTCGGTTCCGAGCCCGAGAGCGCCGAGCGCTTCGGCGGTGGAACCGCCGGAGAGGATTCCGAGGAACATCTCGCGCCAGCACACCACCTCGACCGCGTCTTCAGAAAGCGTGTCTTGATCGACTCCGGCAGCGAGACAGAAGCGACGGAAGAGCACCGGGTGAGGGACGCCATCGATCCACTCCTGCTCGACACCGATCTCGGCCAGTTCCTCCATCTCTTCACTCTCGTAGATCCCCGACTCTTCGGTCAGATTTTCCATGAGGGCCGAACGATGCTCGGGAATTTCGAGTCGCCCGATGACGGTAGTCAGGTATCTCGGGAAATGGGATGAGTAGCCGAGGTACTGACGGGCAAAATCGGCGAGAGCCCACTCCATGTCGGGGAGAGATTTGTTGCGCAGGGCGAGCAGGTAAGGGTGATGCACCGCCCGGTGAGCGGTGGCCTCAGTTGCGATCTGCTCCAGGAACGCATCCACTTCCTGATCAGCGCCGGATTCCATGTGAGCATTTCTGCGCTCTTCGATGGCATGCACAAACTCAAAGAGCGCCTCGGAATTGTCGGCGAGAGATCGAAGCAAATCCGGTCTCTCGGCGGCGACGTAGGAGCACGCCTCTTTTGCCCGTACGGTGGCAGTGCGTGGCCGTCTCTCGACGAAAGCGACCTCGCCAAAGACATCCCCTGCGGAGATGGTGGCGACCACCTGATCATCACGAACGATTTCGACTTGCCCCGACTCGAGGTAGTAAAGGGTTTCGTCAAAAACCCCCTCCTCGATCAGAATCTCACCTGCAGAAGCATCTCCGCGGGTTCCCACTTTTTGAATCGCTTGGACCGCCGTCTCGGAAAAGGACAACTTTCACCTCCGCTCCCCTTTCACCCAGGGGCAAATGGAATTCAGAATTGGACAAACGGGTCTCAGAATACTGAGTCACTCACCACTCTCATCAGAAAAACCTCGCCGACCGGACCGATCTCAATTGTTATTCGATTTCACACGTCGATAGGGATGTATCCAACTGGCAAAAGCCTGCGGACTGCGGCTCTGGACCCAAATCCTGCCCTCCCCGGAAAATCTCAGCATAATCTGGTCCCCGAAGAGGAAGGAGCGGATCTTGCGACCTGTCGTCAGGCGATAACTGAGGCTCGGATCCCACGCCACCGCAAAACCGTTGTCGACGGTGTAATCCCCGGCAACCTGAACTTGGTCCTCCCACTGATCATCAAAGAGATCATCCACATCCTCACCGATATTCTGGCCCGTGAGAGACACCTGTTGAATATCACCATAGGCGTTGAAGAAGAGGGTTCCGGTGCCAGAGCACTTGAGGATGAAAAGGCCCTCATTGAAGAACCCGCGCAGACCATCAAACTTGGTGTCGATCTGAATGTCGCCGATGGAGGCGAGATAGGCACCCTTCTGTAGAAAGACCTCTTCACCAGCCAACTCGAGGGCAACGATGGCGCCGGAAGGCCCCGGTGCCAATGCGAGGCGGGCACCCGATGTCTCGGTGGTGTACGTATTCTGGAAAAAGGACTCACCGCTCAGGAGCGCACGCTTCAACCCTGAAAAGACCCCACCCCTCGTCGAAGTCTCCATGTCGATCTCCGGGTCCATCCACGCCATCGCCCCCGATTCGGAAGCGATGCTGTCGCCAGGATCGAGTTCGACTTCAAGGTAGGAATAACCGGGCTGGCATTCGATGCGGTACTTCATCAACCGGACCTTTCCGGCAACAGAGGCCCCAGAGTAGCGCCAAACCCGGTGGCATCGTGGGTCTGGGTGATCACTTTGCCCTGGCCTTCAAACTTCATGACGAAACCTTCCCCGGAGAAGAAACTTTGCGTCCAGGAACTGGCCGCTTTGGTGATCTTGTATTCGAGGTTTTTTTCGTAAGCGATCAAATGACCCGTATCGAGAGTCAACTCGCCATCAACTTCGAGCTCATACAATGCGCCAAACCCGCCGACCAACGCCTGACCGACCCCGGAAACCTCCAGGAAAAACATCCCCTCGCCACTGAAGACACTGCCCAACCCCTGAAATTTGGTATCCAATTCGACGTCATCCCCGCCCGCAGCGATAAAGGAGCCGCCCGAACAAACCCAGGTAGTGGAGCCATCGAGGGACAGGGTTTTCATCTCACCGGGAAGCACTGGCGCCAGTCCGACTTCACCGATTTCACCCGGTCCCACGGTGTAAGTGCTGAGGAAGAAGGATTCGCCACTGAAGAGCCTTTTGATGCCACCCATGATGCCACTCTTGCCGCGGCTCCGGGTCGTCACATCCATGTCGACATTGCCGGAGGCACGAACCATTGCCCCCGCCTCACTAAAAAATTCTTCCCCATGGCCAAACTCGACGAGAGCCGATTGAAACGCACCTGTTTCGAGAATATTGAATTTCATCGCCCCGCCTACGCTCTCAGGAAGGGTGTGATCCACCCTGCCGTGCCCGCCAAATGACGTGTTTGCAACCAGATCCGGCCGCGACCACTGAAGCGCATCACCAAACCTTCCCCTGAGAAGAGGGTGCTCTTCAGTCCACCCGCTCCTTTCAGACTCCAATCGAGAGTATTCTCCCATGCGAGGACGTGACCGTTGTCGACGATCAGTTCGCCATCCAACTCCTTCTCCACCACCGCACCATAGGCGCCGAAGAAGATCTCCCCCGATCCGGAGGCTTCGATGAAGAAGGCCCCCTTGCCACTGAAGAACGCTTTGATCCCGCCGAAGCGGGTGCGCAGATCGACCCCTTCGGTGCAAGCGGTAAAGCAACCACCGGCAACCAGCATTCCTACAGCCGTGACGGGGATCTGTACCAGCGTTCCGGCAACGAGGTGAGAGAATGCCACCTCTGCGGGACCGGTCGCCTGGTACTCATTGATGAACATCGAGGTGCCGCCGAGAACCTTGCGCACGAGGGAGCGCCCGACCCCTCCCATCAATCGTGGCCGAAAGGTCACCGGCCCCCGATGCCAATTCATCGCTCCGGAGGCCGCATGGAAAGATTCTCCCGATTCGAGTTGGGCTGTCGCCTCCCCGAAATCCGGGTTTCCCTTGATCTCAAACTGCATCGAATCAACCCCCCTGGAATGTGGAAAGTCACTGCCAGAGTCGATCATGGCCGATGATGGAAATCAAGCCCCGGAACTTCAGCGGGCTCAAGGGTTTGAAGTCCCAGCGATGATGGCAAGCCGATTACCGCGACCCCAGCTCCCCGCAGTAACACGCAGAGGTCAGTTTCACGTCCGCATCTTTCCATGCTTCGCGGAAGGCACGACGAGTCAGCTCCGCTTCATCAATGCGGCCCTGCCCTTCGAGGGCATTGGTCAATCCGATCAGCGCCCATCCATTGGCGGGGTAATGCTCCAGATCTTTGAGAAATACCTTCTCCGCCTCGACGAATTTTCCTGCGCTATTCAAGAGTGCTCCATAAGGGTGGCGCGCCGGGACCGGCCATGCCGGGGGTTCTGCGTAGACGAGTTGATCTTCCAACGCGACGGCCTCTCGAAGTTTTTCCAGGGCCTCCTCCCGGCTTCCTTCCTTAAAGAGAATCTCACCTTCGAGGACTCGCCTACCGACAGCGATCACCTCGTCGCAAGAGTTTTGCCCCATCGTGAAATCATCCGGTATCACCTCTGCTGCTGCGTCCAACTTCGCCAACTCTGCGCGCGCCTCCTCATAGCGTTCGGTATTGGCAAAGGCGACCCCTCGTGCGTAGTGTAAAACTGCCCTGGAAACGTACCGCCACTCGGGGGGCATCGGCTTCTTCAGGATCTCTTCCCACTTGCCAAAACGAACCAATACGTGGTACTCGGAAGCGGCCCAATTGTCGCTGAAAGAAGCATATAACTGGAAGATTTCCAACGGTGCTTTCTCGGCGATCGCAGATGTCACCTCGATGCACTCGCGACTTCTTCCGAGCATCAAAGTGGCGTAACCGAGGAAGTGCCTGTTGTGCATCCCATAGAAGTAGTAATCGGTGGGGCCACCATTCTTCTCAAACCAGGCATCGTCGAGCGCCACTGCATTGCGATTGCAGGCCGCCGAATCGGCGTAGCGTCCCGTCGACATCCAGATATGAGAAGGCATGTGAACCATGTGACCCGCACCCGGTATCAGCGTCAGTAGTCGGTCAGCGACCTTTTCCGCCATCTCTGGATACTGCGACGATTCCATGATGTGGACGTAGAGGTGGCACGCTGCCGGGTGGTCCGGCTCCCGATCGAGGACCCCTTCGATAATCCCTTTGAATTGCAGGGTCCGCTCGACCGGCTCCCCTTGCGCAGTCCAATAAGTCCAAGGCTGCATCAACATCATCGACTCCACCGTCAATGTTGCGATGTCAGGGTCGATGGGGAACTTCTCATGCGCCATAAGGATCGCATCACGATATGCTGCATTCAGTTCTGCCAAATCATTCGGCATCGGCCAGGTGTAGCGATCTTGCAAAGCGGCGATGATGGCCTGATTGGATGGGGACTCCCGATCGGCGAACTCTGCCGCTTTCTTGCTTGCCGTGTAACACCAACCGGCATAGGGGCCGGGGAAGATCATCGGCACATTGATGTTTGGTCCGGATGCATACGCAATCCCCCACCACGCCATGGCAAACTCTGGATCATGGACCGTCGCCTGATAGAAGGAACGAATCGCACCGTTGAAATTGAAGGACATCATCAAGTTGTAGCCCTGATCAAACCAACGACGGGCTTCATCCGATTCGGTCACCACATCTCTGCGGTACTCTCCCAAGGATTCGAGAATCAACGGTGGAGCGGGGAGATCCTTGGGAAGTTGAGCATCTTCAACTGTATTGGCTGTAGAGATCAGGGCGATAAAGAGAATGGACCAATGCATGATCGTCCCTTTCACGGGAACAAGAAAAACGGATCTCACCCCTGAAAACAGGCGATTCGGGAAGAGTAGAAACTCACCGCCGGGGAATGTCGATAGCTTTGATCGGGCCAAACTCCCCTGTTGTTGCTTCGACCTCAATTTTCAATTTCGGCCTCAGATGCCTCAAATTGGCTCTCAGGTGACAATCGCTGCGGAAACACCATCTTTGTTTGCCGATCGGTTTGACCCACCCCCCATCGATTCGGTGTAATCACTGTCAGGAAAGAGCTTCTTGGGTCGACGCCAGACCCAAAGATTGGATGTTCCATGAGCACCAGTGATTCAACCCAACTCCCTGATCATCCCTCCGTCCCATCGGATCCTGGAGTAGCCCCGGATGATCCTGGGCTAGCCCCCGAGGAGAACCCGAATGCACGAGGCCCCATCATCTGGTCGAATGCTCTCTTCCTCAGTCTCAGCCCCATCCTCACTGCTCTTTCGATCCCCGCATACATCTACATATCCGGACATCACTGGTCACTGACCGCCACTGCCGTCTTCTTGTGGATCTTTGCAGGATTGGGCATCACTGTCGGTTACCACCGTCTCTTTGCCCATCGTTCCTACGATGCAAACCCCGTGTGGAAATTTCTCTCCCTCATTGCCGGTGCATCCGCACTGCAGAACAGTGCCCTGATCTGGTCCGCTTCCCACCGTCGACACCACAAGCACACCGATCACCACAGTGACCCCTACGATGCCACCAAGGGATTCTGGTGGTCGCACATGCGCTGGATCTTTCATGAAAACGACAAGGTATACGACTACAGCAATGCCCCTGACCTGGCCGATGACCGCCTGGTGATGTGGCAACATCGCAATTACTGGTCAATCGTTTTCACAATCAATGTGCTGTTACCACTAGGGCTCGGCTTCCTGATCGGTCGCCCTTTGGGAATGCTGCTCTTCGCCGGACTCGCCCGTATCGTCTTCACCCACCAAGCGACCTTTTGCATCAACAGTCTATGCCACATGATCGGCAACCAACCGTGGTCGAAAAAGAATACTTCCAAGGACTCCTGGATCTGCGCCCTGATTACCTTTGGTGAGGGGTACCACAATTTTCACCACACCTTTCCCGCGGATTACCGCAATGGATTGAAGTGGTACCACTTCGATCCCTCAAAGTGGTTGATCTGGAGCGGCAATCTCTTCGGCATGACCCGAAATCTGAAGCGAACAGAAGCGCCCGTGCGTTGGAAAAAGCGCTTCGACAGACAACTGGAAGTCTATCAGGACCAACTCGCAGAAACCGTTCCTGAAGCACATGGCGAGTGGCGCAAGCGTGTCGAAAACGCCGGGGAACGCGTCGAAGAAACTTTGGCACTGTGGACCCAGCGCCTGCGGGAATACCGTCGGGCGGTCAAAAGTGGGGAAGTCACCGAATCCCTGCGCAAGGCAGTCATCGAAGCGCGCAGGGCATGGAAACATTCGTGGCGCGAATTTTTGGCGCTGCGCGACACCATGCCGATACCTGCATGAGGATTGATCCTTTTCCTTTGCTGGTGTTATCCCTTTGTGGCCTCGTATTCCAGGGCTGTTGCAGCATCGAATTCGAATCTCGCGATGACCGCAATTCCATCGCTCTCTTCAACGGCGTGGACCTCAGCGGTTGGCACACCGATATTCCTGCCGCCGATTCTGGAGATCCCGTTTCTGCTTCCTTCTCTGTCAAGGATGGTCTGCTGATCAGTCACGGCACACCGGGGGGGCATCTGATTACTGACGAAGAGTACGCCAACTACACCCTGACCGTCGAGTACCGCTGGGCCGCCGATCCCGGCAACTGCGGCATCCTCGTTCACGCTTCCACACCGCGTCGCCTCTACGGTATGTTTCCCCAATCGATCGAGTGCCAGATGTATCACGGCAACGCCGGCGACTTCTGGTG
>CAYRAM010000002.1:164616-166175 GCA_964422295.1 uncultured Planctomycetia bacterium | reverse complement strand
TGTGTCTTGCGAAAAACTCTGTGTCTTGCGAAAAACTCTGTGTCTTGCGAAAAACTCTGTGTGTTACCAAGAACGGGGTCTCTCCCACAAAAGATCACTCCGTCTGCACAGAAACTCGGTGGAATTCCAATTCGGTATCGCCGTTCGCACGACCGGGACAATGAATCCCCAGAGAAATGAATCCCCAGAGAAATGAATCCCCAGAGAAATGAATCGCCAGAGAAACGAATCGCCAGAGAAACGAATCGCCAGAGAAATGAATCCGCTCGGCAGTCCCCCGACCACCTTGCCACTTCGCGACCCTCTCCCGCCGACCGATCCCGCGATCGTCGATCTCTTGGAAAACCACTTGCGAATTCCGCCTGGGGAAATGTTCCGACCTACAAGCCCGACTGTCAAGTAGTGGCCATATCTGAAGTTCCGATCCTCAATTCCGAGGTGCCTCCGCCTCCCGGGGCGGATATCCTGTGGGTATGAAGCATCCAGAGTCCCAAGATTCTTCTTCGAGAAATGTACCCCTCAAGGAGTCCCTGCTGAATCGGGGGCTGCGCAGCGGGCGATTGCGAATCTGGCGCCAATATGCCCTCCAAGGGGGATACCGCGGCTTGTCACTGGCCTTTCCGCTGCTGCTGGCTCTCTCTGTTGGAGAGTCGCTGGGGGCATGGGTTCTCCCCTCTGCTCCCATCACTGCAGTGATTGCGGTCGGCGTCTGCTCTCTCATCGGAGCGCTGGCAAATTGGATCCTCTGGAGGAACTCTTGGCCACAGCTGTGGGATCGCTGCCAGGATCGACCTCAATTGATCGAGACGGTCTGGTCTCTCACGAAGAATCCACCGGTGATTCCAACGGCGCAGGGATCGGATGCGGACTGGAGATCGGATCTGCTCTCCAAAGCAGAATTGATCACACCTCCTCCAAGAGATGCGCTTCGCAATCAGGTGCCACTGCCAGAGTCGATTCCGGTGGTATTGATGCTGCTGCTCTGCGCAATCTGGGTAGCAGGGAATGAAGCGATGCTGAGACCCCCTTCCCAGTCGAATCAAATCAGTCTCCAACAGCCTCCCCTCTCCACACCCCAGAATCCTCCGGGAACTTCACCATGGGAAGGTTCGTCCCCTTCTGAAGAGCAGGGCGCGCCAGGTCAGGACCAGGCGGAGTTGCAGCAGGACCAGTCGGAGTTGCAGAACGTTGAAAGTTTGCCCGGCGAGCAAGACCTTCCCATCGATCGCCCCGGAGTCGAAGACCCGGTGCAGGACGCCCCCGATCAGACGAGTCTTCTCAACGATTGGGATGCTGATTCAGAGGATCTCGAAACCAACCCTGGGGAGTCCCGGTTCGAGACGGACGGCGGTGGATCTCAAAATTCTGCAATTCGACGCCCCCAAGCCGTGGGCGATAGCAGGTTCCGCAATCCCTCCACGGCTGCCGGGGGCAGTGATTCGGTCGCTCCCGAGGCCACCGTCCCCGCACGCCGAGCTCAAGCGGGCAATCTGCCGACTTCTCTCGCAACCACTGAAGATCTCGCTGAAGATCTCACTGAAGATCTCACTGAAGATCTC
>CAYRAM010000002.1:147125-164516 GCA_964422295.1 uncultured Planctomycetia bacterium | reverse complement strand
CTGAAGATCTCACTGAAGATCTCACTGAAGATCTCTCAGTGGAGGAGAGTTTCATGGGAGTTCCTGTACCAGGTGTTCCGCAACCTCCACTCCTCCCTGGGGAATTCCTGCGGGGAGAATCAGACCCAAGATCAGGTCCAGCAAGCCTGCCGCTGCGCTGGCAACGCTTGATCGTTCGCTACATGACACTCCGGGACGGAGGAGAATGAGATGAGCGTGGATGAAGAGATGACGAACTTCCGCCTCAAGGATGAACAGCTTCGAGCAGTAATCCAAGAACGGATCATCGGACAGAACGATGCGATCGATGCGGCCACTTGCACTCTTCTGGCGGGGGGCCACCTACTCCTTGTGGGAGTCCCGGGAACTGGCAAGACTTGCTTGGCTGAATGCCTCTCTCACGGATTGGGCATGGACCGAGGACGCATCCAGTTCACCCCCGATTTGTTACCGGCAGATATCTTGGGTGCGGAAACCTTGATCAGTGGTCAAGGTGGAGACACCGTCGAATTCCGTAAAGGCCCGATCTTTCATCCCTTGGTGGTCGCTGACGAGATCAATCGCGGAACACCACGAACCCAATCTGCTCTCCTGGAAGCAATGCAGGAGCGGATGGTCACCATCGCAGGAAATCGCCACACCCTTGATCCCCTCTTCACTGTGATCGCCACACGCAATCCCATCGAAATGGAGGGCACCTATCCTCTTCCCGAGGCACAAAGGGACCGCTTCATGATGGAAGTTCTGTTGAGCCAACCTGAAGCAAAGAGCCTCGGGCGCATCGCAAGCATGACTACCGGCTCCTCTACTGCAGATCCCATCAGTGGATTTGATGCGGGGACTTTTCAATCTTTGAGAGAGACCGTGCGCAAGGTCGTCGCTGGCGATCCTATCGTCGATAGGGCTGCTCGCTGGATCGCGGCCAGCCGGCCGGAAGACCCTTCCGCACCCTCTGACGTGCGGGAGTGCCTCCGCCTCGGAGGAGGCGCCAGGGCCCTTCAGGCCCTGATCCTCTGCGGAAAGGTCGAAGCATTGCGTTCTGGCCGCAGTCATCTTGCCGACAGTGATTGGCAGAAGTGGAGAGAAGCGATCCTGCGTCACCGCCTGGTATTCAGTCTCGAGGGAGAGCTTCGCGGCTGGACCAGCTCCGAAGTCGTCGATGCAGTGGACAAGGCAGTGAACTGAGCCATGGGTTCCGGATCCACCTCCACTGTTCATTGGGGCGTGGGGTGGGCAATCCTGCTGGTGCTGTTCCTGATGGCTCCCTTGCCGGGTCAAAACTCCCCTGATGACAGATCTGTCGACTCTCTGGACCCCGCCCTGAGAAGCATCGTCGATTTGGTGATCCGCCAACCTCAGGTGGATGAGGTCGTCGATCGGGCATGGCAGTGGGCCCGCAATCGCCAGCGCACCCTCGATCTCTTGACGGCAATTCTGGCCGAAGCCCGGCAGCGGAAAGACGATCTGCTCTTTCGCCGCTGTGCTGAGGCCGCACTCGACGAGGGGGATCCTTACCGGGCGATTCAAATCCTCGAAGAGGGAAGTTCCGTTCCCGAATCAAAGGAGTGTCCCCATGCCCTCGCCCGACTGTGGCTGCGGGGAGGATGGTTGGAAGCGGCACAGTCGATCCGGGATCAAAATGGCGTCGATCCACTGACCGAATTCGTGCTGCGAGTGAAGTCTGGAGAATCCACTCTCTCTGAAGGCCATTCCCGACTCACCCTTCCCCCACTTACCGAAAAGGACCGGGAATTTTTGATCGCCGTGTTTCCCCGACTGGGCCTCTCCCGACAGGGAAAGAATATTTTGGAGCAGGAAGGAGATCTGTCAGCCGCATTCCGTATCCTTCTCAGGGCGGGGGATCTTGAAGGCATCGAGGTCCTGCTCGCACGCAACCCTGAACTGTCGAATCTACCATCCGATGGGGAAAAGCTTGCTTACGCCCGACTGCGGGGAGAGCCGCTCGATGACCAAGTCCCATCCCCGTTGTTGAAATCGATGTGGATGGCTTCGATGGGATTCATCCCGCAAAGCCCATCGATGATCTCGATTTCTCGATCACCTCTGCGTCTGTCACAATTTCTCGATTCGTTGGGAAATGCTTGCACACATCAAGATATCAACCTTGCACGCAAACTGTGGGTCAGCATCGAGTTGTTGACCGATCCCCTAACACCACTGCCAGCACTCAACCCTCGCTGGCGTCAGTTTCTGGGTAGTGCCATCCCCGAATGGATGATGCCACGCCAAACAGCAAATCGGATCGGCGATGTCACCGATCCGGCGGCGGCTCAACTTTGCCGCAGGTCAAACCTCTACAGTGAACCGGGAAGCCGAACTGAAGCCCGACTTTGGTTTCATGCGGGAAGACTCTCCGATTCAATCCACGAAATCGAACGGGCCTTGAGAATCGGCCCGATGATACGATATCGATGGCCTGCGCTGTCACCGGGTGTCAGCGTACAATCCTCATTGGCAGCTGCGGCATTGCCGATTCCGGACCCACTCCTCTTCAAGTTCGAATCACCCCGTGATTCAGTCATCGGTGAGTTGTCAGGCAAACACTTGAGGATTCCTGTGGCAAACCGCTCCGACGAAATCTGGTACCTTGAGGAATGGCAAGTTTCTGAGGAAGAATCACGATCCACCGGCAATGGGATTTCCCTCCAGCCTGCTCATGCCATCGAGATGCCCCTGCGAATCCAACTCACGGATGCCCAGCAAAGCCAAATGCAAATCCTTGGCACCCATCAGCGATGGTCGATCCAGGTCACCGGAAGAGATGAGTGGACGATCCAGGTGGTGGATGGTGAATCCCTCTTTGATCAGCAGGGCCTACCCCGCATCGATTTGCTCAATAAGATCATCGATCCTTGCCCAGAATCGGTGCAGACCGATGTGAAATGGGATCAGTTGCCGTCGGCAGTCCGAAGTTTCGCAGCAGCCTGCGCTCAGTATTTGCGATCCCCCCAGTGGAACGATCAGAGCGAGGTGGTGGTCGTGGCGGATCAGATGACGGTCACCATCGGGCCCATCACGGGTCTCTTTCGGACTGATCCCCCGTTGCGGAACGATTCCCCAGAGATGGCCGCTGCTTTGCAGCAATTTCCGCTTGTCAAGCCTGACCACGCTCCCCCGGTCGCATCTCGACTTCATCAACCGTCTCAATTCAGCGGCTCCGCCATACTGGAAAGAACTTGGGAGAGGGACCGACCGGCTCCGATCTCCCTCTCCGGGAATGCCTTTAGCCTTCCCAGCATCCTCCCTCCCGGAGAAAAGTTGCTTTCGGTGACAGGAACGGATGAACGACTGATCATCACCCGTTCGGGAAAGGTCGGCTGGATTCCTGCAGGATCGATTGCGACTGCCCGTTGGCTTCCTCTGCTGAAGACTCCGCTGGAGGGCCCCAATGGCATCGCCCCATTGCCAGAGGATGAACATCCTTCCCGGGGTCATTGGGCAGACTCTGCCACTCCCCGAGTGAGGGAAACATGGTGTCCTGAAGGAAGCGTCTTTCTCATCGTCAGTGATTCTTTGCTGAGGGTGGACTCACGCGGAGCAACCCCCGTCGCTTCTCCAGACAACTTTCCGGGTCACTGCGCCAGTGCACAACTATTGACCGTCGAAGGGAAAGTTCCCGACTCCATCCATGAGTCGCTGTTTCCATGGTATATCGATTCGTCGGGAGAATTTCTTCACGGCCCCTCATTTCGCCAACCTTTGCCCGCAAAGGGAGCGTATTCCTTGTGGGGTCATCCCCTGGGCCCCCTCGTTCTCGGTCAGGATCGCGGTGAAACCTGGCTCGCCCAATGGAGGGAGTCGAAATGGCAACTCTTCAAGTTGCCCTCCCTGCCTGGAGAGAGGGATCGGCCACAACTTCGTGCTGCAGCGATGTCGGTCGTCGGTTCACAAATTCTGTTGTTGGCGGATCGATTGTGGGCACTGACCCCCGATCAACCTCCCAGAGCTTTGACTCCAGCCAGCGCTCCCGGTGCATACCGGGCAGTCCGCTGGGTGCAACCTCCTCCACTCATCCGTGGTGATCTCGTCTGGATTCAGCGACCTTGGCGAATCGACGAAGTGTGGAGATTCACCGATGAGTGAGAATCGCCCCGACTATCCCGAGTCCCTCCTCTCAAGGATTCGCTGGCGCAATGGCCAGGGTGGCTCCTGGCACGGTTCGGGCATTGCCCAAGCTCCCGGCTCCAGCGGTGAGTTTGAAGGGCATCGTCAGTGGCAAAGTGGTGAAGATCTCCAAAATCTTGATCTAAAGGTGTGGCAACGGCTGCGTCAAAGATGGATTCGTGAGTACCGACAGGAGGCGGATGAACCCCTCCACGTGGTCATCGATTCCGCTCCATCGATGACTTTTGGAGCAAGAAAGACAGCGCTTCAGCATCTGCGGACACTTCTGAAAGGGGTTGCCAGTCAATCGAGGGTCCCCCATCGGGAATGGCTCATCGAAGAAACCACCCTGAAGCCGATATCAGGGTCTGACATTTCGGTATGGGGTCAAAGGGTCTCCTTGAATCAAGTTTTGCCCCGTTTCCCCCGAACCCTCTCCAATGGCCGGGTCATCGTGATCAGTGATCGATTGACCTTTGATGAACTCACCCACTTCAATGGATTTTCTCCGGTACGCCAACTGCAATGGTGGTCACTGTGGCTCGAAGAGGAAACCGATCCTTCCTGGAAGGGGGATCTGAGCTTGTCAGATCCGTCTGGCAGGTCTTGGCAAAGTCACTTTGACGCAAAACTGCTGGAGAAATACCGTCACCTGATGGGGGAGCAGATCCTGATACTGCAGGACTGGCTGAACCACAGGGGTGGCGTGCATGTCACGATTCCAGCAGTCACTTCTGCTTCCAGAATTTTGGAGAATCTCACCGGATCCCGGGGCCCCCTGAAGGTCGTCTCCGGATGACCTTGGAATCAATTGAGCCCCTCTGGCTAGGGTCCATCGTCCCACTGGTTGTGTTGTGGTGGTGGTTGAAACAGCGCAGATCAAAGTTGTTTCCTCATAAGGAAGTCGCTTCCATTCAACTTTGGAAACGATTAACCCCGAAAGAAAGCCGATCAGAACGGTGGATCACGCTGATCCCCGCCCTGATCCTCGTCCTCCTTGCGACCGGGCCGCGAATTCTATCCACTCAACATCCGGATTACGCCTGGACTCGAACCCACTCCGGTGATCTTCGCCTCGACTTCCTCAGCGACACCGATGTGAATGTGATTCAGATCGTCACTGAGGACGGTACCGAATCGGACATCCCGGTCATCTCTCATCAGCAGCGACACACCGCCTGGATTTCAGAACTCCCTGATGGAGCAAAGATAAAGTTGCGAAAGGGTGCCGTTGAACAATACCTGAGCGCTCCTGCGAGTGGCAAACCTGCTCGCCTTTACTATCGTGGAACTTCCCCCGCTTGGAATTTGGTTCTTGACGCTCTCGAAGAGGAGGACTGGATCGAGCGCGTCAGCGATGAGGAGGCCGCTTCTGCCGAAATCGTCATCGGCCCACGCGGGTCGATCCCCCCGCCGAATATCGCCATCGCCGATGAGGGCCCCCCGGTTTGGCTTCCGAGTCTGCAAACCCCGCACCCGGATGAACCTCTCTTTGAGGGTCTCAATCCCGGCTCGTGGACAGTGACCAGCGGCTATCCCGTCACCGAAGGCTCGCCGCTGCTGCTCACGGAAAGTGGTCAATCATTGATCACCCGAACCGTTGACGGATACATCTGGGGTTTTGATCCGGAAGCAGGAGATCTGGGGAAACGCTCCGATTGGCCAGTGGTGATGATCCGAATGCTGGTCGAACTGACTTCCCCCCGGCATGAGAAGATGACGAGATGGGATTGGACGGGAGTCCATTTCACCCTGGTCGCCTCCGTCCTGTTGATCCTGTTTTTTTTGCTCAAGGGTGGAAGGAGATCGATCCTTTGCGCCTTGGTAACGGTGCTTGCCATCTTCGCAGGAAACCGATCGACAGAGATTCGCTGGCCCGATTTCGAGCGGGGTTCGAGCCCGATCAAATTTCTGAAGTCCCTTCCCACCGGTCACCAACTGACCTTTTCTGCAGACGATCCTGTCCTCTCTCCTGAACTGATCGATGCCATCACCCGCCGAGGATTGGGGTGGACCGTCAAGGAATCTGAGCCTTCACCAGGGTCACTCCCGTGGACTCTTTCCAGAAGCGTCATCGACCCCGGTGAGACGATCGGCATTTCCGGCAACCCGACAGTCGAGAATTGGTCTCTGATTTCCCCCCTGGGAACCACTCAGCAGTTGCAGTTGCCGATCACCGAAACTACTCCCGGCAAGTGGACCGTCACCGATTCCACAGGCCGAAAGCAGAGCTTTCTCATCCGCCCCCCCATCCCTGTCGTGACTGCGGCTTCTCCCGGCTCAGGATTGCCAAGGCTTTTCTCCGACATGCGATTTCAACAGCAAACCGTGGAGGAAGCGGGTCTTCCAGTGCCCGCACCTGGCAGTGTTTTCGCATGGCAGGGGAAAAAGTTGCCGAAGAATCTTCTCGCTGAGATTCCGTCCTGGGTGGAATCGGGAGGGACCTTGTTTGCCATCTCCGGAGATCCCTTTTGCGAGGATGAGGAAACTCGCAGGGTGTTGGGTGAAGTTCTCGGTGCACCCCTGCCATCCCAGGATGAACGCGATCTCGACATGGGAGTGATTCTTCTCGATCTCTCCGGTAGTCTTATCGGCAATTCTGCGACAACGCTGCTCGAGTCGACTCTCGCCATCATCGACACTCCCCACATTGGCCTCCGTTGGGGAGTCGCAGGTTTTCGCAATGATTTCGAGTGGTTGCTACAACCGGGGACAAGGATTGAATCCGGAACCTCCCAACTTCTGACAGCCGAGATCCGATCTGGCGGAGGGACGCGACTTGGTTTTGCGTTAAAAGAAATCCTTCCCCCACTCCGGCTCCATCAGGGATCAAAAAGATTGCTGGTCTTGACCGATGGCCGCACTTCTCCTGCAAATTGGTCAACGATCGGGAACGAATTCTCGGACGCTGGAATAGATTTGGAATTCCTCCTCGTCGGTCAAACAGTGGAAACTTCCGCTGCAGAGGAACTGGTGGCGGCGGCGGCGGGTTCGCTGCAATGGGCGAGAACCCCCGCAGAGGCGATCGAACGGATTACGGGTTGGATCCCCGACGACATTCCAGGCTGGAGGCGAACCCGTCCACCGCTGATACAAAATGAAAAGTCACCCCTGATCAGCGGCTTCGCATCCAACATTCCCCTGCCGGACCAGTTGCTGAATCCTGGAAGGGATTCCCTTGCCAAAACCGAATGCACTGTCGTCTGGAGCGATGGCAGTGGCAAGACTCTGCTCTCGAACCATCCTTTGGGTTCGGGGCAGGGAATACTCTGGTGGTCCAGCCTCGATTCACGTCGGCTGGGAGCGTCCGCCTCCCCCATTGGGAATCAGCTGCGCGATCTCATCGCCACCTCTGCGGGTCGCAACTCCCTTGGCAACCGGGAAAGCTCCATGACACTTGGTTATGGAGGCAAGGCAACCCTTGTGATGGAACGGAAACCAACAGAATCCCAGTTGTTGCAGAACGTACAGGTTTCGATCGGTCAGGATCCCCCAGTGAGTCGCCATCTGACAGCACTCCCGGGGAGCCAATTCTTTGCGACAGATTTTCCGATCCCACCGGTGGAAATCGATTGGAAAGCACAGGGGGAAGATGGAATTGCACCGATCGTGTCCTGGAAAGACGTGACTACGAAGCCTTGGTTAGGACTCAAGGCATCCCACAAACCCGCCAATGGGGGTCAACCTGAGCCTATTCTCCTGATCATCGCCGCTCTGATCTGGATCAGCACCCCAAAGCGTCGGCTGTAGGATCAGGACCCGGAACTCCAACCGGAGGGGGGATCACCACCGATCCCTCGAATAGATACTGCAGCAAGAAGATGGCATCCGAGATATCCAGTGTTCCATCGTCATTGGAATCTGCGGCATCCGGGCAGGCCAGTGTGTTGATCGATCCAAAGAGATACTCCAACACCATGATGGGATCACTGATGTCTGTGGATCCATCCCCATTCGGATCTCCACGCAAGAAGTCGTTGTTGGTGGTGGGAGGTGGAAGGGTTGCGCCGCCCTCATCTCCAGGGCTGCCGAGATCACCAGCCCCGAAGGGTAGCTGCGATGCCGCCCAAAAGATGGGATCACCAGGTGTTGTTGACACCAAATCGATCAGTTCGCAAGAAACACCCGCACCAAATGGAAAAGTACCCGAGGAGTAATTGACCCGGGTGTGCTCCAACCCCTGGGGATCGATCAACACGACCTCATCGATACTGTTCGCAAGGATAAAAGAACTGTAGACATAATCGGCGTTCACTCCACCATTGCTGACGAGATCTCCAGATCGGGCCAACACGAGAAATCCGAGTGGCGGTATGACCAATCCACCGGGCGCACTGATCAGATGGCTGTCGGAATCATCATCGCGAATAGTCCAACCCGAAAGATCCACCGATTGGGTGCCACGATTAAAGATCTCCAACCATTCTCCCGTCGCATCGCTGACAAGCTGGGGATTAGGCATGATTTCTGAGACGACCAACTCCACATCCCCCGGATTCGGAGGAGGACCTCCACAACCGGTTCCGGTCAAGGGAACACCTGTAGCAGGGGTACTCAAATCACTCTGGTTCCCTGACAGGTCATTCGCCGCAACCTGGTAATGATAGGTAACGCCACCATCCACCGTCGTATCCGCAAAGGAACTGATTGCATTGCTACCCACTGCTGTGAAGGGGCCTGCAACGTCGGTGGACCTGTAGATGGTGTAACTGGCAAGATCTGATTCGACATTGTCCACCCAGTCGAGGACCAGTTCACACGTCGCTTCAGATACAACAAGACCGGTCGGCGCTGCCGGAGGAGTGGTGTCCGAAGTGGGACAAGCCCAGATCAAGCACACAAATTCCGGGTGATCGATGAAAGGGTTGCGATTGCCTTGGTATCCGAAAACGGCATCATTCCTGTCTTGTTCAGCAAGACTGACAGGGTCCTCCAGGTGCCATTCCAGCAAGACAGAGAGGATTCCCATGTGAGCCACCGACAGATTCTGACTCGTATTTGAAATGATCAGATTTCGATCATTGGTGATTCGGAGGTCGGGTTCTGAACACCCTGTCACCGAATGGGTTCCGCCTTCATAGCGCATATCCATATAGAAAATGTTCCGAGCAACATCTCCCCGGCGATCCTCCCAAGTCTCCCAGGATCCGGTACTGCCGAATCCGCTGGAAAAGTTGGAGAAAGCCGTACCCTCGGCCACAAAAGCTTCGCAGTTCACGGAGGTACACCAATCGTAGGGACGATTACCACGAGCTGAATTGTAACTGGGACTGGCTGCCCTCAATTGGTGGAGATCCGAGTAGGGGTAGTTGCAACCGTTATCATTGGTATATCCGAAGGATGACGGCCAAGTATGCTCACGATTCCAACCAATGGAAGTATTTTGCTCACTCCATAACACGGACGTGTTTCGATACAAGGTGATCAACCTGGAGGGATCACCCGGATCTCGTTCACATACCCCGAGGGCATCCCAAGTATCGGTCGCCGAACTGGTGTAAGGAATTCGCTGATGATCGTCCACGATGTCATGGAGCGCGAGTCTCAAAGCCTCCCCGGTCAGCCCGGAAGCGGACGAGTAATAGCCCGGAGGTGGATCTGCCAACAAGGGTGACGAAATCACTGCCATGATCGCCAGACAGAAGCCCGTGATTTTAGTGAAATCCACGAGGCGCTCCTTCCATGCGGTGCATTCTCGGAATTAAATTCTGAGTGGCGGGAGTGACGACTGCCGCAGATAAACTGCATCCACCTCGCTGACGAGGGTCGTCACCTCATTTTTGCACAACAATGGTGCGCTATCGACCGGAACAGGCCGCATTTGCCCGTTCAAACTAACAAATATCCAATTATAGCCGTTTTGTATGGTTTACAAAACAAAGGTCTGGAAGTAGCATTAGAAGATAGATACGGCCTGATTTCGTAGGTTTACCCGAGGTTTATTGCAGAAATTCTGCAACGGCTGATGCGTTGTTAACAAAATTGATCCTCGCGTACTGGAAGTTGCGAAAGAGAACCGGCATGACCCCCATCATTGCAAGATTGTCCTTTCCGCTCGTACTACTCCTGATGATTCTCGTCTCCCCTGATCTCCATGCACAAAATTGGACGATTAGTGGAATCGTCGTCGATTCAGCAGGAGGTCCGATTGCAGGGGTCGACCTCGACCTCATCAGTGCCGCATCACCGACCAGCGTCATTCCCATTTCGGGAGACACCACCGGCCTCGATGGTTCATTTCTTCTCAGCATCAATACCACGATTCCATCCGGTCAGTACCTCCTGCAATTTGAACCGATCACTGCTCACCTCCCCGAAGAAATCACCATCACTCTGAATGGCAATCTCGATGTAGGTACCATTTCCCTTGCTTCAGGCTGGATGATTTCGGGGTCAGTCATCGATTCCGCAGGGAATCCAGTGACCACCATCGACATCGACATCCGAGGGGATCAGTTGGGTTGGCTCGACCTCATTGGTGATACCACAGATGTTCTCGGGAGTTTTTCAGTTGCCATCCCTGCAATCATCGATGAGTACCGAATCATCTTTACCGATACTGCTCTCACCCCGACGGTGTTCCCCACGGAAATCGATCTTGGTCTCCTCTTTGGACCCACAGACCTCGGACAAATCGTGATGCCCACTGCTCATACCCTGTCAGGAATAGTGGTGGATGAAGACGGAATCGCCCTCCCCGGAATGGACATGAATATCTACGATGCTACGGGAACACCCGTGGACTTGTTCAATGACGACACCGATGCCTTGGGTTTATTCAATGTATTGGTTCCCAGCGGTACCTGGACAGTTCGGCACAGGGATGTGACCCCAGTACCGGGAATAGAGCGAGTGACCCACGAATTGATTGATCTCCCCGTGTTTGAGAACCTCGATCTGGGCGTCATCGTGATGCCCATGGGATACCACCTTCAAGGCTTTGTCGTTGGATCCGTCGGGGAAGCGATTGCAGGAGCCAATTTCGATGCTGAATATTCGATCTCTGGCCAACACATCTACGTGGCCACTGATCTTTCAAGTATCGATGGGTCCTTTGACCTCCTGCTCCCCGCAGGAAATCTCACTCTGGAGGTGGATCCACCTGCGACGGGTCCCGTACGAGTCTCGAAACGAATCACTCTCAACCTTCCGCCTGTCAATCCCACCTCCATCGGGGAAATCGTACTGGACGATGGCGTGAGCGTGACCGGTTCCTTTGCCGACTCGGCAGGAAGCCCTGTCCCGCTGGTAGACGTGGAATTTTATCTCTCCAGCAACGGTCAGCTCTATGACACTTTGCATGAAAATGGCAACCAATCCGGCACCTTCAATGCCGTCGTCCATGAGAACGATTACAACTTGACCTTTACGCCAAATCCAATCAGTGGTCTGGGCCCAGCCTATATCGAAAATGTCCCCTGTTTTTCTGCTACCGATCTGGGAGTGATTACTCTCAATGCTTCCGCTGAATTGACGGGATTGGTGTCCAGTAATGGGGTTCCTCTTCAAGGGATTTCGATTCTTGCTGTGGATGCGGCAACGGGAATTCAGCCCCCGTGGGGATCTACGACAACCACAGCGGCTGGAACCTATTCTTTGCCGCTTACAGACGGAAACTGGAATGTGACGGCGGTTGCTCCTGCGGGAACCGGTCTTACGGACATTGTAGAGACGAATGTTGCCGTCTCTGCCGGGGTCGTCCTCAACTTCGAATTCCCCAATCTGGCACCGGAAGTCCTGAATCTCAATTGCTCCTACGCCAATGGTGTGGCGACACTGAATTGGACCAATGGCACTACTTACGACTGGATCAGTATCGAGAGGGGTGGCTTGCCCTTGACCACCCTCATGGGAGATCAAACTTCTTTCGAGGATCCGAATCCTGGGACAGGCACTGCCTCCTATGCCGTGATTGGGCACTTGCTGGGAGTTCCATCACCCCCTGCCACTTGCACCGTCTCAATTCCACTGAACTTCATTCGCTGTGACGCCGACATGGGTGGCAATATCACCATCTCGGATGCGATCAACGTTCTCAGTTACCTCTTCAGTTCATTTCCCTCTACCTGCCTCGATGCCCTCGATTGCAATGACAACGGGACCATCAACATTGCAGACCCGGTCACTCTTCTCAATTTCCTCTTCGGATCCGCTCCTCCCCCACCAGCGCCATATCCCAATCCTGGAGTCGATCCAACAGCGGATTCCCTGGATTGCAATTAGTGAATATCTGAGGTGGGCCGATGGGATAGGGCACTCGCCTATTGAGTGCCTGGCTGCCAATAATCTTGAACACGTTTCCAGTATAATATGTGGAATCCAAGAAATTGATGCGCAAAGTCCATCTCTCGACTTTGCGCATCAATCAATTCTTCCAGAACCCATCAGCTAGATCAAGGACAAGCACTCTGACTGGTGCATGCCAACGAATCCGGGGTGGGATCTGTTCCACAATCGGGGAACGGAGCTGAGGGAGTAAACGTGCCTTCAAAGATTGTGGAGAGGCTGTTGATGACGTCGGACAAATCCACGATCCCATCATCATTGATATCGAGGGCAGATTCACAAATGACTGAACCGGTTCCAAACATGAATTCGAGGGCCTGAATCGGATCTGATATGTCGAGGAATCCATCGCCATTGTTATCGCCCCTGAGGAACACCGGTTGCAATACGCTGACGGTCACTTCTGCGGGGGCACTGGTTCCACCTGGGCCAGTTGCAATCACATTGGCAGAAAATACTCCCGCTGAAGAATACACATGTACAGGATTTTGCTCAGTGGACGATTGTCCATCTCCAAACGTCCACGCCCAAGTAACGCCGGCAACGTCAGAGGTTGCAGAAAATTGAACCGGAGTTCCCAATTCAATTGTCGATAAATCGACGGATGCTGTGACGACTGGAGCAGCAGGGACCTGGACATCTACCAGACACGATGCCGGATCGCTGGGGATTCCCGAAGCTTCTGCGATGACTTCATAGGTTTGAATTCCACCAGGGGCGGCATTGTCGGTAAATCCTGTCGATCCTGCGGGAAGTGTTGCCAACAGCGAACCATTTCTATTGACGAGAACCGCGGTCGCTTCACCGGGCACCAACCAATCGAGTTGAGCGGTGAAATCAGTCGCACTGGTGCAGGTCAATGAAGAAACGGCAGCCGGGGGGATCGCCAAAGTGCATTCGCTCGCTGGAGACGTAAGGCTTCCGGCGATTGCGGTCACGCTGTACAACCGTAATCCCCCAGGGGGAGAAGTCTCTTGGAGGAAGTTGGCACTACCTCCAAGGGTTGCGATCAGTACCCCATCCCTGCGCACTTCCACGGAACTCAATCCCGTTTCAACCGCCCAGGTCAACGTCGCAGTTCCACCGGAAAATTGGCAATCGAGATTGGTCACTGCAAGCGGAGTCCTCGTGACCTGACAACTGGTTTCGGAACTTTCCACGGAAGCGACCGCCGCCCTGACAGAGTAGGTGTAAATGCCAGGTTGAACGACTGCTGAAAAACTCTCGTTGGAACCTGGAAGAGTCGCCAGGTCCACTCCGTCACGACGCACCACGATCGAATCGTAGGTCTCACTATTGGTCCACGTGAGCGATACGGTACTCCCCGGAGCCGAGCAGGAAAGATTCGCCGGAGCAACCGGCAGAATGGTTCCACTGCAAAGAACCGCTGGAGAATTGGCCGATTGCAGGATTGCAGTCACAGCCCATTCGTGGTTCCCCGCACCAGGGGTGTCCTGAAAGGTGACCGCAGAACCTGGAAGAGTGGCGATCAATAAACCATTGCGGGAAATTTGCACGTTGTCGTAGGTATGCGAATTGGTCCAACCGAGGTCCGCCGAATTCCCATTGATTGTGCACGTGAGAGCAGTGACTGCCGATGGGGGGATAAAGACTCCGCATGCTGTAGCGGCACTGTCGATCCCGCCTGTAATCCCTCTGACAAAGTACGACTGCGCGCCCGGCCCCGGAGCCACATCAGTCATCGAGGAGGAACCTCCTGGCAATGTGGCGATTACCACGGAGTTTCGCAAGATTTCGACGCTGTCATAGGTCACGGGGTTGGTCCATGCGAGCAATACGTCAGTTCCGGATGGGGTGCATGTCAGGCTTTGGGGAGCAGCGGGAGCAATCCCGATCGTGCAAGCCGCAGGGATCGAGACCTCCGCGCCCAAGACTGAGGAAACTTCGATGGTGTGAGAGCCGACTCCCAGTGGGCCAAGGTTCACAGATGTGGAAGTTCCTGGCAATGTCTGTGGGGCTCCTCCGTCTACAACCACCTGTACAGAGTCCCAAGTGCCGGTCACGGTCCAACTCACATCTACCGCAGTTCCATTGACGGTGCAGACCAAATCTGCGGGAGCCGTCAGCACACCTCCCATGCATTCCAACAGTGCTTGCACCAATTGCTGGCGAGTACTGTTCAATCCATCGGAGAGGCCTCCATTTTCATAGGAGGCTCCAAAGGTCAACCTTCCGCCATTGTCCCGGAAAACCGCGACATCGTAGGCGGGAGTGACATTTGATTGCACCACACTCGCGCCAACGCTGGCTGCGAGTCGATCCACCCAGGTATTCTCCCCGGTGTAGGTCAATGAAATCCCTGAAAGATCGCAGCCGGTCACCAACGCACCTGCAACCTCTGCAAGATTGTCAGTCGTGCTGCCATCTGAAAGACCTGTGATGCCAAACTCTGAATGAATCGGTCTCTGAGGATCGAAGAACCAGGTATCTCCCCCTTCCATGTAGAGGGCCTGCCCGCCGACGCCATTGGTCAGGTAGTTCACCAAAGCGGCGGATTCATCCAAAGTAATTTGATGGTTGTTGGGAAACATCCCCAACATGACCCAGACCCGATCGAAGACATCCAAGTCGTTGAAGGCCAGCAGGTTTGAGGTGAGAACTGCACTCCTCCCTGTCTGGACCAGGTTGGTTCCGAAGATTGTTCCCGAGTCGACGGTACCGGTTCCAGGGGACCAGATCAGATCGCGAGCATCTCCGATCAGGAACAGGGAGCATTGACGACCGATACTGGGTGTGGTCGCAACGAACCCCTGAATTTCCCAATTGTGCTGACCTGCAGGGACATTCAAGTCGAGGAAACCGGTGGCGTCACCGGCAAGGGTCGACAGCAAGGTCCCATCTCTGCGTATCGTCACTGAGTCATAGGGTTCTCCTGCAGTCCAACTGAGTTGGACCCCGACCGCATTTTCGGTACAAGTCAGATTGTTGGGAGCTGCCGGCCCTCCCATCAAGGCGAGCATATTGGCCAGATTGACCCGGCCATGCCCAAAGTTGTTATCGAATCCTGCAGGGTCCTGGTTAGCTGGCCCCACTTGGTCGTCTGCTCCTGCCTGCAAGATTTCTTGGGCTTGGGCGGAAGTCAGTCCGGGGTCTTGGGAGAGAATGACAGCCAATGCTCCGGCAACGACAGGAGTCGCCGAGGAGGTCCCATTGAATCCGGAAACATAATCGCCGTTGACCATTCCACTCACCCCGGCGATGTCAGTCGTCACCATCAATACACCAGGAGCGACCACCGTCTGCTGAGGGCCAGAATTCGATCCCCAAAAATTTTCACCATCACATGAGGAGATTGTTTTGAGTTCGTCACAGGGGCTGGAGGCACCTACCGCAATCGTTTGGGAGTAGGCTGCGGGAAAGCCGACCCCTGCGCTTTCATTGCCACTGGCGAAAACGAGGAGACAGCCGAGTCCTCCTCGACCCGTCTGCAGGGCATAATCCATCGTATTTGATTCTGCAGTGCTTGGCGCACCTCCTCCCCAAGAGTTGGAAAGGATATCTGCCCCGTTGTCGGTGGCCCATGTCACTGCGTCGATGATCCAGTCGTTTTGGGTCCAATGAGTTCCAAATGCCATGCGGACCGGTTGTATCTGTGCATTCCAGGCAACTCCGGAAACTCCGAGACCATTGTTTCCGCGTGCAGCAGCAAGCCCCGCACAACCTGTTCCATGCGAATCATTGGTATCACAATTCCCGGGGATCCCCCCTGGAGAAGCCTGAATCGTTACAGAATCGTGACCTGCGACGATATTCGGTGCCAAGTCTTCATGGTCGACATCCACACCTTCATCGAGAACGGCAATCGTCACATTGGCTCCACCAGTCTGGATGCTCCAGGCAGTTTCTGCGGAAATATCTACACCTACCGTGCCCGCCTGACCCGTATTGTTGAGATGCCACTGGGCGCTGTAAGCAGGATCATTGGGAGCGATCAGCTCTCCCAGATCCATGATGAAATTGGGGCTGGCAGATTCGACACCAGGGAATTCCATGAACTCTGCGATTTCCGATTCAAAATCGATGGGTCGAGGATGCTCGATGAGGAAGAGTGGTTTCACCGACGGAAACTCACGTAAAATCCGCGCTCCGAAAGTATCGATAAATCGCTGGTATATCACTGGATCATAACTGGTGAGAGTGACCAGAAGCTCAGGGCGAGGAATGTGTAAACGGTCGTTGTAAACGAGGTATGGAGCAACCCAACCCTGCCCCGGAGGAACCACTCTTCCAAGAATTGCCCATGCACTTCCCGGGCTCACCTCAGCAGTGAAAAGCCCCTTGTAGGGCATCTCTTTGATCATTCGATTGGGAATATCGGGATCCACCTGATCGAGCATCTCTTCGATGATGAATTCTTCACCTTCGACATCGGGCAGATATATTGCGATGAAATCAGGATCAACTTCCAACTTGATTCTGTTCTCTTCATAGATGTATGACATCACTCTTGGTGACATCACACCTTGCGCCGGAGATTGACCGTAGGACAACACTGCAGCAGATTGGGAGACACCCAAACCAAGTAGCAGCAAACACCCCAATAATTTCTTCACTCTCATGATGATTCCACCCGTACTTCCCGGTTCTTCATAGGAATCCCTGATAATCGGATTCCAGTTGCTGTTTCAGGTTTCCCCGATGACAGCAATACCCATTTGAATACTGTATCAGGAGTGTGATTGACTTCCCTCCCCATAGACGCGAAGGAAGTGCAAACCAGCCCCTTATCGCTAATTTTACGCTTTGATTTCGCCCTGTACACACTTCAGCATCAGGTCGGGATTTTAGGGCCTGACTTACCTGCCTCACCTCTCATTTGTGACAACCATGGACTCAAAAAGTGTCTCAAGTCATCCAGAGACCTGCTAACAAAAGCATATACAATGTGCCCAGCCAACACTCATTGCCATGATTCCCTACCCGCATGGTGCCATTTGGCTATCTTGGATCGCCCCCATT
>CAYRAM010000002.1:96725-147025 GCA_964422295.1 uncultured Planctomycetia bacterium | reverse complement strand
CCATTTGGCTATCTTGGATCGCCCCCATTGGCTATCTTGGATCGCCCCCATGGAAAGGGCAACGATGCAATTTCATTTTAGAACCATGTCCATTTCGGAGTCTCGCTCTGGCTCGCATTGCTCACTCCTGAATACTTCTCTCACACCGAGATGGGCACTCATTCTTTCAATGGTGGGAATCTGTTTGTTCCTTCAAGGGTGTGGTGGTGGAGGTACCCCAGGTGCACCCACCCCTGTCATCGATTTCTCGAAACACCGATCCGGTGTCGCACCTGATCCGCTGGCGGTGGTCCCGATTTTTGAAGATCGCTTTACTTCGAATCCATCTGCAGTGATCAGTGATTTCGATTACATGGAAGTCGATAGTCCCAGCATGCTCGACGATCCTGGAAGGCTCTCAGAGACGACACCGGGTTCAGGGATTTGTAACAGTGCGTTGTGTGATCGCTACATGCTGTTTTATGAGGCTACCGACGGAATCGGCGGAAACTCCATCGGATTGATCACCTCAGACGAATACGATTTCGCCACTTTGCTGCAGCCTCGTACACAAATCTTGCAAGCTTCCGATTTGCCGGATGTTGAGTTTGGGGGGGTTCTCGAAAGTGCTCTCAATGCGACCGACCCAACAGTGATTCTTGACAAAGGCGTCCCTTATGGAACACCGGGAAGATACCGAATGTGGCTGGAGGGGAACTACGGGGTCAGTGGATTGTTCAGCGCAGTGCTCACCTGTGAATCTGCTGACGGATTGACTTGGTCAACTCCCCAGTTGTGCACTGGACTCGAATTGGGAACTGAGTTTGGGAGTGTTGCAAAAATTGTCGATCCCGATGTGGTCTTGGTAAATGCTCCCACAGAAGAGTACCGAATGGTTTTCGAAGTTCTGAAAACCGATGGATCTGCAGTCTTGGGAATGGCCTCCTCCCTCGATGGAACCAGTTGGACAGTAACCGATGGGACATTCACCGAATTGAACGCCGGACCGGTTTTCAGCGGGGGGCCAGGGAGTTTCGATGACGGTGCCATTCGGTCTCCGGGGATGGCCGTCGAAAGAGATGAGGTCACCGATGACATCTTGGAGTGGCACCTTTTCTATGAAGGCCAACCGATAGACTTCCTCGGGAACAACGACTCATTCATCGGTTATTCCAACAGTGTTGATGGATTTTCCTGGAGTGGGTACGCCATCCCGGTGGTCTCCCCCACCAGCGATCTGATTCAGGTGGAAGCCTTTGATTCAGATGATGTCAAACATCCCAATGTTCACCTTCGATTGCCGGATCCGCCGACGGACCTGAATCCCGATTCGAACCGATTTGTGCTCTATTACAGCGGAGACCCCGAATTTTCAGGATCCGTACCGAGCACGACCGACGTCAACAGAATCGGCCTTGCCACCGCAGATTGAGGCGTAGGGACGGTCATTCAAAATTGTTGAAAACTTACACTACATTGAGACTTCCCTCATTTTTGGGAGATGATTTTGAGCGCCGAAGGTCCATCCCACCACAGAGACTCCAGTTCCGGGAATTCCGGACCTGCCACCGGTGCAATTCTGCCTCGGGTAACAGGGACTCTCTCCTTGTGCATTTTTTCCCTCTGCGCACTCCTACTGAACTTCGGCTGCGAACCTGCGAATCCATCACAGACTGGGACCCCAATCGTTGAGCAAATGGATCCTGACACATTCAACCAGCCACCATTCCTGCTCAAACTACCGTCTGCAACTGCAGTGGAACCGATGGTGAATCGTCCTGAACTTGACCTATTGGCACCTCGCTACATGGGGCTGCGTCAACTCGTTGCGGGGGATGGAGAGTTGCTTTTGGCTTGGTCCAGCGCAGTCGATGATCAATCTTCCGCTGAAGAGATCCGCTATCAGGTCTTTACATCAGATCGCTCCGGAAAACAGGACTTTGAAGCCCCGCCTTTACTCCTTACTGAAGCAGGAGCGATTTCATGTCGGCTGTCAGGGCTGGAAAATGGTCAAACCGTCCACGTTGTCGTCCGCGCCATCGATGCGTCAGGAAAATCCGACGACAATGAAATCGAATGGTCCGCGATTCCCAACCCGGTCCTGTTTGTCGATGGATCCAAATCTGAATCGGGATCCGGAGATCACCCCTTGTCAGCGCTACATACCATTGATGAAGCAATCGGTACGGCGATCGGCTTGCCTGGGGTCAATATTTATGTCGCCGAGGGCACCTACCCCGAACAGTTTCTCCTCTTCGATGGGATGAGTATCTACGGTGGGTTTTCTGATGACTTTGCAAACTTGCCAACACCGGGAGCAAATCGGACGGTTCTCTTGGGAAATGCGGGGAAGGACTCGATCATTCTGCCGCCGGGGAAAAACCTCGTCGTCATCGACGGAATCACTTTTCTTGGAGAAGGCAAGGCTAGAAGAGCGATTGTCGCTGATGATTGCGTCCTTCGAATATCACACTGCAATATCAATCACTTTGCCGACAAAGGTGTGCAGATCGAGACTGACAACGACGACGGTGGAGAAGCCACAGGGTCTCTCCTCTATTGTGATATCGATGAAAATTTGGGTGACGGACTTCGGATTGAAGGTTTTGTCGATCTCAATATTCGTGAGTGTCGATTCAGAAACAATCAACAGAGTGGAATCTCATCCCCTTCCCTGCAGCCTCGTCATGGTGAGAAGACCCGAATCGAATTTCATCGTGTTGAGATTTCGGGGAACGGTGATATCGGTCTCAACATTCGGATTTCTGAGCCGGACGATGGAAATCCTGAAGATCCTCCCAGGGTTCGGCTGGGACTGCTCGGAGTGGACTGCCACAACAACAAGGATCACGGCTTCGGTCTGGATCTCCGGTATTCGGAGCAGGATTCGGTCGACTTGCGGATTCGCATAGAAAACTGTTCCGTACGAGAGAACAATAAGTCCGGGATCTATCTGGATGCGGATGCTCCCGGGGATTATTCGATCAGAAACTCGCAAATGATCGGAAACCTTGGTACAGCCGGATTATTGCTTTCTGGAGATTCAGCAAAGGCACTGGTGCGTGTTCGAGAAAGTCAACTCGATCAAAATGGTGAGTATGGCGCTTTGCAATCAGGATCAGGCTTGCTGAGTTTGATGAAGTGCTCCCTCCATTCCAACGGAACTTCTGCATACCATGAAGAAACCCGCGGATTCCCATCTGTCCAAGTCATCGATTGCGTCACCACTCCTCCAGAAGTCACTCCTGATGTGCCCAAGACCAGGATGTGGTCTTCGGTCGGGCGATTGCCACAAGGGGCGGGTCGATCGGGCGAGATCGACTCCCTCCCTGCACCCCTCTCACCCAGGGCCACAGAAGTGATCGGGATTGATCCTGCTATTGGGAGTTTTGATCAAGGGGCCCCGCTCCGATGGACGCTCTTCCTCAATCAGAGTGCTCCAACCCCTCTGATTCAGGTGACTCTGGACGGTCAAACCCTGAAATCAAATTTAATATTCACCGATGACTCGTGCCTCATTTCATGTCCGGAGGTGATCTCCTCTCCTGGCGAACTGGATGTGCAGGTGACCATTCCTGCACACTTGGACGAGTCGGAGCAGACTTGGAGCTATCGATTCAAAATTGCGGGAGATCGGTGATGCCATGCTGATCCGGACCCGCCTCAGACTCCTCTTTTCAGGATTGCTCCTGCTCTTTTTTGCAGGAGGAGCACTCTCCATCGGAGTGATCCAAGAGTTGGAACAAACTGTGGCGGAGGGGGCAGCCGGAAGAGATCGACTCATCTCAGCGGGAAAGATTCGTGACCTTCTACTCTCGGCGAGCACCGAAATCGAGGACCTCTCCAGTTGGCAACCTGCGGATCGATTCAGATTTTTTGGTCAACTGGATAGTTGCAAAAGCATCATCCAAGATATGCTCGAAAATCTGAATCAGGAAAAAGGAGTTTTGAAAAACTCCATCCAATCTCTCGCCAGACCTGTGACAGACTTTGGAAGAGCCGTTACCAGGGCACTTCGATATCTGGATGAAGAAGGTGCTGATTCAAGAAATCTGGAACTCCCCAGAAAGTGGCTCAAGAATCGCCTCATTCCTGACATGACCACAGTTCTGCAAGATCTTGAAAACCAACTTCAAGACAGAATGAGGGAATTGGAAATAGAGTCGAATTTGAAGTACGCCAGGTTGAAACTGATCTTTCAAGGGACTGCCCTCACTCTGATCCTCTTTGGATTTGGCTTTTATTTCATCGTCAGGCACTGGATCGTGACTCCCCTTGAGTTGCTATCCAGCGCAACGAGGGAAATCTCCAGCGGCCGCTACGGCGAAAGTATTCCCGTTACGACTGCTGACGAACTGGGTCAACTGGCGAGGGATGTCGAATCGATGTCCCGAGAGATCTCAAAAACTCAGGAAAAATTGGTCGATCGGGAGCGTCTCGCTGCGGTTGGCGAAATGACCGCTACCATTGCCCACAACGTCAGAAATCCCCTCGGCAGTATTCGTGCTCTCGCCCAGGGGCGTCTACGTTCCGAAAATGGAGAGGATCCTGATCGCTCCCTCGGGCAAATACTCGAGACGGTCGATCGGGCTGATCGTTGGCTCAAGGACCTTCTCAAAGGCCTCAAACCGATTCGACTCACCTATGCAGAAGCCCAATTGGAATCACGGTTACCGTCTCTCTGTGAAGCAGTAAAGGGGTATGCGGACAAAAGGCAGGTATCGGTCGATTGCCGGATTTCAGGATCGATTCCCCCGGCTCAAATCGACGAGAGAAAAATCGAACAGTCTATCCTTGTATTACTCAATAATGCGATTGAGTCCTGCGATCCGGGAGGTGTGGTAACATTGTCAGGGAGAAGTGTTGGCGAGCTAATTTTCATCGAAGTCTCTGATGATGGTCATGGCATGAGTGAAGAGACTTTGGCAAAGCTTTTCAAGCCCTACTTCACCACAAAGAAATCCGGCCTGGGGCTGGGTCTTTCATTAACACAGCGAATCGTGACTGGACATGGCGGCCAAATAGAAGTCGAATCCGAAGCCGGAAAAGGCAGTCGCTTTGTTTTAACGATTCCTAAACAATCTGATGCAGCCCAACAGGGCCAGGAAGGAGCAGGAAGTGGCTCAGATCCTCATTCTGGATGATGAAATTCCCCTGCTTCAGTCTTTGACATTGGAATTGGGCAGAAGCGGACATCGCTGTCTCCCCGCAGAGACCGGCACAGAAGCGCTCAAGATCATCAAAAATGAATCTATAGATATGGCGATTCTCGATGTTCAACTCCCGGATATCGATGGACTCGAAGTTCTCAGAGGTCTTCGACGTGAGCTTCCGGAAGTCCCGGTATTGATGGTTACCGCATTCGCATCGGTGGACAGTGCCGTCGAAGCGATGAAAGAAGGAGCACTGGATTATCTCGAAAAGCCCCTCGATTTAGAGGAGCTCAACCTTGTGGTCCATCGAGAGCTCAAGAACGCTGAGATGAGACGGCTGGTGGATGCCCATGAGCGCGTCTCAGCATTGTCTGAAAGAAAAACCATCGTTGGTGAATGCGGCCCGATCAAGCAAGTCCTTGAAGTGGTCGATCAGTTGTCCCAGATTCCCATCGATAAGGCCGCCGAACTTCCAACTGTCTTGATCGGCGGCGAAACCGGGGTGGGAAAAGACTTGCTCGCCAGGCACATTCATGAAAAGGGAAGCCTCTCCAGATTTCCTTTCTTGCAAGTCAATTGCAGTGGGCTACCTAAAGATTTGATTGAAAGTGAACTGTTTGGCCATGAAAAAGGGTCCTTCACCGGAGCTTCCCAACAGAAGCAGGGGCTCTTTGAGGTCGCAGCAGGGGGAACTATTTTCCTCGATGAGATCGGCGATATGCCTCTCGAAATGCAGACAAAGTTGCTCAATGTTTTGGAAACGAAAAAGGTACGCAGGGTGGGAGGAACCCGCGAGTATTCCGCGGATGTCCGAATCATCGCAGCAACCAACCAAAACCTTGAACAAGCCTCCCGCGAAGGCAACTTTCGATCTGACTTGTATTACCGCTTAAAAGTGGTCTCCATCACTCTTCCGGCTCTCAGGGATCGGGGAAGTGACCTCGACTTGTTGATCGACCATTTTGTAGAGATCCATGGCAAGAGGTATCGCAAGGAAGAATTGGAGATTCCTGATTCGGTAAGAGATGAGTTACGCCGGTACAGTTGGCCAGGGAACATCAGGGAGTTGGCACACACCATTGAAAGAATGGTCCTGATCTCCGCGGGTGATACCCTTGCCGCACCCTCACTGGAATCCCAAGGGACAACAGGGTCCAGCGTCCATGGCCCCTTGGGACTGGATGACATTCACTTCGACTTTTCCATCGACTCATGCACCCTCGCCGAAGTTGAAACCCGATTGCTTCAACAAGCTCTGGAGTTTACAAACGGAAATGTCTCGGAAGTTGCCCGATTATTGGGTCTGACCCGAGGTGCGTTGCGGCATCGATTGGAAAAAAGGGGCCTTTGACCATATAGGGCCATATTTCGCCTACCCCGGCCACATTTCGCCATTCGGTAGCGACGCGCTTCTGTCGTGGCTGTATTCCGCCACGCAATTCTCTCCCAGGGACTTTCCAAACCTGCTTCTCGTTACCATAACTCTTTATTTATAAACATCTTATGGTTTCCAAACGTGGCCGGTCGAGGAGCTCTGATCGTGATCCCTGTTCTGGTATTCGATTTGCATACCCATTTGTGAACATTACTAAAATATACACGAGAGGCATAAAGAGGAATGAATACGAACCCGGCAAATAACGAGGGTTCCAATCTCCGAGAGGTCTCAACACCCCCTCGGCGCAGATTGGCTCTGTATAGCCATGACGGGTTTGGGCTCGGCCATTTTCGTCGCTGCCTCCTTCTCGCACAGCGGGTCCAGGAGCACCTCTCGAATGTAGAGATTCTCCTCCTCACCGGATCTCCCAAAGCGAACTTCTTCCAGCTTCCAGAAAATACTCGCCTCGTCATCCTCGAACCGGTGACAAAGAATTCTCAAGGCGATTACACCCCTCGCAATCCCCAACTCGATCTACTCCATGCATTGGAGCGCAGACGCGACAAACTTCGGAAGGAATTGCTCTTATTCGATCCCGACCTGCTGGTGGTTGACCATGTTCCAACAGGTCTCTGCGGGGAGTTGGTCCCATTGCTTGCAGATTTGAAGTCTCGCGGAACAAAGGTTGCCATCGGACTTCGAGATATCATCGATGAGAGCCATACTGTTCAAAGTAGTTGGAAAAACTCTGGGAGTAATCTCCTCGTCGAATCTCTCTACGATCACGTATGGGTATACGGGAACAGGGAGATCTTTGATCTCGGTGAGCTCTACAACCTCAGTCCCAGTACTCGGAGACGCG
Organism: uncultured Planctomycetia bacterium; assembly: GCA_964422295.1. Lineage (GTDB taxonomy): Bacteria > Planctomycetota > UBA8108 > UBA1146 > UBA1146 > UBA12191. The sequence goes on along the minus strand of CAYRAM010000002.1, from coordinate 139,653 downwards.
TCGACTACCTTGGATATCTTCGCAGAATACAGTCGAATCCTCTGGAGCAAGATCTGCTGAACTCACTCCCCAGAAGGATGGCGTATCAGAAAAAGATCGTCTGCGTTGCCGGTGGAGGTGAGGATGGAACTCCCTTGGGGACAACTTTTCTTGAAACCCTGAGCAAGACTACTGGCAACTACATCGGTACCTTGATCACAGGGCCGCACCTCGATCGCACCGTCGCCAGATCTTTGATCACCCGGTTTCAAGATTGTCGAAACATTGAAATTTTGCGATTCACAACCCACCTTGAGGACCATTTGCGCTCTGCAGACGTCATCGTGTCCATGGGTGGATACAATGCGACACTGGAGGCCATCGCGGTTCGCAAGCCCACCATCATCGTTCCCAGGGTAAATCCTCGAAAAGAACAGTGGTTGCGCGCTTCGAAATTTTCCCAACTCAACCTCCTCAAAGTCATCCATCCCGAAGACCTTTCTACAGACAATCTTCAGGAAGCCATTCAGGAATCATTGGAAATCCATGAGCCACCGTCAGCAGAAGACGCCGGGTTATGCATGGATGGAATTGGTAATTTTCTCTCCAGGGTCGAGGACATTCTTGTCCAACAGAAGAGTCGAATTCGGAAAGAAGATCATGATGTCGAAGACAAACTCCTCAGAGCCTGATCAACCTCTCAAAGTGGGATACATTCTCAAAATGTTCCCTCGGTTGTCAGAAACTTTCATTCTAAATGAAATTTTGGAACTGGAACGCCAAGGTGTTGAGGTGGAGGTATTCAGTTTGATGCCACCCGGCGATGGCCGATTCCATGGCAGCCTCAGTGAATTGAAATTGACGATCGAGTACGTTCTCAGGGAGAAACCGGAATCGTATTGGGATCGCCTCGCAAAATTGCCTGGGGGATTGGTTCCGGACATGGATCGCTGGCAGACTGCCGTCAAATTTTTGCGAGAACACTCGATCCCGAAGGAGCTTGATATGCTCCTGCGTGCTCTGTGGATTGGTGCTTTGGCAAAGTCACGGGGAGTTCAGCATCTCCATGCCCACTTTGCCACAATTTCGACCCGAATGGCCGCTCTGGTCAACATCCTGTATGACATACCCTATTCATTTACTTGTCACGCCAAAGATATCTTTAGAGAAACCGTGGACAGAAACCTGTTCAGGGAACTGACAGATAGATCTGCCTTTGCCATCACAGTGAGTGACTTCAATCGCAGTTACATTCTCGATCACACTCCAGGGATCGAGGCAGAGAAGATCAAGAAACTATACAACGGCATCAATTTGAGTTTCTTTGAGGTCCCTGACGATAGAAGCCCATTGAAATCTGATCCTGTCAAGATCATCAGTGTCGGCCGCCTCGTTCCCAAAAAAGGTTTTGGCATTCTTCTCGAATCTGTACGCATGCTTATTGATGAGGGAATCAATCTCGAAGTCAGCATCATCGGAGACGGAGAAGACCAGGATAGTCTACTTCAATTGAATCAGAGGCTGGGTCTCACAAACCACGTCAACTTCCTCGGTGCTCTTCCCATCGAAGAAGTCAGGCGAAAGTGTTCAGAAGCGACGATGATGGCTCTCGCTTGCATACCTGATTCCGACGGAAACATGGATGCACTCCCTACTGTGCTTCTTGAATCGCTCGCCCTGGATTTACCTGCCGTTTCCACCACTTTGACCGGGTGCCCAGAAATATTGGCCGAAGGATCTGGAGAACTCGTCGAGCCTGGAGATGCCCGAGCTCTTGCAGATGGAATCAAATCTCTCAAAAACCGCGTTGATTCAGGAGATTGGAAACCGGGCTCAGCCCGAAAAAGAGCAGAATCTCTTTTCAATTTGTCCACCAATGTTGGAACTCTCAAGGCCCATTTTGAAAGCAGTGCCCTGCTCGGGGATCAGTGATGACGCTGAGTAATTTCACCTACATCTGTGCTGATCCAGGGATCCCGGTACCCGGTCAAAAGGGAGCAAGCATTCATGTTGCTTCCATCTGCAAAGCATTTCGTCAACTCGGATTGGATGGAGAACTTTACACCATCCGTCCAGAGGGATCTGACTTATATGGCATTCCCATTCATGAGATGGAACTTCCTCCGCGCAAGAAGCACAAATCAGTAGAGGAAAGGGAAAGTCGGCTGTTCCTGGCTCGCCTTGATAACGTCGAATCAGTCCACGATTTCGTGTATGAGCGCTACAGTTTGTGGCACCCAGGTGGACTGTACCTATCCCGAAAACACCAGGTTCCATTTGTGTTGGAAGTAAATAGTCCTCTCGCATTGGAATCCAAAAAGTATCGCCAGTTGGCGAATGAAAATCTGGCGACTGGAATCTCCCGCCTCCTCCTGAGGGAGGCAGATGTGGTGATTTGCGTATCCAGGGAGATCATGGAGTGGGTTGAATCGGAGCGCGGCCACAGTGAGGGAGTTCACCTGGTTCCCAATGGTGTAGATCAGGAAGTATTCAAACCTGCAACCGGAAACAGGCCCAGCAATCTACCCGCCGATGGCGTTCCGCTGATCGGCTTTACAAGTACATTCAGGCCGTGGCACGGCATCGATGACTTGCTGCAATCATTTGAATTTCTCATCAAGGAGCTTGGTTCTGAAGCCCATCTGCTCTGCATCGGAGATGGCCCGGGAAAACCTGCTTTTGAAGTCAGCGTGCAGAACAAAGGGCTCGGAGGGAGAGTTCATTTCACCGGTAGTATCCCCCATTCGGCTGTCGGGACCTGGTTGGGACACTGCGACCTGGGTGTAGCTCCCTATCCGATCATGGAAGATTTTTGGTTTTCACCGCTGAAAATTTTTGAGTACTTCAGTTGTGGATTGCCGGTAGTTGCCACCGATCGAGGCCAGGTTTCTGAACTCGTCGTCGATGGGAAAGGGTCGTTGATCGAGCCTGGAAAATCAGACGAGTTTGCCCGGGGAATACAGAAGGAGCTTAACCGGTTAAAAGATGATCCCGATCTTGGTTCAAAGTGCAGGGACTGGATATTGAAACAAGCGACTTGGGAAATGCGAGCTCAGCAGATTCTCGATGCAGTGGAGTCTGTCCGATGAGCACTTCAAAAACTTTGAAGAAGGGCCTGCACGATTGGCGAACGATCACCGGAAAGCACGGTGATCTTCTCAAGGACCAAGCGCCACTACTCGGAGCATCCGGGTTTGCCCTGATTTTTGAAATCGGCTTTGCTTTACTTGCTCCATGGCCTGTGAAGTATATTTTCGATGGGCTTCTCATTCCTGAAAATGCCGGAACCCTGCCACTCATCAATCCTGAGTGGCCAGCAAATGCACCACTTCAATTTTTGGCATTCGTCAGCCTTGCAGTGCTATTGATTTCAGTCGGTCAGGGAATCGCAGGGTACGCAAGAACGGTGAGTAGCGCCGTCGCTGGTCAACGAATGATCATGAAACTCCGCAAAAGAGTCTACTCTCATTTATTGCTCCTCTCTCTCAGGTTTCACAGGGATCAAAAACTGGGGGATCTCCTTGTGAGGATCACTGGCGACGTACCGATGCTCAGGGATGTGTTATCTACCGAGTTGGTTGATTTCAGCGGCAGACTTCTTCAAGCCATCGTGACCCTCGCACTGATGGGGATGATCGACTGGCAACTCTCACTGGTTTCACTGGTTGTCCTTTTGCTGATCACAGTACTGGCGAGAATTTTCAGTGTCAAAATCACCAAAGTGGCGAAGAAACAGCGCGAACATGAAGGCGACATCGCATTCACGACCGGCGAAGGACTCTCGTCACTGAAGTTGATAAAAACTTTGGGCCGCGAATCCGAAGTCGTACGAAAATTCGCCAGGAAGAACAGGTCTTCTTTGCGACAAGGTGTGCGTGCAACTCGCTTGCAAGCAGCCTTATCCAGATGGACTGAGTTGATTTTTGCAGGGGGTCTGTCAGTAGTTCTATTGGCGGGTGCATATCGGGTTTTAATCGGTTCGGGGATGACTCCGGGAGATCTGCTTGTGTTTATCTCCTATGTCCGCTCTTTACAGAAACCGTTAAGAAAAGCAGCTCGCCTATCTGGGAAAATCGGCAAAGCTGCAGCCTGCGCAGAAAGAATCTCCGGCATTCTCACCATCAATCCTGAAGAAACTGATCACCCCGATGCGATTGAGGCACCTCCATTCAAGGGTTCGATTCATTTTCAAAATGTGACATTTTCCTACCACACAACCGTGAATGCGGAATTGGGAGAAGTACCTGAAGCCCAGAATTCCAACAGTACAGTCATCAATAATTTGAATCTCGAAATCTCTGCAGGAGAGCATGTCGTACTGACCGGGCCAAATGGGTCGGGGAAAACCACCTTAACCGCGCTTCTGCTGCGTCTCTTCGAACCGGATGAAGGAATGATATTAATTGACGGAATCCCGATCAAAAACTGGGAATTGAGAAGCATGAGGGAACAGTTTTCCGTCGTGCTCCAGGAAAGTTTCATATTGTCTGGTAGTGTCCGGGAGCACCTTCAATTTCACAAACCGGACGCTTCTGAAGAGCAGATGATCGAAGCCCTGAAAAGGTCGAGGTGCAACTTCATTCTCGATGATCCCGATGGACTTGATAGAGAACTGACAGAAGGTGGCCAAGATCTATCGGGAGGAGAAAAACGCAGATTGACACTGAGTACGGCTCTTTTAAGGGAATCTCCCATCGTCATCATGGACGAACCGACGACTGCCATAGATCCAGAGAGCAGAATCCTGATTCAAAAAATGTTAACGGAAGATTTTCATGACAAGACGTTGATCATCATCTCCCATGATGAGGAGCTGACATCCTGCTTTGAGTCCAGAATCGTTCTTGAGGATGGAAAAGTCATGAATAGATTATTGCCTGGGGCAAGCTCATGAGTAATTTTCCTCTCCCCTCAAACGCTCCTCCTGGATTTGGCCCCTTCCTCAGTGGTGAACCTTGGAAAGAGTGGCACAAGAAAGGATTGGTATTTGAGGTCACCGATCTTCGTGCCTCTATCAGTTACATCAGAAATAAACCCGAATCTTGCAGACTCTTTGTCAAAGGCCCTGAGCATGGAACTGCAGATTCACCTCCACAGGGGATGAACGTTCGACTCTTCTCAGATCTTGAAACAGCTCAAGGGTTCTACGACAAAATTATGGCCAAAAATCTCGGTGGAAGTGCCAATGGCTGGATGCCATTTATCGATGAGAAACTGATCGCAGTGGGATTACCTTTTCCAGGTGATGAGGAGATACCACAACTCAGAAGGATCTTTGAGCCCAATCGATTTCGGCGAATGGTCGAACCGATGCTGGGTACCATTAGTTATGATCAATGGCGAATGCAGCGCAGTCTGACCCGTCACAAGTTGATCGCCTACAAGCCTGGTCGGAGAGCGGTGCTCCAAACCAAATTGAAACTGCGAAACCTCCAGGAAGACCTAAAAATAAGAAAACTCCTCCATCTGAAAGTTGAAAATCGATCGTCCATTTCCCAATCAAGAAATCTTGCGATCTCAATTTCAAACGCAACTGAAGGATGTAAGCACTTTCGAACTCCGCGCTTCGTAGGCACAAGCCCAGCCATGAATGTATTTGGTCATGAGTGGGTTGAAGGGACACACCCCGAATTCGATGAGGATAGTTCTCTCAGTCTCATTGAAAGAATTGCGAAGTCAGTCAATGAGTTCCATCAGCTCAAACTTGAAATCAGTACCCATCCTCCCCCTCAAATACTCATCCTGGAGGTCGACAATCTGATCGAAGATTTGTCTGGTCTCATACCCGAACTGCGATTTGATCTTCTGACCCTTGCGACCAAACTGAAGAGCAAACTGCCAAATTTGAGTTTGCTGCCCTCTGTGCTTGCACATGGTGATCTTCACCGATTGCAGATCTTGACGACTGATACAGACTTGTACCTGTTGGATTTTGATCGTGCTGGGAGGGGATATGCCTGTCTCGATCTGGGTTCACTGATGGAAGATTTTCTCTCATTAAGCAACTCGGAGGAATTGCCCAATCACTTCCTGGAGTGTTACCAACTTGCGACTCCCGTAAGGGTCTCTGATAGTGAAATCAGAACCGGGAGGGCATTGGCTTGTTTACGTAGGTCATTTCAACCATTTCGCTCTCTTTCACCCACCTGGAAGGACGACGTGAGATCGTCGATCGACCATTGTCTGAAGTTGTTGGAGGGGGTAGGGAATGACGACAAATGAAACCTCCCTCTGGACACAGCAGCTGATTCCCAAGCTGGCAGAACCTCTTCAAGAGACCGGCCCTTGGCTCCGTGTCGAAGAATCTCGCAAGGGCGGCTGGAACTGTCTTCATGGCGATTCCGGCGAAAATGCGACGAGTTGGTACCATCTGTCCGAAAAAGGTCAACTCAAGGAACTGCACCCCCTCGAAGACCGCCGACTTCCAGTCATGCCGACTTTAATCAATCAGTGGATCTCCTCCGGGGTCTCTGTGGAACTTCTTGCCTGGAGATTGGGAAGCCGCGCAATCTTCAGATTAGGTAACGATTGCTTTGCGAAAGTGTTCAGAAAAGACCGTCAGGTCATCGACCGATGGAAGTACCTCTCGGCAGGCTCTGCGGCACGCTCCATTTCGATACCGAGTGTTGTCAATTGGGATCCAAAACAACTCGTATTAACCGTTAAAGAGGCCGCCGGTGACAGTCTCAATTCACTGTGGAAGTCCGGCCAGTGGGATCAGAGCCACCTCCATGGGATCTTGAAAATCCTCTCGTGGCTTTCCGAATCGAAAGTTTCAGAAATTCTCCCTTCCCATACAGCCGATGATGAAATCGATATCCTTGATAAGCGTAATCAGGTGTTTCACAGAATCCTCAGATCCCCCTCTAAAGGGGTAAAACCGCTGGTCATTGAAGTGATTCACCGGCTCAAGAATCTCTCCAAGATTGATCCCGTCATTTGTCACAGGGACTTCCATGACAAGCAGGTGTTGATTGCGGAAGATGAAATCACCCTGCTTGATCTCGACCTGTTGGCACTTGCTGATCCATGCCTCGATGCAGGGAATATCATCGCACATTTGCGCCTAAGGGCTCTTCAAGGTCTTCCTGTTCCCTGGTTGGAGTGCACGAAATCGATCGCAGAGTCTTTGGCCAATCAAAATCTTCCCGGTGAGCGGCTTCAAACTTGGACTGCTTCCACTTTTGCCCGATTGCTGTTGATTTATTCACGTCGGCAAAGGCCTTCTGACCTACTGAACAAGCTTGAGTCTGATCTCAATGAGTTACTCGACGGAACCGGAAATTGGCAAGGGGTCTTCAAATGAGTCTTCACCCGATCCTGCTGTCGTTGTTGTTGCTGGGGCAATCTGCGGAATCGGATGACCCCCCTGTTGAAGTTAATTTCACTGCAGGGACCCGAGTGGAGGTTGACGGAAGATTCGACGGTGAATTTCTCGAAGCGGTAAAACTGGTCAGAGAAGAAGATGATGAGTTTTTGGAAATCAAGGGGGCTGTGCAAGCGGTACACCTGGAGCGCTCCCAAATACAGGTGGGCCCTTTCACAATTCTTGTAGACGAAAAAACCGACTTCGACGATTCGGAAGACGATGAGGAGTCTCATGAACTGCATGAGATCGAGATCGGCTGGCGCATCGAAGTAGAGGGACAATTTGTATCTCCATTGATATTTCAGGCAGTTGAAATTGAAGTTGACACCTCACCTGCAGAAAGAAAGAGCGGGCTTCTGGAACTTGAGGGGTATGTCGAAGCCCAAGAGTTGGATGAAGATGGTGTGCCCATACTGATTGTCCATGGCATTCCATGCCGCATTGGGAATTCTACAGAAATACCGGGGGGGATCTTCCGAAAGGTTGCGAAGCCGCTATACGACAGGGACGAGCGCCGTCCCAAATCGAGGAGAAGTCACTTCGATGGCAGGCTGGGCCTTGCTGGCAGGATGTACTATGAGTTTGAAGAACGGAACAACCTCGATCTCCTCGATTTGAATCAAGCGGACAGGACTGATGAAGAATGGGCGATCTCTCTGCAAGCTCTTTGGTCCATCGATGCTGACCGCTTTATCTTTGGAAAGGGCCGAGCCAAAAATTCGACGACTGATGAAGATGACGAAGACGTCACGCTATCCGAAGAAGATTTGGGGCTGGAAGAGCTCTACTACTTTCAGAGGGGAATCGGGGGTTATCCCATCTCTCTACAAATCGGAAGAATGGACTTCGATGAAGGCCGAGAATGGTTCTACGACAGTTCCCTGGATGCGGTGAGATTGTTTTGGGAAGAGGGGCTATACTCCATCGAGGCTTCATGGTCCTCATTTTTTGGCGATCCACCCGTCGAGTTGGAAGATAGACACCAACACATTCTGGTAGGAACATACCGACCTGAATCAAAAACCCAACACTCTGTCTACATCATTGATGTCATCCAGGATCGTGAATTTGACCCTGATCTGACAGTGCAACTCCCCAATGAATCACCCTTTTTCATCGGATTTCAGTCCCATGGACGAGCCGAAGGAGGGGATTTGCGCTGGTGGGCGGATGGGGCCTACGTGGCAGGTGTCTCAGGTTTTGACAAGATTTCAGCATTCGGCTTCGATTTGAAAGCTGCTCGCAGATTCAGTCAGTATTGGGGAAAACCCTACCTGTTTGGAGGCTGGGCATGGGGTTCCGGCGATGACGACCCGGATGATGGGACAGATCAGAACTTCAGGCAGACTGGATATCAGGACAATAATTCCCGGTACTTTGGAAATTCTTCCTACCGGTATCTGGGTGTATTGCTCAGACCTGAGCTTTCGAACATGTCGATTTTATCCCTCGGTGCCGGGTTCCTTCCCCGTGAAAACATGAGCGTTGATCTGGCCTTTCACCGGTATAATCAGGTAGAGCCCGCAGACTTTTTACGCAGATCCCGGCTAAAGCTCAGCCCCAATGGAATCGATACCGATTTGGGGTCTGAACTTGACCTCGTTATCGGATTGAATGATGTCTTCGATCAATTCGACATGGAGTTCGAAGTCGGCTTCTTTCAACCCGGCGATGCATTCGGCACCAATTCCGATTCCGGATGGTTTTCTTCGATTCAATTCAAATATTACTTTTGAGGTCAGCATGGTGCGTTTCCTTCACCTTTTCTTCTCTGTGACGCTGTTGGTTATGGGGTGTGACCGGTTTACGCCTCCCCCCAGACCCACCATAGATCAGATCCCCATCGAGGATACCGGAGGACTGGGTGCAAGCGGGCTGGCATTGGTTACCCATCCAAGATTTGGTGGTGTTACAGATGTCATCGGTGGAGACGGCTGGATTCAAGTCTCCTGGGATGCTGCCACCGATGATCTCACTGAACAGAGTGAAATCGAGTATCTGGTTTTTGTCACCCCTTTTGGAACAGCCCATGACTTGGCAGAGCCCACTGCGATCTTGGTGGGCGAGACCCGAATCCGTGTCGAAGACATGCAAAATGGTGAGACTGTAGATGTCATGGTTCTCGCCCGGGATTCGGACCTTGAAGTCAGTCCTGAATTGGCTGTGTGGCCGGTGACCCCTAACCCTATCCGCTACGTTCGTTCAGGTGCAAGCCAGGCGGGGGCAGATGGTCTTACTCCCCAAACTGCTTACCCAACGATGGGGCAGGCAATTGCAGAGAGCATTCCCCTGGGGGGAATCAACTTCCATGTCGCGGAAGGTCTCTACCCTGAAAATCTGTTCCTTTTGCCTGGGATGATGGTCTTCGGAGGCTTCGAAATCTCCTTTAATCCCGAACTCAGGGATCCACTCCAGCAGGCGAGCCAATTTGGCATCCTCTTTCCGACAGACATTGTCAATATTCGCCCTGGTGATCTCTTGAGTGGAATCGATGGTCTGATCCTTGCGGGAAACAATATTGCAGAGAGTTGCGTCTACGCAGAAGACTGCATCTGCAGGATCACCCGATGCCAGTTATCCGGTTCTATCACCCAGGGGATAGACCTCAGGAGCGATTTCCTGGAAGGAAATGTCATCGAAGCATTTATCGGTGACTGCCTGATCAGTGATTGCAACGGAGAAGGGCTACGCATCGTCGGGATTCCACAGATTCACATCGATAACTCCGAGATTCGAAACAACCTCAACGAAGGAATCGAAAGCCAATGGATCCATAGCGGATTCGGAAAAGAAGCAAAGGTGGAGATCAGTCGCTGCAGAGTACACCAAAATGGTGACGAGGGAATTGACCTCGACTTGGCTGCGATAGAAAGTGATCTATGGGATGCGAATATTCCATCTTCGACGCGAGTCAAAATTCGAAACTGTGAAATCTCGGAAAACTTTCTCGAAGGAATCGTGATCGATATCGATTCTTCACCTCTCGATGCGATCGATATCCGCGTTCGTATCGATGATTCCCAGATCCGTGATAATGGTTTGGCTGGAGTCTTTCTTGATGGGGATGCACCAGCGGGATTTCGCATCAGTCGTTGTCAGATCAGTGCAAATGGGACCGATGGGATTTCTGTCTCCGCCATTCCCAATGGATCCGAAGCCTTGGTGAGAAATTGCAATATCTTGGGAAATCGTCGAATGGGCGTCTCTCTCCTGGATCTCTGCAGCATTTTCGTCACCCGTTGCTGGATTACTGGAAACGGAGTGGGCCCCGTAGATGCTCCTCGTGGCATGATCCAACTCCAGGACAGCATCGCCTCAGGATTCGATGCTGATGACGACCTGTCCAGCACCAGATATTGCCTTATCTCTGGCTCAAATCTGCCTTTCCAATTACCCAACTCCTCCCTTTTGGGGGACGAGGAAGTCATCTCATCACCCGTGGAATTTTTATGGGGTCAATGGCTTGCCGATGGCACGCTGCATACGCCAATACAGCTTCCACCCTTCCAAAGTCATCGGGTTGAAGTGGGCGATGATGGGGTATTGCGCACGTACACTCCTCTCGAAGGGGGCGGTTATCTGCTTGATCCAGCCCCCGTCAGATCCCGTGGAGAAGTTGCGGTGTTTGTCTGGGAAGATGAAACGGGACCCCATGAAGATTCTACTCCACTCCCTCATTCGCTCGCCTTAAACAATGGCAATCCTTATGTCTTGGGAGATGGCAATCTTCCCGAAAACATTGGCCCCAGTGGAAACAATGCGCTCTCATTTGTTGGAGCAGATCCGGCTCTACCAGATCCACCCGGACAGGCGCAACTTTTGTCTGTCGATCCATCCCCTTCGACACCACAATCCACTGCACGATGGACATTGTTGTTTTCCAGACCTCCGTCAAACCAGCTTTTGGATGCAGTCCACATCAGTGTGAACGGATTGGACCAAACCCAGAATGCGACAAAGTCTATCCATAATGAATCGCTCAACCTTGTGCTACCCGGGCTCATTCCTGGAGATTTCGCAACCATCGAAATTCTGCCACATCCGGGACTTGGGAATGGATCTGACCTTTACCGGGTATTGCCCTACCGGATAGGCTCAACCATCGCAGAGGACATCGCCTTGGAAGAGGCCAACGATGACCCCTTTACCACTCCGATGTTTCCTGTCCGGAGTCTCCACCTTTCCGGTGAGTTGGAATCACCCCAGGATGAGGACTGGTACCTGTTCCGTGTGAGCCCCACGACACCTCTGCAGGTTGAGGTGATTGCCCGTCGTCAAGCCTCGCAAATGATCCCCATCCTGGAACAATACAATCCCGCAGACCTGACGCTGATTCAGTCTGCGAGTGCCCTGCCCCCCTTCTTCTTCGATCCTTTCCTCACAGGGGTGTCATCTGATCCCTCTGGATTGCTGCTGCTGAAGGTCTCTGGAGCAAATTCTGCACCTGCAGAGGATCTCTCTTACGAACTCATCGTGCAGCCCTGAAGGGCCGCTGATCCCTTCTGGGGTTCTCCCGCCAAATTTCACTCAATCGTCCCCTATCCCCCCAATCTGGGTGCTTCACCGCTTTACCGGATGTATCTTGGGCGATCGCGGTCAGGTCAGTTCCTGTCCTCAAGTTCCAGGCAGTCAGGGGGCGATCGATGGCATCCGGATTCGGTGAAAGTGACGGCCTGGAAGAGTCCCCACTCGCTGATCAAGCGCGCTCCTCCTTGTTTCAGAATCTGGATTCCTCACACCGCATCGAGGAGATCTCCTTTGACAGGGCGTTCAACGATCTCGATCAAGGCTGGATTGTCGGCGGCACCTTTGACCGACCAAGACTTTACCGCAACGTATCGGAATCAGGCGCAAGCACCGCTGGTCCGTTGATGGGCTCACTCTCGGAAACTTGCGGGTTCCTTCCTCCGACCCCCCCCTCTTCCCTGGGAGACCGGAGTTTCATTCGTGCTCACGGTCTCAATCAAGCCTACGTCGGTGGATCGATGGCAAACGGAATCGCCAGTGTCGATCTGGTATCTTCCCTCGTTAAAGCAGGCAATCTCGCATTCTATGGTGCTGCGGGACAAACCCCTGATCGAGTAGACTTCGCCCTGCAGGAATTGGAACGACGCAATCGGGGAGGCGCTTGGGGATGCAACCTGATCCACAGTCCTGCCGAGCCCACCATCGAATCAGAAGTGGCACGATTGCTGGGCTTGCGACGGGTCCGCCATGTAGAAGCCAGTGCGTACCTGGATCTGACAGAGCCGTTGGTCAAACTTCGGATTCAAAGCCTGCACCGCGAACCATCTGGCGAGATCGTCCCACGCATTTCCATCATGGCGAAAGCCTCCCGCCTGGAAGTTGCCAGCAAGTTTCTTTCTCCTGCACCCGCTGAGTGGATCAGTCGATTACTCGAACAGGGGGAGATCAGTTCCGAGCAGGCCCAATGGGCGAAGGAATGGCCAATCTGCGACGATTTGACCGCAGAGGCAGATTCAGGCGGACACACCGACAACCGCCCCCTCACAACACTGGTTCCGGCATTTTGCGATTTGCGTGACAGAATCGGCGCAAACCTGCCCCGTGCACTCGGTGTACGTGTTGGCGCAGCAGGGGGCCTGGGAACTCCCGCAGCCATCGCCTCCGCATTGGCACTGGGTGCCGGTTATGTGGTCATCGGATCGGTCCATCAGGCTTGCATCGAATCAGGATCCAGCCAATTGGTCAGGGATATGCTCGCACAGGCGGGGCCCGCAGATGTCATCATGGCTCCCGCTTCCGACATGTTTGAAATGGGAGTTCACCTGCAAGTCTTGCGTCGAGGAACCATGTTTGGAACTCGTGCACGGCGACTCCTGGAATTGTATCGTAAACACACATGCATCGAAGAGATCCCCATCGAAGATCGGCAACGTATCGAAAAGGAAATTTTCCGAATGCCACTCGAAGAAGTGTGGGCTTACACACGAGATTTCTTCCTTGAACGCGAGCCGAAACAGGTGGAACGGGCAGAGACCGATGCCCACCACAGAATGGCTCTCATCTTCCGTTGGTATCTTGGGAAATCATCGGACTGGGCCAATCACGGGGATCCCGATCGAGTGCTTGACTATCAGGTGTGGTGCGGTCCTGCAATGGGAGCATTCAACGAATGGGTCCGTGGAAGTTTTCTTGAAATCCCCGAAGAAAGAAGAGTGGCTGTCGTCTCCAGATCCCTCATGGAGGGGGCCGCACTTCGTTGTCGAGCCAATGATCTTCAGCGCCTTGGATATCAACTTCCGGCAGGATCATGGTTCGACCCCGCCACCAAGACGGATGAAAATTCCGCACCGCCTGTGAATTTCAATGATCGTGTAAGGAATCCTTCATGATGCGCTCGAGAGATTCAGACCCCTCCAGCCAAAAAGAAACGGATCAGTCAGAAGAATCCATCGCCATCGTGGGTCTCGGCTGCCTCTTCCCCGGAAGCCAGGATCGTCACGGCTTCTGGGCGGGCCTGCGTGGTGGCGCTGACCAAGTAAACCAGATTCCCGAAGGATATTGGCAAGAGAGTGATTATTACGATCCGGATAAAAGTTCTCCTGACAGGACTTATGGAAATCGTGGAGCTTTCCTTTCGCCAATTCCATTCCATCCCCTTGATTACGGAATTACTCCCCGCGACTTGGAGGCGACAGACACCTCTCAGTTGCTGGGCCTAGTCGCTGCCCGTCAAGCACTGGAAGACGCCGGCTACGACGCCAGGAAGACTTTTGATCGAAGCAAAGCCTCCGTCATCCTCGGAGTGACCGGTGCGCTCGAGTTGGTGATTCCCCTCGGCGCTCGTCTCAGTCACCCTTTGTGGTGGAAAGCTCTTAAAGAATCAGGTGTGGATGACCAGATTGCTGCAGACGTCGTTGCAAAAATCTCCGCCGGTTATGTCGATTGGCAGGAAAACTCTTTCCCCGGTTTGTTGGGCAATGTGGTCGCTGGAAGAATCGCCAATCGACTTGATCTCCATGGAACCAACTGCGTAACCGATGCCGCCTGCGCCTCCTCTTTGGCTGCGGTTCATCTCGCTGCACTTGAGTTGAGGAGCGGGCGATCGGACATGGTTGTTACCGGCGGAATCGATACCTTCAACGACATATTCATGTACATGTGTTTTTCCAAAACCCCGGCTTTGTCTGCAACCGGCGATGCCCGTCCCTTCGATGCAGATGGGGATGGCACAGTCCTGGGAGAAGGACTCGGGGTAGTCGTCCTCAAGCGACTGGGAGATGCGCTCAGGGATGGTGACAGAATCTACGCCCACCTATTGTCGGTGGGGACCTCCTCAGACGGCAAAGGAGCGGCGATTTACGCCCCAACTGCACCAGGACAGCAAAGAGCACTCAGAGATGCATACCAACTTGCAAATGTTGCTCCCGATACCATCGGCATGGTTGAAGCTCACGGGACAGGCACCTCAGTTGGGGATGCGACTGAACTGAAAGCTCTCGACGAAGTCTATCGACAAGCCGGAGCGAGGCCTGGAAGCGTTGCATTGGGATCAGTGAAATCCCAGGTTGGTCATACCAAGGCTGCAGCAGGCGCAGCGGGAATTATCAAGGCTGTGCTCGCACTGCACCACAAGGTACAACCTCCCAGTCTGAAGATTCGCCGTCCTCTCGATTCTCTTGCGGATACCCGCAGCCCATTTCACATCGAGGAATTCGCACGCCCTTGGGTTCGACCCCCTCATCATCCGCGCCGTGCAGCGGTTTCATCATTCGGATTTGGTGGAAGCAATTTTCACGCTGTCCTCGAAGAAGCTGGTGCAAAGAGAAGCGAAGCCGATTGGCAGGGAATCAGCGAAATTTTCGCATTTTCCGCTGATGACAAAGAACTGCTGGCCTCTTCAATCCGAGAATTTCGACTACGAATTTTAGATGGAAAAACCGATGCGTCCATCTCCGCTTTGGCTCGTGAAACTCGCCAGTCATTCCGATCTACCGATGCACATCGCTTGTTGATCACGCTTTCAGAAGATGGCCAATTGATCGATCTCATCGATCAATCTCTCCAACAACTGGATCGCGAAAATCTCCCCCACTGGCAGCTCCCCGCCGGGATCGACCGCGACCACGGTCCGGTTCGTGGCTCCCTGGCAATGGTTTTCCCGGGACAGGGTTCTCAACAGTTGGACATGTGCAGAAATCTCGCCTGTCGTTTTCCAGCGCTGATGGCGACATTGGATGTCGCAGAGGCCAGCTTTTGGAATCCTGCCAATGAGACTGGATTGGCTGACAGGATCTGGCCAGTTCGCTCATGGAGTAGCCAGAGAGGTTCGCAAGAAGAGGAATTGCGAAGGACAGAGATTGCCCAGCCCGCCATCGGAGCCGTCAGCCTCGGAGTACACCGAATTCTCACGGGATTGGGGATTCAAGGCGAGCTCTTTGCCGGACACTCTTTTGGTGAGCTGTCTGCACTTGCCGCATCGGGATGCATTCGTGAATCGGATTTTCATCAGTTATCCAACTTCCGAGGGCGATTGATGGCAGAAGCGGGAGGCCTCGATGCAGGAACGATGCTCGCAGTGCAACTCCCCCTGGATGAACTGGAGAGGTTGGTTCGTGAAAATTGGCCCGACCTGATCGTTGCCAACAGGAATGCACCGGAACAAGCGGTCCTCTCCGGAGCTTTCGATTCCATCGAGGCTGCCAAAGGTCTACTCCAGAATCGGGGCATCCGCTGCACTCCACTGCCGGTGGCAGCGGCATTTCACTCCAGCAAAGTGGCATCGGCGGCGCAACCCTTTGAAGAAGTGTTGCAAAAGGTGGGCTTTGACCAGCCCTCCGGACCTGTGTTCGCAAACTCCACGGGGAAACCATATCCCGAGGATGAACAAACATGTCGAACACTTTTGGCGCACCAAATCGCCAAACCAGTCCTCTTCAAAGAGATGATCGAGTCGATGCTGGATCAGGGAGCAACCACATTTATCGAAGTCGGCCCAGGAAGGATTCTCAGCGGATTGATCCGTTCCATCTCCGCTTCTTACTCCAGAGAAATTGTTGTCCAGCCCACCGATGGAATGGAAGAGGATGGGCGAACTCTGGCGAGAGCTGTTGCGGTCATCGCCAGTCGTGGGTATCCGATCCAGTTGTCCGCATGGAAACCCCGACAGCAACGACCATCGATGGAAGGCAAGGGCCCTGCAGTGTGGCTCAGGGGAGCGAACTTGCGTCCCGGTGAGGGGCTTCCGGCAAAGGATGCTCGCCCTGTTCCGGGTCCCCCTGCAAACCTCGATACCGCACCGACCAAATCGATCCAGGCTCCTCTGAAAACTGTCTCCACCAGAGGCCAGCAAGGAAACACCATAGAAAATCCTCTCGCCTCATCTCCCTCCCATTCAGAACAACACTCCACAGATCTGCTCGATCAACAGGAAGCACTCATGAATGTCATCGAGAAAGCCCAGGAAATCAGGGAGTTACTCGATCGAAGTCAAAGGAGTGCTGAAGAAACATTGGCGCAATCTCTGACAAATGAAGTTTCACCAGTTCCTTCAATCTCTGGGCATGAGACATCTGAGGCGGTGCCTGCTGCGACAATTTCCCCCCCAGAGAACTCAGCTCCTGAGCGATTGGATCAGTCTGTCCCAAAAACTGATCTGGGAGGGGAAGCACCTTTCTCGGCGAATGAACGAACTGACCTTGTGAAGTTCATGACTGAAGTGGTCGCAGAAAAAACCGGATATCCCTTTACCGCCATCGATCCAACGATGGACCTTGAAGCGGATCTCGGTATCGACAGTATCAAACGGGTTGAAATCTTGTCCGCCGTGCGTCAGCAAAATCCAGACTTGCCGACTCTCTCTCCGGAGATCTTGGGATCATTGCGAACCATCGACGCTCTTGTCGATCACTTTCAACCCGATAACGAGATTCCCAGTGGTGAACCATTACAAGAAGCAACTTCTGCCATCCCGCCAGCGATCGAACCGGATCGAAGCTTCTCAAAGGAACCTGATAACACCTTGGCAAATCTCATCGTCCAGGTTGTCGCAGAGAAAACCGGATACCCCGACAGTGCCATCGACGTCAACCTCGATCTCGAATCTGATCTCGGCATCGACAGCATCAAAAGGGTGGAGATCCTCTCCGCTCTGCGTCAACAGAGACCAGACCTTGAAGCGCTGCCTGCAGAGACCTTGGGTTCACTGAGAACGATCGCCTCCATCGTTGATCACTACGGTGGCGATCTAACCCAGAGTACAAATGAAGATTCGAACAGCTCCCCAACGGGGGAACAAATTGATCACCGGAGTACGGCAACTTCTCAATCCCGGTTCCAATCCGCTTCCTCTTCAGGGTTGGAGGACCTCCTCATCCGGGTCATCTCAGAGAAAACGGGATATCCGACCGATGCGATCGCAACCGATCTCGATCTTGAGGGGGATTTGGGGATCGACAGTATTAAGCGGGTCGAAATCCTGTCAGCTCTCAAACAAGAGCGAAGCGATCTGCCGACCCTCCCACCTGAACAGTTGGGTACACTTCGCACCATCCTTCAATTGGTCGAAGCACTCTCGTCACCGCAGACGTCTTCTCAGCAGACGTCTACACCGGAGGTAGTCGATGCCACCCCTGCGATCCCTGCCATCATTGATTCGACACCCCCGCAAAAACCAGATGAAGAAAACACAACACAGGACTCCCTCATACCTCTGCTTCTCAATGTGATCTCTGAGAAAACGGGGTATCCCGAGGATGCCATTGGTGTCGATCTGGATCTGGAATCGGACCTTGGAATTGACAGCATCAAGCGAGTGGAGATTCTCTCGGCCCTGCGTCAACATCGCCCTGATTTACCTGCGATTCCTGCTGAAAAACTGGCCACCCTCAGAACGATTCAGCAAATCGCTGGTTGGTACAAAGATTCTCATCCTCAAAGTGCATTGGAGGGGAGTTTCGCCAAAGATACAGTGCCGCCCGCCGAATCTGGGAGCGGTCACGTCGATGCGTCAGATCTCCCAAGATCCTCTTCACCATTGATATTGGCACGATCGATGATGCGCAATCTCTCCCCCCTGAATACCGCCACCGAACGCTCTCTCTGCTGGGATGCAGAATGGTGGGTGATCGGCAATGACTCCAACATCCGGGAGGGGATTGCGACCCAGTTGGAAAAACGCAATGTAAAAGCAAGACATTGCCCATTGCAGGATCATGATTTATTCCGCTCTTCGGGAGCCCAAATCGGCGGGATCATTCTGGTCGCTTCACTGGAACCAGACGAATCTGAACCCCTGGAACTCTTCCGCTGGATTCAGGAAGCGGGGCGAAGATTGGGGAACCATTCTGAGGTTCCTACCTCGCTGCACGTGATTACCCGATTGGGGGGTGAATTCGGCTGCCCTTCTGATCAAACCCGGGGAGATCTTCCGGTTGTGAATCCTCTCGGCGGAGCACTGCTGGGCATGACACGTTGCGCTGCAAGGGAATGGGACGAAGTTGTCGTCCGTGGAATTGATCTTGAAGCAGATGACCGTGGTACCAACCGTGCAGTTGAGGAAGTGGTCACCGAAATCTTTCATGGGGAAGAAACCTGGGTAGGCCTTACCTCGGCAGGAAGAATGGAGTGGAATCTCGATCACTTTTCTCCTGCACCTCCCGGCCCCTCTCCCATAGGAACAGGTGACCTGGTCATCGTTTCCGGGGGAGCAAGAGGAGTCACCTATGAGTGCCTCGAATCGCTGACAAGGGACGCTGCACCGGCGTTGTACTTGCTGGGCCGCACCCCTGCACCAGGCAATGAACCTGACTGGGCACTGGGATTACAGGATGACGCCCTCGAATCTCGTCTTTTCGAACTGGCATCAGGAACCAGATCACCTGCGGAGATTCGCAGAGAAGCAACTTTGATCCGACAATCACGACAGATCCAGAGTCGCATCGATTTATTCAGGTCTCGTGGTTGTGACGTGACCTATCATTCAGTGGATGTTCGGCAGCGTCAGGCACTCGCATCGATCCTTGCAGAGGCACGGCAACGACATGGAGAAGTCAGAGGAATCATTCACGGGGCTGGTGTCTTGGCTGACAGCTGGATCGTAGACAAGTCAGAGGAAGACTTTCTCAAGGTGTGGCAAACGAAAGTGGATCCTGCTCTCCACCTTCTCGATCTCTGTTCCGGGGATGATCTCAGCCTCATTCAATTTTTCTCTTCGACCACTGCAACCCTTGGTCGCAAAGGACAAGCGGATTATGCCGCTGCCAATGAAACCCTGAATCAACTGGCTCGGCGGGAAGCACATTTGAGACCTCAGTGCCATGTTTCCAGTATCGGCTGGGGCCCCTGGGATGGAGGGATGGTTGAATCTGGCTTGAAGGATCTCTTTCACTCTGAAGGTGTTGGATTGATCGATCTTCCCCAAGGGGCTGCCCACTTCGTTTCTCAAACCCGAACCTCTGGGTCCTTTCACCATATCGCTCTACGTTCCCACGGCGACCAACCAAACTTCCTGCAAAGTATCAGCGAGTTCCCCGAACCAAAGGTGTCTCGCAGGGATACCCGAACTTTCTCCACTCCAGAAAAGACGAACTCGTCAGTTTCCGCTGACCCGGTGTGGGAAGAACAACTTCAACTCGATATCTCCTGTGAAAGCGACCCGACTCTGAGGGACCATGTCCTTCAAGGGCGTGCGGTGATTCCTGCTGCGTTATTGGTCGAATGGTGCGCCCAAGTAGCTACTCACCGGAATCCGGGGCTCGAATTCATCGGCGTGGACAATTTCAGGGTACTGAAGGGTGTTGTCATGGGGGGTAGAGATATTGCCCAACTTGCATTCTTTTGTGCAACTCCGACACATCACGAAAACCAACTCATCGTACCCGTCGAAATCCGTAGTCGAGGCCCCGAAGCTCGAATCCATGCGAAGACTGAAATCCTCCTCGGAGAACATGAGCAAGCGAACTCCAGTCTTCGAGTCCGTTCAAATGTAACAACCGAAGATTATTCTCAGGTGCTGTTTCATGGCGAGAGTTTTCGCTGTCTACAAAGTGTCATCGGTCTGAGTGATGAGGGGATTACCTTTACAGCTACCGGTACCCCTTCCCCGGGGATGGGGTTTCGATCCCCACTGCTGCCATTCTGGCTGGTGGATCCGCTGCGGCTTGATGCAATTTTCCAGGCTTTGATTATTTGGAGCCAAAATACCGTCGGCGCTCCTTGCCTACCCTGTGCCATCTCCAAATTGCGGATTCATGGACACGCACGAATGGGTGCGCTTGAAACCCGAGTTGAACTGGAAAGATTCAGTCCTTCGATGGCGAGTGCCGAAGCGGAGGTCTTGAATGAAGACGGTGAACCGCTGATGACCATCTCCGGCGCAGAGGTCGTCATTGACTCCGCTCTGGAAGCCGCCTTCCAGCAGCAGGAACTCTCGGAGGAGGCCCAACCTTGAGAGGAATTGCTGTTGTCGGAATCGGTTTCACCTTTCCGGGAGTCAAAACCCAGAGAGAATTCTGGGAGATGGTTCGCACGGGTGCCGACCACACTCGCGAAGTTCCCCCGGGTCGATGGATCCTGCCCGCAGAAATCGCGAACGGCGGATCCGAACCGATGGAGGATCGCGTAAGGGCGGTTCGTGGTGGATTTGTGGAACCTCCCGAGTCTGGCTTTAAATCAGGAAATCTGGCGCAAGAGTTGGTCAAATCCCTCGACCCTTCTGTTCAATTGGCAGTTCACGCCGGGGTGGAAGCCAGTCAAAGCAGCCCGGTGCGACTCGACCCCGACAGAACCCACATCATTTTGGGTCAACTTCTTCTTCCTACCGAATCCACTTCGGCGATGGCGGATGCCATCATCGGGGATACTTTGGAGGAAGCGGTTTTGGGAGACATCAATTTTGATGATCGTCGACCACGGGGGTTCCCCGCATGCCATCCCATCGATCGGCATGACGCATCTCTTCCCGCCACAGCATTGCGGGCAGCGCTTGGTTTGAGATCAGGAGCATGGACTCTCGATGCCGCGTGTGCATCTGCACTTTATGCCGTGGCCAGGGCTTGTGAGGATTTACTCTCTCACCGCTGCGACCATGCACTCGCCGGTGGTGTTTCACGACCCGATGCACTCTTCACCCAGATGGGATTTTCTCAACTTCGTGCTCTCTCACCAGAGGGTCGCTGTCGCCCCCTCGATGACCGAGGGCAGGGGTTGGTCGTAGGCGAAGGTGCGGGCATATTGCGCTTGCGACGGCTGGAGGATGCAGAACAAAACGGTGAGCCAATCCTTGGGGTAATCCGTGGCTGGGGACTCTCCAATGACCGATCTGGTGGTCTGCTCGCTCCTTCCGGGGAGGGACAAGTCCGAGCGATGCGCCAGGCGTACAAAACTGCCGGTTGGTCCCCCCTCGATGTGGATTTCATCGAGTGCCATGCCACGGGAACACCCGTGGGCGATGCGACCGAGTTGGAGAGCCTCAGGGAATTGTGGAGCGATCACACCTGGCAACCTGGGCAGTGTGCTCTCGGGTCGATCAAATCCTCGATTGGCCACACGTTGACTGCTGCCGGAAGCGCAGGATTGATCAAGGTGCTCCTGGCGATGAAAAATCGCGAAATCCCTCCGCTCCCTGACCAAAGACAGACCCCGGGAGACTTTCCCCTGGATGATTCTCCCTTCCGGATTCCAGGTTCTGCGGAACCTTGGATCCAACAAACAGGCCGAAGCCGGCGCTCTGCAGTAAGCGCTTTCGGATTTGGGGGGATCAACGCCCATTTGCTCATCGAAGAGTATTCCGAATCGGTGAAGAGCCCACTTGTGCCCTCCCCCGCATCTCAAAAACCGGATTGCCCCATCGCTGTCGTCGGCTATGGAGCGATGGCTGGGCCTTTTCAGAACTGTTCCGAAATGAGGTCCACCTTATTGACCCTCGACGAATTTCCTGCGAAGACCCCTCCTCTTCCTGGGCAATACGGAGTGCCAGAGACCCGATGGCTTGAAGATGAGGGCCTCACTCTTCCAAAAGGAATAGCAACGGGACCCCTTCGCGGGTCGCCGATGACATACCGAATTCCGCCGATGGAGATGCAGGAATTGCTTCCCCAGCAGTTGGCATTGCTGAAGGTGTGCCGGGAGGCTCTCAACCATGCTGGAATGGAAGAAGCGGGATTAGGCGGATCGGTCCTGATCGGCTTGAATCTCGACCCTCGAAGCAGCTTGTATCATCTGCGGTGGATGCTCCCTGAAAGAGGGAGATCCTGGCTCAAAGAACTGGGAATCGAAGCCCGCCCTGAAGACGTGGATCGCTGGATCCAGCAGTTGCAGGATGAAGTCAGTTTTCCATTAAACGCCAATAGGGTCATGGGGGCTCTGGGAAGTGTCGCCGCCAGCCGCATCGCTCGGGATTTGGGCGCAGGAGGTCCATCCCATACTGTCAGCAATGATGACCTCGGAGGTTTCCGGGCCATCGAACAGGGAATCCACAGTTTGCAGGAGAAGAGTTGCGACACCGTCGTCGTTGCTGCTGCGAACTTGGGTCTCGATGTGATCTCCCGGGTGATCGATGCCCGTGATGGGTTATCGAGTAGATCCGATGCTGCAGCAGCTCTGATTTTGCGCAGACTTGATGATGCAGTGGAGACACAACAACGAGTCCATGCCATCCTTGAAGGAACGGGTTGCGCAGCAGCAGACAGCATGTTTTCGGGGAGAAGAGTATTGCCGGCTGAGCGATCCTCCCAATTGGCGATGTGGCAAAACTCTCGCCCCCACATCGTTCTCAGTCAACGGGATCACCCTGTCAATTTATCGAAGGCTACTCGGACTCCTGGAATTCGGATCGTCTCACTGCCCATCGAACTTGAGCAGAGTGGATGCACAACTCCTCTCATCTCCGTGATTCAGGGGATGCAAATGTTTGATTCAGCAGTACTCCCCAGCAACTCTGCGGATAGACCTGCGATTCCATGGCTTCAAGCGTTGACGGGAAAAGCATCGGTACGGGTTGATTTTCGCGGACAACTCGGCGACCACGGATCTCTGTTGATGCGAATGGGAGATGCGAAACCCAAACCTATCGGTGAAAAAACCAAACTTAATCACAGAGCCCTCACCGCTAATGGAAATATCCCATGGGGAATGATCCTGTTAGAAGGAGAATCGACGCATAAGGCACTGGATGCCATTGAAGAGTGGTTGAGTCACGCAGCAGCAGATCGTGATTCGGCAGTGGACCTTTCAAGGAACTGGTTCGAAATCCATCCGCCAAGTTATTCGGCTCCCCACGCGGTCGGTTTCCTCTTCAAAGACTTGGCAAGCCTGCGCCAGGCTTTGGAAGAAGCGAAGAGAATCCCTGCAGAAAATTTGAGAGACCTGCGTGGGGATGGTTGGGAAGTCTTGAGATCCCATCCGACTGCCCTCGGCTTCTCTGGTGAAGTGGGATTCGTCTATCCGGGATCGGGTAGTCTCTATCCCGGAGCAGGTCGTCAATTGTTCACCCGCTTTTCAGGGGCGATGGTCTCCACTTGTGAAGATGGAGGAATGCTCCATCGCATGATTTCTGATCCGTCCTTCTGGAGCCCGGTAACCCCTCTTCCCCAAGATATTCGTCAAGAGATCTTGGCCCAGGTTGCCCTTGGGGGATTCGGAACTGACTTGTTGAGGGGTTTCGGAATCGAAGCGGCAATCTCCTGTGGCCACAGCCTCGGACAAACAGCGATGCTTTTTGCCCAAGGGATTTGGCAACATCGACGAGAAATGCAGAAGCAGATGGAACAAGGAGACCTCTTCGACGTCTGGCTGGGTGGCGAGTTCCGCGCTGCAAGAACCGCCTGGGAATGGGATTCGATGCGCACGGATCCTTGGGGTGCGATGGTGATCGATCGCTCGAGGGATGAGGTGGAGCGTGCGCTGCATTCTACAGAACGCTGCTACTTATTGCTGGTCAACGCTTCCGATGAAGTCGTACTCGGAGGTGACCCTGCTGAACTCCAGAAACTGATCCATCGAGAAAATTGGTCGGCTGTTCCCCTGACGGGGGTCACCTCCGTTCACTGTAATTTGGTCGAGCATGTCCGTGATCAATACAGATCACTGCACCAGTGGCCGGTCTCTCCTCCCGATAACGGCAGCAAGATTCTATGTACAGCAACGGGAGAAATTCTGCAGTTCGACTCTGACAAGATTGCCGAATCCATCCTCAAACAAGCTATTCACGGATTCGATTTCCCGAAAATCATCGAAGCCATGTGGAACCATGGGACCAGGATCTTCATCGAACCCGGACCAGGAGCGTCATGCTCGCGACTCATCCGTAAATCGTTGGGAGATCGCAACTTTAGAACACTGCCACTCTTCTGGAGAGGTGAATCAGAAGAACTCAGTCTCTCCAGGCTCTTGTTGGCGTGCGCGGTCGAAAGGATCCCCGTCGACTTTGGCCCCTGTCTGGGTCACCGTGCGCCTTTGAAAGATCGAAACGACTTGGTTGAAATCCCGGATGGCAGAGGTCCCAGACACATTCCCGCTCTTCCTGTTTCCATGAAAAGAAAAACAACGGTGGAAGACGCTGAGTCCGTCTACGGAAACTTGACGGAAACTGTTCCTGTCAAATCCGAAGTTGATTCGCAAGTTCCTGCTTTATCCAGTTCTGAGGTCCCCGCTACCGCTGCACCTCTCTTTAATGAAGTTGGATCCCATGGAGGAGACACTACACGCAGAGAAGTATTGAAGAAAAGATTACAGATGGCGGTCTCAAGGCGAATTGAAGAATCAAGTCCGTTGGAAACTCGCGACAAATTGAACTCCCCCACGAATCCTATTTATGGTCGGTCCAGCGTCGTGGAGCAGAATCCTCCGCAAGAGTCTTCCCACAGCGGTGTTACTCCCAACGAACCATCCGGTTCTGTGGCAACAGACGCACCTCCACTCTTTGATCGATCCCAATGCATCGAATTCGCACGTGGGAAGGTCGGTCCTGTGCTCGGCGAGAAGCATGGACAGGCGGACCAATTTCCAACCCGAGTCCGCCTTCCGAATGAACCTCTGATGTTGGTAGATCGGATATTGTCGCTGGAGGGGGACCCTCTCTCCCTCGGTCCGGGTCGGATCATCACAGCCCACGACATCAAAGATGGAGCGTGGTATTTGGACTCAGGCAGAATCCCGACCTCCATCGCCGTCGAGAGTGGCCAGGCAGATCTCTTTCTTTCAGGATTCCTCGGTGCAGATTTGCATACTCGGGGAGAATCAGTTTACCGGTTGCTCGATGCACAGGTCACATTCCACTCCGAGCTCCCCCCCGCAGGAAAGACCATCCTCTACGACATACACATCAATGAATTTTTTCGCCAAGACAAAACACTGCTCTTCAGATTCCATTTCGATGCAACCGTCGATGGGCAGCCATTTCTAATGATGCGAGACGGCTGTGCAGGCTTCTTTTCTCCACAAGAATTGGCTTCAGGAAGGGGAATCGTCCAGTCTCCCCATCGCCCACGTCCTCAGGAAAAGTGCCCCGCTGATTGGTGTCCACCCATCTCCACAGATGTTCAGGAATTGGATGCAATCAAAATGGCTTATCTCAGAAAGGGCGCCTTGGGAAAGGTCTTCGGTCCCGCATTTGATGCCCTCGAACTCTCCTCCCCCTGGACCCTGCCCGGTGGACGGATGACCCTCATCGACAGCGTCAAGCGACTGGAAGCGGAGGGTGGAAATTATGGTTTGGGATGTGTCGTCGGCGAACTCAAGATTCACCCCGACGATTGGTTCCTGACGTGCCATTTCACTGATGATCACGTCATGCCCGGGACTCTGATGTACGAGAGTTGCATTCATACACTCAGGGTTTTGCTGATGAGCTGGGGTTGGATCGGTGAAACCGATCAGATCGCCGCGATGCCTGTCCCCGGAGTCGCCGGTCGACTCCGCTGCCGTGGCCAGGTCACTCCAGAGACCGATTTCGTCAGCTACGAGGTGCACGTGCACGAGATCGGTCTTCACCCTGAGCCATACGTAATCGCCAGTGCATTGATGCTGGCAGATGGCAAGCCCATCGTCGAAATGGAAGGTTTATCGCTGAGACTCGTCGGCCTAAGTGAAGCCCAATTGGTACAGCGCTGGCGACCCAAGGAAAAACGATCGCAGGCCGCCCCTCCACTTGAGATCCCCCTGAATGCTCCCGGCGGAGGAGGCGATGATCCTGCCATCGCTTCTGAAAAACCGACCATCTACAGCCACCAACAAATCCTCTCCTTTTCCACAGGTTTGCCATCGGACGCCTTTGGAGACCGCTACATGCCTTTCGATGGAGACCGTTATCTTGCTCGCCTGCCAGGTCCCCCCTACTGCTTTCTCGACAGAATCGTGGAAGTGAAAGGTGAGCCGTGGGTCGTCGAAGCGGGAGCAGCCTGTACCGCCGAATACATGATTCCCCCTGATGCATGGTATTTCGATGCGGGTGGAAGCGGTGAGATGCCATTTGCAGTCCTGTTGGAAATTGCACTGCAACCCTGTGGATGGCTCGCCGGGTATGTGGGATCTGCATTGACATCAAAGGACCCCCTTCACTTCAGAAACCTCGGTGGAGAAGCCACCTTGAATCGACCGGTTACTCCGAAGAGTGGACTGCTCACCACTCGCGTCAAGATGACTGCCGCAGACCATGGAGCAGGGATGTGGATTCAGCATTTTGATCTGGAGGTGGATGACTCACTGGGCGCACTCTACCGGGGAAACACCTACTTTGGATTTTTTCCTCCGCAATCATTGGCGGAACAGGTCGGATTACCCGGTGCGGTTCCCAAGACCATCGCTCCCAGGGAAGCCCTGAGAGGAAAGTTTTATTCGCTGGCCCAAAGACAACCCGGGCCGTCGGATGAATTTCGAATGATCGATGAAGTCGATCTTTACATCCCTGATGGAGGAACTTCAGGACTCGGATTTATCCGTGGCTCGATCGAAGTGAATCCCGAAGCCTGGTTCTTCAAATCCCACTTCATGGGAGATCCTGTCTGGCCAGGAAGCCTGGGTCTCGAATCGATGCTGCAGCTGCTACAGGAAGTCGCCCGCGACCGATGGGGCTCAGGTGGATCGATGACCCACCGGAGCATCACCCCCGGAATTCCGCACCGTTGGACATACAGAGGCCAGGTGATTCCTGACCGCAAGAGGGTCGTCGTCGAAGCACAAATCAATGAAATTGACGACGACAAAGGGTTCCTTCGTGCAGATGGGATGCTCATCGTAGATGATCTTCCTATCTACAGCATGGAGGATTTCACCATTCAACGCAGGATTCAATCATGACCTCAAACAGGGATCTTCATCTGGCCGCGATGGGTATCGAAATGGCACCCTGCATCGTTTCCAGTGCCGAAATTGAAGAGATGATGAGTTCTACTTGGGACCGATTGGGAATTCCCAAAGGGCAGATCGAACAGTTGACCGGAGTTCGGGAGCGTCGCTGGTGGAACAGAGGTACTTCCATCTCAGAAATGGCTGCACGTGCAGTCAGCAAGGCGTTGGACCGTGCAGGGATGGATATTTCTTCGGTAGATCGACTGATCTACACAGGAGTCTGCAGAGAAGGATTTGAGCCCGCCACCGCCTGCTCAGTCGCACACCATCTCGAAGCAGGGGACCACATCGAATTATATGATTTGTCAAATGCCTGTTTGGGGAGCATCGATGCAGTCGTATTGGCACAGGATGCGATTCGTTCCCGTCGCCAAAATGTGACGGTCGTCGTCAGTTGTGAAAGTGCGAGAGAAATCGTCGAAATCGCTTGTACTCAGATGGAACAGGATCCAGACATCGAGCGATTTACCAAATCACTGGCAACCTGGACCGGAGGGTCCGGGGCCGCTGCCATGATTCTCGTGTCAGAAGAGATCAGCAATCAGGGGCCTCGGCTACTGGGATCAGCCCACGGCAGTGATTCCCGCTGGCACCAACTTTGCCGTTGGGGAATCAAAACTCCCACGGATTCCAATCACCCCGCAGAGCGAATTGAATACATGGAAACGGACGCCATCGGAGTTCTGAACCACGGTGTTGGACTGGGACTGCAAACATGGAATCGATTTCTGGAACAGCTTCATTGGTCCCCCGAAGATGTTGAAAGAACCATTTGCCACCAAGTCGGTTCTGCCCATCGGCTTGAGATTTTGCCTGCACTGGGGATTTCTCCGGATCAGGATTTCATTACCTTCCCGTTTTTGGGCAATATCGGTACCGTATCGATACCGATGACCGCAGCCCTGGCCGCTGAACGAGGCTTTCTGCAGCCAGGACATAAAGTCGCATTTCTTGGAATCGGCAGCGGGCTGGTCTGTCGAATGCTGGCATGGGAGTGGCGATGAAACAGCGTAATTTCCAGGAGGAATATCCCTTCACCGGAAACTCATGGGATCGGGGAAACGGGATTCGAATGAACTATGTCGATGAGGGTGAAGGAACCCCCATCATTTGCGTTCATGGCAATCCGACCTGGTCATTCCATTTCAGAAATCTCATTCGGGGCCTGTCTACCATGAATCGAGTCATCGCCGTTGATCACATCGGTTGCGGGCTCTCTGACAAACCTGGTGAATCGGAGTACGGTTACCGTCTCGCCGACAGAATCCTTGACCTGGAAAGATTACTCGATCATTTGGGCATCGATTCAGGAGCGACACTTCTCTCCCATGACTGGGGAGGGGCCATCGGATTTGGAGTTGCAGGACGAAAACCAGAACGTTTTCAGCACTTGATTGCCGTCAATACCGCTGCGTTTCCCTTGCAGCCGGGGATGTCCTTCCCGCCAATCCTTACCCCTGCTCGTGGAGTGTTTGGGGAGTGGCTGATCCGCCGGCTCAACGCATTTGTTATCGGGACTTTAATGGTCGGTGTGAAAACGAGAAAACTTTCACGGTCAGAATTGAGTGGATACCGGTTCCCTTACCAAAATCACAAAGACCGCCTGGCGATCCATCGATTCGTTCAAGATATCCCCGTCGGACCGGAAGATCCCTCCTGGGAAACTCTGCAGGAAGTGGAAAGGAACCTCGATCGCTTGCGCGATCACCCTTTACTGCTCCTTTGGGGTGAAAAGGACCCTGTTTTCAACACTGACTTTTTGCGCCATTGGCAAAATTTGTGGCCCGAGGCGGATGTCTACAGTTGGGCCGAAGCCGGGCACCTTTTGCTCGACGAGTTTCCAGATAAATTGCTCCCCATCATTCGCAATTTCAGAAACTGTCATCAGGTTCGCGGAGGGCTGGTTTGACTGTGATCACCCCCACTGCCCAACCACAGTCCGGGGTCGACAGACTCCTTCGTCATCATGCACGCACTCATCCCCATCAGATTGCGGTTCGAGAATTCCATAGGGAGCGTGTCGAAGAGAGAACTTTCAGGGAATTGGATGCACTGGTCGATCAAACTTGTCATGCGCTGATCATGCGCGGAATCCGCAGAGGAATGCGTACCGTCCTGATGGTTCCACCTGGACGGGAGTTTCTTGCATGCACCTTCGCGCTATTGCGTATCGGTGCGCCACCCATCCTCGTCGATCCTGGTCTTGGTATAGCCGGATTGAAATCGTGTCTCGATCGCGCAGCGCCGGAAGCCTTTGTTGGGGTCAGGAAAGCCCATTGGGCCAGAGTCATGCTGGGCTGGAGCCGAAAGACGATTCGCCATCGATTTGGTGTCGGCAGAGGTCCCTTCCCACCAGGAACATACCGCTTGACAGAATTGCGCAAAAAGAGCCCTTCTCTGGTTCCGTATGAAGGTCCGGTCCTTGGCCGGGACGAACTTGCAGCGGTTCTCTTTACCTCCGGCAGCACGGGTCCCGCCAAGGGAGCGATGGCCCACCACGGACAACTGGAAGCACAGGTCAAGTCACTCGCCCGCTGTCATCGCCTGGAAGCAGGTGAAGTCGATCTCCCCACCTTTCCGCTTTTCGGACTCTTCGGGGTGGCGATGGGAATGACATCGGTGGTGCCTGTGATGGATTTCACTCAACCTGCCAAGGCAGATCCACAACACATTCTCGATCTGATCGACAGGTACAACGTCACCAATCTGTTTGCATCCCCCGCCCTGTTGCACACTTTGTCTCAATTTTTACAAACTTCCGAGCGAAAGATCGAAGGCCTCCGCAGAATCATCAGTGCAGGAGCACCCGCTCGTCACGATGCCATTGCAACATTGGCAAGATATGTCTCTGCCGAGACTTCCATCGAAACTCCCTACGGTGCCACCGAAGGGCTACCCCTGTGCCATACAGGGCATCAGAAGATCCTCGACACCCGTGAACAAACCCTCACAGGCAAGGGCGTATGCCTCGGTCGTCCGGTACCAGAGGTGCAATTGCATATTGTCGAATGCGGAGGCAATCCACAGGACCATTCTCTTGACCATGATTCGGTCGGTGAAATCTGGGTTTCGGGCCCCCCCGTGAGTCGCAGTTATCTCTTCGATGAAGTTGCGAACTCTTCGCACAAGTTTGTCGATTCCCACAACAGAATCTGGCACCGCACCGGAGATGTCGGCACACGGGATGAAGATGGACTCATTTGGTTCAGGGGCAGGGCCAGCCAAAGGGTGACTACCGTCGATGGCCCCATTGACACCGTTGCAAGCGAACGAATCTTTGAGGAACATCCAGGCGTGTTTCGCACTGCATTGGTCGGAGTGGGCCCCCCCGAAGCACAACGACCGATCCTGTGTGTCGAAACAGCTCCGGGGACAAGCATCGCTCAGGAACGGATCCGCAAAGAACTTCTCGATCTCGCCATGAAGAATCCCACGACGAACTGCATTGATACGGTGGTGTTCACTGGACCATTCCCAGTGGATATTCGCCACAACGCCAAAATCCAGCGAGAACTTCTCGCCACCCGAGTCGGGAGGTTCCTGGGATGAAGTGCTTGATCACAGGAGCGGGTGGTTTCATCGGTGGCAGGATTGCCAAACGTCTCATTGAAATGGGACACGACATCGTGACTTATCAAAGGGGTGAGTACCCCGATCTTGAGACGCTGGGAGGAACTCACTACAAAGGAGCCATCGATCAGTTCGATCCTTTGGTGGAAGCCATGCGGTCCGTCGATGCAGTATTCCACGTCGCCGCTCTTGCCGCGATTTCTGGCCCCACCGATGAGTTTCATCGCACCAATGTGGTAGGAACAAACAACGTGATCGCTGCGTGCCAACAGAACGGCATCGATAAGCTGATCTTTACCTCATCTCCCAGCGTGGTCTTCGCGGGAACTGACCAGATTGGCATCGACGAATCGGAGCCATATCCCGCTCAGTATTTGGCGGACTACCCGAGGACCAAAGCCATTGCTGAAGCCGCTGTCCTGGCTGCAAACGGATCTGAATTCAAAACCATCGCCCTGCGACCCCACTTGGTTTGGGGGCCTGGCGACCGGCATCTGTATCCGCGTATCACCGACAGGGCACGCAAGGGAAAGTTGAAACTTGTACGCCGTCAGGGAATGAAAATCGACGCTTGCTATATCGATAACGCAGTCGATGCCCACATCAGTGCTTTGGAGAAGCTGGATTCCAATCCCGCCTGCAGGGGAAAAGCATATTTCATCGCCAATGATGAACCGATGCCCCCTGAAGACTTGATCAACCAGTTTCTTGATTGTGCAGGGATTCCTCGTATCCAACCGTCGCTTTCGCCAGCGGTGGCCAAATTTGCCGGATGGTTGATTGAAGGGATGTATCGAACCCCCTTCTTCAGTGGAGAACCACCGGTAACTCGTTTTGTGGTCCACCAACAATCGACAAGTCATTGGTTTGATTTATCGGCAGCAAAGAAAGATCTCGGTTGGAGTCCACATGTGACGACTGAAGAGGGAATGCGGCGATTCAGGAATGCCCTCCGAAATACAGAGATGGTTTCATCATGACTGTAGATTCGTCTTCGATTCCCATAGAGACATGGAGGTTTTCCCTCGGTGGTAATCCACCTGAACCACGGGATCACCTGAGTGATCTGGCCATGGATGAACGCACAAGAATTGATCAGGGTATATTTCCGGAGTTGGGTCAGCGAGCAGCCCGGTCCCGGTTGGGTCTGCGCTGGATTCTGGCTTCCTATCTCAACTGCAATCCGAAAGAGGTCCCGCTGAAAATTGGCGCACATGGCAAACCGCAATTGGATTGTGATTCCCCTCTCGGTTTTAATTTGAGCCACTGTGGTGAATTTGCTCTCTTGGCAATCTCTGATAACTCTCCACTTGGTGTAGATCTTGAACGAATTCGTGAAGAATCCCCGATCGAGGACCTTGCCCAAAGATGCTTCTCTCCCGAAGAGCAAATTCAATGGTTGCAAGTCTCTGAAGAAAAGCGAAGAACCTCTTTCTTCCATCTCTGGGTCCAGAAGGAAGCGATGGTCAAAGCCCGAGGAGATGGAATGACTCTGCCTCTTCGCCAATTTTCCGGTGAGACAAACCCCGATGTGCTCCAAGGTGCGATCAGGTCAGATCTTCCTGAAATCGGTCACGCCAATTGGCAATTCCAAGCCTCGGTGGAGATTGGAGAGATGAGATCAGCCATCGTTTACCAAGGGAGGAGCGCATCCTTCATTTCAAGGAATCCTGAAGAGATGGGACTCAGTCGATGGTGATGGTTATCGTTCCTGGTCCCGATTCCCCCTGATCAAAGGAATCAAAACCGCCAACCCTGATGAGAAAATTGTCACCTTGTGTCACCGGAAAATCACTGATCCGGGAGGTGAAGAATGGACATGCTTGCCCCAGCTCATCGACCCCATCGCCGTTACAGGCTACTTGAGACAGCTGTCCACAGGACCCGCTGTAGATGACCAGATCTGTGTCAAATTCCACTTCTTCGGTGCAGAGTGAAAATGTCGCAGTACCTGTCGAAGGAGCCGTGAAATCGAGCCAGATATCTGAGTACATTTCACCCAAGAAGGTGGATTCACAACCCAAGTTGTCGTACGCATCGGGAGAATCAGTCATCAGGCTCGTATCAAAAGGGGTTGTTCCCAAAGTGACACTGATGGCACTGATGCATTCGTCTCCCGGGTTTCCCCCTCCACAGGTGGCGTCTTCGCAGCCTACTTCGCAGCCCAATGAGTCTGGAGTTGGATCAAATCCTGCAAGTGGGAAAGGGGCAGCAGGACTCTCTCCTCCTGTAAACAGGAATGCCAGCAAGTTCACACCATCAGACAGGTCAAGATGACCATCATCGTTGAAGTCAGCAGCAGAAGCACATGGCATAATTCCTGAAACGAACAGGTACTGCAGCGTCGTCACCGGATCGACGAGGTTTAACTCGCCATCACTGTTGACGTCACCGCGAATGAAAAAAACCTCAGGAATTTGCAGGAAAATCTCACAGGTGTCAGTGGTTGCTGAAATTCCCGCTAGGCTACACCTCAGACTGTATTCCAGATTGATCCCGGTGATCGGTTGATCATCAGTGAAACTGGTTGTCGTTGGAGGCAAGGTTGCCAAAACTGTCCCCTGACGGAGGACTTCAATCTGTGAATAAGGCAACGGGTTTTGCCACGTCAAAAGCACTTCTGGGCCATTTTCTGCGCACTCGAAATTTTCTGGGGTCTCCAATAGGCCATCGATCATGACGGTGCACGATACTTCAGGAGACTCTTCCCCTGACAACACTCCTTGTAATCTGTAGTTGCGTTCTGTTCCGAGGACGGCATCCCCATCTTCAAACTGCTGGATTCCACCAGGGATCTCTGCAATCAACACATCGTCGCGGGTGATGCGAACCTGAGAGTAACTCACCGGTTCTTCCCAACTCAGAAACACCGTCTCCGTTGCTTCTCCGCATACCAACTGGGTTGGTCTTGGAACGTCGCTGATCGACAGTTCCAAACTTCCTGAGATGGTCGGAAGGACTGATCCTTGAGGATCGGTCACGATGGAACCGATCCAACCACAGGTCAGATCAGGATCCGGGGTCGAGAGGGTGGTATCTCCATTCACCGCATTTCCAACGACACGAAACTCCATTTCAAGCAATGGGATCGTGCCATCCGAAATCGCCTCAGCAAGTATCAGCCCCAAGCTCAAAGCCTCGATCCCAATTCCATCCCACCAGTTGCTACAGCCTTGGTCACCGCCACTTCCTGTGGGTTGAGGTGCATTCCAAACGAGGATTTCCGGAGTCGGAGACCCCTCCCACTCACCTGGAAGTTGAATGTTCGTCAATTGAAGGAAGTCCGAATCCCAAGAAACTACGTGCTGAAGGCCCATGACAGACAACCCTGAAGGATTATCCACGGCAAGCCCCACCTGAAAGGTCTCCCCTGGCGCAAAGGTCGTCGTGGAGACAGACAGTTCCATTTCCACCTGTTGCCCATGCACCTGTGACCATTCGGTACTACTCAGCAGAATCAGCGTGGTAATGAAAAGCAAATAGCAATGGTTTCGGTGGATCGAAGTAGACATAGGAAACTCCTCCATCTTCCCTTGAGCGCATACCCTCAAGGATATCACCACAGCGAAAATCCACCGTCACGAATTCAGGAATCCGGCAATCAAGACAAGGTATTCAACGCTGCACCCGCCCAAAACCATTTGACCTGACTATCGCTGCAAGTGTGACTGCACTCGGCTCGGTCCTCGGATCCATCCTGATGGCGGAAAACCGCTGTCAGGATGCTTCCAGGCGCAAGCTGATCCAGACCTTCGATCGTGATCACGTCACCTTGGAGAACCTTGTCATAATCGGCAGGATCATTGAATCTAAGCGGCAAAATTCCCTGCTTTTTGAGATTGGTCTCGTGAATCCGGGCAAAAGATCGCACTATGACTACACCGCAACCCATAAATCGGGGTGACATGGCAGCGTGTTCACGACTCGATCCTTCGCCATAGTTTTCGTCCCCAACAACAGCCCAGAATTGACCCGATTCCTTATACGATGCGGCAATCTCGTAGAGAGGCTTACTGGCACCACTCCCTGGATCGGAACCCAAGCCAGGACTGTCATGAAAAGCGTTCACAGCGCCGAGAAACATGTTTTGAGAAATGTTTTCGAGGTGTCCGCGAAATCGCAACCAAGGTCCCGCTGGAGAAATGTGGTCTGTTGTGCACTTTCCCTTCGCCTTGAAGAGAAGCGGCATATCAACCAATTGGGAAGACTCTCTCGGCAAGAATGGTTTCAATAACTGCAATCTTTCGCTGCCTGAGGCGACTTCGACAACAACCGCTTTTCCATCCTCCGGGGGGGCGACAAATCCTTCCGTATCCGTCACGAAGCCCCGATCGGGAAGACTGTCTCCTTCGGGAACCGGCAGTTTGATCTCAAGCCCATCGGGAGTGGTCACCCGATCGGTCAATGGATTGAAATCGAGCGTTCCTGCAATTGCGAAGGCAATGACCAGGTCCGGACTTGCGATGAAAGACAGGGTTTGGATATTTCCGTCATTTCTACCCGGAAAGTTGCGGTTGAATGAGCTGACGATGCTGTTTGAAGATCCCTTTTCCATGTCATCACGCTGCCACTGACCGATACAAGGACCGCAGGCATTGGCAAGAACGGTACCACCCAACTTCTCGAAAATTTCAGCCTGCCCATCCCGCTCCACTGTTTTGAAAACTTGGGTGGATCCGGGGGTGACCAAAAATTGGCTCTTTGCCTTGAGGCCAGCTTTGACCGCTTCTTCTGCTACAGAAGAAGCGCGATCCATGTCTTCGTAGGAAGAATTGGTGCAGGAACCGATCAAGGCAGCACTAATCTCAAGGGGCCAATCGTGTTCACGCGCCTCGGATCCCAACTCCGATACAGGTCTTGACCTGTCAGGAGAGTGGGGACCCACCACATGGGGTTCCAGTGAATCAAGATCGATCTCAAGGACTTGGTCATAGAAATCTGATACTTGTTCCTCTACTCCTTCGTCAGGAACGAGTAGATCGGTGTGATCTCGCGCCAAAGCTGCGATTTCCTGTCGTCCGGTAGACTCCAGGTATGAGGCCATCGCGTCGTCAAAGGGAAATACGGAACAGGTTGCACCGATCTCGGCACCCATGTTCGTAATCGTAGCTTTTCCGGTGCAAGAAATGGACCGTGCACCAGGCCCAACGTATTCGACGATGGCCCCGGTGCCTCCCTTGACGGTCAATTCACCCGCAACTTTGAGAATGACATCTTTGGCTGATGTCCAGCCATTCAACTCCCCTGTTAGATGAACTGCGATCGCACCGGGCCAGCGAACATTCCAAGGAAGGCCTGCCATGACATCAACAGCGTCAGCCCCACCTACGCCGATCGCCAACATTCCCAATCCACCTGCATTGGGAGTATGGCTATCCGTACCGATCATCAGTCCACCGGGGAAGGCGTAGTTTTCAAGAACCACTTGATGGATGATTCCTGAGCCCGGTTTCCAGAAGC
The DNA here is from genome assembly GCA_964422295.1 of uncultured Planctomycetia bacterium. GTDB lineage: Bacteria > Planctomycetota > UBA8108 > UBA1146 > UBA1146 > UBA12191. Next base: position 102,965 of record CAYRAM010000002.1, on the reverse strand, counting down.
CAATCCCATACTTTTCAGAGGAACTTCTCAAAAACCGGTACACCTCTGCATTCACCTCTTCAGCTACAGCCAAATCGGCTTCGGCTTCATGGCGAGCCTGGATGAGGTGATCACAATGAACCGTGGAAGGGATCTGAACACGGTCCAGGCCCGCTTGCATGAATTGGAGAATCGCCATCTGCGCTGTGGCATCCTGCATGGCAACCCTGTCAGGTCTCAGGTCACAATAATCCTCACGGCGCATGGGAATCGAATTCAACTCTTGTCCAGAAATCTCCAAGTGAGAGCAGAGAATCTTCTCTGCGAGCGTCAATCCCCTGCCGAGGACTTGACGCGCTTCTTCATGGCGTTGGGCAGCCTTCTCGTATAGTTGACGAATAGCGCTGATTTCGATCATGCTGAGGCTCCTCCATCCCCCTTGAGACGTATCTCTGAGCGGGTATCATCGATCCTTACACGGATTGTCTATTCAACAAGCATTGATAGTATCCCATGGTCTGTAAATCCGGGAGTGAATCCGTGTGTTGATTTGCTGACAATATGCCCGCCTTCTGAACCGGCCTCGGCTCGCCCGATCCGGGAATCGTGTGATCGTGTGGTGGGAAATGAGGTGGTTGTGTTGAGGACTCTTTACTCAGGCGATTTCTGTGACTTCTCCCTTGCTGATCGGCAACCATTGCAGATCAGTAGTGGATTCCACAGGAAATTTCTGAAGCTGATTCCGGCCGCAGTACTTTTCATGCTTGGAGCGATGACACCCCTGTCTTCAATCATGGGCCAATCCACTTTCATGGCATTTGGAACTGTCACCGCAGAGCCAGGGGAAGATTTTGACCTTCCCGTTCTTGGAGACTGGACAGGTAATATCGCTGGATTCAGTTTTTCAGCCGGTTTTTCCGGACCGACTCCTTTCCCTCTGGAAAACATGATTGTTGATGTCGAAGGGACACTTGCCGGGGCCATTACTGCAGAGTACGTCCAAGAGCAGATTGATATGAACGCAGGAACCGTCATTTGTGGAGTTCTGTTCGATGCACTTCCCCCCTTCAATGGCCAGACTCTTCCGTCATTGGGCTTTGTCCAGGAAATCGCATTCATCCGCGGCTCGATTAAGAGTGCCGCACAGGAATCGATCGTCAATTTCGTCCTGCAGGATGGTTATGGATCTCCCCCAATCAATAATCTGATGGTGTTTGGAACCACGTCAATTCCTGTAGACCTCCTCTCGCCTGGAAGCGTGGAAGTAGAAATCGTAATCCCCCCGGTCCCACAGCTCTTTATCCGGGGCGATGTCAATATGGACGGTTTGGTGGATATCGCAGATGTGATCTTCCATCTCGATTACACATTTTTGTCGGGTCCATTGCCGGCTTGCATGGATGCAGGGGACGCCAATGACGATGGAGTCTCCGATATCTCCGATGCCATCTTTCTTCTGTACTGGTTCTTCCTTGATGGACCGGGTCCATGGATCCCATTCCCCAATCCAGGTGAAGATTTCACTGCTGACAACCTTGATTGCGCCCAAGGTTTGTAAGATTTGAATCATGACAAAAAATAAGCCCCGTCCGGTGTATTGCCAGACGGGGCATTCTTTTTTGTTTTCTTGTGGATCTAACTCAAATCCCTGAATAAATCGAGAAATCGATCTTCGTATTTCTTAAAGACTCCGAGTCGATCCAGTTCAGCCTTAAGAAACGGAGCTTGGGATTTATCAAACTTGGCTCGGGTAAAAAACAGTTCCAAGTCTTCTAAATCTTTTGCATTATCCTGAGAATCAACCTTGCTTTCGAATTCTTCAGATTCTGCCCCATGTGAAACAATGGATGACAGCCAAGTTTCATCACCATATTTTCCAAATGATTCCCTCATCTCGACCATGTTGTCTTCGAGAGCAGAGATTTGTCCGTCCAAGTGATCAAAACTCATTCTGATCGACAACAGTGAACAAAATGTTTTCAGAAGCGCTTTGGTGGTCTTGGGGTTTTGCGAGTAAAGTCCCCACACCGGAATCTCCGACACCAGACAGGTACCCTTCAATCCCAATTCTGAGGCAGCGATCAGTGTCAATCCATTCAGACCGCAGATCCGCTCATCCTTGAGAGGCGGAATCCCCGCTTTTGCGATCACCTCTCCCAAATTGAAGTCGGTGGTTCCAAACCATACTGCAGGCTCATCTTCAGGCTCAAGCAGACTTGAGATTGCTGCAAAAGTAACCACAGATTGAACGCCAAAATTTGATACCGCAGTCCGGACCACAGACCTCGCCAATTCCATGGGATCATCCATCGCTTGAGCATCCGGAATAAATAGAATCAAATCTCTGCTCGATCTCGACGAAATGCGCTGAAAAATCAACTTTGGCAAATTACCTGGGAAGCACAGCCCATTCCTCACCAGGATGTCATCGACTTTGAAGTGGGGATCAGGATTCAATACTGAGACACTCTCTGACTGCAATTTTCCCGACAAATTCCGCACACAGGAAGAGGCGACTCCACCCAAACCGGGCCAACCAACCACTAAAATGGGAGAGTCTGCACTGTCAGCGGATTCACAAAATGGGTTTATAAACATTTAGAAGCCTCTGAATAATTTTTATCCGGCCGTTACAATATATAAGTCAAATAACAATAGCAGCATCCAGTTTATTCTTCTAATTCAATAGATTCAAGTCCTAGCATATCTATTGATAGCAAGTGCCCAACCAGTCCGTCATTGGTAATAATCTGTAACGAATGAGAGGATTGTTCGATTTTCCCGATGGGTGGCTGAATGTTTAGCCACTAGAACTCCATATGACAGCCCCAATCCACAAGGGAATTACCCATCTAGGCCAAATCGAATTGAGAAGAATTGCGACCGGCTCCCTGCACGTTTTTCTTCTGAGGACCTCGTCGAGGTACAAAATAAGCCCCAGACCAGCCGGAATCACACTCCACCACCATCTCCCAGGTAAAAATAGAGGTGACGTTTGACACGACCACAAGTATCCGATCAAACACCCACAGACAGCGATCAAAGTCGCACGGTATAGTGAACCCTGACGATACTTGAGTAGACTGGGGCGATACTGAGACGATACTCCTGACACCAGTTCAGAGAATCTTTTTCCCAATGCCAGCGCAATCGCCAACAAAAATCCTGTCACCAGTAATTTTGGATTGGCTTGGAGTTTTACGAGTGAGCAGCCCAACAAGAGTCTGAGCAGAAAAAATGCCCCCAAAAAAGTGACATCAAGCCACGCAACAGATCGCGCCCAGATGGAGTACAGCACATTTCCAATGAGATAAATTACTGCAAGAATCCAGGGTTGGTGAAAGCCAATTGCTGAATCCCCCGTGAAACCGAGAATGATCAATCCTGAGACCAGCACCAATATGCCAAGTCGCCTCGCTACGGCCACCTCTACCCTTCCTGATGCGAGTGCCCTCTTGCGCTTTACCGGGTGAGAGCGATCTCCATCCATATCCTGAATGTCATTGAAGATGTATACCGCTGAACTGACGAAAGAGAATCCCAGAACCCCCAACAGCAATTCCAAAAGTGTGGGCGAAATCCCCGCTGCGATTGCAAATGGCAATGGGAGAAGAATAAACAGACTTTTGATCCAGTGATGTACCCTCAGCAGACTGATCAGGGATCCAACAAAAGAGCCGTGGGGATCCTCGTCTCGTGATGGTGCAGAACGATCGGTCAAATCAGGTTTCCTCCTTCTCCAATTTCACGGAATCTGGGTTACCATCCCTTCCATGGAAATGCCAATCATACCCAATCCTGATACCGGTGAAATTCCGGAACTCGAGAGTCTTCGCCGTGAAGCACTCAATTTGGGTTTTTATTCCCTCGGTATCGCTCGAGCAGGCGTGTCGCCCCATTCGAAACGCTTTCGCGATTGGATCCAATCAGGAATGCACGCGGGAATGAAATGGATGGAAAATAATACGGATCGACGTCTCAATCCGACTCAATCTCTCAATGGTGCGCAAAGCATCATCATGTTGTGCTTGCCCTACCATGATCGCTCAGAGCAACCCGATTCAGCACCCAAGATTGCCCGCTATGCCCGGGGCAGAGATTATCACAAGGTCATGACACCTCTGCTGAAACAATTGTGCGACTACATCTCACAATCAGGTCATTGGAAGACTTGGTACTGTGTGGATACCGCACCAATATTGGAGCGTGATTGGGGTGAAGCATCCGGGGTCGGCTGGATTGGAAAAAACGGACTTCTGATCGACAAGGAGATTGGTAGTTGGTTTTTTCTCGGAGGAATCGTCACAGATCGCTTCTATTCCGCAACTTCTTCTGTTTCTGATCATTGTGGTACTTGTACTCGCTGCATCGATGCCTGCCCAACGGATGCGATTGTCAAACCAAGAACGATCGATGCCCGGAAGTGCATCTCGTATTGGACTATTGAGCACAAGGGAGAACTGCCTCAAGAATCACAACTCCACGGTTGGTTGTTCGGATGTGACATTTGCCAAGAAGTCTGCCCCTGGAACAACCGACCGGCACGGGTTCAACACCCTGTCCTTGAAGACCTGAAACCACGCCGTGCTCCAGAAACCGCCGAAGAAGTCATGAAAATGACCCATGATGAATACCACAAGTATTTCGCAGGGACCCCTCTCACAAGAGCTGGTTTTGATGGACTCAAAAGAAATGCTCATAAGCTGACCAAAGAGAACCAGGGGAAAGAATCTTGAGATCACTGAGTTCACCAAGCCAATTGTTTAACACGACAATGACGATCCACGGTTCCATTGCCTCTGTCTCCTGCATCATCCTGTTTGCAATCCATGGAGCCTCATTTTTCGTCGTGACCTCATTTCAGAAATTCCTGGTTGCCTTGGCTCTGGGAGCCGGTGTTGGAGTGATAGTTCAGCTCGCACAGTTGTTACTGAAACAATTCATCCCCGCACTGCGACGTTTAAGCAACTACTTGTCGATTCAGTTTGAGGGTTGGACCTTTCAAGAAATCTTTTTTGTTTCCCTGATTTCCTCGATTTCAGAAGAGTTGTTGTTCAGGGCTGTTCTTCAGCCATATCTGGGTTTGTGGTTCACCAGCATTCTCTTCGGAGCGGCACATTGGACCGGGCAAAGGGAATTGAGAATCTGGGTCTTGTTCGCATTTGCAGCGGGAGTGTTACTCGGGATGATGGCGGAGCATCCACTCTTCGGACTTCCAGGGTGTATAGCGGCCCACTACGTGATCAATCTGACCAGCCTGTGGATTCTCACACGAAAACCCATGAATTCTTCCTCAAGCCCAGACCAGGCATGATCGATCTCAGCCAAAGTCGAGGTGGAAGATGAATGACCATAAGCAACTGAAACCGCTTCATCCGCTGTTATAGGGCAAAAAAGCCCACGATGAGGCTGGTTGACACCCTTTCCGTTTCAGCAGATGATGGCGGAGTTAAACGCAGATTACACCGTCGCCTTTTCACCCGTTTTTCAATCGAATCTGTCCTGCGCCTCTTTTCAGATCGTGGGGTGGTCAATACGGCGGAACACGGGGTCTGTACAGTCGTGAAAAACTCTGCTCGGCTCGATTTTCACTTCTGATCAGGCGGTTCTTTGTGGGTACATTGCCGAATTGAGCGCTGTGATCGCTTTGAACACACTAATTTTTTAGGTATGGGGGAAAACCATGGTCATTAAGCGCATCGATCCTGACAAGGCACACGACCTTTTGCAGTCGGATCAGGGATTTGAATATCTCGACGTCCGGATGCCTGAAGAGTTTGTCGAGGGGCATGTTCCGAATTCGACCAATATTCCCTTGATGATTCGTGGAGATGGAGGGGTCGGGCTTCGTATGAACCCGGACTTCGTCGATTGTGTCGAAAAGGAATTCGAATCGGACACAAAAATCATCCTCGGTTGTCAAAAGGGCGGACGATCGCAGAAAGCTGCTGACCTCCTCTCAGAACAAGGCTTCAACAATCTGCACGACATGCGCGGAGGATTTGTAGGAGAGACGGATGTTCTCGGAAATGTGACATTTCCCGGTTGGAACTCCAGAGGCCTGCCCACCACCCGCCAATAGCCGCCATTGATACACTGAGGGTTCTCTTGGAACCTCAGCACTGCTCTTGGAACCTCAGCACTGCTCTTGGAACCTCAGCACTGCTCTTGGAACCTCAGCGTTCCTGCAACCTCAGCGTTCCTGCAACCTCAGCACTGCTCTTGGAACCTCAGCGTTCCTGCAACCTCAGCGTTCCTGCA
>CAYRAM010000002.1:0-96625 GCA_964422295.1 uncultured Planctomycetia bacterium | reverse complement strand
AACCTCAGCACTGCTCTTGGAACCTCAGCGTTCCTGCAACCTCAGCGTTCCTGCAACCTCAGCACTGCTCTTGGAACCTCAGCGTTCCTGCAACCTCAGCGTTCCTGTAACCTCAGCGTTCCTGTAACCTCAGCGTTCCTGTAACCTCAGCGTTCCTGTAACCTCAGCGTTTCTGCAACCTCAGCGTTTCTGCAACCTCAGCGCTGTGAAGTCTGGGTAATCCCTGCAAAGATCGTTCTTGAAACCCAGCCCACCAACCAGCGAGGCGAAAGTTTCATTCCCAAGAGTAATAGCCGGTTCCTGATCCCTGGTACAACTGTCGCCCGATTGCGAACAAGACCATTCATCGCCGCTCTGGCGACTGATTCGGCAGTCATTTGGCCAGACCTGATATTTTCTTCAGCGATCCCCGCAGACCTAAAGAATGAGGTCCGCGTCACCCCTGGAGTCAAGAGAACCACTCTCACCGAAGACTCTGAGAGTTCCCACCTCAGACTTTCAGCAAAGCGGTTTACGTAGCCCTTGGTACCGCTGTAAACCGACATTCCGGGCCCTCCAACGAAACCGATCATCGATCCCACGAACAAGATAAACCCACGTTCACGACGCAACATCTCCGGCAAGAGCGCATGGCTCAATTGGGTCAATGCCTGGGTATTGAGGAAAATCATCCGATCCTGCTCTGATATCGACAGTTCTTCAAATTTTCCACCCAATCCCACTCCGGCGTTGTTGACGAGTCCGTCCACAGATTCTCCACGCAACTTTTCGATGAGGTGGTCCAATCCTTCCTGCGAGGATAGATCTGCCGCAATCGATCGGGTCGGGACACCACACTTGCCTGATACCAGTTCAAGCCTGTCTTTGTCACGGCCAACGAGGATCAGGGATTCGACACCGGATCGAGCCAACTCTTGTGCAATGGCTGCTCCGATTCCATCGCTTGCGCCTGTGACGAGGACATTCATCCCTGTCAGGTAGGAAGACATTTGGCTCCTCTGCACTCTTGAAAATGAATGAGATCTATTCCCAGTACCATGAACACCCCCAGATAGGCCGATACCTTGCAATCCCGCAGTCCCTCTTGACAAAAAAATCTCAAAATGAGGGAATTGGACTACCGCCCTGAAGGAGTCGTCACGTCATGAACACCATTGCGCCTGACCTAGCACAGATGATCTTGTCAGGAGCATCCATCCTACCGGAGTGGTTGGACGGTTCCAGAGCCATGAACACTCTTCAGTTATTTTGGCAACAGTGCAACTGGATCGATATCGTTATCCTTCTCGGTATGCTTGCCGGCCTGTTCACGGGAGCAGGTCTTGGATTTTTTCGTTCTACCGCACTCTTGTTCGGATCGACCACCGGCGCATTCCTAGCTTTCCAATTCTCAGATGGTCTTTCGATGACTCCCGCTTTCGGATCGATTGTGAGCGAAATGGGCCCCTTGGGTGGACAAATCCTGGCGGGGATTGCCATTTTTGCATGTTGTATTCTGATCACGATGGCCATCACCTATTACTTCAGAAGCTTCTTTGACAAAACCCTGGAAACATGTGACGGGGTCTTGGGAGCTTTGATGGGGGCATCGCTCGCTGGATTGGTATTTGGTCTTCTGGTTCTGGGGATCTTTCAATGGCCCGATGGGAAAATTCATGGACCCATCCGAACATCCGTCATCGGAGTTCCCCTCGCCGAAGCTACCGGAAAATTGGATCGCTTTTTTCCTGATGACTTTCGTGATCGCTTTAATGTGACTCTGGCAGAGTCCATCGAGTCCAAGGTCCAGATCGTCCCTGCGAGTGCAAATCTCGGAGATGAACAAGAGCGATAGTCGGAGTAGTCCCGAGGGCATCGAGGGGTCTATAATGAGACCAAACCTCCTGGCCCAAGGAAGAAATCCAATGGACTCAACGATCTCCTCTCCACGCAGCACTTCTCAACCCTCCTCAAACCGATTATGGGATTCTCCTTTTCTCAGCGGTTACCTGACGGGTGCTTATTGCATGGGGCTGGTGCTTCTATTCTTGCAACTGCCTCAAAAACTTGGCGGGCAAACAGGGGTCGAATCCTCACCCAATGGGGCACTTGAAGTTCGGCAGTCATTGGAGAGGATTTACGATGAGTACTGGGAATACCAACTCTCGGTTCAGCCGATGCTGGCAGCCGAGCATGGAGTAAATGGAGCTGATAGCCGCCTGCCTGAAGCAGGTCTGAAAACGATCGATCGGGATCTGCAGGCTTACTTCCGATTCTTCAATGAAATGTATTCACTCGATCTTTCCCTGGTTTCGGTAGAGGAGCGCCAACAAGCGCAGATGCTGATTACCATCATTGAAAATCGTCTCGATGGGATTCGAGTCGGTGAGCACCTGGCCCCAATCAATCAAAGGCGGGGCCCTCAGGTCTGGTTGCCTCGACTTCCGAATCAACTCCGTTTCACAACCTTGAAGGATCATGAGGCCTACCTTTCCCGACTTGAGCAGGTGCCAGAGTATCTATCCGGGGTGAAGGAAATCCTCGACAGAGCAGTCAGCGAGGGGTTTCTTCCACCCCAAGTCACTTTAGTGGGTGTATTGGACCAGTTTGAGGCGTGCACTTCTCCAAGCCCCGAAGACTCCCTCTTTTTTAATCCTTTCCGTATGACTCCCCCGGGTACTTCCTCCGATCAATGGTTGCCACTGGTGGAGCGAGCGAAGAATGTGATCGGTGAGAAAGTCCAAAAGCCTTTGGCTGAATTTGCTGCTTACCTGAAAAGCATCTATATTCCATTGGCACGAGATACCTTCGGTGCATATCAATTTCCAAATGGGACTGAGTACTATAGTTTTTGCATTCGCAAACATACGACCACTAACCGATCTGCAACGGAAATTCATCAACTCGGTCTCCGGGAAGTCGCAAGAATCCGTGGGGAAATGCAGAAAGTCATCGAAGAAGTGAAATTCGATGGGGACTTTGCTGCCTTTGTCAAATACCTGAGGGAAGACCCCCGCTTCTATCACACCTCTGCAGATGGACTTCTCTCAGGCTATCGTGACATTTGCAAACGCGCTGACGCCATGATGCCATCCCTCTTCGGAAAACTCCCTCGTGCCCCCTACGGTGTTCGGGAAATCCCCTCACATGAGGCTCCCCGCTCTACCACCGCATACTACATGTCTCCCCCGGCAGATGGATCGCAGCCGGGATGGTTCTATGCCAATACCCACGATCTTCGAAGCAGACCCATCTACGAGATGGAAGCTCTTGCGCTCCACGAGGCAGTTCCTGGTCATCACCACCAATTGGCACTCCAAGGGGAAATGGAAGGCCTTCCCCAATGGAGAAAGATTACCCACTTCACCGCATACATCGAAGGGTGGGGCCTTTATGCAGAGTCCCTCGGTGACCAGATGGGTTTCTACCAGGACCCCTACTCGCGTTTCGGAAAACTGTCCTACGAAATGTGGCGCGCTCTCCGTTTGGTCGTCGATACAGGGATTCACCAACTGGGTTGGACTCGTGACCAGGCGATACAGGTGATGACTGAAAACTCCGCATTAACCCGTAAAAACATCGAAGCGGAGGTGGATCGATACATCGCATGGCCTGGGCAGGCTCTCGCTTACAAAGTGGGTGAATTGGAGATCAAGGCCTTGGTTCATAAGGCCAAAGAAACTCTTGGTGTCAATTTCGATATTCGCAGTTTTCATGACCACATGCTCTCAGAGGGATCAATGCCACTGGAGATATTGAATTCCAGAATGGAAAAATGGATCGAAGAACAACGGCACACTGAGACAACCGACGACTAACGCTGGAAAGACAGTGACTTTCCAGAGTCCGGCGCATCCAGCTCAAGCAGAAAATCCACTGCCGATCGGGCCCACTCTTCCGGCTCGATGGCGTGGGCAGCTTCAGATGATCCAAATGCCTGACACAGCATATCGGTGTGAACGACCCCGGGAGAGAGCGCTACCGCTGCCATACCCCCTGGAAGCTCCTGGGCCAGTGAACCCATCAATCCTTCCACCGCAAATTTGGATGCGCAGTAGGGTGCGACAGCAGGAGAAGTACTGCGCCCCCACCCCGAAGAAAGGCCCACCAATACTCCCCGCTTTTTCTTCAGCATGCCGGGCAGAAAAGCTTTAAAAGTGTGATGCATCCCTTTGACGTTGACGTCGATCACATCTCCAAACTCATTCGCTGAAATCTCCCATAGGGGGGCACCAGCGTTGATAAGCCCAGCATTGGCAATAACGAGGTCAGGAATGAACCCCACATCCAGAAGATCGTTGGCCCACTTGGTCATGCCGCAGTCATCGCGAACATCCAAACTGCGAATGTACGGATCACGCCCAAGTTCAGAGTCTTTTTCAAGTTGCCGAGAACAACCCGCAAACGTGATTCCGCGCTGGAGAAATTCCTTTGCCAGAGCGTTGCCGATTCCTCGACTGCAACCGGTGACGACCACCTGTATTGACATCAGTGCATCCGCACTTCTACAGGCATTGATTGAAGAAGTTGCGCCTCGATTTCGGCTGCTTCTTCGATTCTGCGGGAAACCACCTTGGGATCACAAACCTCCATCGCGAGATCGCGGAAGGACTCCCAATGTCTGCCTTCTGCATCTGCCAACCGCTGATAGAAACCCGACAATTCCTGCTCCTCAACTGTGCCACTCTCTAACGCTTGAGCCAGAACCCGAAATCTCTCACATGAGCGCGCTTCAATAAATGCATTTACGATGAGGTGGTCACCCAATCCACCAATCCCCGATCCCTGGGCACAGAGCAGCCCCCTCAGCTTCTTGACGTACGGATCTGCGGGAGGAGCACCCAAAGGAACATCGCGCTCCTTGAGCAGGTCTGTGACCTGTCTGAAATGAAGCATCTCTTCTTGAACCAAGGCAATCATGGGTCGGTAAAGAAACTCGTGCTCAGGAAACCGTGCAATCAGTCCCAGGCCGGCACTCGCTGCTTTGTATTCACACCATGCATGATCTCTGAGAATTTCATCCAAGTGGGCCGTTGCCAGTGGAGCCCAATCCGGAGAAGTTTCACAGATCAGGGGTAATCCATCCAACAGTGAAGTTCTCACTAATCACTCTCCCGATTCATGTTCGAAGCGATAAGCCTCAGGTGCTCTTCCCAATGGTCTTGGAAGTTCTGATGGCCTTCGCATTCCACCGTTACGGTCAGGTGATGCAGGCCGAGTCAACTTGAGCCAATTGCGATGGGCTTGGCGCGACTTTTCTCGGTGGACCACCACATCCCCGTAATGATCACCTTTTTGAGCTCTCGTCAAACGAACCTTTTGATGCCAGCAGTGCATTCCACTGACCGGATCCGTCTGTACCGGGAACGCAAGATTTTGATGAACACCACTTTCTTCCCACCAGATTCTGTCGCTATCGGGATCCTTGCTCTCAAATGGACCGGAACCGGAAACCCTGCGCATGCGAGTACTGCCATCGGGAAGATCCTCAAACTTCACCGTGGCACTTCCCCAGCTTGAACCGGGTCCATCCTCTTTGCGCCAGCGGCCCATGTGGTGGGAACAGGCGATGACCCCCGTTCGAATTCCATCCGTCACGCGCGCTCGATTGACGAAGTGACCTATCTCAGTCTCCACCCTGACCAATGATCCATCATCGATACCATGAAGGCGTGCATCATCCGGATGAATCCAAACCGGATTGGAGTGGGAAATCTCCATCAGGTGTTTCGAATTCGCAGACCTGGAATGAATCATCGTCGGCAATCGGAAGGTGGGGACGAGTACGTAAATCCCCTTCTCAGGATCCAATACCTCTGGACCGACGTGGCTCGCGGCAACCCCTGGGAGGGCTTCCTCGGTAAAACCCCAGCTGTCGAGAATCTCGGAGTAAATTTCGATCCTGCGGCTGGGAGTAGGAAATCCTTTTCTGATTGCCCCGTCAACGGCAACCCCCACGACCTTGCCGTCAATCCGGGCCAAGCCGGTCTGCGGATCGACTACCGGGACGTCCCCTGCATCCAATTCCACTTTGTGACGGTGTAGCTCGTATGCCTCACCAGGAAGTTCATGGGCACCCACCCGGGTCATGTATTCCATGGGAGTCATCTGCTTTTCTGCGGCTGCTTCAGGTAGCCCTGGAACACTGTTTTCGAACATGTGTTGGTACTGCTCTTCGACAGAGACCTTTTCCCCATGGCGATAAGGTGATTCAAAGTGCTTTCGAATCCCCAATTTTCCTTCGGGATCGATACGCCAGGAGAGCTCAATCCAAAACTCATCTTCTTCCCAAACTTCTCCTGGATTGAAACCACGCGTATCCTCGCTCGGCTTTCCCTCAAGTCGGGCCAACGCTCTGAACACCGGTTGCCGGAACGATAGCCACCTCGCCGAATGAGTTTCCAAACTCTGAACATCGTGCCGTTCTGTCGAATGCCCCATCGGTAAAACGAGGTCCGCATAGTAGGCGGTTTCGTTCCAAGTCGGGGTGAGAGCAACGTGGAGACCCACCTTGGATTCGTCTTCCAGCATCCTCATCCATGACATCCCATCGGGATAGGTCCATACAGGATTAAAGACCCGGGTAAAATATACTCCGATCTTTCCGACTCCATCCTCTACCAAGTGCGGAAGAAGATGACTCATCTCATAGAAGGAGGTCGGATACTGCCGAGGCCAAATCAATTCATTCCATCTCTTGCCTGGATCAGGCATCGAGAAGAAGTCAGGCTTGAATTTGTTCCAACCCGCCGGGGAGGTACCACCTTCCACACCAAGGGAGCCGGTGAACGCATTCAAGATCGCCAGCGACCGGGCAATTTGCCACCCGCCCAAGTTTCCACTGGCTGCACTCCGCCAACAGTGGGCTGCAATGCGTGATCCCGCACGGGAAATCTCATCCGCCAATTGACCCACACTTCCCGGCTCGAGGCCGGCATGACTTTCAGCAGCAGCAGGTGTCCACTCTGCAAGGTGCTCAGAGAATCTTCGCAAAAAGGTCTCCAAAGTGGGGACTTCATCAGCGTGGAGTGCTTTGAGATAGCCTCTCCAATCGACCCAGTCTTCGATGAACTTGCGATCGATACGATCTTCCTCGATCAGAATGCGCAAAGCAGCGAGGAGGACTGCCCCCTCAGTTCCGGGTTTCGTCGGCAGCCACAAGTCAGCTTTCGATGCGGTATTTGACAAACGCGGATCGAGAACGACGATTCTGGCTCCACTCTCCTTGGCATCGATAATTCTCTGGGCATGGGGATTGAAGTAGTGTCCTGATTCCAGATGCGCACTGAGCAACAAGATTAATTGCGCATTGGCATGGTCCGGGGCAGGCCGATCAAATCCCCAGGTAAATTGGTAACCTGCGCGAGCGCTCGCCGAACAGACGGTAGTGTGGCTGTTGTGGCCATCGATCCCCCACGCCTGCAACACCCTTTCCATCGATCCCTCATGCCCCGGTCGGCCAACGTGGTACATCACTTCATCGTGACGATTTTCGTCAAAGCAGTCCCGGATCGAATCTGCAATCTGATTCATGGCAGATTCCCAGCTGATCGCTTCGAATTTCCCCTCGCCCCTCGCCCCGACCCTTCGAAGTGGCTGAAGAATCCTCTCCGGATCCTGAACCTGGTTCAGCGTTGCGGGACCCTTGGCACAGTTTCGCCCGCGGCTGCCCGGGTGCAGCGGATTTCCTTCCAGGCGCAAAATTTCACGGCTGTCCCGATCCACCGCTGCGAGCAATCCACAAGCAGCCTCACAGTTGAAGCAGGTGGTGGGAACCATCGCCAGGCGTCTCGGCTTTCTCTTGCTGTCCAATTCCTCTACTTCGAGCCATTTTTCGAAGGGGGGGTACCGCATCAGCCCCTCCCCATGAGGCTCCGGTTCGGGCCAACGTCTCTCCCTCGGCACCAGTCCCAGCAGGCCTGATAGTTTTTCGATCCAGCTGATGCGAGGCATATCGATCACTCCTCAGGCCAGGGGGAGGCGTTGCGGAGCCTCGACCCAAAGATGTTCCCAAATTGCAATTCCCAACAATGCCAGCAGAGCGGGGATGGCGGCGAATATGGATGAGGAGTCCAGGAGTCCGATCCACAGCAGCGGAATCAACTTCCCGAGGCCAAGGACTCCGATCCAATACATGGAACCACGTTTCCCCTCGGTGATCGAATGAGCCGCCCTGCGAGCAGCTTCTGTCGAATGGCGGCCATGAACATCCAGGAGCACAAAGGGCGTTTCCAAGATCAGTGCGATGACCAAAAGCCCTTTGAGGTCAGCCAATGTTTCAGGGCTCAACATCCACAGGAATGCCGATCCGGCAACGATGGCTTGTAACGCCAGATGCAACGGAGAAAGAGCCGATTGCCACATGTCCCGGCCTTTGGCCTGGCCGAACAGCCACCCCGAGTAGGCGGCAACGAATGTCCCGAGAATGCCTGCACAGATGAGCAGGAGCGATCCCCCCATGCTTGCACTGCTTTCACCAGCCCACCAGCCGAGAAGGATGATCGCATTGTACAAGGTGATTCCGTAGGCTCCCCTGACGAGCCAGGAGGACCATTGAGGCCTCAGAAGGACCCACAGAAACCGTTCCGGCCTCTTGAGATCCGCCACCAGAAGTACCCCTGTGATCGCCATGAAAATCAGTGCCAGAGGCCAGGCGAGGTTCATCGCACCATCGACAAGGCTCCGCCGTTCAAAGGGCAAAAGCAGAGCAGGGACCATCAATACTCCTGCGGCGATGGATTTGGTCCACAAGTACGCACTGACCTTCCAGCCCCAACTGAGCGCATGGCGCTGATGGATGTCATAGGATCTCGTCGGTGCCCCGCGCGGGACCTCCACTGCTCCCGCGCTGTCATCTGTTCCATCCGGCTTCCGCTGGCCCCAAAGTGTGGTGACTGGTCGATGACTGGCGAGTGGATCGAGCGCTTCCACATGGCCTTCGATGTAATGGATCTTCGGCCGCGTTCCTTTTTCTGGTTTCCGAACCATCGTCGGCTCTCCTGCAACGAGGCGAGAGATCCTGCTCCCCGGATCAGCCATGTCACCCGTTACGATGGCCCCCGTTGGACACACTACAGCACACGCAGGTTCACGACCGGCATCGACCCTGTGACTGCAATAGTTACACTTGGTTGCAGTGCCTGTTTCCGGATGAATATCGATGGCATCGTAGGGACATGCCTGCATGCAAGCCTTACAGCCGATGCAACGGGAAGAATCAAAATCGACGATGGCATCCTTGCGCACTGACAACGATGACGTTGGACAAATCTCCACGCAGGGGGCCTCGGCACAATGATTGCACCTGAGCACGTGGAAAGCGCGTTCAGCCTTGGGATGGACCCCTTTTTCCAGGTATTGGACCCAAGTCTTGTTGATGCCCACAGGATCAGAGTGCTCCGTCTTGCACGCTACCGTACACGCATGGCAGCCGATGCAACGGCGATTGTCGATAACGAATCCGTAGGAGGGGTCGGTTCGGGAAGCCATAGGTGGAATTTAACCTTGGGAAGGGTCTCAGGCCATGAAAGAGACGCCCTTGACGGGGAAGTTTTCAGGCCTCAAGTTCAGATCTTGTCAGTTCCGGGAGTACTTTGCGTAGGAGAGGGAAGAAAGCAGGTCGATTGAGCAAATTTCAGCGTGTATTTCTGGGAAAATCACAGCCGGTTCTGAGAGCGACCTCGGACCGATTGCTGGACCTTGCAGCCCAAAACTCCGCAGATGGCCCCCTCGACCTCCGGGAATACCTGGTGGTTCTTCCGGGAAGCAGGGCATGTCGGCTTCTCATCAGACAACTGTCCGAACAAAGTCACACCCGCAATGCGGGCGTTCTGCCCCCTGAAATCATCACTCCAGGACAATTGGAAACGGTGCTCGCCCAGGGAAAGTTGCCTCTCGTTACTCAGGCCGAGGAGAGACTCTCCTGGCTTCTGGCACTTCAAGGTGCCACATCTGCAGAGAAGCAACAATTGGGGATGGATGATGAGACCAACGGGGGTATTGCAGGCCTTCTCAAAATGAGTCAATTGTATGCCCGCACCATCCGCCACCTGAAGCAGGAAGGATCGAACCCCGGTGCTGCAGCCCATTTGATTGCTCCCAGGGACACTGCCGCAGCGATGCGCTTGCGAGCTCTTGAAGATCTTGAGAATCGCAGGTTGGATCTGTTGCGAGATTGGGGAGTTCAGCCGAGCGGATTTGTCGATGCTCTCCCGCGCCTTCCCGGACGGCAGGTGATACTCGTCGGTATTTCTGAACTGCCTTCCAACATCCGCGAGTGGCTCGATGAAAATTGCCGCTGTCAAACTTGGATCGATGCAGATTCGTCAATTGCAGATCGGTATGACGAATGGGGACAGCCGATCCCCGAACTGTGGGAAAGCGTCGCCGTCCCGGATACGGTCCCTCTCATCATTGCAGATCAGCCCAGAGATTTGTCCCTGGCAATCCTCGACCATATTTCGAAACAATCATCGATTGAAAAGGTCTCGGATGTCACCCTCGGTATCCTCGATGAAGATCTTGTTCCACCCCTATCAGAATCTCTGCGCCGCAGGGGAATGGGTCTCCATATCGCCACAGGAAAACTGCACTCCCAGACCTCCAGCGGGAGGCTACTGGAAGGAATCCGGGAGGCGATCTCGAGCGGTTCATTTGCCGCCTTTGCGGCATTGGCGAGGCACCCGGACATCCTCCGGCGATTGCCACAGAGGCAGGATCAGGATGGAAATGATATCGACGTCCTCAGCGATTTCGATCGTTGGAGCACAAATCGGCAACCGATTCTTGCTGAGGACTCCGATGCTCCACCGGCACTCAAGCATCTGCTCCAACAACTGTTGCCCCTCCAGAGTGGCGAGGATCAGCTTCAGCAAAGGGTCGATCAATTTCTTGAAGTCATGATCAATCTCGTCGGAAGTGACGACGATGGGCTTCCAGATCTACCCGATGGGGAAGCAGAAATCGTGATGACCACTTTGGACAAATTGCGGGAATGTGGCTTCGGCTCTTCGGTAAACGTCTCCGCTGAAGGCCTTTCCAGCCTCGTGTGTGACCTGACTTCTGAAACACCACTCCCTGACAACGCGGAACCCGATTCGATCGAGGGCCTCGGCTGGCTCGAGTTGGCGATGGATGCTTCCTCCCACCTCGTCTTGACGGGCATCAGTGAAGGAAAGGTCTCCGGATCTCACCTGTCCGATCCTCTCCTTCCTGAGTCATTGCGCAGGGAATTGAAGATTCCCGGTTATGAGGAGCGTGTCGCCAGGGACACCCATCTGCTTCACACTCTCTTCGATGGCCACCGACAGACTGTTCTCGCGATTGCTGCCAGAGATTCACAAGGGAATCCACTACTTCCTTCTCGACTGCTCCTTCGTGGAGATTCGGGGATCCAACGATTGCAACACTTTCTCGATCCTGAAAAACGGATTCGCCTCGAGGAACCGATCAACGCGCCCGAGGGTGAACCGGCGGATCTCGGACCTCCGGTACGCATCGACACTCCCGCCCCCGCCCACGTCTCCGTGACAGGGTTTGCTCGCTGGATCACAGATCCTGTTCTTTTCCAATTGGAGAGGGAACTCGGATATTCCGAATGCCACGACCGGGATCGACAGTTGAATCCGCTTGCCTTCGGAAACATGGTCCACTGGGTCCTCGAAAAATATGGCAAATCTTCTCAATACCGAATCCTCGAAGAATCGGATCAAATCCTCGCGGCCATCGATGAATTGCTTTTGCAATACCGCAATAGAAAACTGGCCCAACACCCTCGGGCAGCGGTGCTCGTGCAAATCGAACAGGCTCGTGCCCGCCTGGAGATCTGGGCGGTGGAACAGTCGAAATTGATGCATCAAGGTTGGCGCATCATGGCCACCGAAATGCGATTGGATCCCCAGTCATGCAAACTGAAAGTCCCTGATGGAACTTTGGGAGTGTCGGGACGCATCGATCGCATCGACTACAATGAAACTGAAAACAGATGGCGAATCCTCGATTACAAAACCAGTGATCAGGGCCCATCTCCGGAAGTGGACCACGGCAGAAAAGCGGGCAAACATCAGGAGTGGAAAAACCTGCAATTGCCAATTTATCGTCACTTTGCACCCACACTGCTGATCGATGGCAAATCGATCCCTGCGGATGCAGAAGTCGGTTTCTTTCTCTTGCCGGGCAAGACTTCTGCCCATTCTGTTCAGATCGCCCAATGGACCGACGAGGATTACGAGGACGCCCTCGAATTGGCCCATGAGATCGCTTCAGAAATGCTCGATCCGGAGGATTGGTTGATTCAGAGACTTCCTGCGCCATGGAATCGTGCGTTTGCGGGAGTCGTCATCGATGCAGAATCAAGCCTTTCTGCGATGGTGGAAGATTCCACCGGGGAAGGATCGGAATCGTGACCTTCCCCTATCACCGTCTGATCCGCGCCAGTGCCGGTTCTGGAAAAACCTACGCTTTGACCACCCGCTACATCGGTTTGATTCTCTGTGGAGAATCTCCTGATTCCATCTTGGCGGTCACATTCACTCGCTCCGCTGCCGGTGAAATCATGGAGCGAATCCTAGAACGACTTCTCGCCGCACTGGAAACCAAGGGACTGCTTGACTTGACAGCTGCTCTTCAATCGGAAGGATTCACCGACCTTGCAGACTCGTTGCAATCAGTCTCCCCCGAAGAAGCGCGAGATCAGTGGGTACTGCCTGCACTTTCAAATTTGTTATCACAGTTGCACAAGTCTCAGGTATCAACCCTCGATGCATTCTTTTCAAAAATTGCGACGGGGTTTACCTACGAATGCGATCTCGCACCTGGATGGAAAATTCTGGACGAGGAAATCCTTGCCAAAGTCCGTTCTGGGGCAATTCAAAAGATTCTTGGGGTTCAGGGCAGTCAGGGTGCCCGCCAATTGATGCACCGCCTCAACAAGGGCAGCCTGGGCAGTCAGGTGGCTGCAGACCTGGAACGTTGGGTCAACCAATTTCATGACAAGTGGCGTGAGTATCCACTCTCTGCATGGGAGTTGCCGTCCATTTTCCAGGGTCCGGGAAAGAACACTCTGGACCGAGTATTAGCTGAACTCGAAGAGTATCGATGCCCCGAGAAGAAAACAGGCGGCCCTCTCAAAACATGGGAAGATTCATTACTCAAACTGCGTCTAGCCTGGGGTGAGGATCTGCCAAAGAAGCTGGAGGTCTGCAAAACAGGGCTGGTGGCAAAAGTCCTTAGTGGTGACCTGAGTTTCAACCGCCGGGAAATCCCCGATGATCTCTGCCAATTGATCGGTGTTTTTCTCGATCAAATCCGCAGCGAGTACTGCACCCTAATCCGTGCACAAAATGCTGCAACTGGCAATCTCCTTGAACAGTACGATCAGTTCAGAAGCCAGGGACTCAAAGAGCAGGGTGGACTCAATTATGGAGATGTCCCCGTCGCACTGCTCAACGCACGAATCTTTGGTCAACCCGGATTGATCGATGATCGTATGGATGCATCGGTCCGTCATATGCTTCTCGATGAGTTCCAAGACACTTCATTCATTCAGTTTGCTGTCCTCGCTCCCCTGATTGATGAATTGGCAGCGGACAGCTCGGATGGCCGAACCCTATTCTGTGTGGGAGACAGCAAACAGGCAATTTATGGCTGGCGAGGAGGACGTGCAGAGGTCATGGATCTCTTCGCAGAAAAATTGCTCCCCGATTCAGAGATCCGTTTCGACGAATCTTGGAGATCATCGGATCCGGTTATCAGCACCGTCAATCAGACCTTCAGCAACATGTCTGCATTGGCACCGAAACCCGGAGACCAGTCTTCCGTCGACAATTGGGCCTCCCTCTTTGACAAACACAAGGTTGCAGCCCCCATCGAACCGAAACCCGAAGGACATGTGACTCTGCGGATCGCCCAGGAGTACGCCGACAAATCATCGAAGGTGTGGCCATATTTGGACACGCTGGAGGAAGTGGAGAGACTGCAACGACTGTCTCCAAAAGGCAGTATCGCCATCCTCGTGCGCAAGAACCAACAGATCTCCCACTTGGTGGACGCCCTGAAATCACGGGGGATCGAAGCCAGTGAAGAGCGCGGCAATCCGCTCACCGATTCACCTGCTGTCGGCAGGCTATTGGCCTTGCTTGAGGCGATCGAACATCCTGGAGACGCGACAATGAAGTTGGCCGTAGAAAGATCCCCTCTGCCTCAGATCCTCGGTTGGAATGGGGATCAACCGTGGGAGGAAGTGATTTCAGACTTGCGCAAGCAAGTGTTCACCAAAGGGGTTACCGAAGTATTTGGTCCAATCTGCGACTCCCTCTCTTCTCTCTGTGCCATGGAAGACCAGGTGAGAATTGGCCAACTGATGGAACAGCTGCGAACCATCGGCTTCCATGGACTTCGCTTGGCAGATCTGATCCAGGGTTTGCGACAGCGGTCAGTCCCCCGCCCCGGAGGATCTCCAGTCCAGGTGATGACGATTCACCAGGCGAAGGGCCTGGAATTTGATGCGGTGATCTTGCCCGAACTCGCTTTCCGCTGGTTTTCCCCCACTCCAGATCTCCTTAGCCTGGAGGAAAATCACCAGCCTCTTCACTTGTCGAGGTATGTCGGTGAGAAACAACTCAACTTGGTGGGTGATCCTTACCCGCAAATGCACCAACAATCTCGAAATCAGCGACTCAGTGAGACCTTGTGCCTGCTTTACGTCGCTATGACTCGCGCAAAACATACTTTGACGATGTTGCTTCCTCCTCCGGGAGAAAGTGGCGAATATCCCGACGCATCCTACGCTTCCCTTCTCGTATCACAGCTTGGCCCTGATGTTGAAAGGGTCCCTGGGCAAACGCTCTATCAGTGTGGATCCCCCGGGGACTATTCAGACGAGTCGGGATCAGTGATCAAAAGGTCGGTTGCCGTTGAGAGAAAACTGGCATCGGATTCGCCTGTCGACAGTCCCGCCATCGCTTCCAAAAGAGCCTCTCACCTCACAGAGGAGAGACGATTGGCACTTCGCAAGGGTGAACTCATTCACACGCTTCTTGAAAATTGTCATTGGGACATGATCGACAAGAAACAGGCGGAGAGCATCCTGAAAGCCGAGTTTCCCAGAGATGTGCAACTGTATTCTGCGGTCATCTCAGACCTGATTCACGCAAGGGACTGTGATCAGTTCCGGAACTTGTTCGATTTACATGAGTCCCGCCAGAGGCTCGGTTATGAAGATTCAGACGATCTTCTTCTGGAGGTAGAAGTACCAATCCTGTCACGGATTGCGGGCAGGGAATTTCACGGAGTCATAGACCGGTTGATCCTCAGGAGATCCGGCGATCGGGTAACATCTGCAGAAATCGTGGATTTCAAAACAGACATCTCTGCCAGCGATGCTTCTGAATTGCTGGATCGGTATCAATCCCAATTGGAGACCTACTGCACCGCAGTATGTGAAGGCTGGGGTATATCGGTGGATGACATTGATCTACGCATTGCCCATGTGAACTCGGGGACCGTCTCTTCGATGACCATCTCCCGTTAGACGATCTGCTTCAAGGGCAGGACGGATGCTCCGTGCAGGGGAGTTGCGCCTCCGGAGGTGCTATCCCGCAGTCGGGAAAGGGCGCGGGAGGAGCCTCCCCAGCCGCAAACTCATAAAACAACAGATACAGTCCATCGGAGATATCCAAAGCCCCATCTCCATTCGCATCTGCGGCTTCGTCACAATCGGGAATGGAGACTTCCCCAAAGACCCGCGAGAGCAACAGAATCGCATCAGCCAATCTGACACCCGGATCTCCATCCGCATCTCCCCGAATAAATTGGGGCTCACACTCATCGACAAGTTCATTCCCGTTTGAGTTCAGAAGCGGATCCAATAGATCACACTCATCCGGAATCTCATTATCATTGCAGTCCTCTACGATTCCCGAGAGTACCGCACAAATGTCGGGTAAACCGTCTTCATCGCAGTCTTCTTCACAAATGTCGGGAAGTCCGTTTCCATCACAATCCGAGAGACCGCCATCCGCGATTTCACATTCATCAACCAAACCATTTTGATCACAATCCGCAATTTCGTGCATTACTTCACAAACATCCGGATCACCATTTTGATTGCAGTCTTCCTGGCATACATCGGGGATTTGATCCTCGTTGCAATCCGAGACCAGCCCCAGAACTGTCGAGCAAGAATCAGGGACCCCATCCGCATCACAGTCAGAAACACCCCCGGAAAGTGTTGAGCAACTGTCAGGGATGAGATCATTATCGCAATCGGCAACAAGCCCTTGGCTTATCGCGCATTGATCCGGTATCCCATCGAGATCACAATCCTGCTCACCACCACTGAAGATCTCACAGGTATCTTTTTCCCCATCGCCGTCACAGTCATTGTCCCCCGAAACGACGTACTTGACGCCACCCCCAAGTGCGGCTGCTGTGGAGTCCATCGGTGCTCCTGCAACAACAACTCCTTTGTGAAGAGCCAATGCAGTCCCCAAAAATGAACCGAGATTGCCTTGGTGGGTGCTTTCCAATATCCAGTCCTGATTGTATCGGTAGATATTTATACTCCCCGATGGCATCGCTTCATTCCCGGTATCCATCGGTGCTCCCACGACCAACAGATTACCGTCGATCGCCAAGGTCGCTCCGAATCCGGTGCCGGTTGATCCCGGCTCAGGGGTCAAATAGGGAAGCAGAATCCAAATGGAGCCGGCTTTGCGATAGGAAATGACTTTGCCCGCAAGTGGGCCTGCAAAATTGGAGTACGGACTTCCGATGAGAGCATGATTTGAACGCAAACTCACCGATGTGCCAAATCGGTCTCCGGGATTGACGACGGTGGAACCAAATCGGGAGGACTCTGACCAGCCATCGGGTCCCCCGTTGTAGAGGATTGCGATTCCGCTGTCGATTCCATTGGCATCTCTCCCCGGTGCTCCCACCAGCAGTCCCTCGTTGGGGTCGAGCGATACCGAAGTTCCAAAGTCATCTCCTTCGATTCGATCATCCACCAGGAGCCGCTCCTCCAGGAGCCAAAATCCCATGGCGTTTCTGCGCCAGATCGTCACACATCCTGCTTCACCGATGTCTGTCATGTACGTGGGGCTCCCTACAGCGAGCAGGTCATCATTAAAGTCAAGGCTGCTGGCAAATCCGTCGCCGTCGTGACCATTCCAATCGATAATTGTGGAGTGATGGTTCCATCCGAATCGATCCCTTTTCCACATCTCGATATAGCCCTGGCCCGCAGCTCCGATCGCCAGCCAATTTCCATCAGCGGCGATGGAAGTTCCGTATTCTGCTCCTGATTGGCCATTGAAATTGTGTTCCAGTTGATACCCTGATGTTGAGCGCACAAAGGACCTGACGCTTCCACTGAGGAATCCACCCCCATCATCCCCTATCGCTCCAACGAAGATCCTTCCGCCGCTGACCGCAACCGAACGGCCCACCCGATCACCAGGATTGATCCCGAAAACAGGAAGGTCTTCTTCAACACACTGGCCGCAAACCTCGCCATACGGATTCCAAGCCCATAGGCACAGAATCAGGGCAAAAAACCGGAGTATCCGGGGATTTGGGGAGTGCATTCAGGGACCATTTCTCACAGAGGATGGCAAGGTAGCAGGGGTACATCTGTGAGTTCAATTCTTGCCTTTCCTCCAAAAGTGTCAATCCCGGAAGAAGGGTCAAAGAACTTATGTCAGGAAAGGGAGATCGCCTCCTAGAGGGGATCACCCAAGCGCCGAGGCCAATGGTCATCGGGCGCAGGAGCGTCTTGATCACCACCCGGTCTAATGTGGTCCAGAATGCCTTCTTTTTCCTTGTCGTATTGAATCTTGCCATTGACGATCGCCCACCGAACCAAGGTCATGTAATCGAGCAGATCCCCATCGGTGATGATAAAGTCGGAATCTTTTCCCACTTCGAGAGAACCCACCCGATCGGCAACTCCGAGCAGCCTCGCCGGCTCGATGGTGATCGCCTCGATGGCGACCTGTTCCGGCAACCCTCCACGGACGGCGAAAGCGGCCTCGAGGGGAAGGTGGGACAGATCCCTGCCGGCGAGACCCCAAAGGGCAATTCCGGTACTGCCAGGGATGATCACAAGAGGAACACCGGCATCGTGTAGAATCTTTCCATTCTCGATGCTCGATCCACTCTCCCGATTCAGTTCATCGTCGGCATTCACACGGGAACGCGGTGAAATAATGGCACTTGCCCCGCATCGGGAGAGGGCTCCGGGATCGATCCACCCCTCTTCGGCACCTTCAAAAACGATGTCAAAGCCGTATTTCCGGGCCAGGGAAGAATACTCTCGAATCTCTGCGATCGATCTCGTTCGCACCAAAGCCTTACTCTCCCCTGTCAGCAAACTGCGGACGACGGCAAAGACCCCCTTGATCCATTTGTCCTCCGGCGGCTTTGCCTCGGGGTTCTCCTTCTTCTCCTCCTCATGGCGCTCCAGAGCACGCAGATGTTCCAGCACCCGGTCAAACGCCTGCCGCAGATCCTTGCGCCCGCGCGAATTACGATAACTGTAATTGATCCTGCTGAAGGACTTTGGGCGGATCGTCAGATCTTCGAGGCTACCATGAACCAATTTGGTAACTCGGGATCCGTTCCATGTAGAAGTGATCCCTGCTGCCAAACCCATGGTGGTGTTGAGGCCAAAAGGATCCTGGCTCTTCTCAGCCTCTCCCGATCCGACGAGACCGGATGATCGGAAAGCCACGAGTCCGGGATAAATGTGATGGCCCGCCGCTTCGATGATCTCTGCCCCCTCTGGAGCATCAACGGGACCGGCAACGATTTGATAGATCTTGCCGTTTTTGCTGATCAGGGTTCCATTCCTATGAGTTCCACCAGTCACCGTGTGAATGGTTGCTCCCTTGATGACGAGGTATTCATCTTCCGAATCGGAAGCGATGACTTCCTTCTTCTCAGGTTCGGGAGCAGGAGTCGGAGGAGGGGTCGGCCTGCGACGACCTCTGCGGCGTCGAGGCGGATCCTGAGCTTCACAGATACTTCCGGAGAGACTGAATCCACCTGGAATCACAGGAAAATCCGTGAATACGATGACGAACGCGAGCATGGCCGTAAGGGTGCGAATAGGGCGTGTCATTATCGATCCTCCCGATCCCAGACAACTTTACCGGAGATGATGGTTTTCATGACATGGGCCCCTGGATCAAGAAGCGATCCATTGAGCACAATCAAATGGGCATCCTTGCCCTCTTCGATGGTTCCCATGCGGTCACCCAGGCCAAGGAACTTGGCCGGCTTGGAAGTCAGTGAGGCGATGGCGTCTTCCGCCGACATGCCATAACGAACCTGTTCCGCAAGAAAACCGGGGAGTTCTCTCATGCCGCCGGGATTATCCGATCGCGGAAGGGTGATCACGTCACAGCCCCCCCTCGAGAGTGCCGCCGGAACATGGTAACGGAAATAAGTATCGGGCAATGCACTCATTCCGGGTGGGATCAACACCGTCGCTTTGCGCTCGATCAACTGATCGACAACTACGTGAAACGCACCGTTTCTGCTGCCGGGAAGGACAAAGATGGCTTGGGGGTCCCGGTCTTCCAATTCTTTGACACTTTCCAGGGCAGCATCGACATGCAACATCGCCCCGGGAGAACTGATGGACACCACCATCGGCATGGCGGTGGATTTCTCTTCCAAAATCGCTACCAGCGGTTTCAGGGAAGGTCGGATTTCCGGGGCCTTGAACTCCTTTGGTTCCTCTTTCTCTTTTTCCTTGGAGTCCGCAGCGGCATCCTCTTCTGACTCCTTTTCCTCTTTCGCTTTTTTCTTGGCCTCCTCCTGCTCCTTATCCCATTTTTCGCGCGCTTTCTTGACCTTCTCGATCTCACCCCTGGCCCCATCGAAAGCCTGTTGGACCGTCCGATGCAAGGATGTTGAACCGGTCACCGCCAAGGGCAAGTAAACGGACTCGCGAAGGATTCGATCTCCCCCTTCGGGACCGGTATGAACAACGATTGCCTGTCCATGAAAACCGGTTCCAGCAGGAACGAACGCTGCAGCCACCACGCCTGCTTCGAGAAATGCTTCCCAATCCATTTCCGATTCGACCCACCGTGTAAGTACGGTTTGATCACAACCGACCCCACTGACCCTGCCGCCGAGCAAGCCTTGGCTGGTTTGTGCAAGGACCAACCCAGGCATCAATGTTTGATTGCGGGCGTCGATGATCCTGGCGTTATCAGGAATCTCCAATTGGGATCCGACCAGCGTGATTTTGCCATCTTCGATGACGACTTCTCCGGGACTGATCGTTTCACCGGTCCCTGTGATCACCGAACCCGCCTTGATCACGGTTACACGATCACTGGCAAACGCTTCAATGCTGATCAGGCACAGGAGGGGAAGAACCAGGGCGAATCTGCTGAATTTCATTAGAAGACCCTCTTCTCACTGGCCTCGTAGGTGACTTCACCATCGATGACAGTCACCTCACAGGAAGATCTCGGATCGATGGGATCCCCGGTCCACAGGCAGAAATCGGCATCCAGACCGACAGAAATACTTCCGAGACGATGTTCCAGCATCAGTGCTTCTGCAGGGATTCGGGTGATGCCTTTCAGAGCTTCGTAAGGCTTCCAACCGTAGTAACAAGCCATGCTCGCCTGATAAGCGAGTTCTTCCTGGGGAACCACTGGCGAGTCGGTGTTGATCCCCAGTTTACGGACTCCACCTTGCCACCAGCGAGCAGCATTTCCCATCAGCCTTCTCTGTGTGCGGTCATAGTGCAACTGTCGAGGGCCATTGATGGTGTAGATCGACTCATCCGCATTGACCAGCGGGGCCACTTTCCATGCGTCAAAGGTCGAGTGATCCAGCACCGTTCGGATGTTGAACTCACCCGCCACCATTTTGACGGTGGTCATCAATACCTGATAAATCTGGGTGTGAACCGAAGCCACAGTCTCCCGACGGAAGAGGGGACGGAATTCTTCCCAGTTCAGATTGAAGGCGGGCTCCACGGCGAGCCTGCCCTCCTCCCACTCGGTTCTGGCCAAATGGTAGTCTTTGGCTTTACGAAGAGTCTGCCGAGTATTGAAGTTCATGAAGGATCGACCGACACCGTAAAAGTAACGCTCCGGGTTCCCTGCCTGGGCGATCTTCAACGAGCCGGGCGCCTTGAGCACCGACTCCTCCACCGAACCACCCGCCGTCTTCAAAATCGTTCCGAAGCCGGACATGTTGTTGCCGCTTCCCGGGATCGTCAGCACGGTGGTCACTCCTCCGGCGCGGGCGCGAATCATCTCCGGGTTGTCGGGAACGATCGATTCAAGGGTTCGCAAGCCGGGATTGGTCAGATAAACGTAATCGTGCAGATCGGGGGAGCCGCCACCGGTGTGGTTGTGGCACTCGACAAATCCGGGAACCAGCCACAAGTCCGGGTGCTCGATCACTCGTGCACCCGCCGGGATTTGGATGTCCTTGGTTTTGCCCAGCTCTGCGATCTTGCCATCCTTGACGATGACGGTGGCATTGTTGATCACCCGCTCGTCGTCATCGAAGGTCACCACCTTGCCGACTTTGAAGGCCAAGGTATCCCCGTGGACCAAGCCGGCTGGAACACCGAAGATAAAGAGCAACAGGATCAGGCAATTCATGACTGTAGAGATCCTCATCGGTGGACCTCCTCTCCGTTGACAAAGACCCTTTCGAGATGACTTCCCGCTTCGAAGGGGTGCCCCTTCCAAATCAGGAGATCCGCAGCCAATCCCTCGCGGATTTGGCCGATTCGATCATGCGCTCCCACGACATGGGCTGCGCCCGTCGTCAGCGCGGTGAGTGCTGCATCAGGAGCCATGCCATTGGCAACCTCATTCCAGACACGGAATGGCAAGCGTCGGGCACCATCTCCTGCAGAACTTCTGAAGCCCACTGTGACCCCCGCCCTGCCCAGGAACGTCGAAGGCATATAGGAGTTATCCGCGGCCTCGAAACTCATCTCCTCAGGAAGCAGGACCGGGACTTTTTTCTCAATCAGCAGGTCCCTGTGGAATCTCATGTTTTCATCGAGTTGGACCGCAAACGGGATTTTTTTCTCCGTGAAATAGTCGATGACCGCAGGCAAAGAGTTGAATCCCCGAACTGCCACGAGTACGGGGGTCTTCTTCTCCAGAACCGTGCGGATCGGTTCCAGGGTGTCCCTCACCCGCGGAGGCATCGGTCTGCCGTCGTCCGCCTGCTTCTTGCGACGGGTGACTTTGAAAGTCTTCGCTTCCTTGCTCGTTCGCACTCCCGTGAGATCGGCAGAAAAGGTCAGGATCGAAATCTTTCCCGTGAGTGAATCTTCTCCTGAAAGTTCAGCCTCGATCTTTGGGGTATCGGGCAGGTCACCGTCGGGAACTTCGATGGTTCCCACGAGAGTCGTCCCTTCGAGGGTACCGACAATCCTGATCTGGACCGGGGGTACGGGTTCGATGACCCTGCCTTCCCACTCTGATCCGTTCAGCGTGATCGAAATCGTTGCCGTCTCAGGTTCTGGAATCGGACCTCCACTGACGGTCATCTCCCAGATTCCGGTCAAAGGATCATCCTCTTTCTCTTCGGGAACCTCCTCGACCTCCTCCTCTTTGCTCTTTTCGATCTTTTCCCCTGCGGCCTTCTTCTTCTTCCACTCGGCAAGATCTTTCTCGTACTTTTGCCACGTCTCTAGGTACTTAGCACCCTGATCGAAAAGCCGTTTGGTAGCACTGAAGCCCGAATCGGAGATCTCCAGCAGGAGAATCGAATAATCATCGGCGATCCGTTGTGCACGACTGGAGCCGGAGGTCTTCGCCAGAACACCGATCCCGGCCCCCCTCTGCAATCGACGCGGTGCCATAAGTTGGCTGGTGACTCCTGCGAGTGCGACGCTGTGCTCCCGGGGACCGGTCACTCCAAGCAGACGATGGAGTCGATCACCGGTACCCATCGAAGCCGTTTCCCCGTCCAATCCCAGATGTCCGTAGCAGTCGATGAATCCGGGAGTCATAAAACTGCCCGGGCCGGCATCGATAATTTGACAATGGGGTGGATGCGGAACCATGTGGCCGACAGCGGTGATCTTGCCATCCTCCAGCAGTACTTGACCACCGGTGATCTGCTCCTGTGGTGAGATCCAGATGGTGTCCGCACTGATCACCGTCGCACTTCCTTCATCCGGCTGCCACGCCCGCAAACCGTCGATGAAAACTTCGAGGGGTCGGGCATGAATCTCCCACGGAGCATCATTCCAGACGACGACATCCGCATCGGCCCCCACCTCCAGATGGCCGACCCGATCGGCGACTCCGAGGATGGTTGCTGCATTGTGGGTCACCCACGGGATCACCGATTCGGGGGATTCCATGTGGGCAGCCGCTTCGGTGATCGCCCACCCCATGCTCGAGAGGTCATCCCCGGGGGGGGCCAATGCCCATGGAGGATTTCCATTCAACTTTGGAAAGCCATGGGGCTTGAGGACTCCCCCATTGGGAACATCTCCCTGGGGACCACTCATTCGCAAAACGACGGGGACCCCTGCGGCGGCAAGCCGGTCTTCCATTCCCTGGATGACGGCATCGGTCACCAGATATCCGTTGCGATCTTCCGTTTCCAGCATCTGCAAAATCCCCTGAATGTCGGGAGTGGCGTCGGCGGAGATCCGCAAGGGAACTCCGGACTGCCAATGATCCGCCAAGTGGCCATGGGCCCAACGATCCTCCTTGGCCTCGTCGAGCGCCTCTTTCAATGCGAGAAGACGATCGATTCTACTTCCGGGCCTCTGCGCAGTGGGTGGTTCTATCTGAACGTCACTGGAAGCCGGGAAGGGGATCTCCAGCAGGGGATCGGGACTGTCCACCTGATCCCTCAGGGAGATCGACAGATCGGAGGACCTGGACAAAACCCGCTCTGACGGAGCGCCGACCAATTTGACGACACCACCTTGGCCCGACATCAAGCGATGCTCACCGGGATTGACATGAATGGTGGTGACCCCGGTTTCGAGCAGCGGGCGGTGATCGCCATAAGTGTCGTATCCATCCACCGCACGATACTCCGCCGAAATCGACTCTTGACCCCGGTGAGGTCCCACGACAGCACTGGACGCGGCGACGATTCCCGGGGTGACATAGGCATCGGGCCAGTGCATCACCGGCAGATCTCCCGGCAATTGGGATGACACCTCTTGCCAAGGCCCACTCGCAACAACCTTGCCGTCGCGAACGACGATGGCTCCATCGACGATCCCTTGCTGCCCCGTGTGCAGATGACCCGCCCGCAGAACGAAGTCACCGCCAGCCAGCAACTCCCCCGCAGGAAACAGGGACACCCATGCGAAGAAAAGAAGGTACCCGGTCAGCCGGGTCCACTTGCCTGTCAGCATCCTAGAGGCCTCCCTTGTTTCCGGAGTCCGGTTCGGGAGCTGGGGTCGGCTTCGGAGAATCCTCACCACTCTTGCGATCCTTTTTCAGGGGCTCTGCTCCATCTTCTCCATCGGACTTGGACCCATCCTCGGCCGCTTCTCCCTCTTCCCCATCTCCTTCAGGTGCCTCCGCAGGTGTCTCGGCGGCAGTTTCATCCTCTGCAAGGGGCTCACCGACAGCCTCTATTTCAGGGGCATCGGGGAAAAGTCTCTCCAGCCGTGCGTCCTTCTCCCGGTCGTAGGCGAGGATTCCTTCGATCCAGACCTTCTGAACCCAAGAGGTCATCTCGAGAGGATTGCCGGTCCACATGACGATATTTGCGACTTTGCCCTGGTCGATGGAGCCGTATTGATCAGCCACTCCACAGATCTCTGCGGCACCGAGAGTGATCACCCGAAGCGCCCGCTCCTGGGACATGCCGTTGCGGACGAGGCGAGCAGCCTGGTAGGTCAGAAGATTTTCAGGAATGACATTGCTGCGTCCACTCTGAAGAGCAAATCGAATCCGCTTTCTGCGCATCACCTCAGGAATGAAGGTCTCCTCAACTTCTCCACTGATGGCATCCCGCTCCCGGTGGATCAGGTTGCTGTCCAATACGACGGGAACCTTTGCCGCCGCGATTTCGTCGGCGGCGAGGGGGGCATCTCCCGACAGGACAAGGACAGCCCTGCCTGTCCACCCCCTCTGCTCGATCATCTCGAGGGCGGGAGCCACATCCGTCGCTGAACCACAGTGCAGCCAGGCACCGAGTTTTCCATCACTGAGGTAAGCCAGATGGCGATGGCGGTCATCCAGGTCCTCTTCCCGAATCAACGACTTGCCCTTTTCACGGGCTTCCGCAGGTGGCAGAGGATCCAGCTCATCACTGTTTTCCGCTTCCTGGCCGTAACGGGTTTCGGCAAGATCCTGATGCCAACGATCAAACTCGCTGAAGACTTCCCGAAGCTCTGCGCGCTGTCTCAGACGGTCGTATCCTCCCTTGGGGGATACCGACATCTTGAGAGCAATCCCTGGCAAACGGGTCATCTCGTCTGGAGACAGTCCGATGGGGTGAACGACCCGACTGACTCCCCCGACAACACAGTTGTTGCCTTGCATGACATGAACCGTAGAAACGCCATTGCGCAGGGAATTTTCAAAGAAGAAGCGGGAGGGATCGATGGCGTCATAGACGTCGACAAAGGGTGCTACCGACAGATTTTCATTGGGGATATCCAGCCCTGCCGGGTTGTGGGCATCGACCAACCCGGGTGCAAGGATCATCCCGCTGCAATCCACTTCCATGGCATCGTAGGGAATCGCCATCGATCCATCGCCGACAGCCTGAATGATCCCGTTTTCGATCAGGATGGTGCCGTCGACGACAGGAGCCCCGGAGACGGTCAAAATTTTGCCCCCGGTCAAGGCGACCTTGGGAGAGGATTGTGCCTCCAGTGTGCCATGCTGGCATATCAATAGCAGTGCAGTCACCAGGGCCAGAAGTTTGTTCATCAAGGTCGACATCGAATACCTCGGTTTCAATGCACCCGCCACTTCGATGGCGGGAAAATCATCAGTTTCTTTCGTATGAAATTACGCCGTCCAGCATGACCTTTTCGATCCTGGTCAATGCCGAGAATGGGGAACCATTCCAGAAAACCAGGTCCGCTCTGCGGCCCGATTCCAAAGTTCCCACTTCATCTTCTATTCCCAATAACTGAGCGGGATATTGGGTCACCATGCGCAGCGCTTCTTGCGGATCCACTCCATAACGAATCGCCAGCATCGCCTGCCGGGCCAGACCTTCTTCACCACGCAGGTCCTGGGCACTCAACGCCATTGGGATTCCGGCATTGGAAAGATCTCGAACCGTATGCAAACGACGATTCCGCATCTCTCCGGACCCGGCGGTAATCCCGCTGGGCTGGTCGAAAATCGGCCCGAAGACCACGGGTGTCCCCGCTTCCTTGAGGAGATCGACACGCTTCCACGCTTCAACCGGGTCTTCCAGGGTGAAGGAAACACCGAACTCCTTGGCGAAACGGTAAGCCGTCTCGATGTCGCTGCCGGTACGGGCCTGAATTCGCATCGGAATTTCACCGGCGAGGACTCCCTGCAAGACTTTCGATGCTTCCGCCGAGGTCTTGTCCGCCCCGATCGGCTCCAAACCGCGGGCTCTCAGGAGGGCATCATAAAATGCCCTGCGGAAGACCCAGCCCACGCCCATTCTGGAATCGGGACGGCGAGTGTAAATCGTGACAAAGCCACGGAAGGGACTGCGATTACGCGTTCCGTAGCGATAGGAGTCACTTCCAACAACGGTTTTCACCGAGCCGATTCCCATGTACCTGTCCAGCACCGGGCCACCGGTTTTCATCGTCGCACCCCGTGATCCGATCACGGCGGATCCATCGGGGCTGATGTAGACGGTCGTCACACCTTCCTTCAGCAAACGATCGAAGTCTTTGGAACCGTGATCGATGCCATCCATGATTTCAAATTGGGGAACCACTTCACTGGACTGATCGGTAACCAGTCCGCTCTCTGCAGGAACTCCTGCGGCCATCGCCTGCTTCTCAAGTTCCAGGAGTTCTTCTTCCTCCTCCTCCTCATCGTGTGCATGGGAGTGGGGATCATGCTCTGGATAACCGCAGAAGAGGCAACTTTCATCGTGGCGGTGCAAAGTCACCGCAGGACACACCGTACCGCAGGGGCAAACGTCGCCGCCGTGGTATTGATCTGCCATCCCCAGCGCTCTGAGAATCGTCAGCCGCGGGTCCTCCGTGGGATAAAGAAGTGCATCCATGACATCGATCTTGGCGTTGGCATCGATCAGTCCCGGTGTAACTTCCGTCACTTCTATCAATGTCAGCCCATCGGGAGCACTTCCACCGGCGGTGACGCTTTCGATACGCCCATCGCGCACGACAATCAGGGCATTTTCGACGACTTGACCATTACCCAGATGAGCCTTGGCAGCCTTGACTGCATAGGAGTTGACCGGATCAGTGGAATCCTGGGCATTCCCGTGGACGGACCCGTGGGCCACTCCCAAAATGACAACGAGTGCCAGGATCACCTGTGTATATCTGTTCAGTTGCGCATTGTTCATCTTCTGATCGTCTCCATTTCTTCGACTTCACCGGGAAGGGCCACTCGCATCCCCTGCCCCCCGCGCCACACGTGTATGACCTCGGAGGCCGGGTCGAGAGGATCTCCGGAGAAGAGCACCATGTCAGCCCTGTTTCCTGCGGCAATCACACCGGTATCAGAGGCTCCTGATACGTGGGCAGGATTGCTGAAGAGTGCTCTCCGTGCTGCGGTAGAATCCATTCCCGCTGCAACCGCCAGCGCGGCACTTCCACGCAGGTGATCCGTGGGGCCCGCCGGAAGACCTCCAGCAAAACTCAATTCCACTCCTTGCCGGGAAGCGCTCACCGCCATCATCAGATGCGCCCGATCTCCCCCTTCGAGAAAGGGGCCCACGACCATGTGGACAGGACCGGACTGTTTGCCAAGCCTGCCCAATAGCTCCAGGGGTGAACGCGCATCGCCACCGGTGTGAATAAACACCGGAATCGCCGCCTTTGACCACGTCAGACCCAGCGCTTGGCGGAGATCCATCCCCTCCGCGACGTAAAGGATTCCGGGGGAATTCAGAATCGAGGGCTGACTAGCGATCCATTCGCGCCAAATCGACAGCAGTGAAGTTCTGCTGGTGGGCATCCGATCATTCGAGAGAACCGAATCTCCCAATGCCAGCATCGTCTTTCCATCGGAGAGCCTCTTTGCTGCGCCAGAAGTCTGGCAAAGGAAGGTTGCGCTTTTTCCGTTCACCACTCCCAGTGGCTGAGCCGCCAGTGTGGTGTAGAGGACCCCGTGTTTGGCAGCTTCATCGAGCCAGGGATCACTGCTGTCAAAGCTGTGACCCGCATCCAATTCAGGATCGATGAGCAGCTTCCCTGCCCGCAGGGATCCAGGCTTCCCTCTTGTCCCGAGCGCTCCCATCAAATCATGCAATCCCGGTGTCAATACCGATCCAGCCGGTGCCTGATAGGTGATCCATTCCTCGACATCGTCATCGAAAGATTCGGCCGGAAGCAAGGCGCTGATGGTGCCATCCGGGCCCACCGATACTGCCCAGTTATCTTCGACGGTTCCATCCGGCAGCAGAACGGCGGCCCCGGTGATGACCGTCATCGGTTTGCCGGCGAAAGCGAAAGGCTGACCGATCACCCACAAAACTGCCAAAGTGATCAACAGCAATGACGCCTGAGTACGCTGCGGTAGTGTGAAACAGTGACGTCGGATCGTTTTGATCTGCATCAGAAACGTCCCCCTCTCGCTGCTGAGGTTTCTTCCCACACCACGTCCCCGTCGATGAGGACTTTTACTGGACGTGCTGAGG
The DNA here is from genome assembly GCA_964422295.1 of uncultured Planctomycetia bacterium. Taxonomy (GTDB): domain Bacteria; phylum Planctomycetota; class UBA8108; order UBA1146; family UBA1146; genus UBA12191. Next base: position 67,837 of record CAYRAM010000002.1, on the reverse strand, counting down.
CATCCGTTGCCGGATTGGTACTCCACAAAACGATGTGCCTTTGGCCGGGCCTGAGCCAATCCCTTCGGCTCTTGAGTCCACGCAGGTTGGTGGACTGGGCACTGGCGAGAGCCTCACCCCCGGTCATCTTGCGGGTCATCCTCCATAATCCCGATCCCGATCCACCACTGCCGATGACCCAATCAAAATCATGGTCATCGAGAACTTTCGTCAGACTGGACGGGCGACGAGGCCTGGAAGTGAAGACTCCCGACCCCGAGGACTCCAATGGCATGGCTGGTTCATCGATGATGAAAGAAACGTCCTCCAACTCTTTGAGTTGATCGATCACCAACTCAGCCTCATCGGCACCGTGGATGATGGCATCCAGTTCGTAGTCGCGGATCAGTTCACAGGCATTGATCAGATCCGCAGACTTTCTGGCGGTGATCAATACCGGCAATTCGTGATTGACGGCGCGCAGCAGGATATCCGAGGTGGCATCCAGATCGGGTCGGCGTGGCTTTTCAGGGGCTTTATCGGAATCATCCGACTTCTCCTTGTCCCCGTCATCGCCGTCCATCTTTTCTTCATCCTTTTCTTCGTCACCCTCTGCGGAGTCATTCTCCTCAATCCATTTCTTGAGTTCCTCGAGGTATTCCTCCAGGTCTGATTCGTAACTGTCGAGTGCGTCCCTGCGATCGCGGGCACCGCGAAACGCGGCGACGATTTTGGCGTAGGATCGGATTCTGTTGGCGGGAGTCCCGGCTGCAAGATTGACGCACAGCGCTGTTTCCTCTTCGATGAGAACACCGTGTCCCCCACCTTGGGAATTTTTCAGCGATACCCAGCAGGATCTGCCACTGATTCCCTCGCCCCTCGCCGGGACCAGGTGAACCCGCGTCACTCCCGCAGCGAGCACGGCTTCGATGGCATCCCTCGAATAGCGGTCAAAACCATCCCAACTCCACTGTTCCGCTGCACCTGCTCCGCCGACGGGAAGAGTCAGGTTTGATGCGTGATCGACGAGACCGGCGGTGGCGAAGAGGCCCTGGGCAGGGATTTTCTTGGCCATCAGCGGAACGTCTGCGGTTTGAGAGATCTCGGTGATTCGACCGCCCCGGATGGTGATGGTCAAATTCTCCTGTGTTGAACCCGGAGAGATCGCACTCACTCCTTCGAGTACGACAGGGCGCTCAAACAATTGGCCATGGACCCATCCCGGACACAGCAGAAGAAATATCATCAGCCACAGTTTTGTTGAAGTCATATAGCTTGGCTCTTTTCCGGGCAGGAAACGGGACTCCTTGCCAGAGTCGTTTCCACAACGATGTTCATCGATCCATCCAATGTTCGTTCACGCCTAACCCTGGTTCGCAATGTCGCCGCAAACACAGTGTTCGGTTCTCCCTCGATGGCTGTCTCTTCGAGCCCCGAATCCGGTTCCCCTGTACATCGGAACCGAACGGGCCGTGAAACCGCCAGTGATTCAAAATGTACACTCAGGGCTGGTCGGTCAGGAATTGACTCCCATCAGACGCTTGAATACCCCGCTGGAAATGATCGGTCCCTTGTGGAATCACCACAGGTGGTTCCTGGCAACGGCCGATCCACTCACACTTAATTCCCCCACCCACCGGGACCACGTAGAAATGGGCCCAGAGGTATCCCCGCGATTCATATCCCCGAATTTCCCGCAGGTCGCCCCCCAGAATAACCACCAGAATCGCCCCGGGAAACCCGTAGAGTCGCTTCGATCTGCTCGCATCGCTCAGAATCCGGGTGCAAACTCAACACCGCTGGCCGCTGCACGGGGGGCATCGTTCCTTCTCCCCGTTCATCCGCCTGGAAGGATTCAAACGCATGAATGACCGATACCAGCCTCCCCTGCGCGGAGAGGGCCTCTCAGACGACCACAGAACCCGAATCGGCTTGGCAGAAATGCTCCGCGGAGGGGTCATCATGGACGTTACCTCTGTAGAAGAGGCCCATGTGGCCCAAGAGGCGGGAGCGGTGGCAGTCATGGCATTGGAACGGGTTCCCTCCGACATCCGCCGTGATGGCGGTGTCGCCCGCATGTCACCCGTGGAGAAGGTCGAGGAGATCCAGAAGATCTGCTCGATTCCAGTGATGGCCAAGGCCAGGATCGGCCACTTCGTCGAAGCAGAAATTTTGCAAGCGCTGGAAGTCGACTTCATCGACGAATCGGAAGTCCTGACCCCTGCGGATCATGCCCATCACATCGACAAAAATCGCTTCAAGGTTCCTTTCGTCTGCGGTGCAACGAACCTCGGGGAAGCACTGCGTCGCATCGGCGAAGGTGCCGCGATGCTGCGCACCAAGGGTGAGGCAGGAACCGGAGATATTACCGAAGCGGTACGTCACCTGAGGGCGATTCACACTCAAATCCGCCAACTGACCACTGCCCCGGAAGAAGAATGGATGACCCTCGCCACGGATCATGGAGCGCCATATTCCCTGATTCGCCAGGTTGCCTCCGAGGGACGATTGCCGGTTCCGAACTTTGCCGCCGGGGGGATTGCCACTCCTGCGGATGCTGCTCTCGCCATGCGTCTGGGTGCGGAAGCGGTCTTCGTCGGTTCGGGAATCTTCAAGTCGACCGATCCCCTGCGTACCGCCAAGGCCATCGTTCATGCGACAGCCCATTTTGAGGACGCGTCGGAGATCGCCGATGCCTCAAGGGATCTCGGTGAGGCGATGCCGGGCATCGACGCGACCAAACTTCCGCAAGAGGAGCGGCTTCAGGATCGGGGTTGGTAATCATTGTCCAAGGTCTACGCAGGTGTCCTCGCACTTCAGGGTTCCGTCGAACCCCATCTCAAATCTTTGCATGCGGCAGGGGCAGATCCTGTTGAAGTGCGCAAACCTGCGCACCTCGAAGGAGTCAGCCACCTGGTAATCCCTGGTGGCGAAAGCACCACACTGCACCACTTGTTGAAAGCCCAAGATCTCGACCAGCAGATTCCAAGTCGTGTCAAGGACGGGACTCTTGCGCTGATGGGAACCTGTGCCGGGGCGATATTGATGGGGAAATACCCGGGTCAATTGCCTCCGCGCTTCGACCTGATCGATGTGGATGTCGACCGCAATGCCTACGGTCGCCAGATCCACTCATTTATCGGTGAGGTGGAATGGCAGGCGGGACCGGGCCCAGGAACCGGTGAAGGAGTCTTCATCCGCGCACCCCGCTTCACCCGAATCGGCACCGGCGTCAACATTCTCGCACAAAGAGATGGAGAAGCTGTCGCCGTGCAGCAGGATCGATGTGTTGCTTGCTGCTTTCACCCCGAGTTGACATCCGATCTCCGACTTCACCGCTGGTTTCTGGGAATTTAAAGAGTCCGTCTCGATCGGACGCAGGAATTCAAGGAAGCAAGAATTCAGTGCCGCGATTCAGGGACTATATTCAGGGGCGCAGGCTACGATAGAGATCCATATGATCGGCAGTCGGTCGTTGCAAGAACACCTCAAAGTCACGATAGAACTTTGCCAGGGACTCTCTCCCGCAATACTCGGCAACCGCGCTGCGCCAACCCGACTTTTGAAGCAGTGGATAAAATTGGTCCCTGAATTGGGCCACACTGCGCTCTTCTGAATTTCCGATCATGAATGCAACCGCCCAACAACCCATGTCATAGGCCACTTGCCTGTGAAACGGCTCCATGTCGGCGGGGACATCACGAGTGTATTCCATGTCCGACAACTCTTTTCCCAAGGCAACCGCTTCCAGTGCATTGTTGAGGGACCGGCGCATCGCTTGTGTGGAGTCGACCCAACCATGTTGTGCGCCGATCCAGACTTCGTGAAAAACTGCGCCCCCTTCCATCAACCAACCCGGGGCCTCGCGGTGGGAACACTGAAATGCATGATAGTATTCGTGGATTCCCCTGAGCGGCATGTCCGTCGCTCCCCAATCGTGAGCATTGATGAATACCAATTCCGAATACGGTGGGTCGGTATGAATGACGAGTGATTGGTACGCTTCCTGTCCGCCGGAACTGGCCACGTCCAACAGTCGTTGCCCCGGTCCTCCCGCGCAATCTTCAGAGTATCCATCAGGTGCAGAGAGACGGCGCGGCTGGCAATACCTTTCCAAAAACAGTTGACGCCCTTCCTCGGTACCAGTCTCGGTGCCGATCTCGGTGCCGGGCCCATCGTCGGTTTGACCCAAGATATAGACTCGCACAGGCCCGTACTCCCCCAAGAAACTGCGTGCCGCATCAATCCCTTCCGCGATGGCATCCCTGTACTTCGGAGGATAACCGTCGAGAAGGATGTACTCAGGGGGACTCGCCACCGCCTGCAGCGGGCCGTGCTTCAGGCGTTCTTCCATCAATTCCTGGGAAAACTCGCGACCTTGAGGGCCAAATCCCTGACACCCCGCAATGCACCCGCACAGATGCAGCCAGAGGAGCGAATACCAGATCTTTGGCAACCTCATCGACGTATGTGGATTGGACTTGCTGGACATGGCGAACCTTAAATCCTCCTCTGATGGCGAATCATCCCGGGGGATCGAAAGCGCCGCAACCCCCGACTGCGGGGCTGCGGTGGGTCTTCACCCGTCGATATTCGCTAGAAAAATCTCCCTGAAGGCGGGAACATGGAGATTGTCAGGGAAGATCCCGAAACCGGCGATTCCTGTCTAGGAGATGAGCATGACTGATTCGCACAATACTGAAGCCGAAAAGAATTCACGGCCCCGAGTCGGTATCTTTGGCTGGGGAGTGATCGCACCGGGCTGCGCCACAGTCGACACCTTTCGGGAGAAGCTCTACTCCGGCGGGTCATGGCTCCAGCAATTTGATGGCTTCGGGCCCAACAACTTCCTTGTCGGTGAACCTGAATTCGACTTTGAGGATTACCACTCCTGGATCGACGATCGATTCCCTCCCAATCGCTTCGGCCAATTGCAAAGCAAGATGGGAAATCCCACGCTGATGGCTGTCGGCAGTTTCATCCAGGCACTCGACCAAAATCCGGGTATCGAAAACACGCTTCAGGAGTTGGGGAATTCTGCGCACGTCTATGTCGGCACAGGTCTGGGAGATTTGACGACGATCTCCGATGTGGCGATCACCGCCGATCGCGCCCAGTCTCAATGGGATGAGTTTTGGGCCAGTGCCGAAAACTGCCCCGCCCGTGCCGCCTTCAACGCCGGAGATGCAAGCCCCGATACTCTGGCAGGGATGCCGGAAGATCCCGACAAGGTCGCTCCCGAAGCGCGGGATGAGGTGCGCAGGGTTTGGAATCGCTACTGGGCGGGAAAATCGACCCGACTCGCAGAATACCTCGAAGAGAGTCGCCAGATCGAGGGCGAGAGCATCACCGGTGAAGTCGAGAGCAACAAAGCTGCGGTGATCCGCGGGAAGATGAAAAAGGCTGCCCAATTGCGCAAGGATTGGGGAGCACCTGTAGAACCTTGGAACGCCGTTTCGCCGAATCTCTTGTGGAACATCCACAGTTCAGTCGCCACACAGATCACCATGATGGGCAAGATCACCGGACCCTGTTTTTCACCTGTCGCCGCCTGTTCCACCTTTGGGGTCGCCCTGAAATTGGGGATGGATGCCATTTACCGGGGTGAAGCAGAAGCGGTGGTGATCGGAGCATCGGATCCGCCTCCCCACCCGATGGTCGTCGGTGCGTTCAACGCAGCCCGCGTCCTCTCCAATGACGGCGAGGTTTCCAAACCTTTGACCGGTTTACGAGGAACCCATATCAGTGGGGGTTCCTGTGTGTGGATCATCGGTGACATGGAGAAGATGCAGGCTCGCGGTTATCAACCCCTGGGGATGGAGCCGGTCGGCGTTGGATTGACTTCGGATGCGGACCACATCATCACTCCCAGTGAGGAGGGACCGACCGCCTCGATTCATTCCGCCCTCAAAGCTGCTTGCGCAGAACCGGATTCGATTTCGACATGGGATCTCCATTGCACAGCCACACCGGGTGATTACCTGGAAGTGGAAAACGCCCGCAAACTCTTCCCCGATCACATCCTGATGACTGCCCGCAAGGGTACCTTTGGACACGGAATGGGAGTTTGTGGCGGCTGGGAATTGACCGCCCAGATGCTGGCAGGTGAATCGGGTCAGATCGCTCCCACCTCCCTGGAAGGTACGGAAATCAATCCACAGATTTCCGAGGTCCATCGGAACTTCACCGGTAAAACGGCCGTCCCCTTACCAGAGGGACTCGCAGGTAAACTTTCGATGGGTGTGGGCGGGATCAACGCCTGCGTCATCTGTCGCCCTTTGGCTTGAATCGCAAATATTTGATCCTCCGGTAATTTTAATAAAGCAGTGATTTCACCCCACTGGAGGATCCAAACGTCCTTCCTGCAGGTCGGCCCATCGGATAGTCTCAAGGTTTCAATCATGGTCTGTACTGGCGAGAGCGTCGATCAGACATTTTTTGATCTCCTGTCGCGGAGATCTTCCCTGTCCTGAAGGATCAAGTCCAAGAAGGAGAACCCATGAAGTCGCCGCTGATCGGGGCCCTGATATTATTTGTTTTGACACTCTTCGCTGCACCATACATTCCCGCACAAGAGGAACCCGCTGGAAAAAAGGAAGAATCCTCCGGTGAGGAGCAGACTGACACTGCTGAGCATCCAGGCCTCACGTGGGAGACGGATATTTCCGCAGCCATGAAGAAGGCCAAGACTGAAGGAAAAGACATCATGATCAATTTCACCGGCAGTGACTGGTGCAGTTGGTGCAAGAAACTCGACAGTGAGGTCTTTTCCAAACCCGGATTTGATGAGTCTGCAGGAAAGCAGTTCATCTACCTGTTTCTGGATTTCCCCCAGGCGGAAGAACTGAAAGCCAAAGTGGTTTCCCCGGAATTGAATGACAAGCACCGCGATGAAATGAGTGTCAGCGGCTACCCCACCATCATTCTCGCCGATGCAGAGATGCGCCCCTACGGGAGAACCGGCTACCTTCCAGGAGGTCCGGAAGCTTACCTCAAGAATCTCACCGAGTTGCGCACCGATGGTGAAAAACTGAAAAAGCTCCTCTCCTCCAAAGATGAAGAAGCTTCGACCATGCTCAGCGATGTCTTTGGGGTCATGACCAAAAATGAACTTCTCGGCTACCCCGGTTACTCCAAGTACCTGGAGATGGCGGAAAAGTCAGAGAACGAGGAGTTGAAAAAATTGGTCGCATCTCACAAGGCGAGCATGCGCCTGAGAGAATTGCTGAACACCAGCGAACCCAATTATCCGACGCTGGTAGCATTTCTGAGCGAAAATCCGGGGATTTCCGGGCCCGATACGCTAAATGCCCTCTGGTTCTGTCAACAGTGGCTCACTGAGCAGGATCGCAAGCCTGAGGCTCGCAAGTTTCTTGAGCGCATGCTCGCTGATCCCCTCGTTGCCGAAAACCCCCAAGGCAAAAAGATGATCGAGCAAGCGATCATCAATCTGGACCACTCCGAAGGAAATCATGATCACGACGGAGATGGCGTTCCTGATCACTAATCATTGAAATCTTGAACTTCAAAAACGGAGGGTGGATCTGTATGGTCCACCCTCCGTTTTTATTGCGGTCTGCAAGGAAAACTACGACTGGGCATGAATCGATGTGATCACCATTCTCGATATCGGGTCAATTCGGTATGATGAATTCAGAAGAGGGAGAACATCGGTGCCGAAGCGATCCAAGCCAAAACCCGGTTGTGAAGAAGATCGCCGTACAGGCGAACGATATCCGGGGCGCTCTGGACGCCGTCGGGCCTTGGCTCTCGGTCTCGTCCATGTCCTCATCGCAGGGCACCTGTTGCACTGGTGGATCACGGGCAGAACCCTCTCCCCTGTCGAGCCATCCGAAAGTATGTACACCCTCGAAAACGGACAGGTGAATGCCGGCTTCGTCTTTTTCATTGTTGCCATTTTGGCGACCGCCATTTTCGGTCGCTGGTTCTGCGGTTGGGCCTGCCATATGGTGGCTTTGCAGGATCTTTGCGGTTGGCTGATGAAAAAGGCGGGAATCACGCCACGACCCTTCCGCAGCAGGCTGCTCGCCGCAGTCCCCTTCATCCTTGCGTTCTACATGTTTCTGTGGCCCACCTTCAAACGGATAGTCTTCCCCTGGGTGGAATCCGTGGTGCCTGGACTGACGAATTGGTTTGCTCCCGCCAAAGCGTGGCCGGGATTCACCAACCACCTCATCGTCGAAGAATTTTGGGCGACCTTCCCAACCGTCATCGTGGCGATTCCCTTTCTTCTGATCTGCGGATTTTTCGTGGTGTATCTCCTCGGCTCCAAGGGATTTTGCACTTACGGATGCCCCTACGGTGCGTTCTTCAATATCGCTGATCGAGTCTCCCTCATGGGGATCGTCGCCGACATGTCCAAATGTGAATCCTGTGGTCTATGCACTGCGAACTGCACCTCCAATGTGCAAATTTCCCGGGAGATCAAGGTTCATCAACAGGTGGTCGACCCGGGATGCATGAAGTGCCTCGACTGCGTGGATGTTTGTCCGAATGGAGTGCTTTCCCTCGGTGTCAACAAACAGAGCCTTGTCACCGCATTCAACCCGGCATCAACCAGGATTCGTCGTCGGTCACAACTCTCCTGGATCGGAGAGTTGCTCATCGCAGCGGTATTCACTCTCACCTGGTTCAGTTGGCGTGGCGTCTACGAGCAGATCCCGCTGTTGATGGCAACGGGGATCGCCTTGATGGTGACCTTTCTTGCTTGGAAAGCGACTCAGTTGCTTCGCGATCGGGAAGTCTCACTGCAACAATATTCACTGCGACGGGGAGGGAATTGGACACGCGCAGGAGCAGGAGTCTTCGTCATCGCCATCTTCTGCATCGGGCTGACGATTTCAGCCGGAAAATCCCGTTGGGATCTGCAGCAATCATCCCACTGGATGGATCAAGCCGCCGTCAACCTCGATCAGGTGCTATTGCCCGGGAAACCGCCGGTACCCGAAGAAATCAGACGTGCTTCCGTCAACGCCATCGCTGCCCTCAAACCACAACTCGGCATCCATCGGGGAGGCTGGGCACTCTTCGAACCAAAAGGGACCCGTCTGGAGGAGAGATTGGGCTACATGTGTGCGGTCTCGGGAGATTTGGATGCCGCCAAAGAGTGGTGGAGTATCGCATTGACGGAATCAGCGCAACCAAGTCATGACCTGCTGCTGAGATTTGGCCAACTGATCGAGAAGCAGGATGGTCCACGCACCCTTTCTGAGTGGCTGGACACCTCCAGAGAACGTTGGGGACTCTTGACACCGTTGGTAACCTTGCGTGGGTTGCTGGGTCAGAAACAGGCCACCGCATCGATTCAGGCAGGCAATCACTTTGCGGCGGCAAGACATCTCGAAGCATTAATCCCGTGGATCGGTTTGAACCCCGGATTGCTCGACGATATCGATCGGTTGCTCGACTCAGCTCCACCCAGTGCTGAAGTCATCGAGATGCGCACGAGGATTGCGACTGTCAGGTCCACCGGGGGAATCCCCAACAACTCGCCGCAGGGATCTCAGGGCGATTGATCCTCGCCGGTGAGTCTCAGGTACGCCTGCTCCAAGCTCGCACCTTCGCGCAATTCATGGGGTGGAACCCCGTGCTCAACGAGGAAGAGATATAACTGGGATAGAGCACCATTGATCCCCTCCTCACTCTCAGCATCGAGATCGACCGTCAGTTGATACCCATCGAATTCGACGCTGCTCACCTGTGACAGTTTCTTCAATTCCACAACCAATTCCGGAGTCACTTCCGTGTCAAGGATCAGCTCGAATCGCCGTTCTCTACGAGTGACCTCCTCCACCGTTCCACTGGCAACCAACTCTCCGTTGACGATGACCCCCACCTCGTCGATGAGATCCTGCAACTCCAGCAAATTGTGCGATGAAACGATGACCAACGACCGACTGCCCAACTCCCGTATCAATCCTCTGATCTGTCGCGCATTGGCAGGATCAAGCCCTGCAGTGGGTTCATCGAGAAGAACCACTTCAGGACTGCCAAGGATCGATTGGGCAACACCCAATCTCTTTCCCATCCCGTGGGAGAGTACCGCCGCACCACGGTGAAGTTCTGTTTCAAGACCCACCTGCTGCATCACCGTTCGTGCCCTGGATTCCGCCTCTTTTCCGTGAATCCCTTCGAGACGCAACAGGAACAGCAATTGATCCAGTATCGAGATGTCTCTCGCAAAGATGGCATCCTGGGGCATCACCCCCACCCGACCCATGAGTGCAGGAGACACCGGACTCGATTGACCAAGCACAGATATCTTGCCCTTTTGGAGTGTCAGAAATCCTGCGATGAGCGAGAACAGCGTCGTCTTTCCCGCTCCATTGGGCCCAACCAAGCCAACGACTCCCTTACCGGGAAGTTGCCAATCGATGTTTCGCAGAGCCTGCTTGATTCCAAAGTTGTGACTCAATCCCTCGATGCGGATCGCATTTTCAATTGCTGCTTCAGGTGGGCTGTTCATAGATCCGCCCTCCTGAATTTCCACGCCGCCAGAGTCATGAAGAGGGCACTGTGTCCCAATGAATAGAGAACAGCGCGACTGACTTTGCCTGCATCCGGTGAGAGCAACTCATGGGAATATCCCCATGGAAGAATGTAGAGAATCTTTCCCAAAGGTTCCCACGCCTCTTGCAGACTGAGAGCGAGGAGTGGAACCCCCACAGTGACTCCCACTGCGGCCAGCAGCGCAACCATCGGTACCCTGAATGTCGCCGAACACAGGATCCCCAATGACACGTAAGGCATCGATAGGCAACAGAGCGCCAGCAGGCACCGGGCCGCCCATGGAATCATCGATTCAGTGGATTCTGTCGTGATCATGATCGACAGATAAAAGACGACCGATGACAAGAGCAGAAAAATCAACACCCACGACAAAATCAGGGTTCCCAACCAGCGCCCCAGCAATAAGGAATAGCGCGTGGTTCTGGGAAGAAGATAGCGTACTGTCCTGTGTTGGACATCGCTGGAGATGGCAGTAAAGGATCCCAGTGGCAACAGAATCGGCAAGGCCAGTCCCAATAAAAGAACTGTGATTGACAGTAACATCGGATTTTCGATCACGAGGAATCGTGCCCACATCCCCAGATCGATCAAATCCCCTGTCTCCATACGCGATAGAAAATCCTGATCGTCTGCTCCCAAACGCAGAGTAGCGGTGGCGAGAGCGATACCGATCGCCTGGCTGGCATTTTCCCTGAACGCATCGGCGGTGGTCAATTCCAATTCCACGGGGGCAATCGACAAATTGGCCAAAGAGAGACCAATAAGAATCGTCAGAAAAATGAAAGCCACCCCGGACCCGGTTCGCAGGGAATGGACGATCAACTTCTTGGCGTGTAGCAGGATGTGCCTTGCCTGACTCATCCGGACCTCCCCGGTTGAAACAGAAAGTCCCTGCGGAAGATCACATGGAGCATGAAGATCAGAAAAACAGGATAAAAGAGTTGGCGTGCGATCGACAAACCGCTTCCCCGTAAAATCGTCTCGGGAAGCCAATTGATGTTGAGCAGGTAAAAGATTGCGAGAGATACTGCTCCCAGGGTGCCAAGCCACCTCCCAATCAGGTTACTGCGTTTCAGCAATCCCCAAATCGAAACCAGCAAGAGCAATGTGGCAGCCAAACCTATGAGTGCGATAACTTGCAGCTCCCATGCACTGAGACCTTCATCCAGGAGGGATTGAAGATATCTCCTGCGCCAGGGGCTCCCCTGAACACCTGATTCGGCGACATTCATAAGCTCATAGGAGGTGATGAAGCGCTGGATCGTCGTCCCGCCGACATTGAGAGCAAAGAAGCCATTGAGCACTGTCAGTGCCGTCAGTCCACCTGGACGATCACTTGCTGCCAACGGTGGTATCTCCTATGAGCATTTGCAATTCTGAGACATGCTCCGATTCGATTGCCACTTGTTGACGAGCGAATTCTTCGAGGATCACATCCCCGCTGCCCTCGACTACTTCAAGAAATTCTCCGTAAGCGTCCAAGGCAGCCTGCTCAAAGAGCAGTGCGATCTGAAGAGCTTCGATCCCGGTGCACTTGTTCCCGGTCAACTCCAGATTGATTTTCGGTTGTGGTACTCCACCGACCTGAATGATCTTTTCTGAAACCTGTTGCGCATGCTCAATCGTCTCCTCGTGATTCTCTTGAAGAACTTTTTGAATCACCAGTCGGTCGATGCCCTGCACGAGTGTACTCAAATGCAAGTAACGGATCGATGCTTCCAACTCTTCGGCCAACAACTCATTCAAACGACGCAAAGCGTCTTCACGGGAATAACTACTCATCTGTTTGCCCCTTGCTTCCCGCATCACTCCTGCTTTGCAACTGTTCTGAAAATGCCTCAACATCTTCACCAGGGAAAGCATCGATGCGACCATCTTTGATACTGACTTCCAATGCCTTTACTTGTTCCTTGCGGTCTTTGGAAGCACCCTCGCCGATTCCATTACGCTCCATATAGATTGCCAAAGCCTCCGCAGTCACATCGCTCACCAGATGTTCCACCTTGCAAGCGTCCAACTCTGCCAACTCAGCAGGCAGACCCAAGGAGTCCTGGAGAAATGCCTTGAAGAGGATCCTCTTTGTGTGAATCCCACGGGCAATTCTCAGCCCCTCATCCGAGAGTCCCAGATGTTTGTGCTGATCCTCGATCACGAGACCCCGTTGCCTCAGACCTTTCAGGGTCACCGAGACACTCCCCCGGGTGATCCCCAGTTTGCGGGCAACATCTGAGACGCGCGCGTACCCCTGCTCATCCAGCAACTGCTGAATCGAAGTCAGGTGGTGGGCAGCGGAGTGGCTCACCGGATTCTGGTCAAACTCACGCCAATCAATCAATGAGACCCCATTCGTTTGGCTACCCAAACAGGTTGACGGTTCCTTAAACAACCGGTACAACTACTCTCTTGGGCGACTTTGTAAACCGGAGGGCAGGTTAATGCCGCTCCCCTTCGATAACAAGTCTCCTATCCGATCAGGGAAGATACCTTTCGGCAGCGATGGGTGTTTCTGTGTCGAGGCGGACACTGTTGGTAGTACCTGAAGTCACCTTTGCTGGAGAGTCATGAAGGCCGATCAAGAATCACCTTATTACCCTCATTCCCAGCCCACACCCGCTTCCGGGGCCTCAAACCTTGAAGCCGCAGCCAACGAGACGATGTCCCGCATGCGTTCACTCTTCGATATGCAGCAGGGTGAAAGCGGTAGACTCATCGCCGAATCGATTCCCCACGATCAACGCCCTCTCCTTGAATCGATGGGATTGTGTGACGATTGTGAACTGCGTGTTTGTCACAACTCCGGTACCTGTGTCCTTGAGATCAAAGGCCAACGGCTGGGACTCAGCGAAGACATCGCAGCGACACTGAGAGTTGTTCCTCTGAATTGCTGAGCGGCATTCTCATTGAGCCTATCAGTCCTGACCAAAATCAAAGTCATCTGTCATCGTGAGGATGGGGAGCGCTGACTTGACCCAGTTCTACAAACAGGCCGGTTTCACTCTCGCCCGAGCAAACACCTCCACTCGCTGGCTGCTGACACTCTTTCTGCTATCGGTCATTGGAGGGTGCTTTGTGGCAACTCTCCAATACTCCAGCAGTGCGGGAGGATTTACACCTGAAAATGCCCGTGAATGGGTTCTCGGCAATGAGAACGATCTCGATGCGGAAGAAATGATGTCAGAGAAGACACCCCGTGAATTGCTCGCATTCATCCACGATCACATCTTTTCTTTGGCGATGCTCCTCTTCGTCATCCTCCATCTCTTTGAACTGACTCCCTGGTCGACCTCCATCAAGGTCACCCTCGCGTTTACGGGATATGGCAGCCTGGCAGGGCTTCTCTTTTCGCCTTTGATGATCGCCTCGGGGAGTACCCTGGCTCTCTTTTCCCAAATTCTCGGTGGATCACTCCTGCTGCTGACACTCTCACTCGGTTCTTTGGCTTGTCTCGATGAACTGTGGTGGGCACCACTTCGCAGGCGTGGAAAAGGCGAAGCTGACCCTCCACCCCAAGCTCCCCTGTTTCCTAAAAAGAACTCAGATGAGAAATCCTCCTCAGGTGGGTGCCCAATGGGTTTTGGAACCGACGAAAAAAATCCTGGAGATTCTTCGAAAGAAGAATCTCCAGGATAAACCTGATCGCGATTCGAAGATGCGAAAACTACTTGCCAGCCTCTACTGCTTTTTCAGCTTTCGTTTCATTCAACAGCACCTCGATGGCCGCATCCAACTTCTTGCCACGAACATCCTTGAATCGAATCACTCCTTTGGCATCGATGAGGTAGATCGTTGGCCAACCACTGACATTCCACCGCGTCGCAATGGGACCATCGGTGCCTCCATCGTAGAAGTTGAGCCAGTTGAGTTTGTTCTCTTTGACCACTTCCCTGGCTTTTTCAATCGTGGAGTCGGAATTAATGCCGACGATGGCAAATGTATCTGCTGAGTATTTTTCTACGAGCGACCGCTCGTGTGGGTACATCGCCCTGCAAGGTCCTCACCAGTCTCCCCAGAAATCGAGTAGCACCACTTTGCCCCTGAAGGCAGAAAGCTGCATTAAACTTCCTGAGATCTCTTTGCCGATGATTTCCGGTGCCACGCATCCGATTTGCAGATTTTCCATTTCGAAGAGGTCGCCCTTGACCTTGTCCGCATAGACACGATCCCCCCTGTATGGGACATCCCCAAAGTCGGTTTGCACCTTTTTCAGCATCGCCAAACCTTCACCCCGGGTTTCCTCTTTCTTGCCCAGCATCTTTGCCAGCGAGTAGCAGCTTGCGGCCTGTACCTCCCTATGGGGGGACTCACTCACCACTGTACCGAGGAACTCCTTCATCACCGGAGCGTCACTGCCGTAATGGGCGAAGCGTACCACATTCAACAAGTTTGGATTCTTGAGATAATGGGCTTTGAGAACAGCGACTACCTTTTCGACCATCCACCCCTGGGTATCGCTTCTGCCTGCCATCCCCATCAGCCGGTCACAAGCCTGGAGTGCGGCCTCAGTCCCGGCAAATTTCTCGATTCCACGCAACAGTTCCGGACCCACGATTTTGACCGGCTCAAGTTCCGGATCGAGTTCGATTTTGTCCATTTCCTCCGGGCTCAATCCCTTCTCCCGGGCATCGATGAAGGGCTTGTAGTAAGCATCTTGTGCTTCATTCATCTTTTCGTAGATGGAATCAAAAGCCTTTTTTGCCTCCTCTTCCTGCTTCTGATCGATTTTGTCTGCAGAATCAGGAGGCGCTGCAATCAACGCCGCAGTGCCCAGTAACAACAGGGCAAAGGCGAGATTCACTAACCTAATTGGAAGCATGGGATTCCTTTCTCAATATCAACTTGCTGAGATCAGGCCCCTCGGGGCAACCTGACCACGGATACGATACCATACGACCGCGAGGAATCACGTTTCATTAAGAGCAGGAACCGCAATCGTCGGATGAACCACCACCCCGTCTCCATAAGAGAACTACCACTGCAACAATGGCCAATAGCGTCACAAATATGAACTGCGGATCATCGAAGGTCACTGTGATTATTCCACTCCTGAAAACTTGAGAATACCCCGGGTCAATGCTGCCAAGCTCCAAGCAAGGACACTCATCCACAAGAATTGCAGTAATGCCCACTTCCATCCACCCGCCTCCTTGCGGGTCACTGCGAGGGTCGGCAGACACTGCATCGCGAGCACAAAGAACACCAGCAGTCCCGCTGCCGCTGAAGGAGTCAGAAGGGGTGCACCATCGTCTCTTGTTGAATTTTCGATCTTCTCCATCAATGTTTGCGCATCACCTTCCTCGCCTGTGCCGAGAATAACGCTTGTGGCTGATACGAACACTTCCCGAGCCGCAAAACTCGCCATCACCGAGATCGACAATTGCCAATCGGCACCGATCGGTGCAAAGATCGGCTCCACTGTTTTTCCGATCTGTCCCAGGTATGAAGCGGAAGTACTCTCTTTTGCGGCAAGAGCATCCGCTTCCATCCCTACCGCAAGTGCGTCCTCTGCTGTGGCGGTCGCCGCCGCTTGCGCACGTAAATCGACCACCTGGGGACTCTCTCCCACCTTTGGGTAACTCCCCAACCACCACAATATGATGCACATCAACAGGATGACGCTTCCCGCATTTTTGATGAAGAGCCAGCCCCGGTGCCCAGCGGTATGGAGGGAGCCCAACATCGATGGCCTCTGGAAGGGAGGAAGCTCAAGAATGAGATTGGGGCTGCGTCCTGGAAGCAAAAACTGACGGACCAGAAACGCGGTCATGATGGCGGCCAATGCGCCCAGGAGATAACAGCCCACAAACGCCATTCCTGCGACGAGTGGATTTCCGGGAAAGAGCAATCCCACCAGGAGTTGGTATACCGGCAACCGCGCTGAACATGAGAGGAATGGCGCCACCAGAATCGCAGCCAATCGGTCCCGGCGATCGGGGATGAGCCGGGTACAGAGGATGCCAGGGATGGCACAGGCATGACTGGAGAGCAATGGAACGAAGGAGTGACCTGGCAAACCAAAGGGTCTCAGCCAGCGGTCTGCAACGAGTGCCGCCCTGGCCAAATATCCGGTTTCTTCGAGCAGACTGATCAGAAAGAAGAGCAGCAAGACTTGCGGCAGAAAAATCAGCGTTCCCGAAACTCCGCCGATGATTCCCTCCGTGACCAAATCCCTGACCTCGCCCTCGGGCATACTGGATCCCACCCACGACGAGACTGACGCAAAGAAAGTATCGAGCCACTCCATGGGAAATTGTGCCAACCAAAATACGCTGGCAAAAAGCAATCCCATGATGAGAAGAAAAGATCCCAATCCCCAAATCGGATGCAGCAAAAGACCATCGAGTCGATCCTCCCTCTTTCTCCTCTTGCGGGCTTCTTCGGGATTGACGGGTCGAGTGACTGCAGCAGCAACATCGTCACCCCACTCAGAGGGGTCACCCACTTCGATCCTTGCAGGAGCAGAGTTTGCTGCTTCGAGCAGTATCTCCTTCAATGGTTCTTGCTTGTGAGAACTCCTGTGAGCCAACTCGATCACCGGCACGCCGACCAACTCGCTGAAGCGGTCGAAGTCGATCTCGATCCCCCTCAGTCGGGCCTCATCGGTGCGGGTCACCATGACGATGTGAGAACTATTTTCCTGAAGACACTCTGCAAGCATGTTCAAGTTGCGACGCAAACTGACCGCATCGATCAAATTGACGATGAGGTCTGGTCTTTGCGGTGAAGACAAGTGTTCTTTACAGAGCCGTGACTCAGGTAGATCGAGTTGCATGCCGTAACAACCGGGGAGATCGGTGACCTCAACCTGGACGTCGCCCCACGTCCCTCTGCCGATTAATGCTTCGGCGGTGATTCCGGGATAGTTGGAAACTCGTGCCCGCCCCGAAACGAGGGCATTGAAGAGGGTCGATTTGCCGACATTGGGATTTCCGGCGATGGAGATACGGAGCGTATCTCTGCCCTGTTCCCTGTTCATCGACTCCACCTCCTGTTTGATGGTCCCCTTGATATCAGCGCTTGGAGCGACCCATGAACCTGGGCTCATCCTCTCCTTCAATCAGGAGAACCGCAGAAGCACCGGGCTGACTGTTGAGAACCATCTGAGCCCGATCCTGATCGAGAAGAGCAACCGTGGTACTGAGCAAGTCCGCTTGAGTAGCACTCTCAGAGATGACTGACGTGGTCAGAACACGGTGGCTTGATTCTCTGTCGAGGAGATGGACGAGGTGGTCTCCTCGTTCATAGTTCGCCGTGGTGGCGAGGGATGACCTCACCAGAGGCAACTGATGCAAGACCGTCCTGCCATCACGTGGGTCGAAGATACCCACTGGCCACGCCTCTTCACCCGGAGGAGGATCCAATGCGAGCAACTGTCCACCAAAGTCGAGGAGCGCACTGGAGCAACCATAAGATTCAAGAATGGCAGCCGCTCTATCGAGGGCATAGCCTTTGCCAATGCCGCCAAGGTCGAGGATCAACTCAGGCTTCAACAGAGTAATCGTTTGCTCGTGCGCATCGATCTTGACCGATTTGTATCCGTCTTTTTTCAGAGTCAGGTCGAAAGCGCCGCCACTCTCCCGTGACATTTGTAACGCTCTCTCGACCACTTCGATCGTCTCAGCAGAAACTTTGACGGCTTGCCCGGTGGAAGCGGCCTCAACCTTGCAAACATCACTGTCGCGTCGCCAACGGCTGTGAAGGGATTCGATGCGTTCCACTTCAGCAAAAGCGGCATCGACTGCCGCGAGGGCGTGATCTCCAAAAACGTCGATTTTCAGGATCGTTCCCATCGCCGGCCGCGCCCTCTGGATCAATTTCTCTTCACCGTTTCGGAAAGACACGGTACTGCCGGAGGTCTTGCCGATTTCCTGCTCGGCGGGAGGCGATGGCTCCATCCCGGAGGCAGAGAAGGGCTCCCCTCCCCCGAGGTCTCCGTAAGTGAGAACAGGTCCCGAATGGCGTTGCCAGAGGAGCCCATCGTCTGCACGCACGGCCTCTTCCACGGTGGCCAAGGCTCTTCTCACCGCTCGAACTGCAGCGCGAGCCGACAATGTTGCCCCTGACAAATTGCGGATATCCCGATGCAATTTCAGGATGCTGGAAGATCGTTTATCCCTGAATTGGCGTGTGAATCGTGCAGACTCAATCTCCTTGCCAATATGTTCCCGGTACACCAATACCTGAAGATCGAGGACATGATCTCTTGCATCGAGGGCAACAAAAAAGGTGATTGGCCGATATTTGCCAATCTCATCAAGAATCACCACGTGTCCCAATTCCTGACTCTTGGCATCGCGAATTCTGAAGATCGTACTGAGGTGATCCGTCGTCTTGACTCTGCATCTCTGAACGATCGCCCTCTTCAATTCTCCTTCAATTGGAACA
The DNA here is from genome assembly GCA_964422295.1 of uncultured Planctomycetia bacterium. GTDB lineage: Bacteria > Planctomycetota > UBA8108 > UBA1146 > UBA1146 > UBA12191. The sequence continues at coordinate 48,946 of CAYRAM010000002.1, read as the reverse complement.
ATACACTTTTCGACGAGGATTTCTCCTGGCCACAATTCTTGCAGGATTTCTCGATCGAATTTCCCTGACGTCTTCTCGGGGAGAATCAGTTCACCGGGTTTCCGTTCCGATTCAGAAGGGACCATCGATTCCATCGCACGGGTGTCCCCCAGAGTCGCAAAGAGCACGATGCTCACCCATAGCAATTGCGACCCTGCCCGAAGTAGCCGGCACGGGTACAACGGTTCGTGAGTCGAATTGACACGGTGTGATGCGGTCCGCATGAAGCAACTTTCACGGGGGGATGAATCCTTGGGGCGCCGATCGGCGAACCCGAGGCAAATAGAACCGAATTGGTACCGTTTGGCAACCCAAACAAACGACTTGACTCCATGCTTTTGATCGAATTCTTACTCCAGCCCCCCTGAAATTGGCTGAAGCACCGCGATTCGAGGTCAATTCGCCCCTTGAATGCCTTTACAGGTGCCGTCGAACCCGCCTAGAAGTAGGTCGCAGCGGAGACGATAAAGGTGGCGTCCGGATCTTCAGAGCCGTCGACAGATTCCTGTTCGTAATCGAATTTGAGCACGGTTTCGTCGGTGGGCCTCATGTTGAAGCCATAAGTCATGCGATTCTTGACCGGTCCAGACAAGTCCTCCTCTTCCCAACGTATCGTCAATGCGCAGGAGGAATCTTCGCCCCAGAGTCGAGTGACAAAATCAGGGAACATCCTTTTTGAGATCTCCAGGGAGGTGGCGCCCAGTGTTTCAGGAACTCCTCCTGCGATCGCCGCAGCATCCCGATCGATGGAAACCTGCCCCATTTCAAAATTGAGGATCGTCGACCCCAGGGAGTCCGCCCAAGTTCCAAGATCTGTGGAGATGTCGATGACTTGGATACCCAAATCCAGATCCCCTGCTTCATCCCAGGGGCCATTCCACATCGAGAAACCGACTTCGGTGCCCAACGCGGGGCTATAGGCAAATCTGCCAACAAAACTCGCAGCACGATCCCCAAGATTTGTTTTCAGGCTCGGCCTTCCCCCACGGATTCCACTGGAGGCATCAAACAGATAACCCCCCGCTCCATCCTCCCCCTGAAACCCGTTGACCAGATAAACTTCCGCATTCCAGGTTCCATCACTGGCTCCCCAGACTCCCCCCATCCCTGCGCTGGTCAGAGTCGATGGAACGATGGTTCTTGCAACAAATGGGCGCTGGGTCAATTGCCGCATCGGAGAATCGTGATAGAGATTGGTCGAACCCAGAGGAATCAGGATGGCTCCCGATCTCAGGGTCCAGCCATCGAAGTCAATATCTGCGAAGGCATACTCCACCTTGGTTTCCCCGTCTCCACGGGCTGCACTCGCTCCCCCGTACTCAAACTCGATTTCTGCCGAGAAACTGACATTCTCGCTGATGTTGGCATCCAGCATGGGGACCAACCGATGCTGCTTGAAATCGAATCGATCTCCATTCATGAACAACTCAAGATCGAGGTATCCACCCACCCGGATATCCCGATCATCTTCGGCAGCAGGGCGGCCGTCATTCCGATCTGCCTGCGCTTCGACACTTTGGAAAGCTCCCACGATCATCAGTGCGCAAACAAGTCCACTCAGTAGGTTTTGCATCGTCATCGAACGCTGATCCTCTCGCTGCCTGTCCTGAAAATAATGAAACCGGCGACCCTCGGATGACGCCGATGGGGAGAGCGTAAATCTGACCCCTGTTGTTTGGCAAGCCAAACAAAGTGAATTGACACCAAATTGTTTCAATTGATGAGTCCTTCTCTAGGATGCTTGCCATGAATGAAGCTTGGAGAAAACTCATCCGCGGCAACCTGTCTCCGCTTCTGGAGCTGGCCCAGGACATCCCCCCCGGGGACGTCTCCGCCATATCACGATTGCGCAAGGCTGGGACACTTGAGGAAGTTTCTGTCGTTCTTGAGGTGATGGATGCAAGGAGGAAGTCGAAGAGAAGACTCAAGAATGCGAACTCCTGGCTCATGGACCGGGAGGGGGCAGAACAAGCAACAAGATCCACGGTCGCCGAATATAAAGCTGCAAAGTTGCGGCGACAGGTCGGCGACGACCCCATCATCGATCTCTGTTGCGGAATTGGCAGCGACGCCGCAGCTCTCGCAGAAGGGGGCCCCCTGATCTATGTCGATCGCAACCCGCTGAGAGTGATGTTGGCCCGCTTCAATCTCGCTCAATGCCATCTTCAGCATGGGCAGATCCACCCATTGGTCGCAACAGCTGAATCCCTCCCTCTCCCCCCCTATCCACTGCATCTCGATCCTTCCCGACGACAGGGATCTAACAGGCTCCACTCCTATGAAGACATGATCCCGGGTCCCCAAGTCATCGAAGAGTTGATCGACCGACACAAATCGATGGCATTGAAGTGCGGCCCCGGCATCGATGCAGAAAAACTTCCTCATGGAGAAGTCGAATGGATCCAGGATGGATCTGACCTCGTGGAGGCAACTTTGTGGTGTGGGGATTTGGCCACCGGCTCGCGTCGTTCGGCAACCATCGTCGATCTCGATTTGACGATCAGTGGTGAGTTACAACCTCTTGAACAGAGTTCGTTGAAGCAACCTGCATTTCTGCATGAACCTCGCCCCGCAATCGAGCGCTCCGGCCTCATCGGACACCTGCAATCGGAAATCTCTGCAGGGGAGTGGTATCCGGGACTCGGTTGGCTGGCGGGGGATGAGCAGCGTACCAGCCCGTGGTTCAGAAGTTTTTCAGTTGTCGCCCAGATGGGCTGGCATGAAAAGAAGATCGTTGAATGGTTCCGACAGCAGGGATGCGCACCGGCCAGTATCAAGACCCGCGGAGTCAAGGAGGACCCTGCCCGCTTACGACGCAGATTTTCCGGCGAGGCGGGCGAGTGGATCCTCGCTCTTCTGCGCAGGGGACAGAAGATTGAAGCCTGCGTGTTGAAGGAATTGAAGAGGTCCGACTCCTGACCCCCTCCTGATCAATCCCGCTTTGCCTGCGGAATCGAAAACGCCTCCGGGATTTCACCCTCACCCAGCAAATCCTCAACCAGCCAGCGGGCGGTCAACGGGCCGATCAGCAAACCTGTGCGGTAGTGACCCGTGGCGATCCACACCCGTCGATCCCCATCGAGGGGACCCAGGAGGGGGCCGCCGTGACGAAGAGATTTGGGCCGAAGCCCTGCCCAGTGACCGGTGATCTTGTCGGCGATTCCGTCTCCAAAAAAGGACTCCGCCGCCTCCACCAAGCGTGCACGACCGGTCGCTGTAGGTTGGGGACACGGCTCACGGCCTTCACCCATCTCACCCACACTGTTACCGAACCAGGAATCCCCTTGAGGACCCGGGATCCAAGAGAAACGGCTACGGTTCCCCGCCGGGTCAGGGACATTCCTCAACTGTGCATCGAAGGTGACGATGTGGGGAGGAGCAGGAACATTCAGTGAAATCGCTTCCCCCCGCACGGGCTCCAGGGGCAATGGACTCTCTCGCAAGGGATCGACGAGGACGGAGGTCTCCCACCCCGCCGACAACACTACGGGGTGACGATCACACACCTTTGCCAATTCCACCCCGTCTTTGCGGATGACTCGCAGTCCATCCCCCAGCGACTGCAAAGCGATCTCTCCCTGATCGGTGTGAATCTCCACGCCGAGAGTGGTGCAAGACTTTTCCATTGCTGCCATCAAACTGGAGGGCTCTACCACCGATTGATGTTCGATGAAGACTCCCGCCTGAGGAATTCTCTTCATCGCGGGAAGCAGAGTTGTCAGCTCATCCGAATCCAAGATCCTCACTGCACCACCGGAACCGTAGAGTTGATCGACAGCGCGGTGGGGATCCCGGGTCGTCTGATCCCGTAGATCGAGCCCTCCACAATTCCTGAAGCCGACATCGATGCCGCCACTCTCCTGTTTCAGCGATTCTGCAAAACCAGGCCACTCTTCCCAACTGCGATGACGCAGATCCAGGTAGGGAGATCTCCGATGCTCGGGAGCCTTCAGTACACCGGTCGCCGCATAACTGCACCCGGATCCTGACGGGCGCGAATCGAAGACTTTCACCTCCAGTCCACGCAAACGGGCTTCCCTCGCCGCCGACAGGCCGATGATCCCTGCACCAAGTATCGTCAAACTGTCTGGCTTCATCGATTTCCCTCGGAGAATTGCGCTAGTCGAAGTAGGGGCAACGAGAGGGTAGAATGGCATCCGGCTTGGTGCGTGTCGAACAATACCTGAATCAAGAACTTGAGGAGGACTTGTGAAACCATTGATGTCCCTCTATTGGATCCTGCTTCTGACCAGTTGCGTCGTCGCAGTGACTGTTCCAACAACGCTTTTCTCCCAGGCGATCAATGATGAATGCTCCGGTGCGATCAGTATCGTTCCCGGTGTACAAGCCGTGGACACCACCCAGGCGACCACAGGCACAGATCCGATCCCGGTAGACACTTGCCCCGGCACCTTTTTGGGCGGAGCCTACTTCGACGTGTGGTTCTCCCTGGTTGTCCCCGAAACAGGACTGATGACCCTCACCACCTGCGACACCGTCAATTTTGATACCGACGTCATCGTTTACTCCGGTTCTTGTGGCAATCTCACCCCCATCGCCTGCCATGGTGATTCGCCCTCCTGCCTTGTTCAGGGAACCACCAATTCTTGGAATACAGTTTTGGTCGACATCCCCGTCGTCGTCGGTGAAACCCTGTTGATCCGCATCGGTGGCTGGGGAGATCAAGATTTGGGAGGCGGCACCTTTGAGGTCAGCATCTCACCACCTCCTCCACCTCCACCTCCCGGCATCGACCATGATGAATGTCTCGACGCCCGCAGCGCAGTCCTCGGACTCAATCGGTTGTCCACCACCGGTGCCACCACCAGTCCAGAGCCTTACTCTTCGATTACCGGCTGCAATGCCCTCGGCCAAATGGTCGCGGATGTCTGGTTCCGCTGGGTCAGTCCCGGGGCCGGTTTCATTTCGCTGAAGACTTGTGAAATCGTCGACTTTGATACGGATATGGTCGTCTACAGTGGAGAGTGTGATGACTTGAGCCAGCGTGCCTGCAGCGGGGACGAGTCCAACTGCACCCTTCAGGGGAACGGAATGCCTTCCTACAATTCCAGGATCGAGGATCTCTCCGTCCTCGAGGGAGAAGTTCTGCACTTCCGAATCGGAGGTTGGGGCGGCAACGACTTCGGCTCCGGTGATCTCTTGCTCGAGTATGAACCTGATGTGATCTCCACCATCAGCGCGACCTCCGTGCCGGGCTCTTGGGAGGTGGAAGTCACCGCTGAACTTTCGGGAGAGTGCGACGCTTTGACCTTCTCTGCGCCCGGTTCCGAAACCACTGTCTCCGGGCCCTTCTTCCCCGGCGATATCGTCTCGGAGACGATGCCCACCGCAGCCAATCCGGGGACGATCGAAGTTTGTGTGACCCCCCTCTTCAGCGGACAGACCGGCTATGCCCAGTGCTTGTCCACTGCGGTGCTCGGCCCCATTACGGTCGAAAGTTGTGCAACTCCTTCAAGCATCAGCATTCCGGATGCCGGAGAACCGCTGGAGATCCCCCTCCTTGTTTCCGGAGATCCGGCACAGAGTGTTCTGGATGTGCAATTGCAACTGCAAACCTCCCATCCGGATGCCAGTCAACTCATCGTCGAACTGTCCGCACCCAACGGTGCCACTCAAGTCCTCCACAACATGCCGCAAAATGCCGCGGGATCGGGATTGAATCTGACTTGGTGGATGAGTGGATCTGCTCCAGGGCAAATTTTTGACGACGGCGGTTACTGGATACCCTCCAGTGGCAATCTCTATGCCTTCACCGGCCCATTGCAAATCGGAACGTGGATCTTGCGTATCTCCGATGAAGTTGCCGGCCAGGTCGGAGAAGTGGAACTCGCATGTCTCAGATTCTTTGATACCACTTCGACCCCCGCATCCGGTCAGGATTTGATCATCGGCAATGCCAACAATGTTGTGCAAGTCGCCAGGGAGGGGTCCATCGCCAGTTTTGGAATGGAGTCGGTGATCTGCAACGGTGGTACCGATCCCTTGCACTGGTATGCCAATCCAGACCCCCGTCATCCGATGATGATCTTCAATATGTTCCGTGTGGACGACGACAGGATCATTCAGATCGGCGGATCGTGGGCGAAGCATGGCTGGAGTTCTGCACAGGCGGACGCTTGCGGATTCGGCTGTCAACCCAGTCCCACCAATCAGGAGACAGGGATCGGGTGTTCCGACACCTACGGTGCCTCTGGCAATGCTGCGCAGATCAATATGGGTCCCCGATCAGAGATCGAACCTTGGACCGGTTCATTTACCTGGGAAGGCTCTTACATCTCCCAGGATACGGGTCCATGGAATGCCATCGAGGAGCGCCTCAGTGTCGAAGATGCGGATCTGGATCCGCAACAAAACCCCGGATCCCAATTGTTGGCAGAGGTCTACGTCATCCAACCGGCGGATGTCGATCCCTTCACCAATCATGCCTGGGAACCGGTCTCCATCAGCGGCTCTCCCGGCGGCACCTGGAACATCGACATGACTGCGGAAGCGGTCAATTCTCCGGTTCAGGATGCCTGGCCAGGCGCACAAGTCGTCACTGTTTCACCGCCGGGCATCGGAGATGGCCATCTGTACCTCGCTTCAAAGGTCACCGACTTGGGAAATGGAACCTGGCAGTATGAATATGCCCTCTACAATCTCAACTTTGGTGCAGCCATCGGAGCATTCGAGATTCCCCTCGATCCAGGAGTTGAGATTACTTCCCCCATCTTTCATGCGCCTTTGACTCGATCCCCCTTCTATTCAGACACACCATGGGAGTTTCAGCAAACAGCCACAGGCTTGCGTTGGCAAACTTGGGATGAGAATTCTGGATCGGTGGCGAATCCCCTTCGCTGGGGGTGGATGTACAACTTCGGTTTCGTCGCCGATGTCGCTCCGGTCGCAGCGGAAGTTTTCATGGAGAGCCAAGCGGCATCTCCATTCCCCATCCTCGGAGCAATCATTCAGGCCCCCCCACCCCCTCCCGATGCACCCCAATTCAAAAGGGGCCTTTGCAACGAGGATGGTCAGGTGGACCTGGGCGATGTCTTGTTCCTCCTCGGTTACCAATTCGGTGGTGGGCAGCCACCGGCATGCTTCGATGCCTGTGACTACAACGACGACGGAACCCTGGATCTATCCGACGGAATCAATCTGCTGGGATATCTGTTCATGGGACAATCCCCACCACCTGATCCCGGCCCCTTCAATTGCGGAGAAGATCCCACCGATGACAATTTGGAGTGCCAGGAAGATCTCCCCGATTGTCTCTGAGGATGGTGTCGAAAGTTATCGATCCACGTCTTCGATGACGGAGGCGTAGAGAGCCCAGCGTGTTCCGGGGTGGTTTTCAACGACCGCGGTCCAGTCGTTGCGCAGCAACTCCATGTCAAATTTGTTTCCGAGGAATGAAGCCATTCCCCTGCGGTAGAGAATCTCTGCTACTGCGGGGCCTTCAGGTGCGACAGACAATGCCATGCCAAATTCCTGCACTGCAGCGAGCGGATCCTTGCGTTCATGTTGGTCAATTGCACGGGCAATGTGCATTTCTGAAATAAACTCGCTGGTGGGCAACCAGCCCGTCCACTCACGAAGCAATCTCTTGCCATCGCTGCTGAAGAAACGAATCCGGGGGGAGTAGGGTATTTTTGTCATCGTTGCCACAGCACTGAAATCCGGGTGTCTTTCGGTGACATTGATGCGCATCGGTGCGACCAGCGCCGCAGTTGCCTTTTGAAATTCAGGGTCTGGATACGTCACGGCATCCAGTCTTTTACACCCCAGTCAGCCAGGCGCCTCCAAAATTACAAGGACAGGACGCAAATCCTCCTGGGCAGACTCACACGCAGTATCAAAGCTGGAAAACCACTCCACGATTCTCTCCTTCCGTGTTTGCTGCTTGTCCCTGTCCCCGCAGTCAAGTCCGATCGTTATTGAAGTTTACAGACCCAGTCACGAGATGGGTTCAACGCCAATTTTCACGGAGCAACCCTCGATTTCAAACTCTCTGACCTCGCCGGTACTCTCTCCATGAAGAACCAACTCTTCTGCGAGGGTCTCTGATTTCAGGTGATTGGAATGCTCCTCCACCGCTTGAGCCAACTCCCCCACTGTCTCCACAGATAAGCGAATTCTCTGGACGTATGAAAGATCCAATTCCCTGCGGATTCCCTGAACATGGCTCGTCACTTCCCTGACCAGCCCCTCCCGATGGAGTTGTGGGGATATCTCCGTCGACAAGACGACGACCACTCCTTTGGCTTCCGCTGCGCTCCAGCCCTCTTTTTGGTGAATGCGAATATCCAGATCCGACGCTTCCAAATGGATCGTCTGATCACCTTCGATGGTCAACGCCACCGTTTCTCCCGAATTGGCGGCTTCCACGATCGCAGCGGGCTCTGAGTGAGAAGCCAGCGCAGCGGCGATGTGGCGTGCAGCGCCCCCGAATCGGGGACCGATCGCCTTGAAATTCGGCTTCACTTCATAGGAGACGTATTCCGAAGCGTCTTGCACAAACTCGACGCTCTTTACATTCAACTCTTCAGCGATCAGATCCGCATCCTTCTCCAGTGCGGGCGCCCATGCAGGATCAGCGAGGACAATTCGCACCGCAGGCAGCGGTTGACGTACACGCAACTTTTCACGCGATCGACAAGCACGTCCCAATGAAGCGATTTCGCGAATCAACGCCATCCTCTGGCAAAGATCTTCATCGTGGAATCGTTCATTGACCTGCGGGTAATCACACAGGTGCACCGATTGCGGCCACTCGGTTCCCCGAGATCGAACCAATGCGCCATACAAATGTTCAGTAACAAAAGGAACAAAGGGAGCGGCCAGCAAACTGGTGGTGACGAGACAATGGTAGAGGGTCGCTTGGGCAGCATCCTTGTCGCTGTTCATACCCGAACTCCAATAGCGATCTCTTCCTCTTCGGACATACCAATTGGACAACCCATCGACAAATGCGTTGAGCGCGGTGGCGGCAGTCAAGTTATCGTGGGCATCGAGAGCAATGCGTACCTTTCCGATGGTCGAGTTGAGTTCGGCGAGAACCCAACGATCGAGATCTGAGAGTTCCAAATCTTCTCCCGGCTCAGCGGTCAGGTCGCCACTCGGTACCCAACCATCGATCCGCGCGTAGATGGAAAAAAAGGAGTACACATTCCACAGTCTCAAGAGGAACTCTCTTTGACCTTCTGTGATCGCTTGTTCCTGAAAACGCAGGCTGGTCCACGGAGCCTGTCCTGCATAAAAGAGCCAGCGCATGGCATCGGCACCTTCATTTTCGAAGATGTATTCAGGAGTTTTGTAATTTTTGAGGGACTTTGACATCTTGGCGCCGTCCTCGCCGAGAAGATGCCCGAGAACGACGCAAGTTTTGAAGGGTAGCGGCCAATTCTTGAACGAGTCTTCAGATACGCGATCGTCACCCCTGGCAGCTCCCTTCGGACCAAAGAGAATCGTCGAGATGGAAAGGAGGGCGTAGAACCAGCCTCTGGTTTGATCGATCGCCTCACTGATGAAATCCGCCGGAAACTGTGCTTCGAATCTGTCGGTCCCTTGATGGGGGAATCCCCATTGGGCAAATGGCATGCAACCCGCATCAAACCAGCAGTCGATCACATCCTGAACCCGCTGCATGCGAGCTCCATCTGCAAAGGGTGAATCGTAGGTCACCTCATCGATGTATGGTCGATGGACTTTCAGGTTCTCATCCAGATCGGGATCCGCTTCACGGGCCTTCTCAAATTCTTCCTGACCCGAGACTCCGGGCTTGCCCATCAGCTCATCGAAACTCTCGATCGCCTCCATTTGACCCGATTCCTGGCAAACCCAGATCGGCAATGGAGTCCCCCAGAATCTCTCTCTTGAGAGGGTCCAGTCGACATTCGATTCCAGATATTTGCCGAAACGACCATCACGAATGTGCTCTGGTAACCAAGTGATTTCCCTGTTGTTTGCCAGCATGTCATCGACGAATTCCGTCGTCCGGATAAACCAGGAATGACGCGGGTACTGAATCAGGGCATCTTTGGGAGCCCTCGGACAATAGGGATAATCGTGACGGTACATCTCCTGATGAACCAACAATCCCTTCTCTTTCAACTCCCGGGTGATCTCCTTGTCGCAGTCCTTGACCCAGCGGTCGGTGTAACTGGAACCCGCAGCCTCATTGAAGGAGCCATTGGGTTCCACGGCGCACAACAGAGGGACCGCCCCCTTGTCAGAGAATCGGGCCCTCTCTGACAGCAGGACATCGTGATCGATTTCTCCAAATGCAGGTGCCTGGTGCACGATTCCTGTACCACTGTCGGTGGTCACAAAATCCGCAGCGACGACACGCCAGAGAATCGGTTCCGTTCCACCGGATTGCAATTCAGCGGAAACTTCTCCGTATTGGCTGTAGAACCCATCAAAGGGTGGTCGGTATCTTCGACCGACCAGTTCGACACCGGGGACCTCCCCCAACTCCTCAAACTCCACCTTCCATTTGGCCGAAAGGGACTCCACCAAATCCTTCGCGATGATCAGGACTTCTCCGGATTCCTGATCTCGTAATCGTGAGTACTTCACCTCCGGATGAACGGCGAGAAATTGATTGGAGGGCAAGGTCCATGGTGTCGTCGTCCAAGCAACGAAAGATTCATCGGTAGACTGTCCGGCATCGTCGATGACCGGCAACTTTATGAAAACACTGGGGTCATCCACCTGGCGATAGCCTTCTCCCACCTCCCCTGCAGAGAGGCCGGTCCCACCTTGTGCCCACCACCAGACAATCTTCTCTCCCTGGTAGAGCAGGCCCGCATCAAACAGCCGCTTCAGCGCCCACCAGACACTCTCCACATATGATTTGTGGTAAGTCGCATAGGGATCTTCAAGATCGACCCAAAAGCCAATGTTCCGGGTCATCGATTCCCATTCCTGCACGTATCGGAAAACCGATTTTTGGCACCGTCTGACGAAGGGCTCGATGCCGTACTCTTCAATCTCATCCTTGGAATGGATGCCCATCTCTTTGCAGACTTCAATTTCGACCGGCAATCCATGGGTGTCCCACCCCGCTTTGCGCTCGCAAAAACGCCCCCGCATCGTTTGATATCTGGGGAACAGATCCTTCATCGCACGGGTCAATGCGTGACCCGGATGGGGCATCCCATTTGCCGTAGGAGGTCCTTCAAAGAAGACATACTTCTCCGCGCCCGCCCGCAACTTCAGAGATTGTTGATAGATCGAATGCTCATCCCAATACCGACGCACTTCCGCCTCTATTTGTGGAAAATCGGGAGCACTCACCGGCTCTGGAAATTCAAATCCGTGATTTTGGGATTCATCGGATGTCGACATGGCATTCCTCACTGGGTTCTCCCTGCGAGCAACCCGTGAAAAATGGTATCAGAAGAGGGAGGATCTCACACCCGATCCGCCTCCTCGAAAAGGAGGGGGCGGATCGGGTGCAATCGGTCAGGGGCAGCCGGTGGTCTGGCAATCCAGTCCATCGGTGGTCGGATCTTCACCACAACCATCCGTGATGTTGGGGAAGGGCACGGGAGCGGAATTAGGGACGAAGAGGCTCGACAAGAGGAATACCGCATCGGCAACGTTGACTCCTCCATCATCGTTGGCATCTCCCGCATCGCGGCAACCGAGGGGTGGTGATTGGGGAACAAAGAGATTTGAGAGGAGGAACACCGCATCTGCGACATTGACGCCGAGGTCGAGATTGCAATCACCGCGGATAAAGATGTCATCCGCCGGTGGACACGGCCCCTGGATGGTAATGATCGCAAGTCCGTTGATCGAATGATCCGCAGTTCCGAGCAATGTGGCCGTGCCATCGAGTTCGAGGAAGTAGATGGAATTGTTGGCGTCTCCCATGACCCATACAAATCCTTGTTCCTGTTCCCACCAAGTGATCGTTCTGACCGGCTCATCGATCAGTACTTGATCGATGTTTGTGGTGTCCAGATCACAAGCGACCGCTCCAGTGGGATCCGGAATCTGCAAACGGGCACCAAAGGCACAACCTCCCGTACCACGGAACAACTGGCCCGCCCCACTGATGGCGATCGACTCACCACAATCGCCGTTGGGAAATTGACACAGATCAGTGGGACCACCGGTCAACAGATTGAGGTCACAATAATTGACTTCTGAATTGGACAGAACATTGGTGATAGCACGAATCTCTCCACTGGGCAAAAAGGCGATGTCATTGAAATCGAGCAGGGTGGATCCGACCGGATTGGTAAAGAGGCCTACGGGATCGTAGTAGAACAGGATCGGAACTGTCGCAGGCGGATTCGGCGGCAAAGTTCCGATTCCCAGCATGTAGTACAGCCCCGATACCGGGTCGATCGCCAATCCTCTGACTTCGTCCAGTTCAAAAGCACCGGGAATCGACAGTGAAACCGTCTCTTCGACCGTCATCGAAGATGCTGCCACTGTTCTCAGAAGGTCATCCGATTCGGAGACGGTCAGAAAATAAGTGATATCACAGGTGCCCTGACCGAAGACATGAACTCCTGGACACAGCAAAAAGACCAAAATCAAACTATAGCGAAACATAGTCATGGGATCTCTCTCCCTATTTGTTACATCTTTGCGATGCGGCATGTTTGCAATGCGGCATGGTGCACCAGAAACCTACTTCGGTCTCCCATCCGTCTTCCATCGTCTTCTCGGCCTCTCGGCTTCTCGGCCTCTCGGCTTCCATCGAGACGATGAAATTGGCACCAGATAAGCCTCACCTTCGCAAAGTACTTTTCAGAGATTTCTCAAGCTCGGAAAAGTCCTGAAATCCGGGACTTCTTGAAACCAGAATCCCCTTTCGATCGACAAAATAGACCGTGGGCATCCGTTTAATATGATACTGCTGAAACCCAACACCGTCCCCCTGCAGAAGCATTTTCTGTTGGAGACCCTCTTCCTCGACGTATTCTCGGATCCTTGAACGCCCATCATTGTCGGCATTTATTGCCAGAACGACGACACCCTGATTGCGATACTCCTTCTGAATCTTGCTGAGGTGCGGAGACTCCGCACGACAGATCCCTCACGAGTAGCCCCAAAAGGCAACCAGAACCGTCTTGCCCAGATAATCTGAAAGATTGATCTCTTCCCCATCCAGATCTTCGAGAGTGAAATCGGGAGCAGGTTTGCCGAGGAGATTCTTGGCACGTTCATCGGGATTGAGCGGTTGCGCTGCAAGCTCGCGGATTTCTTTGAGCAACACATCGACATCCTTGACGACGTCACCCAGTGGACCCTTTTCAAACTCCTTGCGCTGCTTTTTGAACATCTCTTCCGCCAATTCGACGGCCTTCAGCGACATCCCTCTCCGCAGCACAGACACCACCGGCTTGAGAAATTCGAAACCCCTCTGAACCTCTACACCCTCTTCTTCCTCAAGAAGGGCAACGGCCTTGCGAACCAGGTGGAGCTCGCGTCCCGGTGACTTTTCACCACCACGAGTCATGCGAGCAGACCAATGAGCTTCGGTCAGCCCCCCCTTCTCGTCGTAACGGAGTTCCTCTTCGAGCGAAGTCAATTTGAGAGGTTTCTTGCCCCCCCGAATTTCCACTTCCTCGACACTCAGGCTGCCCTTGAGAATGAAGCCGGACTCTGCGGCAACATCGGTTCGGATCACCGGCAGATTGCGACGAATCCCGACCGCATTTCCATCCGCCCACCCTTCTCCGGCCTGGGCCTCGACCGCTGCATGGATTGCGATCAGCGCCTGGGTCACACCCGGAGAGAGGGGGTCGAAGAGTTCCGGCCTCGGTTTGCCACGCTTCGCCAATCGCAGAGATCCGATGGGGAAACCACCCGGGTAGGTACCATTCTCCTCATCGACCGCTCTCCAGATCCAGCGGGTGCCCCCCGGGGAATCCACTTGGTAAATGGTGATCTGGTAAAGGGACTCATCATCGCCTTTGACCTCACGCACTTCCCAGGTAGCGGTGGCCACAGGGCTCTCTTCAGCAAAACTGATCCCGGTTGCCCCACCACAAAACAGCAAAGCAAAAACCAAGGATCTCAATATTGCAGTAAATCCACTCAGACTGCTCATTCAATGGCCCCTTTGTCCATGGAAAATGGTGGTCAAAATCGGTCCCAGAGGATTTGCCTGGCGCATCCTGACGATTGGGCTTTCCTCGACGGGAACTCTCTTCCTGGACCTGTTCAGGCCCCAAGATCGGCAAAATAGCCAGCAATCATCAGAAGATATCCGATACCAGGACCCAGGCAAGCGGGCAAAAAAGACGAATTTCGAGGTTTCAGGCTTCCTGGGGTCAAAAATCGATACTGGCCAAAGTGCGTCTCATCCCGTATTCTGGATTACTGTCTCCGGTTGTCCGGGGTACCTTTCGTACTTGGGGAATGGGGAATGAGGCTGCGGATCGGGTGTTCTCTTGAGCCCCGGGCTTCTCATCCACCTGAGTCAACCTGAGAATGTTGGAAGATCGATGAAGTTTGGCCAATGGCCGACCCACGGGAAACCCCGAGGTTTGTGCTCATTGAGTCGGATAGATTTTAGAAAGAAGGTCCCTGATGACGCTTCGCTCTGTAACTCTTCTCTTCTTGCTACTCGCGGGATTCATCATCGGTGGTTACCCCATCTCTGATGCCGCAGATGGTTTGCGCAAACCTCTCGACCTCCCATCAGGAGGAGCCGGAGATGACGACGACGAAGAAGACTCCCCTGAGAGCATCAACTTTTACGGTGGAGAATTCGAGGGTGACACCTTTGTCTTCGTCGTTCCTGCTTACGGCTTCTGTGGTGAAACGGATATTTTCGACAACATTCGCCAAGAGGTCAGTGGAACACTGAACCAACTCTCGGCAGCGGTCGATTTTTCCGTGGTCGCTTACAACTCCCAGACATACATCTGGAGACCGGATTGCTGCAGTGCAAACGCCGGTAACAAGGCTTCTGCCCAGGCATGGCTCGGAGGACTGACTCCGATTGAGAACCACTGCCTGCTCGATGCAGCCCTCGTCGCAATGGGTCTCGCTCAGCAGTCTTCCGGATCACACAAGCAGGTGATCATTTGTGGAGCTCGCGAGCCTTACTGCGGTGGTGAAGGCGGTGGCGGTTACGCCGACATGTGCCTCGATTCGATCACTGCTGCGAACTTTGAGAATCTGCCGATCCACACGATTTACTTCACCAGCGCGTTCTACTCTGGTGAACAGTCCTTCTACGTGAACCTTTCCGCCATGAATGGTGGAAACTTCCGTCAGGTCGACTACTAATCAGTCTGGTTGGATTTGGAAAAAGCCCCGAAGGCGTGCAGCCTTCGGGGCTTTTTTTTGCTTTCGTATCTCCTCTGCTTTCCGATTCCAACAACTCCTCTGAAACGACAGGACCTGTCTGCGACTCTTCCAAGGACACCGTTGGACATCCCGCTTCGCCTTTTCAGGGAGATCCCTACCGAATCTTGAGGAAGATCACCAACAGTAGGGGGGTGAGAATCGCCTGCATCAGGACCATCCGAACCAGGACTTGGGTCGGTGACCAATTGTGATTCTTCAGGAAATGGTCGTGCAGAGGACAGGTCACCTTGATCACCCTCCAACTGAAGATGCGAATCAGCAACAACTTGACCAATCCTGTTCCACCATTGGCGATGATCAGGAACCCAACGACAAAAAACAGGAGCGGGTTTCCTGTTGCCAGGGAAAAGATTCCCAAAAGCAGACCCAGTGGACGTGAGCCGGCATCCCCCATCATCAATTGGGAAGGATGAGCGTTGTACCAAAGATAGGAAACCAGTGCTCCCAATGAGGTGGCGACAACGACGGCCCAACTTGCGCCCATTTCATTGTAGGGCACCAACAGGTATCGCGCAGACCCCACGTGCCCCACGACTCCATACAAGACTCCACCCAATGCGAGAAACGCCACAGCCAACAAACTCCCGGATAATCCATCGACCCCATCAGAACAATTGGTCGTATTGATGGAGAGAAATAGCAAAAAGGTCGCCATCACCCAGTACACCGATGTGGAAACGAGTGTTGGGGCCAGTAAACCCATCGTCCCATCAAGTGCAGCTTCTGGTCCCATTTTTGGGGCATAGAGTGGCCACCAGATTTCAATATGTGTCTGCCCACGGATCAGTGCCCAGGCGACCACTCCGCAGATCACCGCATCAAAAATTCCCTTTTTCCATTCTCCCCATGAGATCCCGCTGCGGTCATCGAGATATCCCGCAATCATCGCCAGAAATACCGCGATGTAGATCACTCCCTGATAGGGATCCCATGGAACCACCAGCAGGCAAACGACCAACAGAACAGGGATGAAAAGCAACCCTGCTCCTGTCGGTTTCCCTTTGGAAACGGCACTCTGCGTTGCATGCTCCCGTCCCCGGTCCAGGGGCAGAAGCATGAATCGATAGCGGAGTACCCAGAAGGTCGCAATGACGGAAAAAACGGCTCCCAGAGAGGCGAGAACCAGATGGGATTGGAGCAATCGAAGAGGCCCCCAGAGATCACGGAAGTTCTCTCCCAGCCAATAAAGCAATGAAATATCCCCCCACCCCGAGCGCTTGCGACATGCCTTTTGCGAAGGCGATCAACAGGGTGGTGACAGGGTATCCGTGTTGCCTCACGCCGGAAAGGGGAACACCAATTGAATGGGGAGTTCGATCTGCTGGATTGCCGCCGGAGAGCCTACTGGCCTTTGGGCTTGTCGAAGTCTCCCAATGCCTTCTTGCGAGCTTCTTCGAACTCCTTGCGGCGAATCTCTTCTACCCGACGGGTCCTGATCGCCATCCCGTAAGGTTTTTCATACGGCTTTTCAATCGTCTCCCCGGCGAGGCCCGCCTTGAGAGCCTGATCGAGAAGGACGGTTCGATCGAGATCCTGTCCCCAGATATCGTCATCGAGAGATCCGTGGTAAATGATCTTTCCCTTGTGGACGATGATGTAGGTGGGGCTCACCCTAACTCCAAGGGCCTCTGCCAATCGACCTTCATTGTCGAGCATGAATTGGTGCTTGAGAGTGTACTTTTTCGCCCAGTTTTGCCACCGTTCGGGATGCGCAAAAAAGGAGGAATCGACACTGAACCAGAGGATTTCTTGCCGAGCCAATCTTTGAATCATCGGCTGAACTCTCTTCTGGATGTATAACCGCTGTGCAAATCGGCAACTGGGAAGAGTAAATTCGAGGATCATCGTCTTCTCTGAGAACTGGGAGAGATCGACACTCTTGCCCTCAAGATCGATCACTTCGATTCCCGGCATATTCATGCCGATCGTCTTTTCGGGATCCACTTTTTTGTAGGGGATCTCTTCTGCCACAGCGCCCCCTGCGGCCCCTGTTGACGGGTCCTGGGTTGTCAAACCCAGAGCGAAAAGGGAAATCAGCAATGGCTGCATCATCATACATCCTCCTGGGGATCAACTCTCGTTTTCCTGTCGTCTTCGGGGATCAGGACTTGGCGCAGGTTCCTCCTCGGATCACCACGCACTTCCCCCCCGAAGGATCGACGGAATTCCCCGGCTCCTGTGCCGGATCCGTGGACTCACGGCTTCACCCCCAAGAATACCATCGAATGGTGAGAACGAGTCATGCGTCGCGAAATGGCTGACTGTTTACGATTCTCTGCAACCCTGTGGTACTATGCAGCAAATGGCGATGGGATCGGGCCAACGACGGCAGAGATCTCAATTGGCGGTCAAAGAAAGTCCCGCAACGAGCCCAGGAAAATATTTCTGCCTGGACATGAAAGGAATCAGAAACCATGTCCTTCTTCGGTATTGCGGGTGCCCAATTCCGCTTCTTCAGCCTGGCGATCAGCCTCCTCATTCCCACACTCTGTTCTGATCTATTGATGGGACAAACGGAGACTCCCCCCTCTTCAAAGGAGGCCTCAACGCTCCCTGAATTGGACAGCAACGACGATTCTTCAGAGGAGTCAGCGGCACTTGCAAAGACTGTGCGGGAGAAGTTGGCAGCGATTCCTGACCCGAGAACTCTTCGAAGAGATGATTTGGCAGCCGTATTCATCACCCTCGATGAAGGAATCGATGCGGGCAGGGATTACGTCATGCGATTCTCCGCAAAAGGAAAGGACTTCTCCCGGGTTGCGATAGATCTGGGACGCCTTTTGATTCTGAATGTGGATCGCCATGTCGGGATGATGGCCCAAGCTGCCAAAGACTCGGGCGCACCATTCACAAACGATCAAAGATTGGCTGAACAGGTTTACTACCTTCAGGAGGTCATCCAGTTGGCCCAGATCGCTCTGGCCAAGGAGGATCTTCCCCCGGATCAAGTCAGTCGTGCACAAGTGGTCCTGGGGGATGCATTGTTAAAATGCCGCAAGCCGGTAGAAGCCTCACAGGCCTTCCGCAGTGCTCTTGAGCTCGATACGAGTCTCCTCGATGCGGATGAATTGCGCATCAAAGAGGTGGAAGCCCTCGAATTGGCCGGTGATTACGAAGCGATGATGAAAGCCGGCTTCAATTGCCTGAACAACCATCCAAGATCCCCCTACTTGCCACACCTGGTCTACTTCACTCACAAGGCATGTCGACACCTGGGAAAATTGACGCAAGGCCGAGAACTCTGGCGCAAGTGGGGTCCGGTCCTGACCGCCGGGAGTCAAGCAGGTGCCGAAGTCACTCTGCCTGGACAGGAGGAAGGCTCTCCCTACGTCATTCCCGATGGCAAAGAAACTGACTTTGCGATGATGGCGGACCGGCAAAGATTCTATGAGGGGTTCTACCAGTTGGCTCTTGGAGAGAAAGAAGCGGCATTGCAGGCGCTGCTCAAATTCAACGACGAAATCTATGAGCGCATCAATGGCGGCACCGATCTTGCCATGCCCACGAAGACCTATTTCGAATTTCAATCGATTCCGATGGCTCAGCGAATCGATGTATTACACGACAAGCAAGCTCCTTCTCTCGAAGGAATGACCTGGATTCAAAAAAACCCTGCAGATGCTGAATCAAAATTGGAGATGCGAATTTTTTGTGACAGTAGCCGTGGCAAGAATCGCCAAAACCGATTTCTGGATGTTGCCAAGGAACTGGAACAGGAATTCTCTTCGGAGGGCCTCTCAGTGGTCTGGATCAGCGGCATTCTGAGAGGGGATCGATCAGGGCGGGAAATTGAAGCGATGAAAAGCATCGCCTCCTCAAAGAATCTGGGTTGGACCTATGGAATCCAGGCAGGTCAGGAAAAAGGGGTCCTCGATCGGCATCTCGTTGCCCACGGTGGAACTCTGCTGCTCTTGATCGATTCCGAAAAGAAGGTCCGCTGGGAATTGATCGATCCCATGTTCTGGGACAAAGGCCTGTACAGGACAGTGATTCGCAGATTACTGGCCGAAGGTTCCTGATCCCATGACCGATTCCAGGCCATACGAGCAGGTGGTTCTCGTCTGTGTGCATGGAAAAAGTTGTCCTCGACAGGGATCGATGGATGTGTGCTCTGCTCTTCGGGAAAAAATCTATCAAGCGGGAGATTCCCATCGCGTACGGGTCGTGAAATCCGGTTGCCTTGCCCAGTGTGGCCACGGGCCTGTCGTCGCAGTGGAGCCTTCCGGGGAGTGGTTTTGCCGCATGAGGGCAGAGGATGGAAGCACTCTTGGGGGTTGGTTGGTGGGTGAAGAAGATCTCCCGGAAGAACTTCTCGATGCAAAGCGCTACTCCCCTGGCCAGCCGGGAAAAAACGTCCTCGCCGAGAAAAATTGGCCTATCCCGCCCGATTCAGCCGTTTCTCCTTGAATTTGGCTTCCCCCAGCGCCGATTTGCCATTCGGGAAACCTGCCGAATCCTTCCAGAATCTGTCCACAGGGCCATCCACTGACGATATCCTTGGAGCCTACCAAGAGGGTCAGGTGGCTTTTCCACTGCAGACCCACCCATACGCCGGGATTGATCCCGAGGAGAAGGAAGATGAGCCAAGACATCACGCAGATGCGCAATATCGGCATCAGCGCACATATTGATAGCGGAAAGACGACCCTCACCGAGAGGATCCTCTTTTACACCGATCGCATCCATGCCATTCATGAAGTGCGTGGCAAAGACGGCGTCGGAGCCACCATGGACTCCATGGAACTCGAAAGAGAACGTGGAATCACGATCCAGTCTGCTGCCACTTACCTTGAGTGGAAAGACAAGCACATCAATATCATCGACACCCCGGGTCACGTCGACTTTACCGTCGAAGTGGAACGCGCCTTGAGGGTTCTGGATGGAGCGATCCTGGTTCTCTGTTCCGTATCCGGAGTTCAGAGTCAGTCCATCACCGTGGATCGGCAGATGCGTCGCTACAACGTTCCGCGTCTGGCATTTGTCAACAAGTGCGATCGAACCGGAGCTGATCCACTGAGAGTTTGCGACCAATTGAGAGAGAAGCTGCGGCTGAACTCGGTGATGTTCCAACTTCCCATAGGATTGGAAAACGATCACCAGGGCGTCGTCGATTTGATCACCATGAAGGCCATCTACTTCGATGGTGACAATGGAGAAAATCTTCGCTACGAGGACATCCCGGAAGACATGGCCGCCGAGGCGGAAGAGCGCAGGGAAATGATGCTCGATGCCATCTCGATGTTCTCTGACGAGTTGACCGAAGCGATGCTGGATGAGAATGTCACAGAAGAACTCATCATAGAGGCGACACGTCGTGGCGTTATCTCTCTCGAGCTCTGCCCTGTGTTCTGTGGTTCTGCGTATAAGAACAAGGGTGTTCAGCCCCTCATGGATGCGGTAAACGCATTCCTTCCCAGCCCGGTGGATATCAAGAACTACGCCATCAATCCCAGCAATGAAGAAGAACGTCACGAGGTTACCAATCACCCCGAAGATCCTCTGCTCAGCTATGCGTTCAAACTGGAGGATGGGGCATACGGTCAGCTAACCTATATTCGCGTGTACCAGGGAAAACTGGTGAAGGGCGAATTCGTCTATAACGCCCGAACGGACAAGAAGGTCAAAGTCGGCCGAATCGTCCGCATGCATGCTGACAACATGGATGATATCGATGAAGCAGGTTCAGGAGACATCGTCGCATTGTTCGGAATCGACTGTGCTTCGGGTGATACCTTCCGCTCGAACGACACGGATCTGGTACTCGATTCAATGCACGTGCCAGAGCCTGTGATTCACCTGGCGATCAATCCGGTCGACCGGAAGGCCTCCGACAATATGTCGAAGGCACTACAACGATTTACCAAGGAGGATCCGACCTTCCGCGTCCGCTTCGATGCGGTCAGCAGTGAGACCATTATCTCAGGAATGGGAGAACTTCACCTCGAAGTCTACGTCGAGCGGATGAAGCGTGAGTTCAAAGCTGAGGTTGAGGTGGGAGCCCCGCAGGTCGCTTACCGTGAGCGCATCACCAAACTCACCGAGTTCGACTTTACTCACAAGAAACAGACGGGTGGATCGGGGCAATTCGGTCGGATCATTGGAGCGATTGGACCGAACGAAGAAGGAAAGTTCGAGTTTGATAGCAAGGTCACCGGAGGTAACGTGCCCCGCGAGTACATCCCTTCCGTCGAAAAAGGATTCAAAGCCAGTATCGTCAAAGGTCAATTGATCGGTGCTCCCGTCGATGGTCTTTCCGTTACTTTGAATGACGGCAACTACCATGCTGTGGACTCCTCCGACATGGCCTTCCAGGCTGCCGCCAAGGGGTGTTTCCGTGAGTACTACATGAAGGGTAAACCTGAGGTCTTGGAACCCTTGATGAAGGTTTCACTGGAAGGTCCCAGTGAATTCCAGGGGGACATGATCGGAACCCTCAATCAGCGCCGCGGAATTCTGACTGATACTTTCGATGATGACGGTTTTGTTCGCATCGAGGCGGATGTTCCACTCGCAGAGATGTTCGGCTATTCCACGGTTCTTCGCTCCGCCACCCAAGGCAAGGCTGAGTTCACCATGGAGTTCGCCCGTTACTCTCCAGCACCACGGGACATTCAAGATGAGTTGATCAGCGAATACAAAAAAGAGCAGGAACAGAAGAAGTAACTCTCTTCTGATACTGAAACAGAAACGCCCGCAGGATCGGATGATTCCTGCGGGCGTTTCTTGTTACGATTCCCAATTGACCGATCAACTTATGGACGTAAAGTCATCGATGCCAGCGGTCAGTGTCAGGAGCGCACAAAAGTCTCAACGGTTCTCTTTGCTCCTTGAAGTGCGATCCGCTGGGAATAGAGATCCAGCGCCCTCAATCCACCCAATTCTTCTCCCCCCCCTGCCCTGCCAGGTCCTCCATGAAGAGAAGAGGGTAGAGCCAGGCCTGATCCAGGAGCCTGGGGAGCCATTCGCTCGGAAGCGAGGTAGAATCGTCCACTGTATGACCCCCCCCGCCGCAGGAAGTCATGGACCCATTCATCAGAGTCGCTGTAAATGGAAGTCACCAGGGTTCCCGCTCCCCTGCTATTCAAACAAGCAGCAGAGGCAGAAGTCCCATCGTAGCGACACAGGGTGGAAACCGGGCCAAACACTTCGAGATCGTGAATGATCTCATCACCCCCCTCATCGCGAGCCTCCAGCAAAGTCGGAGAGACAAAATATCCCTGTCCTTCTTTTGCACCGACTCCATCACAACGCTCTCCGGTCCCGTGAATCACATCCGCAACTTCACGCAATCGGGAGATCCCCTCGAGTACTGACTCCAATTGATCTTCAGTAGCCAAGGGGCCCATATTGACTGAATCAGCGTAAGGAGTGCCGGTTACCCTGTTACCAAGTTCTTCAATGAACTCGTCCACAAATGCATCCCTGAGACTGTTCGGAACAAAAATCCTTCTGACCGCAGTACACTTCTGACCACTCTTTTGTGTCACTTCCCTGGCCACTTCTCGAATCATCAGATTCCAGGTCTCCGAGCCGGGTTCAATGTCATCGGCAAGAAAAGCGGCATTCAGACTGTCCGCTTCCACATTCACCGGAATCGATTTCGCGAGCAGATTGGCATGGGAGCGAATGCGCAGGGCCGTGCCTGCGGATCCCGTGAATGCAACCACATCCTGCTCATTCAGATGTTCAAACAGATCGCCTACCGAACCGCAAATCAGACTCAACACTCCGTCTGGAAGAACCCCCGCTTCGACGATCGCCTCGATGCAGCGCTCGGTAACGAGACACGTGCTGGAGGCGGGCTTGGTGACCACTGGCATTCCCGCAAGAATCGCAGCGGCAGCTTTTTCTGCAAAACCCCAGGCAGGGAAATTGAATGCGTTGATATGAATCGCAACTCCATTTCGGGGTACGCGCGCATGACGCCCCCAAAAAACGGAAGATCTGCCAAGTTGCTCGCCATCCCCGTCCTCAAGGAAAACACCCGAACCCAATTCCTGGCCCAATGCACCATAGTGGTAGAGAGTCCCCGATGCCCCGTCGACGTCAAACTTGGAGTCCTTGCGAGTGGTGCCACACGATTTCATGGAGAGTTCAAGAAGCTCATCACGGATCCCGTGTATCGCCTTAGACATTCCCACCAGCAATTCACCACGACTCTCATGGGACAACTCTCGCAGTGCAGCCCCGCCTTGATTTCTGGCGTGTTGAACCAAGTCCCCCATATTCAAACCGTCGGCAGACACGTGGGCGAGAGGCTCCTCCGTGGATGGATCCCGAAGTTCGACTCCCTTGCCACCTTCTGCAGCGTGCCACTTTTCACCGGTATAACTTCTGACGGTCTTCATCCGTTCCTCCCATGGTGCTCGGTTCAGGTTGTTGACATCGAACACATTAGAAACACCGGAGTGAAGCGAATCCACCATTCAGAAGAGAAGGGGATGCAATCGGCAATTTCGGGAAGACGTATGCTCAGGTACGTTTGAGTCAGGAGATCCTTGGAATCCTGCGCATGTCACGGCAAACAGGGACCGAGAGAGTCCTCTGTGGGATCTAGGCCATAACCGGGATAGGGGTATGGAATGGTTTCCCCGCCGGCGAAGAGGTACGAGAGGGTATATACCGCATCCCCGATATTGAGCACCCCATCGTCGTTGGAATCCGCTGCATCGGGGCAAACGGAGTGTGGGCCACCTGTGAAGAGATAATCGAGTTGGAATATCGCATCTGCGATGTTGACGCTCTGATCATATGTGGAATCGCCACGGATGAAGAGGAACTGGGGCTGTTCAGATACGAGGATGGTCCCTTGGATGAAATAGGGTTCCAGAGCCAGCCCGCCCTCGATGGCGTAGATGGTGTTGATGGGAGGAAAACCGATACCGTTTGCAAACCGCAACTCTGTCGAACTCCCCAATGGTAACCCCATCGCGACATCATAATTCAGAGTACACAGGGTGTGATTCACTCCAGGACTAACAGTCCTTCCGTCAAAGGGCGGCAATGTATCGAAGATAACTGCCAGGTAGAGACTGGAATCGGCCCCTGTATCAAAAATATTGGAAATGATGAACTCCGGGGAAAGTTGAGCTGCTTGCGTTCCCGCAATAGAGACTTCATTCATCTGCAGAAATGTTCCATCGAATTCGACACCGATCTGGTAGCCCTGAAGAGGATCGGTGTGGGTTCCGAGAACGGGGTGGAATACAGGCTGACCGCCGAAGACTGAGATATCAGCAAACTTCATGTAGTTGTCGGGCGAGGTCACGGAAACTGGCAGCGTCGCTTGCTGGAAGCTTGTGCCCCCAGGACCTGTGACCGTAAGACTCACAAAGTACTGTCCCGGTTCGATGTAGACATGGGTACCCGATGATTCCGTACTCGTTAGACCGTCTCCAAAGTCCCAGAAGTGATCCGTGATCATTCCATTGCTAAGACTCTCAAAAATGATTTCGTGGGGAGCAACACCGTCATCCTCGGTATTGATCGTGAACAGCACTTCAGGTGCGGGAATATTGTTCTGGTAGTGGAGGGAACCGTCATCCTGCCGCAGCACCAGGTGGACATTGCCGGCGAAATCGAGACTCATCGCTTGTTCCGTAGCAACCAGTCCGAGGTTTTCTACGGTCACCGAAGATGATTCCATGTGACCAAGCCTGATCTCCTGATCCTGGATCCAAGTCGCGGTCCACGAAGTCGAAGAAACCGAATCGAGGCTTAGATTTTCAATCGCGCCACCTGCCTGCCGACTGGTTCCCAAATCGGCAGCAACACCCGTGAACAGATTTTCCGACATATGGTGAATCGTCGTGCCATCCGCTGCCACAAGGTGAAGTGTTCCATCCAGAAGGGTCGCAATACTCCACTCGAGAGGTGTGAAGCCAAAGTTGTGCAAGTCTAGGACAGGGCCTTGGGAAAAGGAGTCCAGCAGGATGTACCTGAACAGACCCGCCTCATTCCACAACACGGCACCTGATCCATCGGCGAAACGGGCGACCTGACTTCTCTCTCCAGCCCCCAAAGAGACCTCAGGATTTGATCCGATACGGTAAAAAACTTCTGAACCGATCGAGTCACTTTCCACCCATGAAACCAGGCAAACCCCATCGACCATCGAGGTGACTGCAGGATTGTAGGCATCGGCAAAGCCGGAATCATACTGGACAGGGGTTCCAAATCCGGAAGCCACACTTTGTGTCACAAAGACTCCTCGCTGTCCGGGAGCCACGATAAGATCGAATGCCATGTGAACACTGGCTAATGGGCCCTGCTTGTGGACCAACTCTCCGATTCCCGGGGGAGTGACAAAGATCGGTATCAATTCATTTCCACCGGTAAGTGTTCCTCCAAAAAACAACTCCGTATCGGAATGCGCACTGAAGGTGACATAGGGAGGCAGACAACTATGGCAAGTCTTGTCAATTTCGATGAATGGCTTCGACATGACCAGGCCGGGAGGTGAGATCTGTTCAGGAGCACTGAATTGGGCCTCAAGAGTGGCCGTCCCAAAGACGAGAGCAAAGACCAGGGCGCTGACAAAGATTGTTAATGAGGATCTATTCATGCGACCCCGGAGCATGGCGACAACCACAGGGTGTGAGATTGAATCTGTCAAACGACTGCCGAGTCCTGACTCAAACAAATTAGCCCCCTCACAAGAGACTTGCGCCCGCTGATCGGTGGAGGGAATGGCAGAATTGGCAAGTAGATCGCCGAAATTTCCGGACTACTTGACCCCTGACGGGGCCCACAGGCATCCGCCCGGAATTCCCGCCATGACACACCTCTTCGATCAATCACAAATGAGCCCGGGACTAAAACTTATGTCCCGAATGAATATTCCTTGTATCTATTGGACCATCTAATGCCAGGAGAGGGAAGAAGGAACCTCTCAATCACGAAATTTGTGTCACTCGGCCTCACGAGGGAGTTTACGGGGGAGACATTTGCTTTAGTCGCCCCGGAAGGCCCCTACAGTCCTCCCCATGCCAGCGGTCTCATACTTCGTGAAGAAGAGTCAGTGTTCATGATTGCGGTCTCAACGACTGCGAGCATGCTCCTGAAGGGATTTCTGGAAGCGAAGGGTGAAGTGGATTCCTATCGAGCAAAATATCCCGACCAAGAGAGCCTCAGGACCGACATTGGTCTCCATCCTCCGGGAGACACTGGGAGCAGCGATTTCAGAGGAGTTCCGCAAGCCGGGTATCGAGGTTTCAGTTGCAGGTGCCGTAGAGAGCCAAAGATAGAGTCCAAGCAGGATCGGTAGATATATGATCTGCAATCCATTCTGTGGTTTCATGCCTGCTTCCTCCCGGAATACACATCTTCCATTCCCATCTTACCGTTTGACGCAAGATCTGCTCGAATGAAACGGATCCCGGAGGGATACTCTCCATCTGGATCGACGAAGTTCAACTTCGTGTGTATTGGAGTCACGCGTGTCAGCAAAGAACATCACCAGAAATGAGACGCGTTCCGTCAGGGTGGGAGACCGAGTCATCGGTTCAGGTCACCCCATCCTCGTCCAAAGCATGTGTGCCACGCACACCACCGACCTCGATGCCACCTGCCAGCAAGTGGATGCACTGTCATCCGCAGGTGCCGGAATCGTCCGATTGGCGGTCGACTCCCGGAGTGATGCGGAAGCAGCCATCAAAATCGCTGGAAAGGTGGAAGCCCATCTCTGCATCGATCTTCAGGAAAATTGGCGCCTCGCTGAAATCCTGGCACCTCACGTCGCAAAAATTCGCTACAACCCCGGACATCTGCATCACCACGAGAAAAAAGTCCCTTGGCAGGAGAAGGTCCAAAGGATTGCCAACTGGGCTGTCGCAGCGGATATCGCCCTCAGAATCGGGGTCAACTGTGGCTCGGTGGACCCGCTTCAAAAAGAGAAATGGCCTGCAGACGATGATATTTCACCGCTGGTGGCAAGCGCGTTGGAGCACTCCGAGTATCTCGATTCCATCGGCTTCGAACGGTACGTCGTCTCCCTCAAGGATTCCAATCCGAATACGGTGATCGAGGCGAACCGCCGATTTTCCGAGCAAAGACCAGAGATTCCCCTGCACCTCGGTGTGACGGAAGCGGGATTACCCCCCGACGGAGTCATCAAGACCCGCGTCGCTTTCGAGCAACTGATCTCCCGCGGAATCGGTGACACCCTGCGTGTCTCTCTGACCCTCCCGAATGAGGAGAAGCAGCAGGAGATCATCGAGGGTCAGAACATCATCGACGACGTCTACGCCGGCAGGGTTCGCAGTGTGGTCCGCTACGAATCGAGCGGGCCCAACATCATCTCCTGCCCTTCCTGCTCACGGGTCGAAAATGGCGACTTCGTCAAACTGGCCAAGGAGGTCAAGGAACTCTCCAAGGCCTATCAGGAACATTCCCTGACCATCGCTGTCATGGGCTGCCGTGTGAATGGACCCGGCGAAACCGACGACGCAGATTTGGGACTCTGGTGTGCCCCGAGCTTCGTCAATCTCAAGCGCGGTGAGGAATCCCTCGGAGCGTACCCTTACGATGAAATTCTGCCGAAACTGAAAACCGAGATTGACCACTTGATCAAAAGCAGAAAATGATCCTGTTTTAGTTACGTAACTAACTAATATGGGATTTAACGCTATGGGTTACACCCGCTACTACAACAGAGCTCTCCGGGTGTCGGATCCACTCCACAAACTCCCGGTGCCGGTGGAGCAGATCCTCCAGAGAAGAGATGGGTCAGGAGTGCGACGGGATCGGCAATATCGAGAACTTCGTCATCATTGACATCGCCTGCATTCGGGCATTGAAGAGGTCCTCCTGCGAACAGAAAATCCAGCAGTGCGATGGGATCTGCAACATCGATCACACCATCGGCATTGGGATCTCCGCGGACGAAGCGACCACTCACCCACCCACCTGGAAACTGAACCACACTGACGGTGTTGCCGGATTGTGCGCCATAACCAAGGTTGGCGGCGTAGATCTTGTCCCCGGCGGGACTCGCCGCAATCCCAAAGGTGTAATCCCCGCCCACCGGAATGATCCTTTCGATGGCGTCGATCATCGGCGGCGAGTTGGGATCACCGACGAGATTGAAATCAGGAAGACGCACGATGGCCACATTCCCGAGTCCAGCACCCAACTCTCCTGCCCCGGTGTTGGGGTGCCGACTGAACCCCCAATTGCTGACGGCTAGGTAGGGAGTATTGGGAACCCGAACCATCTCCTCCGGTCCGGTTCCGATTCGCAGTCTGGCGACCACCTCCCGGGAGTGAAGATGGATGACTGAGGCATGGTCCAGAGATCGATCGAAGCCGAAGTTGCCGACCAGCAGGTGTTGTCCATTCTCGGTCAACGCAAGCGCTTGCGGGAACTCATCCACGGCGATCGAAGTCGCGACGAGGGTGTCCACCGTGATTTCCCAAACCCTGACCCCCGTAGGATCAGAAACGTATACCAGATCTCCATCGGGAGAGGCGATCATTTCGCGGGGAGCACCGAGGCCACCCACTTCTCCGAGGACCTGATGTCCGGGAATTGACCAACGGGTCACCCGGCCATCCCCTGCAGTGGCAACAAACAGGGATGCCCCATCCGGAGTGATGGTGAGACCCAGGGGGCTCACCCCCTGCGCCGGAAATGAATCCATCAGTTCGAGAGTCATCGGGTCGAAGCAATCGATCCGGTTTGCCACGTAATTGACGATGTAGAGTCGCGTGCCATCCGGGGTCAAAGCGAGTCGATAGGGCCCCGAGGAAACCGGGATCGTGGCCTCCACCTCATCGGTGGCGGTATCGATCACTGAAAGAGAACTCGCACCGTAGTTCGTGACGAAGAGTCGACCGAGACCTGCATGCAGGGCAAGCCCGATGGGACCTGTACCGACTTCGATGGGACTGGCAAGTTCTGAGGGGTGATCCGGCGCACACGTCTCTTTCACATGCAGGGAATACGCTCCGAAATCACCGCTGGAATGCCCGTCGATAACGATGGAGACCGTTTCACCTGCGGCCACGAAGGCAGCCGGAATGCGTGCGCGTGTCGCATCCATACCGCACCCGTCATCATTACAGGCTCTGACACTGGCGTTGGTCGGCTCTCCGGAAACAGGCGGGCAGGGGCCACTGATTAGGGTGATCTCGGTGTCAAAATCACTGCCACAACTGTCGATCTCAATCCAGGTGTCCTGGGTTGCGGTGTAGCGATAGAAATGCTCCGGCGCGCCTGCAAACACGAACTGGCACTGGTGTTCGAAACGGGAGACTCCCTCCGTAATTCCATCTGCCTGAAAAGGCAGTGCAGGAATGACGAAAGCCTGTTCACACTCCTCTCCGGGCCCCGCTGGCGGAACATCTGTAATGGTCCCCACCGCTTCACCGGAGTCGTTGATTCCGTAGCCATCAAAAACCACGAAGTACTCGACCCCTTCCGTCACCATGAAAGACAGACGGGATCTAAAACCGTTGTCACCACAGGCATCGTCGCTACACCCGATGGCGGTGCCCGATCCTGTAGATCCATTCTGGCTTCCGGCCGCTGGGCAGATTCCCTCGTAAACGTAAACCTTGGTATCAAAATTGGACTCGCAAAGATCGATGCGGATCTCCCCCGTCTCTGCTGCGACAAATCGGCGGACCACATCGGGAGCCCCCCCCACGTCAAAAGGACAGGATTCGTTGTAGTCATCGACGGCCCCGATGGTCGAGACAGCCCCACTCCACGGAATTGAAATCACCTCCGCCAGCTCGCATAGATCCGAGGGGGCCCTCTCGGCGATGCTCAGGTCATAACTTCCGCAGTCGGCAGCTGCGTAACCATCGACCACCAGGAAATAGTCCACACCCGCCAGCAGGTCGACATCGACCAGCTGCGAGCGCCACCCGTTCACTCCGCAAGCGTCGTCGTTGCACGCCACCTGCACTCCGGAATTCGGAACGGTTGGGCAACTGCCCATGTAAAGGTAAACCTTGGTATCAAATCCGGAGGTGCAAAGATCGATCGTGATGGTGATGTCGGTGTCCGGTGTGTACCGATAGACAACGTCGCGTCCACCCGTAGGGGTGAACGGACAACTTTCGTTGTAGTCGTCCAGTGCGCTACAGGTGTCTCCGATGGCGAAGAAGGGAATCGTGTCTATCACCGCCGCCGAGGCACAATCTTCTCCGCCGATCCCCTGGGCGGGGAGTGGTGCAAGGCCCCACAGAAACATCGTGAGTAAAATCTTGAGTAAAGATGCGAAGCGAAAATAAACGATATGACCTCCATTGGAGATGATGGCGAGTTGCCAGGATCTCCGGTCCCTTCTCGATTAAAAAAGGCTCCCGTGTCCATTCAAGGTCACGGGAGCCTCTTGCTTCTATCTCATGTCATTCCTGTTCAAACCAACCAACCCTTTTACGGACACAGCGGGTACGAATTACAACTCAAGGTGGTGCCATTCGGATCCACTCCACACCCGGGGAAGGGTGCTGCCGGTTGAGGTCCTCCCGCAAACATGTATGAGAGCAGACTCACCGTATCGGCGATATTGGTAGCGTCGTCATCATTGATGTCGATGGTGGCAACACAGAGCGGATTACCATTGCTGAACAGGTAATCCAAGGTACCAACCGCATCGCTGATATCGATCGAACCGTCGGCATTGATATCCCCACGGATCCACTCCTGGACATTGCACTCGTCCGGCTCACCATTGCCATCATTGTCGGTGCTGGTCCCGGAGGCGATGTCGCAACTGTCGGGGATTCCATTGCTGTTGCAATCAGGCACGGACCCACCAGCGATTTCACAACTGTCCAGCGTACCGCTGTTGTCACAGTCCACTGCAGGATTGCTGGAGATTTGGCAACTGTCCGGCGTCGAATCGCCGTCACAATCGGTCTCCAGTCCACCTGCGAGATCGCAAGCATCGAGAGCACCATTCAGATTGCAGTCGAGTGCGGGGTTGGCAGTAATCTGACACGAATCCAGTTGCCCATTGAAGTCACAATCCGTCGCACCACCGGCAAGATCACAACTGTCGATTTGTCCGTTGTTATCACAATCAGGTCCTGCAGTCTGATCCACATCACAGGAGTTGACGATTCCATCACCATCGATGTCGTCGTCGCAATCGTCGATGGTTCCATCCCCATCCGTATCAACCTCGCAGGCATCCAGATTCCCATCAGTGTCACAGTCTGCTGCTCCTGTAGCGAGATCGCAGAGATCGGGAATGCCATTGCCATCGCAATCGGGAACGGTGCCATTGGCGGTGCTGCACTCGTCAGGAATGTTGTCCAGATCGCAATCTTCACTGGTGCCATTGGCGATATCGTCGGCATCAGGAATGCCATTGGCGTTGCAATCTGCGACACCCGAACAATCCACATCTTCAAAAACGAAGTCGTCTATGGCTGCCTCGATGATCGATCCTGCTCCGAGGTCACCAACGATAAAGCGCATCTGAACCGTCGAGGTCAACAGAGCAAAATCCGCCACAGTGAAGGTGTGCTGTATCCAGCCACCTGTGGTATCCGGGCCAGTGGGACCGATCAGTTCAACATTGGTCCAGTTGGCCAGGTCATCGGAGATTTGAATCGTCATGATGTCGGCTCCCGGACTCGCTCCCGAGTTGTTCGAGTACCAGCGCCAATAACTGATCACAGGATTGCTTGCACCCAAGAGATTCATGACCGGGCTGTAGAGGGTTGTCTCGCCACCGTCGACGTCATTCTCTCCGAGGGTACCGCCAATACTTCCCTGTCCGGTGAACCAGCAGTTGTCGCCGACCGGGGAGTGGTCCGCTCCCGGTTGGGCTGCGGTGCCAATTGGTGCCCCGCGCTCCCAGATCCCGGTGGTTGCCGTTGCCGGTGGACCGACGCTCCAGCCGCTGGCGACTTCAAAATCGGTCAACTCATCGGTCATTCCAAATGCACTGACTCCCGTGGCAGGAGAGGAACTGGCATCTTCCGGGTAGGTCACGGTTTGGCCACCGGTACTCTGGGCGATCAGATACCAGCCAAAGGTTTCCCCGCAGGGGATCGGCGGAAAGACCATTTCGTAGTTCAGTCCACCGGTGGAAACGAGAGGATACGCCTGGCTACCTGCAGCAGTTTCGACCCTCAATGACTCGGTTCCCGCAGCTACTGCGGAACCTGCCAGCGGAGTAATCGTCACGGCATATGCTTCCCCACCGAGGGGATTGAAGAGGATCGGATCTCCATTGGGAACTGCGATGGTCAGGGCCGGTGCAACATCGATGTCACAGGGCACGACTCCCGAGGGAGTGGTCCCTGCCGTCGCATTGATGCCGTAGGTATGCAGCCCCGGCAGCGCAAGGTTGTCGTTGAAAGATGTTGCGGTTCCACCAAGGGTCGCAATCGCCGTACCATCCCTCGAAACCTCGATGCTGGTGTAGGTCTCACCGTTGGTCCATGCGAGGTCGACCGTTTCTCCATTCTGGAGGCAGGTCAGCCCTGTTACCGGCAAGGTGAAGTCACCACTGGGGGCCAGAATCTCGACAGTGGAACTGCCACCACCGCTGAAGTGCCCCAGTGTTGCCGTCACCAGAGTCGCCGGTGCGTTGGCAACGAAGCGGAAGCTGTGCATCGTTCCCCAGCGGATGGCATGGGCATTGACGTTTTGCGCTTCGGTTTCGGTGAACCAACTCATCGTCCCGGCTCCCTGATTCGCAGTCCATGCCAGATTGCTGTAAGGCTCGCCACTGTGGTACTGCGGGTGGGTGGAGTCGACGCTGGTCAAGGTCACTCCACCTGCAAGCGGAAACTCGAAGGAGCGTACGTTGCGAGTCGAATCCATATTGTAAAGGGCATACTCGTAGGCAAATTGACCCGCTCCCAATTCGGTGACACGGTAGCCGACGATCACGAGCCCATTGTCCGCATCAAAGACTTCGGTCAGGGTCACCTGCGGATCCAGATCCTGCCACGCCTGAATCCCTGGCTGCTGACGCTGGGTGGTTCCTGTCAGGGACATGTTCCTGTTTCCAGTCTGTGAGAAGGTCACAGTTCTGTAGGAGCAGTTGTTGTGGGAGTTGCCGGCGGCAGTATCGTCGACAGTGACATACTGCCCTTCCACGATGAAGACCGCACCCGGGAATGCTCCGTTATCGATGTCGTTGGTCGCCACGCGAAGGCGCTTGGATGTCGCATCACTGATCTGTCCCGCATTACCGATCGGGTACTGAAAGAGACCATTGGCGACATCGAACACTTCTGAACGCGGACCCAAACCACTTTGTTGACCATTCAGTCCCGATGAGTACGGATCTGAGCAACCGACTCCGAGCAAGGATCCGGTTCCGGGATTGATACATCCGCAACCGCAGACATTTCCGGTGAGTGCCAGGAAGCCGTGCTTCAACCAACTCATACCGATCTGTTCAAATTTCCCGTCGTGAAGGCGGTACAGATTCTGACCGATTACCGGATGTTCATTGGTATTGGAGATCCACAACAGTGGCTCAGTTCCAATATTGCAGGATGTGGTTCCGACACTGTATGCGTGGAAACTGCCTGCTGCACCATAGTTACTGGTTCCCACCAGGTCCCCGATGATGACATCCGTTCCTGTTCCCCCGACTCCTCCTTGACCCGGATCGCAAGGCTGCGCCGTAGCGAGCGAAGCCATCCCTGTCACAACACAGATCGCGATGATGAAAACCAGCATTCTGTTTGCTTGGTACATAATGAAAATACTCCTCTGCATGCCATCCATGTTCTGACCCATCCCAGGGTCAATCTCATTGAACAATCAGAACCTCATCGAAAATCACCCGAGCCCACAGGCTCCTGCGGATACCCACCAAATCATGGATTAGTTGGCGTAGACACACCTTCGCCCATCATATCACCCCCGTCATGAAAGGCACCGGCCCAGTGCCCATTCTGTGGACGGAATTCCGGCCATGTTCTGCTCAAACACCCCAAAATCGTCGAGGTTTCCTTCTCAACCCCCAAAATTTGGCCCCATCAGCGAATCAACCCTGCACATCCCCGCTGTGTAGAGGGCCAAAGCTGTTTCACAGAGCAAAGGAGAAGTTACAGGATTCCAGCGACAGAAACCCGTGAACAGAAATCCAGGACATGAGACATGGGGCATGAGACATGAGGAGATTCAACCAGCAAAAACCCCCGATTCCCAAGGAAAGGAATCGGGGGCCAGATTTATTGGTAGCGGGGGCAGGACTCGAACCTGCGACCTTCGGGTTATGAGCCCGACGAGCTGCCAACTGCTCCACCCCGCGAAAGTTCTCAATGCAAGAGAGAGACAGTACGAAATCCTGACCAGTCGGTCAAGGATACCCGGAGGAATTCAGCGAAAGCCTCTCTTCGTTTCAACTTTTGGCGACATAGTCGTCGATCAGCCCCAATAACTCTTCGGTGTCTGCCAATGAGATGGCCCCCATATGAGTTATCCGGAATGTCTTCTCCTTCAGATCTCCGTACCCGTTGGAGAGGAACATGCCGTGCTCACGCAGAAATCCATTCAGGTTTGCGATGGAGATCCCCTGGTTGTTTTCGATGCAAGTCAATGAGACAGACTCATATCCTGGCTCGGCAAACAATTGAAAGGAATCTCGAGCCCATGCTCTGACTCTTTCCGCTTTTTCCTGATGAGCACCAAACCAAGCGTCCTCATCCTGGAGGATCATCTGCAGTCGATCTTTGAGCGCTTGCATCAAAGCGATGGTCGGAGTGCTGGGAGTCTGGTGCTTCTTCCAGGATTTGTGCATCGCCAAGACATCGAAGTACATGCCGCGGTTTTCGATGCTTTCAGCCCTGGCCAGCGCTCTCTCTGAAACCGCCAGGAGGGCCAATCCGGGAGGCAGGGCCAAAGCCTTCTGACTTCCGGTGACGAGGTAATCGATGGGCGGGAGCGAGTCGAAGTGAATCGGAACTGCACCTGCACTGGTAATCGCATCAACCAGCAAAAACACATCCGGAAATTCTGCCACCACTTCAGCGATTTCTGCCAATGGATTCATGACGCCGGTGCTCGTCTCATTGTGAACAATAGTCACCGCATCAAAGTTCCCACGGGACAACTCTTCACGGACCAATTCCGGCTTGACCGCTTCGCCCCAAGGGACATCGACCCGCGTCGCATTCTTTCCATTGCTTTCGCAAACCTTGAAAAATCGCTGACTGAAGGCACCATTGACAAAGCACAGTACGTTGTTGCGAACACCGCAGCGAGCAGCCGTTTCCATCCCACCGGTTCCCGAGGAAGTGAGAACGAATACCGGATCCTGTGTCCGGAAGAATCGTTGCGAGTTGGTGTGTACCTCTTCGCCAAGAGCAGAGAACTCCGGTGCCCTGTGGCCGATCATCGGACGAGTCATGGCGTGCATGATGGAGTCCTCGACTTCCACGGGGCCAGGGATAAAGAGGCGCGGAACCTCTCTGTTCTCAGGATTTTCTTGAGTTGCCATTACACGTCCTCCTCATCGGTGTAACGAACCACCATTCCGGTGGAAATCTTCGGTTCAAAAAAGGTGGTTTTGGGAGGGAATACTTCCTGAGCAAGCGTACGACTCCAAAATTCATCCTTCCCCACCGGTGGGAGAAGACAGAGAATACCGTGCTCACATCCAGAAAGTTGTTCTCTCGCAATATCTTCTACATGGGGTGTCGATGGGGCACCCAGACCGTTGAACTCCGCAATCACGTCCGCCAATCTTCGGGCCAGCGTCGGCTGACTCAGGTCGGGAAGGGTGTTGAGTTGCCATTCTTTTCCACAACTTGAAACCAATTGCCAGGATTCTCCCTCTCCGTCATCGAGGGCCTCCACAATTCTGCTTGCCACAGATTCCAACGCAGGACCATCCCCCGGGTTCCAATTCCAAATTCTATGGGTGGGATGAATGTGCAGGCCTTCCTGGGACAGGTCACCAATAAATGCAAGAACGTATCCACCGCCGATCAATTGGTCGTCCCCCGATAATTCGATGGCGGTAGTGTAACGATGATGACCATCCGCCACTGCCGATGGGAGGGGTTCTAGAGCGGCCTCAATGCGTTGAAGATGGGCGGGTTCGTCAATTCTGCGCAAAGTGTGAACATCCCCTCGAAAGTCTGCGCTCTCAAAGACCAAATCCCCTGCGGTTGGGCCCGCATCGACCTTTGCGAGAACATCTTCCAGGCCTTCACAGGAGAGTTGTACCACTCCTGTATCGATGGTCGTCAGACGAGCCTGATCAACCAACCGTGCGACCGTGTGGGGGCGGATTTCCTCATGACGGGCGACCCCCTCGCCCCATGGGCGGGCTTCGACAACAGCGATCACTCCCTGCAAGAGAGAATCCCCTCCATCCCTGTTGCGATAGCGAATGCTGTAGCGATAGATCGCCGGTCTCTCCTCGGGAACGATCATTCCATCCCTGACCGCAGATCGCATCGATTCGCCGCACCCGCGAAAGATCTCTGCGTCGGGAGTAGCACCAGGAACATCCCCGAGAATCCATCTGACCGCATTCTCCGGAGCATAACTCAGGAGTTGATCATGCAGAGAATCAGGGATCACGTCGTAGGGAGGGCAGATGACGTTTCCTGGATCTACCTTATCCACGTTGGGAACAAAGCCGCGAAAAGCTCTCATCCTTGGCATAGCACTATTCCTTCATGTTGGCGTAACAGATATTCAGTGCCTGCAAGGCGTAGGCGGTTGCGAGGACAGGGTCCCCTTCCCACCAGCGATCGACAGGATTGATCCACGACCCATCCTGCTGCTGTCTTTCAAGAAGAGTCGCAGCAATTTCACGGGCCCAGTCATGAGACTCACCAGAGGCATCGACCAACTCTTTCTGACCGAGGACTTCCAAAGTGCGAGCCATGACCGCGAGGTAATAATAGTAACCTGTCTGCCCTCGGGCAGGTTGCTCCGGGGTGGCCATTCCGGGGTTCTCGGTCACGGTCCAGTTCTTTCCGATCCAATCCACCGCTGACTTCAGACGTGGATCGTCCGGTTCCAGGCCTGCATAAATCAGTGACTTCACTGCCGCATAGGTCATCGAACCGTATGAAGAAAAGGTCACCGCCCCGGAGGCGTCGGTCTGTTTTCCAGCCTTCGATTCATCGGGATGGTAAAAGAATCCACCATCTTCACTGGACGACTTCTTCACCCCATCGAGAACATCATTGGATGCTTTGCGATTTTGGCAGCGGGAAATAAAGACGGTCGCCTTTTTCCAAACATCTGAATCCTCAGCCAGGCCAGCAGCTTTGAGCGCTTCCATCGCCAATTGCGTGTTGCTCAAATCAGGCCTGCGGTCACTGCCATAACCGATCCCCCCATAGGATCCTGTATGAGTCTTGCGATTGAATGGAATGGGGCTGGAATTTTCAGCGCACTGCAAGCCTGATACATAGTCACGCATTTTAGCAACAGAATCGCGATAGAGAGATTCCTTGCGATCTCCGTCGAGGGCGGTCAGTGCAAGAATGGCGATGCTGGTCTTATAGTTCATCAAGCCTTGTCCCGGGATGTATACGCCACCATCTTCCTGTTGGTGGGCAAGCAACGATTTGACACCGGCAGAGATGAAGGGTCCGTCCTGTTCACGGTACGCTCGGGGAGTGTCTGCGAGAGACTTGATGACCATCCCGGTGATTCCAGGGTCACCTGCCATCGAGCCCCATGAACCGTCGGACCGTTGATGATCGATGAGCCAATTTGCTCCACGGTCGATGGATGACTTCAGGGCTGATTTGTCCACCTTGAAACCTTGTGCTCCTCCTGCATATGGCAGCACCAGCAGTGTGGCAAAACAGACGCAACAGAACCAAACGGTTTTCGATGGCGTTTTGCGTGACTTCGTCACGCTCATCTTGGGGTTCAAATTCATCGACGATTCTCTTCCACCTCGGGAGGTAATTGTGGCTGTCGTTTCGGCAATTCCATGCGCTTGGCCGAGGGATCGATCTCACCCGGTTTCGCCTTGCGGATCGAAACCGTGACAGTCGGTGGTTCCTCGCCATCCCTCCTCCAAGGAAGGACTTTCCCATAAGCAAAATAATCGCCGTCTGGATAGGGTAATGCCAGCGGATTATCGAGGATTGCCCAAGGTCTGTGGCTCACTGAGATCAGTTCTCCGGTGACTCTCGCCATGAATTCTTCGGTCGGTTCCGCCCCTTCAGGAGACCCTGGCGGTGGATCCAGAACCATAAATCCTGAACCAGTATAGGCAAAACCACACCGAGCCATCTCCCGTTCCATGGGAGCATTGATCAGACAATTTTCCGCTCGAATCCGGCGCACAAACCACCGACCCTCCCGGTCTTTCACCGGAAACTGGAAATGGATGACCAGACGATCGCCTCCGGTCAATGGTCCCAAATCTCGCTCAGATTCCGGGCTGCGACTTTCACCCAGCTCAAGAAGCAGCAATGCGGTATGCAAGTGCATCGGATCACAATCGACAGCAATCAGACACTCGTGGGACTTGGCCCCGGGAAGGTTTACCAGATACTCAACGAATCCCTGGGACATATTGAAATATCCATCCATGTGGATCGTTTTCGTCGCCGTTTCATAACGGACCGCCCCGAATTGAACGGTACTTCCCGGCTGCGCTTCCGTCCCCGGCAAGACATCGATGGGAAGCCCACAGATGGCACTGGAAAGAATGATTAGTATGCAACCGGACATCTCCTCCATCCTTTCCACTGCCGTCTGCGTCGCAAAACTCCTGACGTTGGGCGGCAATACTTCTGTTGGAATTGATAGGCCTCTGGCCTATCTTCGCTGAATCCATGCTCCTGACCAGTCCTGTCGACCAGTTTCACGGGCGCCCCCTCCCAATGAGACGGGGAATTTCGGTGATATGTTCCGGCAATAGATTCCTTCCGGAGGGCTTCATTTCCTTCCCAATTGGCTTTCCTTTCTCCCAACTTGCGTTATTTGGCCACTTTGTTTAGCCTTCTCTGTGGATGATCGGTTTTCTGTGTCCACGGTGGGCAAGCCCATTCGAGAGCCCCCGACCGATCACCCGGAGGGGATCTGTGCCCCTCATCCAACCCCGACCTTTGGAGACCGATGTCCCCTGGCGAGAATCCCTCCCCGATGAATCCCTCCCAGCACGGATCCACTTCCGATACTTGGAGTGTCGTCCTCGAGGTCTCCGCAGGGATCGTGAGGTTGCCGGTCGCACGCATCGATTCGAGGGAGGTGTTGATCGACTCGACGATTCGCCTTCAGCCCGGACAACGTTATGAGTTGATCGTGGAACGGCCCGATGGCCACGCCGAATTGGTCCATGCAGTGGTTCACCAAAGAAGTGATGCCGGACTTCTGTTGCATTGGAAGCCCGCTCATCCGCGGGAATTGACCGCTCTCGAAAGGCTCTTTGGTGAGGACGCTGCCCCACTCGCAAAAGGTGCAGATCTCGAAGATGCTCTGCGTTCCCGATCCCGCTTGGTGAGAACCTCCGCCATCGCTGCCCAAAGAGACAGTGTCAGGGTTCTCAATCTCTCTGCCATCAAGGAATTGATCCAGGCATCCGTCGACGAAGTCATCCGCGAAAGTGGCCGTTCCATTGGTGAAGAGGAATTGAGGAGATTGCGTGAAGAGTCGCAGAAGAGCTTTCAGGTGCGGCTTGCAGAGTTTCAAAATGAAAAGGCTGATCTGCAGTCTCACGTCAAAAATTTGAATGCAAAATTGCAGCGAACACAGGAGTTGCTGGGCAGCGAACGGGAGCGAGAGGTGGACAGGGACCGTTTCACCCTCTCCCGCGAAAGTCTCGACCAATTGGAAGACACCCTCGACCGCATCATCGAGCGAGCGACGATCAGTCATCAGCTCCCCGATGAGGTCGAAGAAGAGATCCGTGAGGTCGTTCATAAATCCCTCGAAGAGGAGCGAACACGTGCCTCCGACCGGGAAGAGGAGACTCGCAGCGAGAACATCGACCTGCTTGAGAGGAAGATCCAACGTTTGGCGAAGAATCTCGATGCTGCCCGACTGCAGAGGGATGAAGCACTGGAGACCGCCAGAAGGGTGGAATATCGCGAAAATTCGGCAGCAGGAACTTCTCGAATAGCGACACCGTTTACCACAAGCCCTGCCGATAATCAAAGCGGCCGGCGCAGAGCACTTCTCGAAGACCTCGTCACGGAAAATCGCCTCTTGCGTCAGCAAATCGTAAAAAATGTACCTTCAGAGCAAAATCGGGGTCATGATCCACAGGTCGAAAAGAACCTCGCCTGAGCCATTCACGGCTTTCTGAACAGAATAAAAAGGAGAAAACCCCATGAGTGATACCGTCTATGTGGGTATGGACTTGGGAACCAGCAGGACTTCCATCACCACGTCCACAGGGGTCCGAACAACGGTTTGGTCCTACGTCGGATACGCCCAGGACCATGTCAGCAAAAAACTACTGGGTGGCAGGGAGAAAGTCTTCGGCGAGGAAGCGGTACAAAACCGCATGGCTGTCGATCTCGTTCGCCCTCTCGACAAGGGAGTGATCAGGGATGAGGCCAATGCAAAACGAGCCACACGGGATCTCATCGAGCACATCGTCGACCAGGCAGACATCCCTTCCGGTAGTACCGTTTACGGTGTCATCGGCGCACCCGCAGAAGCCAGCGTCGATTCCAAATCTCACATCCTTGAAGCCGCATCCGAATTCATGGATAGCATCATCGTCTGTTCGGAACCCTTCTCGGTCGCTTACGGTCTCGATTTCCTCTCCGACACCTTGGTGATCGACATCGGTGCGGGAACCGTCGACCTGTGCCGGGTTCATGGCACCATGCCCAAGGCGGACGATCAGAGAACGCACCACTACGGCGGCGATGCCATCGATCAGAAGCTCTTCGATCTGATCACCGAGAATCATCCGGAAGCCCAATTTTCGGTCAACATGGTACGGGAACTCAAGGAAAATTTTGCCAGTGTCGGGAGCCAGCAAGATCCCGTGATGGCAACTTTCCCGGTAGAGGGTAAACCGACGGAATTTGATCTGACCGAGTTGGTTCGCGAAGCTTGCATGGGCATCGTCCAACCCACGGTTGCCGCCCTCCAGGATCTGATCGCAACTTACGACCCCGAATTCCAACAGAAGATGAGAAATCATGTTCTCCTCGGAGGCGGAGGCAGCCAAATCACCGGGCTTGCCCGGGCGATGGAGGAAGCCCTCGTCGAATATGGCGGAGGCAAAGTCAAGGCTGTGGAAGAACCGCAGTACGCTGGCTCAAACGGTGCATTGAGGATCGCCCTCGACATGCCGGAAGAATTCTGGAAAGAATTTGTCGAGAATCAAAAGGAAGAAGCCTGATTCCCACACTGAAGCAGCAATTGAAAAGAGGCCGGGGACATGCGCTGTCCTCCGGCCTCTTTTCATGATGGCTTCGCTCATCGACCTGGCATCGCTCATCGACCTGGCATCGCTCATCGACCTGGCATCGATCTAGAGAGGCTGACCCACCGAACCTGAGGGGGTGCCTCGGTGATCACCGGATAACCAGGAATGAATCTCTTTGACTTGGATTTTTCGCATCGCAGGAGTGGCGAGGGGGTCAAAAACCAAATCGCCAGGAACCTTTGCCCTTCTTTGCAATCCGCCCCAGGCAGCTTGGCGAATCGCCTCTTCGGAATCTTCCAACGCGCCAGCAAGGACTCCCACGGACTCAACTCGTGGATCCTGTGCAAAGCCACAGACACAGAGGAATCGGACCTCCGTATCGCGCTCAATGATAAAACGATCTTGAAGAGCATCGAAGGCCACAGGCAAGTCCAACGCCAACAGAATAGAAGCCGCAGAACGACGGGCGGTGACACTTCCCTCTGTCAGCACGGTCGTCACAGACATCACAGCATCACTGCCATATTCCAACAAAGCGGACTCGATCAGATTGTCGTCCACCGGGTTTCCTTCGGCGAGCATCGAGACCAATTTGGGGAGTGCTCTCTGATCCCCTTCCCGGGCCAAAATCATGCAGATGACGCGCTTCGTTCTCGCAGCGATAAAGGGGTCATCCAATTCTGCAGCCAACAGATTCCTCGTGATCACCGGTGCTTTTTCCAAACTGACCAATATCCTGTCGAGGGCGTGCTTTTGGACATCCTCATCGTATGCACCCAGATTGGGGATCAAAGTCGTATTGCGGATGTCTTCGAGGACGTCATCCCGATCCCCGGCCTTTTCCGGAGTCGAACAACCCACACACATGAATAGCATCAATCCGGAAACCACCGATAAGTGGAGGAGTTTTTCGGTGACTCCCACATGGGAGAATTTCATCGAGGTCCACCTTTCTTGATCCCTGCTCTCGGGAAGGATCAAAGTCCCTGTACAGGTCTGCTGGAAGAAGTATTGAGGTCCTCCCAACGCTCATCCAGATCCTGCAAACGCCCGCCCAGTTGGTCGAGCGTCACTGTCCTCCTGGCAAACGCCGCCAGATCGTCCTCCAGAATCCCCAAAGGAATCTCACCGGAGGAAATCGCCTCCTGTAAACGCACACTCAGGAATGTGGCTACCGAAAGGAAATCGACCCCCCGCTCCGACATTTTGTCGAGCAGCTCGGTGTATTCCAATTCGGACAGATCTTCGACGGAAGGATAGAGAATCATGAACTGCTCCTCCAGAAGGCCCCTGAATTGGCCATGCTGGGATCCGTCGCGACCCAGTCCATCGATGAAAACACCGAAGTCCTTGAGGCTCTCTTTGCCAAAATTCCTGAGCAATTGAAGGGTCTCGTCAGAGAGTTCCGTTTCACCCCTCATGACGACGAGATCACCCTTTTCGTAGTATGTCTTCAACTTGTCGAAGGAAAGGCTGACAGCATAAGGACTCGTCGGAACGACTATTTCGCGGCGTGGCGAAACGACATCGTCATAATCGAGATCCGGATTGAGACTTTTGATGTTCTCCACCAAGATCGCCGCTGCCTGGAAGAACAACTGTCGCTCTTCACGATTCCAGGTTGCGACAGACTTTTCCGGGTGCCGAAGTTTCAGGAGGCTTAACTTATCCGCAGCCTCTGGGAGATAGTCTTCGAAAATTTTCAATCGACTGACCAACTTACGCTTCTTGACGATACTCAGGAGGGTCAGATCCAAGACCTCATCCCTACTGAATCCTTCCACGGGAGTCCGACTGATCGGATCCAGGCCGACCAAATCTCTGCCCTTGAGAATGTAGCGGTCGTTGAAGAGAACACTGTTGCGGGTGTCAAAATGACGACTCTCCTTAGGCGTGGAAATCGGGTCGACCCCATCCTCAGACAATATGTGGGGAGTCAAAACGATGATGATCTCCGAGCGTTGCTTCTGGGAACTTTTGCGGCTGAACAGATCACCGATCAGTGGCAAATCTCCCAAACCAGGAATCGCATTCCTTGAATCGAACTCACTCTCCTTGATCAAGCCACCCAAGATCAGCGGCCTGTGATTTTTGACTCTCGCCTGTCCACGGAAATTCCTCGTCGCCACCTGGGGGATTCCGAGCAGATCCTCTTCAAACACCCGTTGACGCCCT
The DNA here is from genome assembly GCA_964422295.1 of uncultured Planctomycetia bacterium. Lineage (GTDB taxonomy): Bacteria > Planctomycetota > UBA8108 > UBA1146 > UBA1146 > UBA12191. The sequence continues at coordinate 5,091 of CAYRAM010000002.1, read as the reverse complement.
TGCAAATTATTGACGGTGATATCAATGAGCATTGAGACTTCGTTTTCGTCATTGCCACTGATCCTTGGCTTGACGACCAAGGTGGTCCCGATGTGTTCGGTGCCGACCTTATTGGCATTCTCAACAAAATTTCCGCCGCTCACATCGCGAACGACATCGGTTGAAATAAAAGTCGGTATTTTTTCACCCAGGTGCAATTGGCTTTGACGATCGTCGAGGGCGTACAACTTGGGTCGCGCTTTGATAATCGCATCCCCGTTCCTCACAAGGGCGTGAACACCGGCGAGGAACTGTGAGGAGAGTGCCTCGGTGGTATCATCGAAGAGGAATGACAAACCCGCCTGTTGAATCGGATTGAAGTTGCTACTGATCTCCGGAATCGGTTCTCCTGGTAAGGGAGATGCAAAATTGACCACCGAATTGCGCTTTTCAAATGCCAAAGTGTCGACACCGAGATCTGAGAGTGCATCCGCCTCTAGTTCGATGATTTGCACTTCGATCATGATCTGCCTCGCCGGAACATCAATCATGGCGATGAATTCCTTGATGCGTCCAAGATCTTCATCAGTCCCAACCATGAGGATTCGATTACGGGTCTCTGTGGAAGGTGATTCCTCAAAGGTCAGTGAAAGAGACTCATCTTCGATCCCTGTTCCTAATTTGACTGGGGGAAGAGAGATGGGATCCACGTGTGGAATCTCGAGAACGTAGGGAAACTCGGGAAGATCCCAGGACTGGAGTACAGTCTCGCTGGCCGCTTCGTAGCGTGAGTAAACCGCTTTCTCGTACGTGCGGGTTATAGTCCGGTTCCCCTGTTTCACCGCATCAGTTTTGACTTCTGCGGTCCGATGATAGACTTGGCATACTTTGCTCGCCGCAAGGGCTTCGAGAACCAACTGTATTCCCGCATACTTTACTGTGATCGATTTCTGTTTGAGACGATCCCGGATCCCGATTTGTTCAAAATTGCGAATCGTGCGTATCAGTGACTCGGTCACTTCCTTGGAACCGTTGATCATGAGGGAACTCCCCCGGCCGATGACTCGACTGATCGTCTTGTCATCAACAAATTTCTTCAACTCCGGAATATCGTTGAAAAACTGGAAAACCTCATCGGGATTTGAATGGAAGAGTTCGACAAAAGTGATGTCTGGGACCTGAGCAGCCAATCTTTGAAATACCGACCCTGGAAAAAGAGACAAGACAAACAGCAGCAATCCAGACAGGATCACTTTCTGCAGCAGTTCTTTTGGCGCAGTAATTACTTCTTGTCTCTTCATCATTTCCCTTGCACGCCGATTTCGGTCCGATCCGATGGAGTCCTGATTCCACCGAAAGAGCTCACTCACCACTGGCATGGAAATCCGTTGGGAAGAATCTCCTTTGAACCCGAGGTTCATACTCTGCAGCAAGAGGCATCGATCGGTGGACCCACGAGTATCTTCAGACCCCGCCCGGGGGCCCTCAGAACGGTTCGCAGAAACGATTCGCATGATTATCGGCACGTCATCTTCCATTCTCAACCAGAACCCAACCACACCAAGCCGAAACTTGACCGGTTTCCGATGTGGCACGAATCGACCTGCAGGCTTCCCTGAGAGCTTCTGCGGGGTGCATCCGGGCTGATGCAGAATCGATAATTTGTCTCGTCATCTGTTGGGTCAACTCGTCTTCGACCGGCCACAGAGATCCCAAAACTCCTTGGCAACCGGCCTTGAAGGCAGCTCCCGGAAAGCCTGCGAGGTCATCCGCCCCGAGTCCCCCCGCTAATGCAGTCTCACATCCGGAAAGCAATAGCAGGCGGACAGCGGTGAGATCCCATGCGGCCAATTCATCGGCGAAAACCTTCCCCGACGGGTGGTCACTTTCTGGAGCAAAATGCAAGAGGGATGCTGTGGGATCCCGCGGATCAAAATCTCCATGACATGCGATGTGCAACATCTGTTTCCCTGGGAGATTTGACTTCAAGGCAGAAATCGTAGCAGAAGCACCCGAGAGCACCACCGATCCCGGAATGATCCGACTGACATGCTGGCCTTCTTCACGTGCACCGGAGAGGCGCACCCTTCCTGGAGCGTCCGGATCGACGATGGATATCCAATCCTCTTGGGGCAGAGCTGATAACTCTCGCCTTGCCGCATCCAGATTGGGCAACATGCTCCACGATGCACAATCGATCAAAGTGCGACTATTCACCGGTAGAACACCCCAAGGAATTTTTCTCAGTTCATCGAGGGGGATCAACATCAACCTTTTGGATTGTGAATAATCTTTGACAAAAATTTTGTCTGCAATCCAGCGGGCAGCCTCGATGTCACTCCCACGACTTGAAAACAACCGTTCGATCTTCGAATCCAACTCTCCACGGTCGTGGCTGCTCACTCGCAGTTTCCACTTCCCTTGGTCAGTCCACCAATTCAGAAGGTGATCTCCGGTATTCACCAACACCTGGATGGTGTGTGAATCGCGAGCCTCTTCGGCAAGCTCTTGCAACTCGGTCAATGCGAGGATCTCATCACCCGGTCTGCGAACCCGCAGCAGATCGGAACTTTGGAGCGCAGCCAGAGTCTCACCGGATCGGGCCAATAGCTCCGTCAGCAGGAAAGCGGGTCCTCGGCGATGGAACATCACCTCCGAGTCGTTCCCCTGGAGGTCCCGAATCTCTTCGACAGCGTCGACCGCCCCCCTGGCTCTGGCGATGGCTACGGAAGTCTCCCCTCTTGCCCGGTAAACGGATGCCAACGCCAGTTCCGTCTTCCACAAGGTATCCAAGCTTCCATCCAAATCCCGGGCCGATCGAACTGCAGACTGAGTCTCGGTCAACCATCCGCGAATCGCGGAAGTCAACGCCACTTCGACCATAGCTGCTGCCGCCAGGGAACGATCGCCTCTTGCACTAGCGACTTCAAAGGCCAAGCGTGCGTCCTTCATTGCATCGATCAATCCCGTGCGACGACGATCAGCATCCTCATCTTCCAGACTGTTGTTGCGTGACTTACGAGATCGATCGATCAATGAGAGTGCCTTGACCTTTGAAGTGGGCGGAGCCAAGTCCAATGCTCGGTCCAGATCGCGTTGGGCTCTCGGAGCATTGACCCGATCGATTTTGGAAAAGAGATGGAGAATGGATGCATTCAGCCGATACCACTCTGCTTGCAATTCATCCTCTTCAAATTTCCCCGATAAGGATTTCAATTCCCTGAATGCTGCGACAGGTTTGCCATCGCGCAACTTTCTTGACACACGGTCGAGGACATCGGGGCTGGAATTACCTGCGGGATACCAAGGGTTTTGATGCCACTTGTGAATCGTCGGAAGCTCGATCACCTTGCCAGACACATTTCTGATTCGAGTGATCACCTGGCCTTCAGGGAGTCGTCCAGGGTCGGGGCCACACAATTCATCTTCCCCGATACACAATGTTGCAGCCTGACCATCGACAAAATAGGTCGACAGAACCACTTCTTCCCCTGAAGTCTTCAACACGATTTCAATCTGTCGATCTTGATCGGTTTGGGGTAAATCGATGGTGAATAACTCTCGCCCGACCAGAGGTCTGTCTCCTGAAATCTCTTCAATCAGGTGAGAAACTGACTGAGCCCTCAGGAAGCCGGGACTTGAGACATGCATCAGGATCAAAATGGCGAAAGAGGTCACATACCATGCAGGCAGGACTATTTTCGATGCCGAAATTGGAGTCTGTTGCCGATTGATCGTCCTGCAGTACGCGGTAGTAGTCACTCCGAAAAACGGAGTTCTTCTCAGTTGGAAAATTTTCAGGACTCCGGAGTCGCTGCCGGGGCGGCATCCCGACCCCTCAAATATGCCCAATTTGCGAAAAAAGTTCAATGCCGGCCCAAGTTCTGCTGAGCACTGTCCCAGACCACGGGATCAGGGTTGACCCGAAGTAAATCAAAATCGGGCACCAGGTCCTCCGGTCTGAGCAACTTGCCCGGAGAAGCCAGTCCACTCAGGTGTGCGAGGGTACCCACCACTTCTTCGGCGGCGACTCCCTGCTTTCGATATTGAGCCAAACTCGTATCCCCATGGCGCTTGGCGAGTCGCAGGCCATCCGGTCCCACCAAGAGTGGCAGATGGGCGAAGCTGGGAGGTTTCCAGTCAAAGTGGCGATAGAGAAGCAATTGGCGGGGTGTCGAGGGGATCAGATCATCCGCTCTGAGGACTTCGGTGACGCCATCCGCAGCGTCATCAACGACGACAGCGAGTTGGTAGGCGGGAGTCCCGTCCCTCTTACTGAGGACAAAATCGCCTGCAAGGTACCCGGGCTCATCACCCCTGAATCGGTCATGAAATCGAATCGGATCGCCGTCAACCCGCAGCCGAATCGCCGCTTCCCTCCCACTCACCCGTTGCGCTTCCTCCGTACTCGACCAGCGATCCCGACAGGTTCCCGGATAGACGGTCTCTGAAGGGGGCATCTTGGATTCATGGGGAGCGCTCGCCGCCTCCTCGATCTCCTTGCGGGTACATGTACAAGGATACGCAATGCCTTTTGAGATCAATTGTTCCAACGCCTGATCATGGCGCTCCCTGAAATCGCTCTGAATCAGGGCTTCGCCATCCCAATCGAGACCCAGCCAAGCCAGGTCTTCCATTGCGGACTCCGCTGCCCCTTTCCGAACCCGGGGGCCGTCGAGATCTTCCACCCGCAAGAGGATTCGCCCTCCCTGATTTCGAATCGAGAGCCATGCCAGCAAGAATGAACGGGCATTCCCCAAATGAAGAACACCGGTGGGACTGGGAGCCAGTCTTCCCACGGGAAGTCCACCCGGCAATCCTTTCACTTCGTGTTCATGGCCGGCACCGGAGGCAGGCTCAAATCCCTGGGGCACAGGCAAATTTCCTTTCTAAGGCCGCAAATTTGAGACCCTGCGATTGCAATTCCCACGAAGCCCAACAAGGTGATATCATGGGGATGTGGACCGGAACAGGGTCCCTCTGCAGGGAGACCTGCGGCAAGCGCAGGCACTGTGGAGTACTGCCTGAAATTTTCCACTGGTGGGACGCCACCAGCAAGGACGGTGCCCGGTTGTGGGTGTCACGTCCACGTGAGACCGGGAAACTCCAATC
>CAYRAM010000001.1:25739-263439 GCA_964422295.1 uncultured Planctomycetia bacterium | reverse complement strand
CTTCATTTCTTTCCGAGGAGGTGCCATTTCCCCGATGGCACCTCTTTTTTTAATTGCCAATCTTTTTAATTCCCAATTTTTTTGATTCCTACTCTTTCTTCAATTCGAAGTGATTTGATTCCTCATCTGCCCCTTTCAGAGTTCTTCCGTCAAAGCCCCCAGAAGTCTCATGAGCCATCGCGAAGAAGTTTCGCAGACACCGTTGTCCTCAACGATCCAAGAACACCGCGTGAACTACCGCCACAGAGTACTTTGTATCAGACCGGATCCACTACGGCTGGCGGTCGATTGCTTTGGACTGGCAGAATTCATGACTGCGATCGGATGCCGGGCCACGGAGAGGACGAGACCCACTCCTATCAGCGAGACGACGATGGAAGTCCCGCCGTATGAGATAAAGGGGAGGGTTAAGCCGGTCACAGGGAGCAATTCGATCACCACGGCCTGGTTCACCAAACTCTGACTGACCAACAGGGTGGCGATTCCGACAACCAGAAGCCGACCGAAGTGATCTCGGGTAGACCATGCAAGACCCAACATCGTGAATCCCAACAAGAGGAACCCGGCAACCACCAAAAGTGTTCCCTGGAATCCCCATTCTTCGCCGATGACCGCAAAAATGAAATCATTGTGATCCTCGGGCAGATATCCGAGGTCGTGGTGGGTACCCATGTGCATCCCTTTGCCCAGCGGACCTCCGCTCGCCAATGCGATAATCGACTGATTGATCTGGTATGCGCCTTGATCGGCCACGGAATCTTCCGTCAGACCCAGATAAGTCATGATCCTGGTCTTGTGATAATCCTGAATCAGCGGAGTGAGAAACGCCAAGGAACCCAACGCGATGCTGCACAGAATTAAGAGAAACAAGCGCCTCTTTCTGAGTTGGGCCACCCAAATCATCGCCACGACAACCGGCACCAGGATCATCGCAGTGCCCAAATCCGGTTGACTGGCGATCAGTAAAAACGGGATTGCAGCACTCGCCAAAATTGACAATACATTTCTCCAACGAGATTGACGCAATCCTCCTCGAAGAAGAGTTGCCAACATCATCACCGTCGAAATTTTTGCCAATTCGGACGGCTGAAATTGAAATCCGGGAATCCGAACCCAGCGCACGACACCACCTGCCATCAGCTTATACGCGAACAATCCCAACAACAGGGCGACGGTTGCTCCAAAGAAGAATGGTGTCAGTTTTTCGATTCTTCTAGGAGAGACACACGATATGGCCAACATGACGACCAAACCGAGAACGACTTTCTTCAACTGGCTCGAAGAATAGGGGCCCGGAAATCCAGACTCTGCCGATTCGGTTGCACTATGGACAAATACCAACCCTAGCGTGAGCATGAGCAAGACGGTCAGCACTATCAAGATTGCAGTGCCGTTCCACCCATGAGTCAGGACCGAGGATGCTTCGCGAATCAGTTTCATCGCCGGAATTCCATTTCCCTGTTTTCTTCCAGCCACTCCAGCGCATCGGTCACTGCGTCTGCGACGTCACCTCCGCTACCGGGTTGATGTTGCAAGACTGCGGCAAATGCAACCTTGGGATCATGATGAGGCGCAAAACCCATCAGCCAGGCATGGTTCTCTTCTACCGTCCCTTTCATTAATTTTTTTTCTTGGGGGACTGTCACGGTTCCCGTTTTCACTGCCACAGAAAACTCCTGTAAACGGCTCGACCGGGCTGAACCTGTCCGGGTCGCTTCAATCATGCCTTCGATGACGGCAGAAAAGTGCGTGTCATTCAATTGGCCCAACAAATCTCGGGGTGGATTCGAGTCTTCAGAGACCCAGCCACCTGATCCAAGGAACAGTTTGACCGGCACCATCTCTCCACGCAGGGCGATAAACATCGACGCCTGAGCCATCTGCAGAGGGGTCACTGTGAATCCACTTCCGATCGCAGTTCCCACAGGATTTGTGGCTGGCGGCATTCCGACCGATTCGGTGGGAAGCACCCGATATTGGCCGGTACGGAATTCTGCGACAGGGCCAATCACAGATTTCCACAGCCCCATCTCGCGTCCTCCGGCGACGATACGATCCAAGCCCAACCGCTGACCCAACTCATAAAAGAAGATGTTGCATGATTTCGAAATGGCACTCTTCACACCCATGCTGCCGTACAAATGGTTTCTGCAACGATTCCTGTTTGGATATCGGGGATCAAACACTCCCTGGCAGCGTATCTCTTCATCAGCAGACAGCTCTCCCTGAGCGTATGCCAACAATGCGATCATGGGCTTGAATGTCGAACCGGGTTCGATGGCCCATCCCAGGCAACGATCGTAGAACCATCCCATTTTTTTGGCGTCCTCTGATTCAGCCCTTTCGCTGTACAGATTTTTGTCCCGATAGACCTCGGAACCTTGCTGAGGCAAGGATGACAAACCAATAATCTCTCCGGATTTGACGTCAATAAAAACCATCGCTGCCGTATCGATGGGGGAGCTGGGGGCCCCGTCTGGCCACACATCGTCGAGAGCCTTCTGCAACAAATCGGTCCCCACTCGAGAAAACTCCGCATCGATCGTTAGCTGAACGTCTTGCCCTTCTTTTGCTTCGATCAACAACCCAGGACCGCCGATTGGACGACGCAAATAATCCACTGTACGGATATGTGCACCGGGACTCCCCCGGAGGCGTTCCTCAAGGAACCCTTCCAATCCCGACTTGCCAACCTGATCGGCGCTGTGATGGGCGACGTCGCGAATCAATTCAATTGTTCTGAGATCCTTCAAACTCAAGTAATTGATCAGGACCTCTCCACGTTGCTCCCAATCAGTGATGTTTTCGCGTGTGAGCTTTCCGGTTCGTCCGATCAGTTGGCCCAGGAATGGGCTATGAGGCTGTTCTCGCCGCTGAATCTCCTCAAGATAGATCCCGGGCCAATTTTCAGGGTTCAGGGAGATTTCTGTCACCACTTCAGGCGTGAGATTATCGAGCAAAGAATGTCGCTGGTACCTGAAAATTTCTGTGGCTTCCTGCGGACCCAGTTCCCGTTCTCCTTGAGTGAAATCCTGCCTGATGTAGGGCTTCACACCAGTCCTGATCCACTCATAGACCCCTTGTACTTTTGACCAAAGTTCATCAGCGGTCTTTCTGCCGTCCATCTCTGCAAGGCGCCTGATACCGAGTTCTCCCGCAAACAGTTTCATCGGATCGATGAAGAGAGCATCGACCCCATCCCCTTTTTGCAGGCGAACACCAGGAAAGGCCTCGGGTCGCTTCCTGATCGTTCGATCCAATTGCCCACCAACAGCTTTATCGATATTGATCAACCAAGGGACTTCATGGGGTTGTTCACCTGATGAAATTTGAGTGCGGAAGTCTGCTCTTACCCTTTCGATGGACTCGTAATATTTATCCTCGTCCCACGGATACCTTTCCTCAGGTGCATTGCGAAGAATTCTGGCAATTCTCCGCGCTACCCAACGAACAGGCTCCAATTCCGATAACAAAAATGTCGCTCGAATTTCGGGGACTGACCTGGAGAGCACTTCGCCATAACGATCTTGAATCTCACCCCTGGGGCCCGGGGTATAAAGAACAGAACGGTGAATCGATGCAGCCTTGAGCGAATACTCTCGCCAGTCGACCACTTGCAGTTGGTACAGTCGGGAAACCACTACGACAGAGAGCGCAAGGAAGATCAATGCCAGGACCAGGATACGCGCACGCTGCAATCGGATACCTTTCAGACCTGAAACTCCACCTATTGTGGGAAGCGGGCACTACGCAACAAGGGACGAGTGAGATCCAACAGAGGAAACAGAATTGACGCTACGATAAAGGCAAGGAGCAAATCGAGAAAGACCCCGGAAAACCCCCTGATCGACTCCAATTCGAACATGTTCCTGGTGATCCAACCAGCCACCAAGAGCGCAGGGATGACGATCGCCAGTCGACGCCAACGATGATAGGGACTGATCCCACCCCTGATGATCCTGACGATGATGGCGATCGCCACGAATGGAGCGATCACCTCCAAGGGTGTGGCGACCGTCTCCCAAAGACGATACAAAATCAAAGCGCCACCCACGGCTGCGATTCGCGACCAGTGGTCCACAAGGCAGATCCAGGCAAAAAGAATCATGACCGGATCTGCGACGAGCATCCCTTCCCCTAGAATCCTCGAGTAAGCGCTGGAAGTGATCAGACTCAAAAAACCCAATAGCAAAAGTATGTGCCACTTCATTTGGACTCCGTTGAATTCACGGGCACAAAAATGAGGACTTCGCGAGCCACATCTAGAGGTCCAGGAAGCAATATCCGGGAATCACGAACCGGAGTTCGCGGCTCAACAACTGATCCCACAAATACATTTGCCGGGAATACTCCACCTGATCCATCTGTGAAGAGAAGCTCGTTTTCGGAAAACTCCATGGGATCCAGGCGCAACTTCAATCTCGCTTCTCCCTCAACAAGGGATCCACTCAAAATGCCTCGCGATAAATTGTCGTCGATAAACCGAGTCACAAAGCCTGGATCATCTGCAAGTTGAACACGACTCCAGCCTGAACCAGAATTGACAATTCTGCCTACGATTCCCATTTCACTGACGACACCCATCCCCTTGTGGAGCCCACTTTCAATTCCCCGGTCCAGCACTGCTGATCGTCTCATGGGGGAGCGATCACGCACGGGTGTCAGGGATGCGGGGACAAGCTCGTAGTTCGAGCCCAAGGGGAGCCACATGTCGATCAACTGCTGACGACTCAATGCAGCGGCTGATTCAAAATTTTGGATCCCGAGATCCTGGATCATGTGATCGACATATTGTTTTTGACGCCCTGCCTGATGGCCGACACCGACCAGTGGATCCAATCCGAAGGCGATCAGGGTCAATATCAGCCAACACCCGATCGCCCAGTATGCCGATTGAAGGGGCTTCACAGATCTCCGCTATTTAGAGGGTTACAAGTCGTCTTCGATGGAATCGAGTACTGAAGCGTACTCGTCCAAACGCTCGAGGAAGATCGCAGTTCCTTGGGCAACGCAGGTCAATGGATCATCCGCCACCCTCACCGGCAGTCCGGTTTCCTTGCGGATCAAGGCATCGAGCCCACGAAGGAGCACGCCACCACCACAAAGCACGATTCCTTGCTCAACCAGGTCAGCGTGCAATTCCGGCTCAGTCTTCTCGAGTGTCTCTTTGATACCGTTGACGATTTGTTGACAAGGATCCACCAACGCTTCGCGTATCTCCTCACTGGTGACGCTAGTACAGCGGGGGAGGTTCCCGATCAGGTCCCGCCCTTTGACTTCCATCTCCAGTTCTTGCTCAAGTTCGTAGGCAGAGCCAAGTTTGATCTTTATTTGCTCCGCAGTCAGAGGGCCTACCAGGATATTATAATTTCTCTTCATGTATTGAACGATGGCGTCATCCATATCATCCCCCGCAACACGCAGGGAAACACTGGTCACAACATCACTCAGGGAGAGGACTGCGATTTCTGTCGTTCCACCGCCGACATCCACAACCATGCTTGCGATGGGATCTTCGATCGGGAGCCCTGCTCCCAATCCAGCGGCACGGGGCTCTTCAACGAGATACACCTTGCGTGCACCTGCGCGTTCGGCAGAGTTGTAGACCGCTCTCTTTTCAACTGCAGTGATGCCACTGGGAACAGCGATGACTACCCGCGGACTAAAGAAGAGTGAGTTTTCATTGACCCGATTGATGAAATATTTGAGCATCGCTTCGGTGATCTCGAAATCAGCGATGACCCCATCCTGAAGTGGTCGAATCGCTTCGATCGAACTGGGAGTCCTACCCAACATCTCCTTTGCGACACGGCCTACCGCTTCACCATCGAGGAGCACCTGGTTGGTCCCGGACTTTACCGCAACCACCGAGGGTTCACTGACGACGACGCCCTGACCACTGACACACACCAGAGTATTGGCGGTACCCAGATCAATTCCCAAATCTGTGGAGAACTTCCCCACAACCCGATTCAGCATGTTATGTGCAATTCGCAACACCACATTCCCTCTTTCTCGTTCAAACATTCACAGCTGAACGTCATTCCCCAATGGCACCCCCAGGTGGGGGCGTGAAAAGGTCCTCTCAGGTGCACTGGACAGAGCAGTCAACCCTGGAGGCTGCACGCATGGTAAGCAATAGACCAACAGCGCAACAGTAAGCACCCCAAAGAAAATCAGCCCTATGGTCTCTGGCAATACCGGACAATGGGAAAGAAAAATGGTGCGGCTCCGCTGCGGAACCGCACCATCAAAGCTCGACTAAAAGAAGAAGCTATTACTCCTCGTCGTCGATTTCCACGTCTGCAAAGAGCTTGTCAGCGCGATTCTGTGTCTTTTTCACTTCCCGCTCCCATTTTTTGGCGCTCTCGGTTGGGGTTGAACCCGGCACGGAGAACTCCTTAAGGCTGATGCAAAGGATTGCAGAAGCAGAAATAAGGCACAAGGCGGCTACAGCCAGGCAACTGGTTGCAAAAGGGCTTGAATCCTTGCGCTCGACGATGGGCTGGTCATACATGCGATTCCCCTTCCTCAGCTGGTCAATCGAGTGGAGGCCTTGTTGCCATCACTGATTTTGCGACCGGACTCCTCAAAGAGGATCGTGCAGCCGGCCATATCATCGAGAACCTTGGTCACCTGAACCTTGCCGATAAAGGTGTTTCCGTCGTAAATCGTGAACTCGTAGCCCACTTCAACTCCGTCGTCCTTGCCGACGGAGAGAACCACGACACCCTCTTGGACACCGACGACCATGCCATCGATGGGGGGGGCAGTGGCGACACCGATATCGGGGAGGCGGACTCCGGAATCGACGATTCTGGAGATCAGCAACTTCTGATCATCAAAATCGGCGCGCAGAGCGGTCAATTCCTTGTTGAGAGCTTCATTCTCCTGACTCAATTGCTCCTTGTCGAGGAGAGCACGATTGCGAAGACTTTCAGCCACCTTTTTGGCATTGGCTGCATCCTGGGCTTCGTCATTGAGTTGGGAAATTTCATCATCCAAACGAGCGATATTGGAATCCTTGTCCTGGAGGTGAGTGTCCTTTTGGGCGATACGGGCTTCCAGATCGTCGATCTTGGTGCCCAAACTTGCCTTATCTTTGCGCAGATCACCATTTTCATTCTGAAGAGTGGTCACCTGGGAGCCCAATTGCTCCTTTTCACGAGTGAGAGACTCGACATTCCTTTGCGCCAACTCGATGGTTCCATTGAGCTGACTCTTCATGGCCTCGGCCACTTCAAGACTGTCGTCGTACTTCTGCTTGGTTTCCTGGGCAACTTCTTTCCAATTCTTCTGTGTCTTGAAAAGGGTTGCGCTCACTCCGAGAAAAAAGAGTGCCAGGATGAGATTGATCAACACGAAAAACTTCGCGAGCCCGCTCATCTCTTCTCCAGTTCCTTCCGGTCGGGATTGCACTGCTGAATGCGTTTGCAGCGATCAGTCACCATCGCAGTTGACTCAACGATTCCCGAACCAAAACAATTCAACGATCACCTCTCGTCTCCCCGAGACGCGGCGGCAGCCAGGTGATCTCGTAAATATTCAGGTGTCCGAACGACATCCAAGCCGTTCGCAAAACTCTCGTCGCAATTTTGTTCTACACACTTGTCTGAAGCGTTTCCGAATCGCAACGATCCCGGCCTCCGCCTCCGAAGGTCAGAAATACCGATCGCCATAAATCTACGGAAAGACTCTCTTGAGATCCGTTTCCGGATCAAGGGGTGCATCATAGCCTTGCCCTGAAGAGTGGTCAAGAATCGCAAGATAGCCACTTTTCACTTCTTTGGGGCCCGAAATCCGGGTGGGCGGATCGGTGGCAGTTTCCGTGCGCCTGACGTAGCATTCCCCCCCGAAGGAGGCCCTTGTTTACCGGTCTGGTCGAAAGAACCCACAAAATAGCCGATCTGAGCCCTTCCGGGGAGGGTATACGCCTGCATCTTGAAAAAGGGGCCTGCTCATCCCAGGACGGAAATCTGGATCCGTGGGAGGATCTCCGGGTCGGCGAGAGCATCTCCGTCAATGGAGCATGCCTGACCCTCGTCGAAGAGAGTGACACCCTCGCTTTTGATGTGATCCACGAATCATTGCGCAGGACCAGCCTCGGCCACAGGTCCGCGGGGGACGGGGTCCACCTCGAAAGAGCTCTCAAAATCGGAGATCGCCTGGGGGGGCACTACGTCACCGGCCACATCGACACCCTCGGCCAATTGAAGACGATCCAGTCTGCCGCTGGGGAAGTGATTTGGGAGATTGCGGTTCCCGGGGATTCTTCCTTTCGAACCGTCGCCAAGGGATCTGTGACCGTCGATGGTGTGAGCCTGACCGTCGTCGACAGCAGCATCGAAGCATTCACGGTTGCATTGATTCCGCATACCCTGGAAGTGACCGCTTTTGACGAGCGTAAAGTGGGGGACCTGCTCAACCTGGAGATGGATCACTTCGGTCGTTGGGTCGAATCACTCCTTACTGACAGAATGAGTGATCAGGGAGATGAAGTCCAATGACCTCCCAGAGCAACGATCTACCGCAGAAATCACCCCGGGTACGGATTGCTCCGAGCCCTACGGGAGATCCCCATGTCGGCACTGCTTATGTCGCGCTCTTCAATCGAACCCACGCCAGGCAGGGTGGGGGCCAGTTCATCCTGCGCATCGATGACACCGATCGAAGCCGCTATCAGGAAACCAGTGAAAATCAAATCTTCTCGGCTTTGAGTTGGCTCGGCCTCGATTGGGATGAAGGCCCGGATGGGGGAGGTCCCCACGCACCCTATCGCCAAAGTGAACGCTTGGAGCACTACCGCAACTGCATCTCCTCACTACTCGAGTCAGGGAATGCTTATCCCTGCTTCTGCACCGAGGAGAGGATCAGCGCACTGCGGGAGAGCCAAAAGGCAGCCAAGGAACGTCTCGGTTACGATGGTGCATGCAGGGAACTGGATCGAAGAGAAGCACAATCCCGGCTGGACGCAGGAGAGGACCATGTGATCCGCCTGAAAGTCCCCGATTCCGGAGAGACCTTCTTCACCGATGCCCTCAGGGGTGAAGTGCGTGTATCCAATGCTGAAATTGACGACCAAATTCTGATCAAGTCGGATGGATTCCCCACCTACCACCTCGCCAATGTTGCAGACGACATCGCATTTGGAATCACCGATGTGATCCGTGCAGAAGAGTGGCTCATCTCCACACCCAAGCACGTCTTGATTTACCAGGCGATGGGACAGCCATTGCCCCGATTCCTTCACGTCTCCCTGTTGAGAAATGCTGACAAGTCGAAGATCTCAAAAAGAAAAAACCCTGTCAGCCTCGATTGGTTCCGCCAAGAGGGATACCTGCCCGAGGCGTTACTCAATTTCCTCGCCCTGATGGGCTGGGCACCGGATGACGAAGAAGAAGTCTTCGACATGAACACCTTCGAAGAGGAGTTTCGTGTCGAAAAACTCTCGACTGGGGCTCCCATCTTCGATCTTGCAAAGCTGGATTGGCTCAACGGAATGCACATCCGTCGCCTCGATCCCGGAGATCTGGCTGACCGGCTGATCGCAGAAAATTTCATCCCGGAGGGAATCGATCGCCCACAGATTCTGGAGATACTCCCACTGGTCACCGAGAGAATGGTACGCCTCTCCGAGTTCACCGAGAAAACCGGTTGGTACTTTGCTGATCCAGATCCGCCATCGAAAGAGGATTTGATCCCCAAAAAGAGTGACCGGGAAACCTCTCTTCTCGCTTTGACTGCGGCCGAAGATGCTCTTTCAGCCGTGACCGAATTCACCCCGGAGTCACTGGGTCCACTCCTCGATCAGGTCCTTGAGGCGGGATCTTGGAAGAAACCTTTCCTCTTCATGCCATTGCGATTTGCCCTGACTTCTCGCAAGGACTCTCCCGATCTTCTCGAAGTATTGGCGATTCTGGGCAGGGAAACCGCCTGCAAAAGAATCCGCAAAGCGATGGAAATTCTGGCTCCTGGTGACTCCTGATCATCACGGCCAGTTCCCTTCCGGAGCCAGAGCCGATCTGCATGTCCACACCATCCACAGTGACGGATCTCACTCGATGCAGGAGATTCTGGATCGGGCATCCACCGGGCTCGATTTGATCTCTATCTGTGATCACGACACCCTGGGCGCATACCAGAGTGATTGGCAGTTGCCCGCAAACCTTCGATTGCTCCCCGGTATCGAGATGACATGCCAGGTGGGGGACTTGGATTTGCATATACTCGCATATTTTCCTTCTGGCCTGACCGACGAGATCCATCGTTGGGCAGATGAATTGGAAGCGGATCGGCGCAAGCGAATCATTGAAGGTGTCGAATCATTGCGCGACCTCGGGATCGGTCTGTTGTGGAAAGATATTGAAGCAGAGGTGGGGACCTCGGTTCCCTGTCGATCGCATATCGCCCGTGCACTCGTCAACAGTGGTCTCTGCACAACTCCGAACCAGGCATTCCGACAGTGGCTGGGACGCATCCCCTTTCGGCGCCCCGAATTGATCCACCATCAGGCTTTTGAAGACGTACACGCCATGGGCGGACTCACCTACATGGCGCACCCCCGACGCGAACACCTCGAAGAGTACGGCACGACTCTCTTGAATGCCGGACTCGATGGGATCGAAGTGCTCTACAAAAACTTGAAATCCCCTCACAGAAAATATGCTCGGGAGTTTCAAGAAAATCATGGATTGGGGATTTGTGGTGGATCAGATCTTCATCAAGAAAGCGGAAGATTCGTTTTGGGTCGGTTTGGTATAGACATCCAACGACTTGACCGCAGACTGGTCATCCCTGTTGCTTGCCAAGCGCGCCCTCCGTCAACCTCCCAAAGAGTGTAAAAACTCTTTGTTGTCCTGGAATGCACCGACTCTTTGGCTCAAGAGTTCCATGCCTTCGATCGGATTGACACTGGTCAGCACCCGTCGCAACTTCCAGATCTGATCGATCTCCTCGGGAGTGTAAAGTTTTTCTTCTTTTCGGGTCCCTGACAAGGTGACGTCGATTGCGGGGAACACGCGCTGATCCGCCAACTTCCGGGACAAAACCAGCTCCATATTGCCGGTTCCCTTGAACTCTTCGAAGATCACTTCGTCCATGCGACTTCCGGTTTCGATGAGTGCGGTCGAAATGATGGTCAGACTTCCGCCCCCTTCGACATTCCGGGCCGCTCCAAAGATGGCTTTCGGTTTCTCAAGGGTTTTCGCATCCACTCCGCCGGAAAGGGTTCTGCCACTGTGGGCAGTTTCCAGGTTGTACGCCCGTCCCAGACGGGTCAGGGAATCGAGCAACAAGACCACATCGCATTTGGCTTCCAGCAATCGATGGCATCTTTGAAGAACGATTTCGGAGACACGAACATGACACTTGGAGGTCTCGTCGCTGGAAGACGCATAAACCTCCGCTTTGACCGACCGTTTCCAGTCTGTGACTTCTTCCGGGCGCTCGTCGACCAAGAGAGCCAGCACCATCGTGTCTGGATGGGTCTCGGTAATCGATTGCGCCATCTTCTGCAGCAATACGGTTTTCCCTGTCCGTGGGGGAGCGACGATCAGTGCCCGCTGCCCCTTCCCGATGGGAGAAATCAGATCTGCCAGCCTCATCGAAATGTCCCCGGTCTCACCCAACAGAAATCTCTCTGTGGGATCGATGCTGGTCATCTCTTTATACGGGATTCGCTTGCGTACCAACTCGGGTGGATCGCCATCCACCGATTCTATTTTTCCGAGACTGGGACCGCGTCCCCGCCCCGCAGAGCCTCCCACAACACCGACCATGTAGTGGCCCGTTTTCAATCCAAATTTTTGAACGATATTCTTGCCGACGTGGACATCCTCTGGCTGAACGCGAAAGGACTTGTCGACTGAGCGCAAGAAACCGAAACCCTGGTTTCCCACCTCCAGGATTCCACGCACCCGAGTCCCTTCAGGGATATGGACCGGCTTCACCCTCGATGAACCAAAAGAATTTCCGCCCGCATGAGCAGGATCACGCCGGGAGCGTCCATGGGATTTGCGCTGGGGACCGCCATTCCTCCTGCGACCTGCAGGACGGGATTTTTCAGTCCCTCCAGGCCTTCCACGTCCACGTGCAGGACGACGACGCCGACCTGAACCTCCTGATCGTGAAGAGGATCTCTGGGAAGAGTTCTCCTGATTCAAATTCACTCCTTGTTTCACCTCGCGTCACGCAAGGCAGTTTCGAATTCACTCGTCAATAATTGGCTTAGGGGAGTTCGGAATCCCTAATCTCTATCTTTCTAAACACCGATACCAGATCTCATCGATCTCATCGGGATCGGTACGATTGCAGCTGTTTTCCCTGTTGCAGCCCCCTTGGCTGTGGAATGGATCTCGTGCCGATCTGTGCCCTCGCAAACCTGTTTAAAAACGCGGTCCGGAATCGATTTCCCTGTCACCCAGATCCTGTCGAATGATCCGGACGAATTGCGAATTGGGGCTTCTGTTCCCTGCAGAAATCCAATGATATCTCACTTGAGGATTTCAATGTCCGGCATGCAACGGCCCAGGCCGATTGGAAAAACTGACGTTGCAGGGGGGAGAACTCAGTTGATCGTGGTTGATGTCGCGACCAACTTGGTCTCATCATATCTTCCCGAGGCGTTGAATCCAGTCTCAATTCCCTATTTTAATGGCAAGGGAGTGCCAATTGTCCGCGATACCCCAAGGTTGGTACAGTGTCCTCAACTCACTTCCGCCTCTCAGCGGAGAAGGGTCACCATGGGAGCGACCTGCGACGATTCCCGGGGGTTGCGAAATTCGACTCGACCTGTGGCAGGGTCCTCTTCCCGTCGAGTTGCCTCCCCGGATGGGCCCTCCCATCGTCACCGATCGAGGCGGAGGTTCCGAAAATGATCAGGCTCGCCATCGCCGCCGCGACCAATTGTGCCGAATCAGCTCTGGCTGGCTTGACGTGGATCCGGAGACGGATGTCCCGGCTCCGGATGATCTTCCATGGATCCTGTCCCGGCACCTCCATACAGACTCATCGGGAGTCATCGATAAAATCGTCGAAGAAGCGAAGTCGCGAGGTGCCGTGGCCGCGAAAGTGGTCTTGCCCGCAGACACGTCCTTGGCACGCAGGGTGCAGATCCTTGAAGAAGTACGGACCCGATCTTTTCCCATCGTCGCATTTTCAAATGCTGAAAAAAATCATGCGGATCGATTGTGGGCGAGGGAGTCGGGTCAGCCGTGGGGATATGCGATTGACGGTGATCAAAATTTGAACCTTCCTGGAATCCCATCCATCGACGAATTGCATCACCGTTATCAATGGCGCGAGGGGGATTCACCCCGGCATCGGTTTCTGGTGATGGGAGAGGATGTTCGCCACAGCCTCTCTGCCGATTGGCACAATGCGCTCTTTGTCGAACGAGGAATCAGCGCACGTTTCTATCCCTGGTCGACCACCCAACCGACGGAGGCTATCGAAGGAGCAGCGGAACTCAGCCTGAAGGGCCTCGCTGTCACCGCACCTTTCAAGAACTGGGCGAGAAAGTTGTGCGCGGGAATCACCACCGACTGTGAGCGCTGGCCCGCCTGGAACACCCTGGCGTTTGAAAATGGGGGCTGGCGAGGAACCAGTACCGACGGCCCCGGTGCCGCAGATCTGCTGCGACCGCACCTGAAAGCCGGGAAAAGGGCCGTGATTCTGGGGCGAGGCGGGGCAGCAAAGAGTGTTGCCGAGAGTTTCCACCAGGAGGGGGTGTATTCGACCCTTCTCTGTCGCCCGGGAAGTCCCATCGCTGAAGAAAAAACTCAGCAGCCCTTTACGGTTTCCGCTGATCCGGACCTGATCGAAAGCGCGGATCTCCTCATCAATGCCACAGGATCCGATCCGGAGAAATCCTACGATTGGCCCTGGGATCTCTCCCGGTTTCAGGGGGCTGCGGTCATCGAGATGGACTATTCACGTGGAGAAACCGCTTTTGAAAGGGAGTTTCAATCGCGGGATGGGGTGAGCGTCTGGAGCGGCACCGATTTCTTTGCCGCCCAGGCTCGTCATCAGGCGCGAGCCTTCAGCGGATCAGAGGTTTCCATGGAGGAGTCCCTGCAGCGGGTCCGGCACTGTCTGCACCAGCGACGCACACACCGGTTTCCTTGCTGAGCTCTTTCCGTCGGTGAAGTGCAGCTCTTTCTGAAACCACAGGCTCACGCCTCCGTGAAAGCAGGGGGCCGAATCAGACTTCCATCTATTTGTTCCGATAAGAGATCTTATGGGAGAAAAGCTGGAGGGGGCCCAAGGGGGTCAGGAACGGCCTTTTCGGTCAAGGATCAGCTCATCGAAACGCTCAGCGTAGGGACATGCCACCTCGTGCTCGTCTCCTGCCTGCTGCATCACCGGTACCTTTTCAGCGCAATCCCTCTGCGCTATGGGACAGCGGGTGCGGAACCCGCAACCGCTCGGTTTTGCCATCGGACTGGGGACATCGCCCTCCAAAACCCACCTGTTTTCCCGTTCCAGATCGGGATCAGGCCTCGGCACCGCACTCAACAACGCCCGCGTGTACGGATGTGATGGATGGGAAAAAATCTCCTCGGTTCTGCCCACCTCTGCCAGGTTCCCGAGATACATGACGGCGACCCTGTCGGAAACGTGCTGAACCACCGAGATATCATGGGCGATGAAGACGATGGTCAAATCCAGTTCTCGCTGCAACTCACGCATCAGATTGATGACCTGGGCCTGAATCGAGACGTCGAGAGCACTGACCGGCTCGTCGGCGATGATCACCCGTGGATTCGTCGCCAAAGATCGGGCGATGCCGATGCGCTGTCGTTGTCCGCCGGAAAACTCATGGGGATATCGTTCCGCCTGCTCGCGACGCAGGCCGACCTTTTCGAGCAATTCCTCCACCCGCAAACGTCTCTGATCGGCACTGAGCTGTTTTTGATGCACCCTTAAAGGCTCTTCGACGATCTCCTGAACCGACATGCGTGGATTCAAGGAAGAAAACGGATCCTGATACACCATCTGAATCTCGCTTCTGTAAGGCCGATAATCCCTGCGCGTCAGTGTGCTCAACTCGACATTGCCACGTTCACTGGCAAAGTGAATCTTCCCCGACGTCACCGGCACCAGACCCATGATCGCCTTCCCCAGAGTGCTCTTGCCACACCCCGACTCACCGACGACCCCCAGAGTTTCTCCTGCATGCACCTTGAGAGAGATCCCGTCGACGGCTTTGACGTCACCGACATGACGAGCGAGGATTCCTCCGTGGACCGGGAACCACACCCGCAACTCCTCCAACTCGAGGATGGGCTGCTCTTCTTTAGAAGGTTCCTGTTCCGAATTCACTCGCCCCCCTCTGCGATATGGCAGCGAACCCAGTGCCCGGCCCCCACCTCCCTTAATTCCGGAACTTCCTGACGGCATCGATCAATTACCAGCGGGCAGCGTGTCGAAAAGCGACACCCGGGAGGCCAGTCGAAGATGCTCGGTACGATGCCCGGAATCGTTTCCAATTCATCCTGCTGCTCATCCAGTTCTGGCCGAGGCAGACTACGCAAAAGGCCCTGGGTATACGGGTGCATGGGATTGCGGAACAACTCCCGAACCGGCGCCACTTCCTGGATCTTGCCGCCGTACATGACGACGACCCGATCACACGTCTCCGCCACCACCGCCAAATCGTGGGTGATCAACAAGATCGAGGCCCCCTTTTGTTGGGACTTCATCTCCAGCATCAGATCGAGGATCTGCGCCTGGATCGTTACATCCAGGGCGGTGGTCGGCTCATCGGCGATCAGCAACGCCGGTTGCAGTGACAAGGCCATGGCAATCATCACCCGCTGACGCATTCCGCCAGAGAACTGATGCGGATAATTCCCGAGTCGTGCCCGCGCATCAGAGATGCCAACCCTTTCCAACATATCGACCGCCAAGTCATTCGCCTCGGCTTTGCCAACCCCCGTGTGATGCTGAATACCCTCTCTCATCTGAAAACCGATGGTGAAGACAGGATTCAGCGCGGTCATCGGCTCCTGAAAGATCATCGCGATCTCATTGCCCCGAATCTTGCGCATCTCGTCGTAGTCGAGCGCCAGCAGGTCGCGTCCACGGAAGATGGCGGACCCCTTGCGGATTTTGCCTGGCGGATCGGGAATCAATTTGAGCAAACTCAGGGCGGTCACCGATTTCCCGCACCCCGATTCGCCAACGAGACCGAGAACCTCCCCAGGCATGATATCGAAACTGACTCCGTCGACCGCTTGGGCGGTTTTGCCCTCGACGGTGAAATCGGTGTGCAGGTCGCGCACACTGACGAGCGGTTCCTGTTCCGAATCCGCTTTTCGGATTTCGTTTTCAGCCATCGCCATCACCTCAGCCTCGAAAAGACTTTGGGATCAAACGCTTCACGCACCGCTTCACCGATCAACACGACCAGGAAGAGCGTGGCCGCCATCGCCAACACGGGCAAAAAGACCAAATGCGGAGAAGTCGTCAGGAATTGGAAACCCTGACTGAGCAACCGACCCCAGGAGGGATCAGTGGGCGGCAACCCGAAACCAAGAAAATCGAGGGAAACCAACGAACTGATGTAAGTCACAAAGGAGAAGGGTGCACGGGAGATCACAGGTACCATCGAATTCGGCAGAATGTGCCTTAACATCACCGTCATATCGCTGACACCGCTGCCGATGGCGGCCTGAACATAAT
Source organism: uncultured Planctomycetia bacterium (assembly GCA_964422295.1). Taxonomy (GTDB): domain Bacteria; phylum Planctomycetota; class UBA8108; order UBA1146; family UBA1146; genus UBA12191. The sequence goes on along the minus strand of CAYRAM010000001.1, from coordinate 246,756 downwards.
CACGCGCCTTCTCCCGGTAGAACTCACCACGAATTTGGTAAGTGACCGCCATCCACGATCGCAGAACGACCAAGAAAATGACCAACATCCAGAAACTCGGATCCACGATGCTGGCGATGATCATGATCAGAAACAAAAATGGCACCGAACCCCAGATCTCGATCAGCCTTTGGAGAAGGATGTCGGTCCAGCCGCCGTAGTACCCCATCACTGCGCCGGCGAGGATTCCGATGGCGTAACCAGCTATGAGCACCAACAGCGAAAAACCGACACTCACCCTGAATCCATACGTCAACAAGGGAACGACATCGATTCCGGCATCACTGGTCCCCAGCGGAGCCTCCCAGGTATCCAGATAGCGCGTCGACAAACGAAGCCCTGCTTCCAGACTTTGGCCCGGTGTGATCGAAAGGATTTCCACAACTCCTGAAAGTCCATCCTCAGAGACCATCCTGACGATCACGATTCCGGCAACCTCAGCGATCTCCGATGAATCATCCGAAGAGACAGCGTAGTATTTGGTATCGGCTTCGAGAGTATCGCCACCGCCACTCTCACTGCTGACCTCAATACGCATCCCGCGCCGACCGCCGTATTCCATCTCCACGCGATCACCCAGGCGCGCACTCTGTCGAACAGGGGTCAAACCGGGAATATAAAGCGACGGATCATGGGGAGCGGTTCCTGGCAGATCGAGGCGATTTTTATACGGCCCATGACGGTACATCGGCCACATAACATTCGTATCCCCATTGATGAAAACTTGTTCGATGGCGGCCATTTGATCCAGTCCCGCACGCAACTGAACAACCTGCTCTTCCGCTGCGGACAGATCTTCCACCAGCCATTCTTCCGGTTCTTCGCCATCCGCCTCGATGTCCTCGATCTCCATGCGGATGTCTTCGATTTCCGCTTCCAGATCAGAGATCTCGGACTTTTGTTTATCGACGATGGGACCAAATGCCGACTGAGGATCTTCCACCAAGCGAGCGAAATCGTTGTACACGAGGGGTCCCGTACCGGGGATTCCAAAATCTGCGGAGAGATCGAAGGTGGTCAAGGGGCCATCGGTAAAGAAGCACCAGGTATTGATCAGATCCCGAACCGCAGGATAGGCGACTTTATCGCCGTAGCGAATCATCACCGGTTTGTCATTCACAAGAACTTCCAGGAACAGGGAAGTGGTAAAGAGGCTGGTGACGATCACAAAGGAGAAATAACCTCTGCGGATCGATTTGAAGCGACGAATTCTCTTTTCTGCGAGGGGACTCGTTTTCCAACGGATGCCGACGATTCGCAACAAGCCCTTGAACAAAAACGGAACCACGATTTGCGTCGCCAGGACACCTGCCACCAGAACCAGGAGAAAGAGGATCCAATTCATCGTATCGCCTACTTGAACCGAATTCTGGGGTCGATGGCCGCCCATATGAAATCACTGAGAATATTGCCGGTCAGCCTGATCAAAACTCCAAAGACCAAGGTCGCCAAAATGATGGGGTAATCCCGACGGATAATAGATTCGAATCCGAGCAATCCCATACCGGGAATGTTGCACACCTTTTCAATCAGAAATGAACCTGCAAAGATGATGCCGAGGAAGTGACCGATTCCCGCAGTGATGGGAATCAGGGAATTCCGCAATGCATGAACGTAAATGACACGCCCCTCAGGCAATCCCTTGGCGAATGCGGTTCGCACATAATCAGCACCGAAATTTTCCAGGAGGGAGTTTTTCATCAGCACCGTCATACTGGCGAAAGAACCGACCAGATAACCAAACATCGGCACCAATGTGTGGTGAACCTGATCCTTGATGCAGCGCCAGTAATCCCCCTGCTGCCACCACTGATCCCAGCCTTCAGAGCGAAAGCCACCGAGGGGCACCAAATTCCAATAGGTTCCCCCACCCAGCAAAACCAGCAGCAACAAACAAGCCACGAAACCGGGTGTGGCGTAACCGAGAAAGACCAGAATGCTCGTACTGGTGTCAAAGAGTCCCCGGTGATGAACCGCCTTGCCGATCCCCAACGGGATGCAGATCAACCATGTCGCCAGGTATCCGATCAAACCGAAATAGATGGAAATTGGAAACTTTTGAGTAATGACTTCGAGGGCATCCTCGTTGTAAGTAAAAGAACGGCCAAAATCCCCTTGGATGATTCCACTATAGCCCACCTCGACGTTGTAATACGATCCACGTCGGCTCGCCTCCATGCTCTTTTCGGAGAGAATCTCGTTGAGGTCACTGAATGCCTGATCTTTTTCCGCAAACAATTTCGCCAGTTTCGCCAGCTCTGGATCGGATTGAACATCCGCCTCGGACAGCGGTCTCAGCATTCGGGTACCGCTCAGCTGCCAATCCTTCGATTCCAGATGGCGTTTCAGAGCCTCCCTGGATGACAGGCCGTTGGCGAGCAACTCTTCGGCACGCTGATAAAACGCTTCTTCACCTGAAGGCGCCTCGGTGACCACCACCAACATCGTCGAACCGCGAAAATCGGCACCACTTTTTTGCAGCGATTTCTCAAAATCATCTTCTGTATTCCGAAAGTGGACCCACGCATCATCTACAAGAGCCCAGAAATCGGGAAACTTTTGACGCTCAGCCAGAGCGACCGGAGATCGATCCTTTCGAGGATAAACTCCCAACCACTGCAAGTAGGCGATGGGAATCGGCTGATCGAGATTGTAGTAGGCTTGCAACTCTTCGCGGGCTTTCTCATCGAGACCGATGTCGGTACCACCGAGACCCCCAGCCCCCCCACCGGCTTCTCCTGCTGCAGAGGCACGCATTTGATTCTCCAACTGCTCGATGGGCCCCCCGGGGGTCACACGGAGAATCGCGTATACCAAGAATGTGATCACCAAAAAAGTGATCGGAACCAACAACAAGCGCCGGGCAAAGTAGGTCCCCATGCCGCTCATCGGCGGCCCTGGTCTCGATTAAGTTGGGTGACGGGGGTCAGGTTCATCGGTGGTTCGGCTATTCGGAAGCCTTCTCCGCAGACTCCATGCGCTCCTTGACTCCCCAAGGATCGAAAACATCGGGAACCTGTGGCAGAGATGTCCCATTTTCACGTGCCTTCTTCAGCCTCTCGTTCAGCTCTGGGGTCGTCCACCATAGACTCCAAATGATATTGGAGTCATCTGTGCGAGTGATCACAGTCCCGGGCACGCCGAATCGATTCCACGACAAGACCCTTTCAAAAGGACCATACCAGCTCAACGCAACCGGGTGTTCCTTGAAGATCAATCCGTCGATCTCCTGCATGATTTGCGTCTGCTCATCCAGATCAAAGGTTTTGTCATAAGCCTCCATGAGGCGATCCACCTCTTCACTTGCGAAACCCGAAATATTGTTGTTGTAGGATTCATTGGCAAGTTTGCTGTGCCACGAGGTCAAAGGATTGGGGAAGAGAATCCCCCTCCAAGCCTGTGAATGAAGAACAAATTGACGCTCACTGACCTTCTTCATCAGGGCATTATAGTCCATCAACTCCAGTTTCATCTCGATGCCGATTTTTCGGAGCCCTTCAGCCACCACTTGATGGATTCTGGTGGAAGATGAAAAACCGTATTCCAGTGTGAATGACAGAGCCTTGCCGGTCTCTTCATGGACTCGAATGCCATTGGCGTCCCTCTGGGTATAGCCGGCCCGATCGAGAAAGCGCTCCGCTCTCTTGGGATTATAGCGCACCTTTCGATTTTTTGGATTGCCCCAACGCCCGCCAGGGTAATAACTGTCGATGTACTCGTATTGGTTAAAGAAGAGTTTGTCGAAGAGGGTCTTGCGATCGAACCCATAGCAGAATGCCATGCGAACATTTTTGTCGTCGAAAGGCCATTCCCGCATATTGAGCATGTATCCGGAAAATGACTGGGCTTTCTCGTTGTATACTTTGCGCTTCTGGATCCAGCCTTTTTGAACCGACTCGAACCCGGTTTCCTCTGCCCAACGTTGGGCCCGCAGTACGTCGTAATAATCGAGTTCACCCGCTTTGAATTTTTCGAAAGCCAACTCCCGATCCCGGACGACAATCAGTTGGATCTTGTCGAAGTTAAACAGCCCCTTAGCGCTGCGAGTCTGCCGACCCCACCAATCTTCCTTACGATAAAGGGTGACGGAAATCTCCTGCTGGATGCTGTCTTCTCGCAACTCGTAAGGCCCGGACCCCGGGATCATCTTCCAGTTAAACTCATCGAGGTAAACATCCCCCGGGATACGAATCTGTTTGGCAGGATAGATCACCAAACTGGCAGAGAAGTAAAGGAAGGTGCGCCAGGCTTTCTTTTTCGTCTTGACGGAAAGGGTTCTCTCGTCATGGACCACCGGAGTTTCATAGTATTCGTTGTATAGGTTCGAACTCATTGGATCCTTGATGTCCGGATCAACGATGTGCTCAAAGGAAGCGAGAACATCATCAGCGGTCACCGGAGTTCCATCCGAATAGCGGGCCCGCTCATCGATGCGATACCAGAAGACCTGATGATCCTCCTTCTCCTCGATGATCCAGTGGGAAGCGAGCCGGGGCAGCCACTCCAAAGTTTCCGGATGGATCCGCAACAAAAACTCATGTGTCAGTGCGTACATGTCGGTAATCGTCGTGAGATTGGAGTTGGGACCATCCCTTCGCAGCGTCGGCAGGAAATTGGGGATGTTTGTGCGCAACTCTCCCCCGTGGACCGCATCTCGACTCCCGATCGGATCAAAATTTTCATTGGTAGTCCAAGTACGGCCGTCGATCTCCACGGTGGTGTAATCCGCCAGCAGAGATCCAGGACTCAGAAAAAGCGCCGTCGACAGAAGGACCAGAAAAAGGACGAACGTGGAGATGGCGGATTTGCGCATGGCGTACCTCCGGGCGGGTTCGGGTAATTGCTTTTCAGGCAGGAACTCCGCCTGCCAGGGTGAACGACCATGAAGAGGAGCCAAGAGGGACTCAGAGGGATGAAAGATGAAAAGAGTGGAAGCAGCACTTCCGGGATATCACCGGGAAGTGACGGCAACAGAAATACCGAATCAGGACTCGGTGGATTCCGCCTCCTCTGTCTCTTCTTTTTCCTTCTCTTTCTTCTTCTTGGCGCGCTTCTTCACCTTGAGAACCCGGGTCTTCGGCAACCCGATGGGGCTGTCCTCCTCCTCATTGAATCGACCCTGTGATTCCATCTGGAGGATGCGCTCGTAGCGGGTGAGGACGTTTCGGGTTCCCCCGATTCCTGAACCGGTCTTCAAGGACTTGTGAATCGACATGATGTTATCTTTCGCTGCCACTCTGCTGGCACTGACGCAATCCCGACCTCCGAAAACCGGAAGCGGCGCGCGGCGATCTGCAGTGACAAATTTTTTGCCACAGACTCAAACAGAAAATGCTCACAGAACTCCCCCTTCGAGGAATTACCGAGCAGAGGGACAGGATACCGATCCCCCTCTGCTGCGGCAAGCGAAGACAGGGCTTGCCCTTGCCGAATCAAAAGCGGGAGACGATGATCCCCGGGGAAAAGGGGAGCGGATGAGTGGCCGGCGGGTTCAAATTTTCGGGACAGGCTTGCCGGTATTGGCGGGTCTGGCGACCTTTGGAATCGTGATTTTCGCCCTTCTCAGGGTCGCATTGCCCGATTTGCCAGGGAGGGCCGATCTCGTTATCGGCAATGGCACCGATCCGGGATCCCTTCATCCTCACCGCGCCAGCGGGATTCCCGAGGGCCGCATCATCCGGGCCCTCCACGAAGGTCTTCTCCTCCTCGATCCGCAGACTCTGGAGCCGATCCCCGGTTGCGCCCACTCCTGGGGCGTCTCCACCGATGGAAAAACGTGGACCTTTCTCCTCCAGGATGGGCTGCGGTGGTCGAATGGCGATCCCCTCAATGCGATCGATTTCCGCAGATCATGGCTCGACCTGATCGATCCGCAAAGGGGCGCCCCTTATGGAGATTTGCTGGAAGGAATCATCGGTGCAGCCGAATGGCGCAACGGAACCGGTCGCCGCGAAAGTGTCGGCATTGAAACACCCGATCCGCTGACCCTGATGGTCCAATTGACCAGGCCGATGCCTTGGCTCCCCTTCTTGTGCACCCAGACACCTTTGCAACCGGTTCACCTCCTGGGCAGGGATGGCGCAGCTCTCGGAGTGCCCACCAATGGTCCGTGGCAATTGGAACGCTGGGATCTGCGAGATCGAATTCGCCTGACTCGCTCCCCCTCTTACCGGGGGCCGGCGAAGATCCAGTTGGACCGTATCGATTTTCTCGCCATCGAATCCGGCAACACCCTCGTAAATCTCTTTGCCCATGGATCCATCGATTGGGCGGTCGGGGTCCCCCCCGGACTGATGCCATTCCTGCAACAGGATCCGCAATGGAATGAAGCGCTGCGCACTGATCCCTATCTGGGAATCTCCTTTTACCGCCTGAACTTTGAGAGAGCCCCATTCGACGATCCTGCCATCCGCCGTGCGCTCTCACTTTGTCTCGACCGCACCGCCCTCTGTGAAGAAGTTCTCGGAGGCAATCTTCAACCGGCATGGGGATTTGTGCCATGGCCGAAACCGGCACTCGATGCACACGCTCTACGTGGAAATGCTCAACTGAACTCCGCTTTTTCCGGTTATTCAGCGATGGCAACCACGGTCGACGGGGCGGTAGAAGCGACTTCCGTTCCCACCGACCGCTGGCCGCTGCTCGGATATGACCCCGATCTGGCACGGCAAAAACTGATCGCTGCCGGTTGGCGCGTTCCAGGATCAGATTCTGGAAAACCGATCCCTTCCTTCGAGATTCTCCATTCCAGTGGTTCCACCCATGCATTGGTCGCCGAATGGATGCAATCCTCGTGGGCACGGGAGTTGGGCATCGAAACCCGGATCCGATCGATGGAGTGGCGCACCTTTCTGCAAACCCAGCGCGCTGTCGACTACGACGTCAGCCGCAGCAGTTGGATCGCCGACTATCCCGATCCGGCGACATTTCTTGAGTTGTTCACCACCACGGCGACCAACAATCGCACCAGTTGGAGTGATGCAGAGTACGACCGACTCGTAGAGTCGGCCCGGGTCACTGCGGATGCACAGCAGCGAATGGGCCTCTGGCAGCAGGCTGAAAAAATACTGTTGGAAAGAGGACCTGTACTGCCTTTGTGGTCAACCACCTCGAGCAATCTGGTTTCACCCAACCTGCGCGGCTATTTTGCCAACCCCCTCGATCAGCACGATCTTCGGGCACTGAAATGGGATCGCCGATGATGCAATTCCTTTTACGCCGATCCCTCGCAGCCGCGGTCACGATTTGGGCAGTCTTCACCATCTCGTTTTTTGTGATTCGTTCTGCGCCTGGAGGACCCTTCGATGCCGAACGGGATCCTCCAGAAGCGGTCAAGGCGGCGATCGAAGCGCGATATCAATTGAATCAACCGCTGTGGCAACAATACCTCGACCAGGGTTGGGCATGGATCACCCTGGATCCCGGGCCATCCCTCCGTCAACCGGACCATGATGTCGCCACGATCCTTGCGGCAGGAATCCCTGCGTCCTTCCTTCTGGGCACTCTCGCATTGCTTTTGGGAGTTTCGCTGGGGCTCCTCCTCGGTGTCACCGCTGCGTGGCAGCAGGGGCGCTGGCCCGATCGGGCGGTGACTCTCTTTGTCTCCCTCGGGATTTCCCTTCCCCTCTACGTCATCGCCGGTCTGTTGATCCTCTTCTTTGCCTTCCGCATGCCGGTATTCCCCCCCGCCGGTTGGACCCAACCGATGTCCGTGATCCTGCCAGTGATCTGCTTGTCACTCGCTCCCGCCGCCCAGGTTGCCCGATTGTTGCGCAGCGGTCTGCTGGAAGCGGGGCAGGAGGAATTCGCCCGTACCGCTCGGGCCAAGGGACGCGGAGAAATTGGCACCCTGTTCTTTCACTGCCTCAGGCCCGCATCGATCCCTGTCGCTTCAACGCTCGGCCCGACAGCGGCAGCGATGCTCACCGGTTCTCTGGTCATCGAACAGATCTTTGCAATCCCCGGCATCGGAATGCATTTCATTCAGGGAGCGATGAATCGCGATTACCCGCTCGTTCTCGGAGCGGTGCTCCTCTACACCATCCTGTTGCAAGTGTTGACCTTGTTGGGAGATTTGCTGATGGGGTGGCTCGATCCACGGGCGCGGGTCATCGAATGAAAACACAAAGACCGATCCTGCGATCCCTCTTCTCTGACTCCATTACCGCCATCGGCTTCTTGTGGTTGATGATCATCGTCGTCACGGCCCTGGTCATCCCGCTTCTGCCACTGGAGCTCTCCCATCAAACCAATTCTTCCAATGCGCTCCATTCGCCATCGTCCCAAAACTGGTTCGGCACCGACGCTCTTGGCCGCGACCTCTTCAGCAGAATTCTCCGTGGGACGCAGATCTCACTCGCTTGCGGTCTCGCAGGGGCATTGACGGCTCTGATCCTCGGGGTGGGTTATGGCCTGGTTTCCGGAGGCGGAAGTGATCGCAGGGACCATTGGTTGATGCGGGTTGTCGATCTCGTCGACTCCATTCCCTTGGTGTTCCTGGTCATCCTCATCGCCAGCGCCATGAGAGGGACCGCACTGGAAGCCTCCGGAGGCGGTCTCGGGGTATTTTTCGTCATTCTCGGAATCGTCTACTGGACTCCGATGGCAAGGGTGGTGCGCGGTGAGACGCGAGTCCTCGCACGCAGGGAATGGGCTCTGGCAGCCACAGCTCTGGGAGTTCCTTCCCGGCGAATTCTCTCTCGTGAAATCTTGCCCAATCTGATGCCGACCATCATCGTGACGATGACCCTGATCATTCCACGGGTCCTTCTCTTTGAAGCGTTCTTGTCATTTCTGGGGCTGGGAGTCCAAGCGCCGGCGGTATCGTGGGGAACCCTCGCCAGGGATGCTTTCGAGGTGTTGAATCCGGTCAAGACCGCCTGGTGGCTGATTTTGTATCCATCCCTGGCGCTGGCATTGACGCTGCTGGCGCTGAATGTGGTCGGCGATCAATTGCGCAGACAACTCGATCCGAAACAGCGTTAAAGGATCAATCCTTCATCTTCGGATCGAATGCGTCACGGAGCCCGTCTCCAAGGAGATTGAAACCCAACACCGTGAACATGATGGCGAGGCCCGGGAAGATCCCCATCCACGGCATCTCCACCCAGTACTCCTTCGAGTCGACCAACATCCGGCCCCACGAGGGGTTCGGGGGCGGAAGTCCGATACCCAGGAAGGACAAACCTGCTTCAGCGAGGATGTTGCCAGCGATCATCAGAGTCGAAACGACGACCACGGGCCCCATGCAATTGGGAAGCAAATGCCGCAACAGGATCTTGGTATCGGTTTGACCCAATGCACTGGCACCGAGAACGAATTCACTTCCTCTCAGCGAGATCACCTGGCCACGCACGATTCGGGCAACACCTGGCCACCCCACCAAGCCCAATGCGGCAAAGATCACCACCTCATTAGGCTTTTCAAATACAGCAAGTATCCCGATGGTCAGCAGAAGGCTTGGAAATGCGAAAAAGGTGTCGGTGAGGCGACTGATGAGCATATCGACACGACCACCCTTAAAGCCGGCGAGGCTCCCCAGGATGATTCCAATGAGGACCGCCACTGCTGTCCCCACTAGCCCCACTCGGAGCGAGATTCCCGCCCCGTAAACGATGCGGGTCAACACATCGCGGCCCAGTTCATCGGTGCCGAGCGGATGTCCCGGAGTTTGCGGCGGTTTCTGGTACGTCTCGGCGCTGCGAAACTGCTCCGCCGCCTCATAAGGTCCCGAACCATCCGCATGCCGCGGCACGACCCAGGACGGAAAAAACGCCAGAAAGACGACGACAAGAACCACCGCTGCTCCCAACATCGCCAGGAGATTCTTGCGCAGCCGTTTGAAGGCCATCTGAGTCGGAGATTTGCCGATGGTGCTAACTGCGGTCATCACGAATCCTCGGATCGAACCAGGCGTAGGAGAGATCCACCAGCAGATTGACGCCGATGAAGACGAAAGACATCAGCAGGATGCCCCCGGTGATCAATTCCCGATCTCGCATTTTGATCGCTTCGACCACCTCACGGCCCAAGCCCGGCAGGGCGAAAACCGTTTCCGTCAACACCGCGCCCACCAACAGGTACCCGAAAGAGTTGCCGACGACGGTAACGATGGGAATCGCCGCATTGCGCATGGCGTGCTTGAGCACGACCTTCGCTTCGCCGACCCCCTTTGAGCGAGCGGTACGAATATAATCCTGGGTCAGCACATCGAGCATCGCCGATCGACTCAAGCGCGCGATCGTGGCCGAGGACAGCAATCCCAATGCGAAAGCTGGCATCGCCAGCGATCTCAACGCCGTCAGTGCGGTGGAATCATCAAAACCGGTCCGTGGCAAACCAAGAACTGGCGCGACGTAAATGATCATCAGGATTCCCAGCCAAAAAACCGGCATCGACACGCCTATGATGGCGATCAGCATCGACACGTAATCGATGACGCTTCGACTCTTGACCGCCGAGAGTACCCCGGCACCGATGCCGATGACGAGGGCGACGACGATGGAGAGACAAGCCAGGCGCATAGTGACAAAAAATGCGTCTTCCAGAATCTCATTGACGCTCTTGCCCTGTTTGACATCCGACTCCCCGAGATCAAAGCGGCTGAAGAGCCGCCACAGGTATTTTCCGTACTGGACGATCAGCGGATCGTTGTAACCCCGAGATTCATTGTAGGCATCGACGGTAGCGGGGTCGGCTCGCTGCCCCAGACGAATTCTGCCTGGATCCCCCGGGATCGCCGCATTGAGCAGAAAAACGATGAGAGTGACCATCAGGATCACTGGTATCGCTTGTAACAGTCGTCTCAAGGTGTAGGACAGCAAAGAATCCCCTTTGCCTATCCCTGATTCCCGGTATCAAGTTCGACCAGATGCCAGCGAACATGATTGCCCTGGACGTCGTCGCACATTCCCGTGGGGTTGAAGTTTCGCACGTAAGGCTTCAGCAGTACCGTCTCCTGCCCAAAGAGCAAATAGAGCCAAGGGCTATCGGCGATGATCTTCGACTCCGCCTGCATCAGCAATTCCACGCGCTTGGAAGGATCCGTCTCGGCATAGGACTGATCGATCAGCTGATCCACCTCCGGATTGCTGTAGAAAGACACATTTCCGTTAGGGCCCTTGTTTTTGGTATGAAAAAGAAATGCCAAAAAGTTTTCCGCATCCGGGTAATCCGCCACCCAACCCAAACGGAAGAAGGAAGGCTCGCTCGCATCGGTCGCCTCGATAAATGCACCCCAATCCAGCATCTTCAAACCGATGGGGATGCCGACATTTTTCAGATCCGCTTGTACCGCCTGGGCGATCTTGGCGTTGTCTCCCTGGGTGTTGAACCACAAATCAACTTCCGGCAAACCCTCGCCATTGGGATAGCCGGCTTCCGCCAGCAGCGCCTTGGCTTTCACAACATCCTTTTTGAAGGCGGGACGCTTATCGTTGTGTCCAAAGATCCCCGGCGGAAGAATGCCATTGGCGGGATAAAAACGCCCTTCCAGCAAAATCTCTCCGAGAAACTTGCGATCGACGGCGAAATTGATCGCCTCTCTCAACATACGAGCGCTTTCCGAATCTCCCGCGTAGGGAGAGCCTTCTTTTTCCATGTTGAAACCGTAGTACTGAACTGCGAGTGAGGGCCAGATCTTGACCTCATTCGCACGATTCGAGTTCTTCCACTTCGGGTAAATTCCCTGGGTGGTCGCCAAGACTTCAAAGTTGCCCGCTTTGTATTCTTCCAGTTGTGCCAGCGGCTCGGGAATCACCCGATAGTGAATCCCTGCCAACTTGGGTGCTCCTTCAAAATAGCGGGGATTGGCTGCCAACTTGAGAAAAACGCCTTCTTTCCATTCGGAGAGAACAAACGGCCCGGTCCCGATCGGATTCCGCGAAAATCGATCACCGATCTCTTCGATCACCTCACGTGGAACGGCAGAGGTGTTGACCATCGCCAGATTGTAGATAAAGGGTGGGTAAGGCTCGGTCAGGTTAAAACGCAGAGAATGATCCCCCAGCACCTCAATTCCAGAGATTTCAGGGGACAGCTCCTGGGAGGATCTCGCAGCCTCGATGGCGTCTTTGGCACCGACGATCGGATCGACAAGATTGGAACGCTTTGACCTCACCGATGCCAAGCGTTGGATGCTGTACTTGAGATCTTCGGCTTTCACTGGGCGGCCATTACTGAAGTACACATCCTTGCGCAATTCGAAATCGTAGACTCGGCCCCCTTCAGAGATCTTCGGCATCGCCGCAGCGATACAAGGTTCCAGTTCCAGCTGGGGATTGTAGTCGAGGAGGGTGTTGAAAATCTTTGATGCGACACCGTCTGAAGTGGTGTCGGATACGAGAATCGGATCCAGATCGGGCGGATTGGTCATCAGCGGAATGCGAAAGACATTATCAGGGGAGGGCGCAGCGATGCTGTCAATCTGCAACTTGCCATCGGGAGACTGTGATCCTGGCTGAGAAGTGCAACCGCTGATCGTTAAGAGAACCCCGGCGCCGATGAGCAAACCGATGAGCGCAAAGGGGGATCGGACGCCACGGGCATGAAGCGGCAGAAACAAGTCAAAAATCATGGATAGCCTCTCTTCTGCTGAATTAAAGATCACCTTGGCCGTGCAGTGCTGATGACCACATTGGGGATCATGAGCAAGGTATACGAATTTGGAGAAAACTGCGACCAACCACCGAAAGTAGATGAAGTAGCGGAATGGAACAGGGTCAGTTTCCCGTGTGCCCCCAGTGGGAATGGGTTATCCTCGTCATTTGCGGCACTTCCTTTGTCGAGAGCTGCAACACCACCCCCATCGCGGGCTTGAGCCCCCCGGGGTCAAAACAAAAGAACAGGTGCCATCCATGAATACCCTTTCCCGGATCTCCATCTTCTGTACTTCCTTCTGTGGTTCCCTTGCAATCGTTCTTCCCCTTCTTTTCCTCAGTGCTTGTACCGCCGAAAAACCTGCTCCCAACACCACCACCGCCAGTGGGAACGCCGGGGATATCGGCAATCAGGAATCCCCATCCAAACCGCGGGTGGTTCGTGTCAGCAAAATGGATCAACCGAAAGAGCCGAAGCCGGATCTGTCCTTGTGGGTGGGAATTGCCGATCCCCCCTTTATCGGCGAAGCAAGCCCTGACGCCATCGTCGTCGATCGAACCGGAACCTACGGTGGACGATTCGTATACGGCATCCTTGGTGAAGTGGAGACCTTCAATCCGGTTGAACCGAAGGGTGCCACCGACCAGGAGATTCGGGCTCTCGTCTTTTCAAACCTGGTCACCTACAACAACGGAAAATGGCAAGCGGAGGCATCCCTGGCCAAAAGGTGGGAGGTCTCGGATGACCAGCTCACCTGGACCTTTTTCCTGCGCGATGGCATTCACTGGTCCGACGGCGAAGTCCTCGATGTGGAAGATGCACTCTTCTCCTTCAATGCGGTCTTCCATCCGCAAATTGCCACCAGTATCAAAGACGGATTCAAGCATCCTCAAACCGGTGAGCTGCCGGATGTCTCCGCCGACAAGGAGCGCAATGCCCTCATCTTCAATCTGAAGCGCATCGACTCCCAATTCCTGACTCATGTTGGAAACGTCCGCCTGATTCCGGAACACAAATGGCGCGATCACCTGCAAGAGAAGGACCCGACGCTGCTCCAGCAGATGACCAACAACTCTGACCCCGCGGATCTCGTCGGCAGTGGGCCTTTCGTATTGAAGCAGTACGTGCCCGCAGAGAAAATTGTCTACGAACGCAACCCTTACTACTGGAAAATCGATGCTCGCCAGCAAAGGCTCCCCTACCTCGACGAAATCGTCATCGTTCTCGTCAAGGATCTGAATCTCCTTTGGCAAAAATTTGAGGCTGGGGAGTTGGACATCTTTGAAGACCTCCCTGCGGACCATTTCCGTGAAGCGGTCGCCATGGAGAAGGCAGGAAAAGCCAGCCTGATCCGTCTCGGCGTCAGCCTCAACAGTAACTGGGTTTGCTTCAACCTTCACCCGGGCAAGGATCCGGATACAGGAGAACCGTTCGTCGACGAAGCGAAGTCCTACTGGTTCAACCATCTCGAATTCCGCAAGGCGGTCAATCACGCCATCGACCGCGACGGCATCAAGCGCACCGCCTTCCAGGGGCGCGCCACAGCGATCTGGTCCAGCATCACCCCAGGAAACAAGACGTGGTTCCACCCTGGAGTGGCGAAATACCCCAACGACCTCAAAAAGGCCAATGCCATCCTCGACCAGCTCGGCTGGACCGATCGTGACGGCGATGGCATTCGCGAGGATGACAAGGGTCGCAGGATCAGGTTCTCACTCAACACCAACGTCGAGAACAACCTGCGTACACAGGTTGGAAACCTGATCAGCAAGGACCTCCTCAATCTCGGTCTTGAAGTGGACTTCAAGGCCATCGCCTTTAATGACCTCGTCACCAGTCTCCGAGACAGCCACAAGTGGGACATGATCCTGCTCGGCTGGGGATCGGGTGTTCCCCCTGACCCGGCGAATGGCAAAAACATCACTCTCTCCAGTGGCCGTCTTCACGCCTGGTATCCCCAGCAACCAGAGCCGGCAACGGAGTGGGAGGCACGGATCGACAGCCTGATGGCGATGATGGATGAAGAACTCGACGACAAGGTTCGCAAAAAGTACTACGACGAGATCCAGGAACTGATCGGGCAGAACATACCGATCCTCTACCTGATCGCCGCCAACTCATATGCGGTGGCCCAGGAAGGTCGCATCGGAAATCTGTGGCCCAGCCTGCTGCGCCCGCAGATGACCTGGAATATCGAATCCCTGTGGAAGCATTAACCCTAAGGGTGGAGTCCGATTCTTGCTGACCTTCAGCTTGCGCCGCCTGTTGTCGATTCCGCCACTAGTATTGGTGGTTTCCTTTCTCACATTCCTGCTCCTCAAGCAGGCACCGGGGGACTTTTACAGCCAAATGGAAGCGGATCCCAGCCGCTCCACCACCGAAGTTCTGAGACAAAAAGAAAACGCCGGCCTATTGGTGAGATTGGAGCGCAGCCAGTTAACCGACATGGGTGAGTTTCCCGATGAGGGCCACACCTGGTCCTTTGTCGATGAAGGGGGTGATCGGCCGGTGATCCTCAAGGATGGGACCGCCGTCCACGCCAAAGAAGCCAGCCGCAACCTGCTCAAATTCCAGATCGATGGAGTGCAATACCAGTGCGATGACGAAGCGGTGGTCTATCGCAAGGTCGGAGCCATCGAGGGGTTCTTCTCGTGGCTGCTGAATGCGATGACCCTCGATTTTGGAACTTCATACAAGTTCAACCGACCGGTCTTCGGCATCATCGCGGAACGACTTCTCAACACCTTGACCCTCTCTCTGGCAGCACTACTGATCGCCTATGGACTCGGAATCCCCTTGGGGATCTTTGCCGCGGTTAAACCCAATTCAGGTCTTGATCACAGTGCCGGCATCATCGCTTTTTTGGGTTTGTCGATCCCGACCGTCTTCTTCGCCCTGCTGGCGATGCTGTTCGCCTCCTATACCGGCTGGTTCCCCATCGGCGACATGCGCTCCCTCGATTACTACGAGTTGGGATTTTTTGGCAAGATCGCCAACCGCATTCACCATCTGGTGCTTCCCGCATTGATTCTGGGGACCACTTCGATGGCGGGATACATGCGCCAGGCGCGCGGCAATATGATCGAAGCACTCGGTCAGGATTATGTGCGCACTGCCCGGGCCAAAGGAGTTTCTGAACAGGGAGTCCTCTTCAAGCACGCCTTCCGCAATGCCGTCAATCCGCTGGTGACTCTCTTCGGCTACTCCCTGGCAAGCCTTCTCAGTGGCTCGCTCCTCGTCGAAATCGTCATGAATTGGCCCGGTCTCGGACGGCTGATCTTTGAAGCGATCAGCGCAAAGGATGAACCGCTGGTGCTGGCCAGCGTTCTGATTTCGACATTATTGCTGGTCTTTGGCAATCTGATCGCTGACCTGCTTCTTGCGGTCGTCGATCCAAGGGTGAGGTTGTCCTGATGAGCAAACCCACCCCTCCATCTGACACTGCGGGAATGCGCCCTCCGAAAGGCCCTTGGGCCATCCTTTGGATGCGACTTCGCAAAAACAAGTTGGCGATGTGTGGTGGCACAACCCTTCTCATCCTTTACCTGATGTGCAGCTTTGGTGGATTCATCGCTCCCTATGGAATGAACGATACCAACAAGTACACCGTCAAGTACGGGCCCATGCTCATCGGCGGATATTCGATCCATAAGATCGGCGATGTCCTCGCGGAGGATGAAAATTTCGAAGAGATTCTTTTGCCCACCTACGAGCGTCGCTGGGATTGGTTTTCCGGCGGGGTTCATTTTCATGACAATGATGGCAACTTTTCCCTGCGCCCCCACGTCCATCCATTGAAGGAGTATCAATCCTGGGATGAATACGGCGAGATGGAATACATCCTTACAGAGGATCGCAACCGCAGCATCCCGGTACGCTTCTTTACCCAATCCACGAAAGAGCATGAAGTCTTCAGCCTATGCGGATTTTTCAAGTTTTTTGGTCATACCCACCTGATGGGGATCGAGGCCAAGGACGTCCCCGACGAACCGGATATCCACGCAGGACTCTTCCTGATGGGAACGGATATCCTCGGCAGGGATTTATGGACAAGGATCCTCTACGGCGGCCAGGTTTCCCTCTCCGTGGGTCTGATCGGAATCTTCATCAGCATCTCCATCGGACTCTTCATCGGTGGCCTGGCGGGATACTACGGCGGCATCTGGGACTTCCTTCTGATGCGTTTGGTCGAACTGTTGTTGGCGATTCCCGGCCTCTATCTGATCCTGACCTTGCGTTATGCCCTGCCCAATGATCTGACCTCCCGACAAACTTACATCATGATCGTCGCCATCCTCGCCATCGTCGGCTGGGCCAGCACCGGCCGCATGATCCGTGGAATGGTATTGAGCCTGCGCGAGAGTGAATACGCTCTCGCCGCCCGATCCCTCGGCGGTTCCTCCCAACGGGTGATCCTTCGACACCTGCTACCCAATACCGCATCCATCGTCATCGTGACGGCAACCTTGTACGTTCCATACTACATCCTCGGGGAGGTCGCCCTTTCATATCTCGGATTCGGGATTACAGAGCCGGATTCTTCCTGGGGACTGCTGCTGAAGGATTGCCAGGTCACCGAAGTAATGAAGTACAATCCTTGGTTGATCACTCCCGGCTTCTTCATCTTCCTTGCGGTCCTGGCCTACAATTTCCTGGGTGACGGTCTGCGGGATGCGGCAGACCCGCGTGCATTCCTCGGCACATCCCGTAACCACGAAGAGTAGATCACCGACACTTCATCAGCGACAACGAGCGATTCCTTCGAGGGCTTCCGGATTGGCGATGCTGGTCAGGTCTCCCAGATCCTCTTCTCCCAGGTAGCGCGCGCGAATCAGCCTGCGGACGATTTTTGCACTGCGGGTTTTTGGCAAGTCATCGACGTACAGGATCGAGCGCGGCCGATCGACCTTGCCCAGCGCCTGGACCACCTGGTTTTTCAGTTGGTCACGGAGTTCGTCCGTCTCGTCAAAAGCGGCATGAAGGACGACAAAACAGACCAGCTCTGTTCCCTTGAGATCATCGGGAACCCCGATGGCGGCGGCTTCACTAACGGCGTCATGCTCGATCAGCGCAGATTCGATCTCTCCCGGGCCGACCCTGCGCCCGGCGATATTGAGAGTGTCGTCTGCTCGACCAAAGAGATACCACTGGCCATCCTCGTCTCTGCGTGCCCAATCTCCGTGATTCCAGATCCCCGGAAATCGACTCCAATAAGTTTCCAGATACTTGTCGTCCGCCTTCCATAGCGAGCGAGTCATCGATGGGGTCGAAGATTTGCACACCAGAAAGCCGACCTCATCCGTCACCGATTCGCCGCTCTCATTGAAGACGTCGATATCCATCCCCAATCCCGGCGATTGCAGGGAAGTCTCGGAGATGGGCAACACCGGAAGGGGTGCCAAAAAGCATCCGACGATATCGGTGCCGCCGGAGATGTTGATGATCGGCAATATGCCTTTCCCCACATTTTCATGGAACCAGCGGTAACTCTCCGGGTCCCAAGGCTCGCCCGTACTCCCCAGGATTCGCAGCGAAGTGAGATCCTTGCCCTCGAAGGGCTCCAGTCCGGATCGCATCAACAGCCGTATCGCCGTCGGGCTGATCCCGAGATGCGTCACCCGATGCCGCTCGATCATCTCCCACAGCCGATCCGGACCGGGATGATCGGGAGCTCCTTCACAGATGAGAAATGGGGTTCGATTGAGCCAGCAACCTATAATTTCCCACGGTCCCATCATCCAACCGATGTCCGTGAACCACCAGAAGAGATCGTCGTCACGCCCGACATCAAAATTAAAGCGCAACTCCTTGCCCATCTGAGCCATGCATCCGGCGTGGGTGTGTACGGTCCCCTTGGGTTTACCAGTGGTGCCGCTGGTGTAGATCATCAATGCAGGATCCATCGATCCCATCATTTCGGTGGAGGTGTCCCCTGAGGCATGCTGCTGCGAGTGACTCCACCACAGATCCCTCCCCTCCAGCATCGATGGCTCCCCATCGCCACGCTTCAGAACCAGCAGCGTTTCCACGCGATCGAAGCCTTCAATCGCCTCATCCGCATGTGCTTTCAAATCAAAGGAAGATCCTCTGCGGTATCCGATATCGGCGGTAAAGAGCCAACGGGCACCGGAATCTTCCAGCCTCTCGCGCACGGAAGGAGCGGCGTAACCACTGAAAATCGGAATAAACACAGCCCCGATCTTCATCGTCGCCAACATTGCGAAGGCGACTTCTGCCACCATCGGCATCAAGCAACCGACCCGATCGCCAGCAACGATCCCCCGGGATCTCATCAGGGCAGCGAGTTGGTCAATTTCCTCAGCCACTTCGGAAAAGGTCCACCGCCGTACGGTGCCATCCTCTTCTTCACCGACGAGGGCGAGCCGATCCGGGATTTCCGATGCAGGAAGATCGACACAGTTGAGCACCAGATTGGTCTGTCCACCGATAAACCAGTCGGTCCATTCCGGTCCACGTGATTCGTCGAAAACCTGTTCATAGGGCGTGGACCAAACCACTCCCAAATCCTGCATCAACTCATGCCAAAAACTGTCACGGTCCTTTTGGCTCCACCGAATCAATTCGCAGATCGCAGCCTTGGGATCGTCAGGGTCCACAGGCCTGCCCAATTTTTTCATCCAGCGAATGACCTGGCTGTTTTGAACAACATCTGTTGGGGGATACCAAGTGGATGAGGAACTCATTGGGCACTCCTGATCAGGTCTTCCTGATCACTCTGATGCAACAAATCACTGATGCGTGCAATCAACGATCCTTCATGATCTGCGGCGAGTTGCCGAGATTCTATCTGTGAAATCGGAACGATCCCCCGAATTGAAGAAGTTAAAAATGCTTCTTCCGCATTCAACAAGCACTCCACGGAGTGAGCCCCTTCATGAATCACGAGGTCAAGACGGGACGCTACTGTCAATACCCGCCCCCTGCACAGCCCGGAAAAGATCCCATCTGCGGAACAGGTCCACAATTCCCCATCTATGATCCAGAACAGATTCGCAGCAGCGGATTCGGTGACCACACCCGTTGTGGACAACAGGATCGCTTCGTCAAAACCCTTGGAACAGGCCTCTCGGAGAGCGATCAGAGAGGAAAGATAATTCCCATGTTTCCAATCGGGGTCGAAGCAATCGGGTGGAATCTTGCGATACTTCGAAATGCATGCGGTCACTGAGTCATGGCCTGCACTTTCCAGCGGTGACAGCAATAACCACCTTTGCAAAGGCGTGTCCCGGATATCCAAACCGGCAGCAGACTCTCCCTGACGAATCAGCGTAATTCTGAGTCGCCATTCCAGATCACTCTGAATTTCCGCCAAGGCTGAGGAGATGTCTGATAACAGTTCACCCCTGTCAAAGAGATCGGACCAGCCGAGACCGCGAACGGTCCCTTCCAATCGATCGAGGTGATCCGTCAGATACAATGGATGCTGGTTGACCACACGCACTGTTTCAAATGCGCTTTCTCCAAACAATATTGCGGGGCTTGCGATGGAAATTGCACATCGGTGCTGGTCACGCAAATCGCCATCGCACCAACAGATCAAATTTGCAGAATCAATGGCCACATCAACCTTCCAAATCCTCCAACAATCCACCCGTATCACCTGACAAAACTTTCTCGACCATGTTTTCTGCGAGAGCCGGGAACAACAGTTCCTGAAACTCCCCTGCGGAACCTGGCATCAGGATTCTCCCGCCTGCGGAAGTGAAAATTTCCGTGGGCACTTCATCCGGAAGGCGCCGATGACGCGCCCGAGCTTTTCGGATGACCGCTTCCTCCAAGCCGGGAATCCAATCGTTCCACTCACTGCGAAATGCGGCCAGGCGCTTCCAATCCACTTCCGGAGTGGGCAAATTCCCGCCTGGGAGCAGCTCCCCCGACGGCCCCCCCATCCACAACTCGACAGAGTTTGTTTCAGTCGCAAAGAGGATGGCACTCTCCTCAGGCCAGGAGATGACCGGGGGGAAATCACCAGAGAGAGAAAGTGAGAATTCGGAGACGGTTTCGATCCCCTGGTGAGACCTTGACCCCATCGACTCCAACACTGCTGGCGCCTGTGCCCCATGGAAGAGATATACCTTGCCCGCCACTCCTTCTCGTCGCGACGTCATAAAGTGGACTCCGGAATCACTCTCTTCCAAATTGCTCAACCTGGATCCACCATAAAATCGCCCGCCCGAATTGCGCATTCTCCACATCAATGCAGCATGGACCGCCTGTCCATCCACGGACCCACAGCGGCGATCGAATCGGGCAGAAACATTGCGTTGACCCAGTGATGACCACCGACTCTTGATCGCCTCTGAACTGAGATTTTCACAACTCTCGGAGGGCGATTTTTCTTCCATCTCCCCCACGAATAACGCACCGCTCCTGCGGAATCCGGGATCGGATTCCAGCCAACTGGACCATCCCTCGTACAATTCGTAACCTCTAACGGCACAGGCATTGAGTCTGGGCCATGCGGGAAAGAGTAGGGGCACCCGGCACTCACCGAAATGAGCCTGTGGAGATTCAAGGGAATCGACCACGATGACCGAACCCGATTCCCGACGCAGCAATTGATCTGCAGCGGCCAGGCCTGCTGAACCTGCTCCCACGACCAGGTGGTCACACTCAAGGGGGCCCAAAGGCGCCTCATTTCAACACGGGTGAATGAAAACAATGGTCGGCAGGCAGAGTATCAGTTCAAGCTCCTGCAGACCACCGAGGCGGCTCTTGACCTGGACCCTGAAATTGAGATAGAAGCAAGACATCCCGTCCACCCAGAACCCATGCAAGGCTGTAAACATGTCTCTTTCCGGTGTGCTCAAAGGATCAAACTCGTCAACACTGGCGGCCGTAATCTTCGCTCTGTGTGTATCGGCGTTTCTCAGCGGGTGCCAGGCTTCCGGATCCAAAGTCTCCGATGGGGATGGGCGCTGGCCTGGATTGCTTGATGACAATCCGTTGACCCGAACGCAAACGGTTCACTTGATTCGCCAAAGTGGTGACCGTGATCAAGTCCCCCTTCTGTTCCCGCTACTCAACGATCGCGATCGCTGGGTTCGTTACAATGCGCGTGCAACAATTCTGATCCTTGCGGGCCCACACAGAGATACCGCACCCGCATACAACTATCTCTCAGAGAGGTCCCTTCTCAAGAAGGCACCGGAAGAGCATCGAACCTGGTGGAACAATCTCTATCCGGGGGCATTAACGGGCTGATTTGCGCCGCGTATTTTTTCGCGTTTTCGATTTCCCTTTGCCGATCAGTGACGCTAAAGCCTCACCGGTGTGGCTCTGCGAAGTCGCCGCCACCTCCTCAGGAGTCCCACAAGCAACGATTTCTCCTCCCGAATCTCCGCCTTCAGGTCCAAGATCGATGACATGATCGGCACTTGCCACCAGATCCATGTCGTGCTCGATGACGATCACCGTGTCACCACGATCCACCAATCGTTGCAACATTTTTACCAACAATCGCACATCTCCGAAGTGGAGTCCTGTCGTCGGCTCGTCGAGGATATAAATCTTGCGCCCACGGGAACGACGCCCCAACTCTGAAGCAAGTTTGACGCGTTGAGCCTCACCCCCTGAAAGGGTCGTCGCCGATTGCCCCAATGAAAGATATCCAAGGCCGACATCTTCGAGAGCGGTCAACATCGTGGATAGTGCAGGGACTTCGCTGAAAACCTCCCTGGCCATTTGAACATCCATCTCGAGAACGTCTGCGATGCTGTGACCCTTCCAGCGCACTTCCAGAGTTTCCGGTTCAAACCGCTTGCCCTGGCAATCGTCACAACGAACCCAGACATCACTGAGGAAGTGCATCTCGATGAGCACCCCCCCCTTGCCTTCGCAACTCTCGCAGCGCCCTCCGGCAACATTGAAGGAGAAACGACCGGGGCCCCAGCCTCGCATCCTGGCCAATGCTGTTTTTGCATACAACCCTCGCAAAGGGGTCATCAATCCGGTGTAGGTCGCAGCATTGGAAGAGGGTGTTCTACCGAGAGGCTGCTGATCGATGACGCCGAGTCCATCGAAAGCATCCACTCCTTCGATGCG
Source organism: uncultured Planctomycetia bacterium (assembly GCA_964422295.1). GTDB lineage: Bacteria > Planctomycetota > UBA8108 > UBA1146 > UBA1146 > UBA12191. Next base: position 224,055 of record CAYRAM010000001.1, on the reverse strand, counting down.
ATCATGCTCTGCGCTGGCAGGCCGTGCTCCCGCCAGTCGGGTCGCCAGTTCACGCGCAAGTATGTCCATGATCAGCGAAGACTTGCCCGATCCTGAGACACCGGTGACACATGTCAAAACTCCAGTCGGGATTTCCACTGTCAGGTCTTTGAGATTGTTGGCCTTTGCGCCCACGATAGTCAATTTTCCGCCATCGGAGGATCTTCGCCCCACGATCTCAAAGACTTTTTCCCTTCCGGAGAGATACGCCCCCGTCGATGACTTTCGATCTTCACGGATCTTCGCAGCATTCCCTTCGGCAACCACTTCGCCCCCTGCAACACCGGCACCGGGTCCCATGTCCACGATGTGGTCTGCACGAAGCATCGTCTTTTCGTCATGTTCAACGATGACGAGTGTGTTTCCCTGATCTTTCAGCGATACCAATGAATCGAGCAGTCGATCGACGTCTCGGGGGTGGAGTCCGATCGTCGGCTCATCGAGAACGTAGAGAACTCCGACCAATTGATTGCCGATTTGTGTCGCCAGACGAATCCTCTGTGATTCTCCTCCTGAAAGGGACTCTGTCGCTCGATCGAGGGCCAGATAACCGAGGCCCACACGCTGCAGAAACTCCAATCGACTGGCCACCTCCCTGTGAATCTGCTGAGCCACCTCCTTGCGATGACCTTTCAGTTTCAATCCTGTGAAGAAGTCGAGGGCAGCGGAAACAGTCAATTGACAAACCTCTGAGATGTTGAGACCACCGATCCGCACCGCCAATAGTTCACTTTTCAAGCGTCCACCATGGCATTTGGGGCATGAGCGTATCGCCAGGTGATCTTCGATGGCACGGCGCCAGCGGGGAGAACCTGCTCGCTCATGCCAAATCGAAACACGCTTGATCAGCCCTTCCCAAGTAGAACCGGTCACCCTGCGCAAACGACCAGAACCACGACGAGTGCGGTATCTGACCGGATAAGAGATCTCTCCGGTTCCCTGCAGAATGATATCCCACCCTTCATCTCCGAGATCACTCACCGGGTCTGCAGGATCGAACCCATGAGCCTGCAACGCAGCATCGATCACTTTCCTGACCCGGGAACTTCTGCGACCGATCCACGACCCAAGGCGATGATCCATCGCTCCGCCAAAGAGAGGTTTCTCGGGGTTCGTGATCAACATTCTGGGATCAACCTGTTTGAGGACCCCTAATCCGGAGCACTCAGAACACGCACCCGAATGGTGGTTGAATGAGAAGAGGCGGGGAGTCAGTTCTCCTCCCAACATCATGTGGCCTGCGGGGCACGAGAGGTGACGGGTAAAACGAATCACTTCATCGCCACCAGCATCGGCGACCACCATTTGATCCCCACCGCGCCGGTAGCATTCTTCGACGCTTTCAGAAACTCTGGCCCGACCAGATCGCGCCGGTTTGACACGATCGATGACCACATCCAACTGATCCAAGGTCTCGATGTCGACGGAATCATCCACCTCGTCGATGCGCAAAACGCGCTCCCCGTTGACTCTGAGACGAGCGAATCCTTCCCGCTGCAGGGATTCCAAATCGGGGAAAGGGGCTTTCAGGGGGGCCAGCAAAAGGGTCGGTTCATCGCCGCGCAGATCCATGATTCGCCGGCTCGCCAGCGCCGGAGTCGCCGATTGCAAAGCTTCGTCACAGTGGGTGCAGTGAGCGTTTCCCGCCCTTGCGAAAAAGATCCGCAGATAATCATAGATCTCAGTGGTGGTCGCGACCGTCGATCGCGGATTGCTGCCCCGATTTCTTTGATCGATGGCGACAGCGGGGGCGATCCCGTCGACCCGGTCGACATTGGCTCGGTCCATGCGACCCAGAAACCTTCGGGCGTACGTTGACAAACTCTCCAAGTACCTCCGCTGACCCTCTGAAAACAGAATGTCAAAAGCGAGTGTACTCTTGCCGGACCCACTGGGTCCGGTGATCACCGTCATCTTGCCCGCAGGGATTTCCAATCGAACATCTTTCAAATTGTTTTGACGGGCACCTTCGATGACGAACCGATCGGTGGGTTCACCCTTCCCTGATCCACGCTTTTTGCCCTTCTGCTTGGGACGACTCCGATGGCCGACCAATTCGGGCCGCAGGGCATCCGCGGTGAGTCCGCCAGACTCGACAATTTCTTCTGGGGTTCCTGTGCAAACGACCTGGCCACCACCCTCTCCGCCAAGAGGACCCAGGTCGATGACATGATCCGCCTGCTTGACCACATCCATGCAGTGCTCGATGACGATGACCGAATTCCCTCGATCGACCAATGAATGGAGACATGAGAGAAGATTTTGCACATCAGCAAAGTGAAGGCCTGTCGTCGGCTCATCGAGGATGTAAAGAGTCCTGCCGGTGCTTCGCTTGCGAAGTTCGGTAGCCAACTTGACCCTTTGCGCCTCACCCCCTGAAAGGGTCGTGCTCGGCTGCCCCAATGACACATAACCGAGTCCAACCCTTTGAAGCGTGTCGAGGGTATTGAATACATGGGGAACATCTTCAAACAACTTTGTCGCTTCATCGATGGAAAGGGCCAAGACTTCAGATACGTCATGGCCTCGCCAACGGACTGTACGTGTATCCTCATTAAAACGGGTGCCATGACACTCTTCACAAACGACTTGAATGTCTGCCATGAACTGCATCCCGATGGTCATCACACCGGCACCCTCACATGCCTCGCAGCGCCCCCCCTTGACGTTGAAAGAAAATCTGCCTTTTTTCCATCCACGCGCCCGTGCTTCGGGCGTTTTTGCAAACAACTCACGGATGTCATCGAAGACTTTTGTATAGGTTCCGGAATTCGATCGGGGAGTTCGTCCGATGGGGCTCTGATCGATGCGAATCATCTTGTCGATGTTCTCAAGTCCCTCCACCGAATCATGGTCACCGGGAGCCTCGGTCAGCAATTCCAGATGCTCTGCCAGTGAAGGCTGCAGGATTCCCTGAATCAGAGTACTTTTTCCCGAGCCGCTGACGCCCGTGACGACGACCAGAGATTGCAGGGGAATCTCGACATCGATGTTTTTCAGGTTATGCATCCGCGCCCCGCGGATATGGATCCATTGCTCGGAAATCCGCCGCTGATTTGGAACTGCAATCTCGGCTTTACCACTGAGAAAACGCCCAGTGACCGATTCACCGCTCTTCTTCAACTGGGTTACAGTTCCTTCACCCGTCAGTTCACCTCCCTGAATTCCCGCGCCAGGCCCGATGTCTACGACGTGATCAGCGCTCTCGATGGTCTCGCGATCATGCTCCACAACGAGAAGAGAATTGCCCAAATCGCGCAACCCGCGAAGCATCTCCAACATGGTGCTGTTGTCTGAAGCGTGCAAACCGATCGATGGTTCATCGAGAACGTATAGCACCCCCCGAAGTCCACTCCCCAGTTGACTGGCGAGACGGATTCTCTGGGCTTCGCCACCGGATAAGGTGTCCGCAGATCGATCGATGGCGAGATAACCCAATCCCACCTTCTGCAAAAACTCCAGACGCGATCGAATCTCGGGGAAAATCGATTGCCCGATCAACTTTTCCCGATCATTCAATTTCAAATCGGTGAAGAACTGCAAGGCATCATCCACCGTCAATGCGGAAACCTGATCGATTCCATGGTCGTGATATCGGACTGCCCTTGCGGACGGTTGCAGTCGGGATCCCTCACATCCGCGGCAAGGCGAATAGGGCATCCAGCGTTCCAATTCGCGCCCACCGTAGAGATCGTAGGCCTCTTCCGCCAAATGAAACAAGCCAGGCCAATCGCTCTTTGCCCCAACCGCCTCAGCGCCTTCCAACAAAAATCGTTGTGCCCTTTTCGTCACTTTTTTCCATGGACGGGAGCCATCGATCTTGCCTTCTCGGAGTGCGCCCTCGAAGACTGACCAGGGAATTCCCAACCCCCGAATCGATTTCCCCTGTCGCCGAAGTTGGAGTGCCCCCTCATCGACAGAGAGACTTGCATCCTTTACCAAACTTGAGGATGTGGGTGTTCTCCGACGACCCAATCCATCGCAACGCTCGCAGGCACCCAAGGGACTGTTGAAAGAGAATAGACGAGGCTCCAGTTCCGGGATCGTCACCGAACACGAAGTACAGCCGAATCTGCTCGAAAACAGGTGAGATTCATCACCGATGACCAGGTCCACAAGACCGTCACCGAGTGCGAGTGCCTTTTCGACCGCCTCAGCGAATCGCCCCCGTTTCCCGTCGACCAATTTCATGCGATCGAGGACGATTTCGATGGTGTGGCGTTCGTACCTCGCCAATACGATCTCTTCAGATAACCGCAGGATGTCACCATCGATGCGAACCCGCTGGAATCCTTGCTCACGAAGTTCGTTCAGCTCCTTGCGATACTCCCCCTTTCTTTCGAGAACTATGGGAGCACAGACCGTCACCGAGTCCCCGGCATAACTATGCCAAGCATGCAAAACGATCTGTTCACGACTGCGACCCTCGATCAGCCCCCCGCACTCCGGACAGTGAGGGGTACCCAATCTCGCATACAGCAGTCGCAGCAGATCCAGGATTTCAGTGATCGTCCCGACCGTGGATCTTGGATTTCGGGAAATCGTTTTCTGGTCGATGGCGATGGTCGGACTGAGTCCCTCGACCGTCTCGACCTGGGGACGATCCAATCTGCCCAGGTACTGGCGCGCGTAGGGGCTGAGGCTTTCGACAAATCGTCGCTGGCCTTCACGGCAGATGATTTGATGAGCCAGAGTCGACTTCCCAGAGCCACTGACTCCTGTCACCACAACGAGTCTCTCCCTGGGAATCTCAACATCGAGATTCTTCAGGTTGTTTTCCCGTGCACCCCGAACGATCAGGGGCCGTCCGCGGGAATTGCTCATGATTGTGATCCGCCCATCTTCGACAACGATGCGGCGACCGGTTGAACTTTATCGAGGATTCGTCGCTGCACGGTTGGAACTCCTGCGACGATACTCCCCCCATGCAGCCAATCATCTCCACCGAAGCCGTCGGTCACCCATCCGCCCGCTTCCATTACCAGCAATGCCCCCGCAGCCACATCATGGGGGGCAAGGCGAAACTCCCAAAAGCCATCAAAAACGCCGGCAGCGGTATGTGCCAAATCCAGGGCTGCACTTCCTCCCCGACGAATTTCCCGGGCTTCGTCCAATAATTCACGGAAGAGATCGAGAGCCCCGTGCTCCAACTCACTTCTACCGTAACTGAACCCAGTCGCCAAAAACGCGGAGGAGAGATCTTCATTATCGACAAGCCGAAGCGAAACCATCTCCCCAGTCACGGGAAGGTGCCAACATCCTTGTCCACGAATCGCCCACCAACTCTCCCCCAGTAGCGGAGCGTGGATCACCGCAGCGAGTGGACCGAGTCGATCCCAGAGCCCTGCAGAAATTGAAAAGAAAGGATGCCCGTGTGAGAAATTGGTCGTTCCATCCAGTGGATCGAGAATCCATCTGCGATCACCCTTGGTGCGTATTTCTCCGGACTCTTCACTGTAGATCGAATCGCCAGGAAACAATCGCTTCAATCCATCGACCAAATGCGACTCGGAAGCATGGTCGGCATCGGTCACCAAATCCCTGAAGCCTTTTTTTTCGATCGCAAGCTCGCCGTCGAGAAGCTGCTGACGAAACCCCAACAACTCCTCACCAGCATCTTCAACCAGAGAGAGAACAGTTTTCAGGGATGCCTTGCAGGGGAGTTCCCAATTGGGCGCGTCCAAAGGCACTTCAGTGGACACCCGACCCTCCACTCCAGCGCCTGAGGTGCTGGGCAATCGCGCCATCGATCAACCGACGCATCAGTTCCGGCCCGTCGAGACCACTCTGAACAGCTGAATATGGAACCAGGCTTCTATTGGTCATTCCCGGGCACGTGTTTGTTTCCAGAAAATAGTATCCTGACTCAGCCAAAATCAGATCTGTCCTGCTGCACGTTCCCAAATCGAATTCCATGTGAATCTGCTTGATCGCCCTCGAAATCTCCACCTGAAGATTGGAATCCGCTTCAGCAGGGCAGTTCAAATTCAACTCGCACAGTTTGCGCATTTCGGGATCGATATATTTGCCGCTATCTTTGATCTGCCGATCAAAGGGGACACCTGGAGGAAGACAGATCTCAACACTTTGTAATACTTGGGGAAGGCCCCCTTGCCTGATCCCGAGGCACGGAACCGAGATCTCCTTGCCGGCGATATACTGCTCCACGAGGGCCATCTGTCGATGCTCCAACAAGTTATTGATCGCCTTCTGAAGTTCACTGACATTGACAACGACATGAACCCCATCAGAGGATCCTCCATTTGGATCCTTTACCACCCACGGGGCATCGATCGCTGAATGAATTTGTGAGACCACCTGATCAGAACTTTTGTGCCAAATTTCTTCATGGATGACTGCACCGTGTGGAACACGAAAACCCAACCCCTTGACCCTTTGACGAAACGTGATTTTGCAAGCAGAGATCGCTCCCCCGCTCACTCCGGCACCCGTGTACGCCATACGAAACATATCCAGCCAGGCAGCAACCGTGCCGTCTTCACCTGGACCGCCGTGAAGACCATTAAATACGACTTCGACTCCTTGAGACGAATACTCGTTCAATAACTCCCAAGGATGCTTTGCTTCCGCGGCGGTATAAAGGTCGTCATCTAAACATTCGACCCAACCCTGTTCGTCCCATCGCACCATTCGAACCTGGAATCCGGCTTTCGACAGCCACAGCTTCACCTGTTCGGAACTCTTGATGGATACGTCGCGCTCGCTCCATGTTCCGCCGAATAGCAACATGACATGGTCCCTTGATGTGGACACTTATCGTTTCCTTTCAGTCATGAAGGAACAGATCAATTCAAACTCCTCATGAACTTCGGTCGCCAAATCATCGATGGAATTGAAGATTTCCCGCCCGGATTGTGAACGCTTCATCGCCTCAGAACGAGCAAACTCAAAGGAATCGCACTTTTCAAACAATTGGACACATTCGTCAACATGATCATCGTTGGTCTGTTCGCGGGGAAGGCCCATCACTTCTACGAGTCGCTGGCGATCTTCACCGGAAAGCGCATCGGATTGCATGGCATGGGCGTACAGAATCGATGGTTTTCCTTCCCGAATATCGTTCCCTGATTCCCCTCTCCGACCCTTTCCGGGAGTCAAATCGAGAAGGTCATCCTGGATCTGGAATGCGGGTCCCAGTTGGTCCCCCACCTGCCACAGAGAATCGATGACCCTGGGACCAAAACCGCGCACGATGGCGATGCAGACCATTCCGAGTGCGAGATAGCGTCCCGTTTTTGATCGCACCAACTCATCATATCTCTGCAGATTGAATTGGGGGTCAGCCCTGCCTGCGAGGTCATGTTGTTGACCTTCGATGGTCCTTCGATGGACGCCACTGACCGCCAAGAGCAGCCGAGAACGCACCGATTCCTCGATGGCCAGTGCAGCGACTTCACTATACACCGCAGAGAGCAACCAATCGGCAGAGTTGAGGGCCGTCGCCGTACCATGACTCTTCCACAACGTCGGCTGATCCCTGCGCCAGGTATCCCCATCCTGGATGTCGTCATGAATCAAAAATGCATTGTGCAGCCACTCGGTGAGGCAGGCCAAGGAGAGGGCAGCCTCCCGATCCACCCCCAATGCTGAACCGAACCAAAGGGAGATCAACGGGCGGATTCTTTTTCCCCCCCGGCATGCAACCCGGATCGCCTCGCCGAGGGATTCCGGCTCGATCCCGGCGAGTCGCTGGTCAATTTCCGCCTCCAGAGGTCCGGACCAATGGACCAAAGCGACCGGTAACTTCATACTCTCCAAAGCCATGCTGATTCACCCTAAGTTAAAGATTTAACTATACTTACAAACTTGACTCTGCGAAGATGCCGATCCCCGCCCTCCCGGCCAGTCGACGAAATTCAAATCCGGTGTCCTTCTTCCCGCCTGCTCCGGATTTCAATTCCCGGGGCGATGGCGGAGGTCCCCATCGATGATCCGAGGCAGCCTGATGCTGCCAGAAACCTCGTTGAGGGCCTACTTTACTCCGATTCCCGGCGATATAGAATGAAGGATACAGGAAATGGAGTCGACGGTCAGGAAGTCCCTTCGGTGAGGACGACCCTTCGGCCTGAATGCGCCTGGATCATCCCGTTTGACGTGATCGTCAACGAGACCCGGTCCCGGAATCGTCAGCCACCGTCATGTTTACACCGGAATTGACGAGTCAGGAAGCATCGTCTCACAAGTTCTGGCAGTGGTCTCCCATCTGCAGATGAGAGCCGATCCAGATCGTGAGTCCCAATTAGTTCAATGCTGAGGGATCCACCCACTCCCTCGCAACCGCTCATCGCTTCAACCCACGGAGGGATGAGATGAATCATGCCAGGACTTTCGGCGTGGTGCAGCCTGCTTTGACGTTGATGACAAAGATCTCATCAACTCAAGATCGAAAGGAATGAGCTCCCGATGGACGCGCAGAACTCTCGTCTGCAAATCAAGTCCACCGACGGCCACCGGAACGGCTTTGCCGAATCCGGGAGTCTCTGCCATTCCGTTTCAAACTCTCCAGTGAACTCTTCCGGGATCCCTCTTCGTGATTCACTCCATTTGTCCCATTTGCTGCTGCTCCTTTTGTTCCTGCTTCCGTCACCTCTCGCCGCCCAATTGCAATCCTCGGGCACCGGATCTCCCCAGGTGATCGAACTCGGCGATGCCATCGTCTACCCCGGCACCAACGAGGCGAAAGTTCCCGTATTCATCACTTCTGAAGTGGAACTCCAATCCTGGCAGATGGGGCTCGAATACGACGAGTTGTTATTGAGTCTGACCGAAGTGGAATTCACGGATACCTTGAGTGAACCCCTCGATCCTCTGCTTCTCGCCCAATCCAATGGCAATTCACTGACCGGTTTCCAAGTGACTTACCCCGGCCCCGATTACTTCCCTGCCGGCGAATCCCAACTCGCCGCATTCCTGATTTTTGAACTGGCCCCCGGCCTTCCCTCGCCTCCCCAGTCGGGGACCGTTTTGCCGATTGGCATCATCGATCTGGAATCCTTGCCCATCTCCATGACTTCCCCGACAGGTATTGAGTTCACGCCCGATACCCAATCGGGAAATGTGGTCGTCCACGATTATCCGCTCTTCCTGATCGAGGAATCGACCGCAACGCTGTTGGAAGAAACCGTTCTGATTCCCCTTCGGGCGTGGTCGCAAAAGCCGGCGAGTACATTCACGATGGGACTCGAATACGATGAGTTGCTGTTAAGTCAATTTATCGTCGCCAACAGTGACCTGGATGCCATGACAGGAGGTTTATGGAATCTGACGGTGACCCCAACGGTGACCGGGTTGATCTGCACCATCGAATGTGGAGCACCATTGCCGACTCTGAATGGCGAGATCCTTGGTTTCCTCGAGGTCCAACGCCCCGGAAATCAGCCTGGAGAACCGGGTTGGGGCCCCTGGATTCTCGGTCTCGATGGGGACAATTGCTTCATTGGAGTCAATCCTGTGACCTCCCTCGAAGCGGGAAGCGTCACGTGGGTACCCCTCTTTGTACGCGGGGATGCCAACCTCGATTCGTCTCTCAACATCGCCGATGCGGAAGCGATTCTGGGAGCGTGCTACATGGGTGTTCCCGTCGATTGCGGAGATGCGGCGGATACTAACGATGATGGCTCTCTTGACATCTCTGACGTCGTGACGGTCCTCCAGTTCCTCTTCTCAGGATCCCCCTCTCCTCCCGCTCCGTACCCGGATCCGGGCAGTGATCCCACCGATGACACGCTGAATTGCAGTTGAATAGTCACCTGCATACCGATTCTCACAGGGCTGATCTCATCACCCCCAAGGATGGATCTGTCATGGTCCAGTTGATGCCCTCCACCCGGCACCTTAATCTCTCCCTATAGGGTCGGTTTGTGGCGCGGCCCTACTGACAATTGCGCGACCCAACGCAATTCCCGTCCCTCTCCAACCCGCCACTCGGTATCAATAGAATGAGGGTAACGCCGATGTCATTCGAACTTCCTGATCTGAGTTACGCCCAGGATTCTCTGGAGCCCCATGTGGATGCACGCACCATGGAGATTCACCACGGCAAGCATCACGCAACCTATGTTGCCAACCTCAACAAGGCCCTCGAAGGCCACGGTGATCTCATGGCGATGGAAATCGGCGACTTGTGCAGAAACATCCAGGAGGTGCCGGAGAATGTTCGCGGAGCCGTTCGCAATAACGGCGGGGGACATTTTAATCACAGCCTGTTTTGGACCAGCATGAACCCGAATGGTGGCGGCTCACCCACCGGAGATCTCGCCGCAGCCATCGACTCCACTTTTGGCGGTTTTGACGCCTTAAAAGAGCAGTTCGCTGCAGCCGCAATGACGCGCTTTGGCAGTGGCTGGGCTTGGCTGGGCGTAAAGAATGATGGGTCTCTGTGCGTTTGCTCAACTGCAAATCAGGACAATCCACTGATGGCGGGGATTGCAGATTGCCCCTGTCGTCCCATTCTTGGGCTCGATGTCTGGGAACATGCCTACTATCTGAATTACCAGAATCGCAGACCTGATTATGTCGCAGCATGGTGGAACGTGGTCGATTGGGACGTCGTTGCAGAGCGGTTTGCTTCTGCTTGAGCCTGAGATTTGATCGCAGGTCTGAGTAGTGACAGCGGGGAGTGAAGGAGACTAAAGGGGAAGGGTCAAGATGACCTGGGAATTGGCAAGATGACCTGGGAATTGGAAGGGGCGACGATCCTTGAGGTCGTCCCCCCCACCCTCGCCAGTGGCGATGATGGCTTGACTCGGCGTATGCGCCGAGTTGAAAGATTGATTTCGGCAGGATCGTTCGATGCGGTCAACATCCCCGAAATCCATGACGAAGAGAATCGGGATTCCCGAGGAGTCAGGAAATTGGGATTTTCCTCACGCCTCGATGGGAGAATCCTCGGTCAGAAGATCCGCGAAGAATTCGGCCTCCCTGTCATCGTCAACCACGTCGTCGCCCACGCTCCTCTCGACCATCAAATCTTGTGGCTCCACGAGACGGTCCGTCACTTCGGAATCCGCGACCTGGTCATCGTCGGCGCTCCCCATGATCGACAACACTGGCCAGGGCCTTCGGTGGCCGAGGCCAATGCCGCATTCAAATCAGAGTTTCCTGACTCAGATTTGCGTTTGGGCAATATTTGTATCCCTGAAAGGCCCGGCAGCCCCATTTTGGAATCGGAGCGAATGGCACAAAAAGTCTCCGCCGGGGCAGATTTTTTCACCACTCAAATCCTCTTTTCGGCGGCAGAAATCAGTCAATTATGGCGCCAATTTTCAGCAGCCCTTCCCGAACTCCTATCGACCCCTCTCTTGATCAGCCTGTGCCCGGTCAGGAAGAAAGAGAATCTCGCCTTCCTGCGCTATTTGGGGGTTCAAATTCCTGAGGAGGTCGAATACTCCCTGGGAGAGGCTGATCCCGACGACTGCCTCGAGCGTTCCCTGGATATTCTCTGTCATCTCCAGAATCAGATCCTCGATTCTTCTCGTGGTTATGAGGATCTGGCCACTCCAGGCTGGAACATCGCTCCAGTAGGGAGCATCCCCAGTTCCGCAGTCCTCGATCTGATGAGCCGCCTTCCGAGCGCCCTCCCCTCCTGAGTCCGGATCCAAAAACCTCCAAATCCTGGGATGGATTTCACATGAGTTCGCTTTCAAGCGACCCCTGTTGTTCTAGAATCTGACTCATAGGGTTTGGGAATGGGCTCTCTAAGGGGAGAACTCCTGGGAGGATGTATGCACTTACTCACTGATTTGCACTGGCCAGATATACTCCTGCCTGTCTTTGCAAATGGCAATTTGGACCTCTTTGCAATCGCTGTGTTTTCGATCCTCACGCTCATCGTCGGGGTGGCCCTGCTGCTGCTCTCCGAATTGCTGGGACCGAGACGTCGGGATCCGGAAAAGGAAACCATCTACGAATGCGGTGTTCCTCTTCTCGACAGCGCACGTGAACCCTTCACCGTGAAGTTCTATCTCGTTGCAATCCTGTTCATCCTTTTCGATATCGAAACGGTATTCCTGCTTCCCTATGCGGTGGTTTACAAAAAGCTGGGCATCGTTGGTCTCGCAGAAATGGGTGTCTTCATCATGATCCTCGCTGGAGGATTGCTGTATCTCTGGAAGAGAGGAGCTCTCGAATGGGATTAGAGAGTCTCATCGGAGGAGAAGGTTTCCTCACCACTACCGTCAATGGTCTCGTCAATTGGGGAAGAAAGAATGCCCTGTGGCCGATGCCTTTCGGCACCGCCTGCTGCGCCATCGAGATGATGGCGACCTTCTCCGGGCGCTATGACATCTCGCGATTTGGTGCCGAAGTGGTGCGATTCTCGCCGAGGCAATCAGACCTGCTGATCGTCAGTGGACGGATCTCCATCAAGATGATGCCGGTCCTGCAAAAGATCTACCGCCAGATGCCAGAACCGAAGTGGGTCATCTCGATGGGAGCGTGCGCTTCCTGCGGTGGGGTTTTTGATACCTACACCCTGATTCAGGGCGTCGATCAATTCATTCCCGTAGACGTGTATGTCCCAGGTTGTCCTCCTAGGCCCGAATCCCTCCTCGACGCCGTTTTTGAAATCCAACAACTGGTCGGCGAGGATCGATTCGACAGTGGAAAGCATGGAAGCTGATGAGTGCCCAAAACCGCACCTATGACGACCTTCCCGCTGACTTGCAGGGTAAGATCATCGAATCGGTGGAACACCAAGGACAAGTGGCGCTTCGTTGCAATGCCGCAGACCAGCGAGAGTTGCTGGAAAATTTCCGCTTGTCACAAAATTACGACTTCCTCGTCGACGTGACAGCCATGGACCATCTCGGCAAGGATACGCCTGAAAGATTCGAAGTCGTCTACGTACTGCGACAGCTCTCCACCAACCATACTTTCAGGTTGCATGCCTGGCTCGATGAGAGCGTCAACTCTCTGCCCTCGGTTGCAGACCTCTGGGATTCTGCTCGTTGGGGAGAAAGAGAAACTCATGACATGTTTGGCATCGTCTTTGATGGCAATCCGGACCTGCGCAGGTTTTTGATGCCTGAAGATTATCCCGGATTCCCATTGCTGAAGGACTACCCTCTCAAGGGCAAGGACGAACGGCGCCAGTTCCCCAAGGTCGTCGCACGGGGTGACCGCATGGTCGAAGAGGAACCTGATTCCTACCCGACGAGTATCGGTCGCCAGATGCATACCCCCGAGTACATCGAGGAGGTCCGCCGTGACTCCAAGCCCCGAGAATAACAACCGCGATACACCGGTCCCCTCCGCCGCTACTTTGGAACGGGAACTGGAAATCGGCTGGCGAGATCATCGCTCAGGTGCAAGGCCCTCTTCTGTCACTTCAGTGACCGAAGATGACGGTGACGGCCGAATGGTGATGAACTTCGGTCCCCAGCACCCTGCAACCCACGGAACCTTGCGAAGCATCTTTACCCTCGAAGGAGAGAGCATCGTCGAGGCAGACGTGGAGATCGGATACCTCCACACCGGCTTTGAAAAGCTCGGTGAGCATATGACCTACCAACAGTGGGTCACGGTATCTGACCGCATGAACTACCTCTCGGCGATCAACAACAATGTCGGCTACTCGGTCGCGGTCGAAGAATTGCTGGGGATCGATGTCCCCCCTCGCTGCGCTGCATTGAGAGTGATCATGTGCGAGCTCTCTAGAATCGCTGACCACGTGCTCTGTGTCGGCTTGCAGGGGATGGACCTAGGTGCATTCAGCGTCATGTTGTGGTCCTTTGAAAAACGCGAATTGGTCTATGACATCATCGAGGCGGTCTGCGGTGCCCGGTTGACGACCAGTTGGACCAGGGTCGGCGGAATCATCCGTGACGTTCCAGAGTTTTTCCCGGATCTCGTCTACTCATTCCTCGACGAGTTCCCCCCCCTGATCGATGAGATCCACGGAATGCTGCTCAACAACAAAATCTTTGTCGATCGTGTCAAAGAAGTGGGTGTGGTCTCCAGAGACAAAGCGCTCTCCTACGGAATTTCAGGCCCTATCGGACGGGCGAGCGGATTGACGATGGATGTCCGCAAGGATTCCCCATACCTCGGTTACGAAAACTACGATTTCAAAGTCCCTTCCCAAACGGAAGGGGACAGCTTTTCTCGTTACATGCAACGGATGGAAGAGATTGAGCAATCCCTGGAGATCATTCGCCAAGCGATGGCGACTCTTCCCAAGGGCGAAGTTGTTCACGACGACTTCAAAACCAGCCTCCCTGACAAGGATGCGGTACACAACGATATGGAATCCCTGATTCACCACTTCAAACTGGTCATGCTCGGCCATGGAATCCGTCCAGAAAAGGATCAATCGATATACAGCTGCACCGAAGCTCCCTGTGGAGAGTTGGGCTTCTTTATCGCTTCCGATGGCAGCGATACTCCCTACCGCCTCAGGGTTCGTCCCCCGTCCCTCTACAACTATGGAATCTTCCCACGTCTCGTTGAGGGCGGAATGATCTCCGATGCTGTGGCGGTTCTTTCCAGTTTTCACGTAATCGCTGGCGAATTGGATCGGTAGGTTAACCGTGACTGAAACACTGGCCTTTTCCAAAGATGCCATGAAGGAATACGAGTGGCTTTTGACGCGTTATCCAACGCGAAGAGCTGCACTTCTTCCGACACTGCGCATTGCAGAGTCGGAATTCGGCGAGTTGGGAGTCCCACAGATGCGCTATGTGGCGGACCTGATGGAGATCTCACCGGCGGCTGTTTTTGGGGTCGTCACCTTTTACACCCACTACCGCAGGGCAGGTGTTGGAAAATATCACCTTCAGGTTTGCAGCACGCTTTCCTGTGCACTCAGGGGATCTCGTGACGTCGTTTCCCGAATCAGTGAGCGTCTCGGAATCGATGTGGGCGAAACTTCAGAATGCGGTTTGTTTACCCTTTCCAAGGTTGAATGCCTCGGATCCTGCGACACCGCACCGGTGATCCAGTGCAATGACGATTACCACGAAGGCCTCTCCCTCGAAGAGGTCGACTCCCTCATCGAGCAACTTCGCCAAGAGGCGGGGAAGGGTGGGTCCTGATGGCATTTCGCAAGATTTTTACGCCACACATCGATGAAGACAAATGCCATTCGCTGAAGTTTTATCTGGAGAAAGGTGGATACGAACAGGCCCGCAAGGCGCTGACCGATTGGGAGCCGGATGACCTCATCGAGACGGTCAAAGCCTCCAATCTCAGGGGTCGTGGAGGAGCAGGATTCCCCACAGGTGTCAAATGGGGATTCGTACCCAAGCAAACCGACAAACCAAAATATCTCGCCGTCAATGCCGATGAATCGGAGCCGGGAACCTTCAAGGATCGCCTGATCATGGAGAAGAACCCCCATCTCATGCTCGAAGGAATCATCATCTGCTGCAAGGCGGTCGGCATTCACCATGCTTACATTTACATCCGTGGTGAATTTGTCTTCGCTGCCAATAGAGTGCAAAACGCCATCGATCGCGCCTATTCCGAAGGCATCCTCGGCGAAAACTGCCTCGACAGTGACTTTCAACTCGACGTTACCCTTCACAGGGGTGCCGGCGCCTACATATGTGGTGAAGAAACCGGGATGCTGACTTCCCTCGAAGGAGATCGGGGCCAGCCCAAACTCAAACCCCCCTTCCCCGCAGTAGAAGGGCTCTTTGGTTGCCCCACCGTCGTCAACAATGTCGAAACCCTCGCAAATTTGCCTTACATCCTCGAAATAGGTGCTGAGGAGTACCGCAAGGTCGGACCGGAAAATTCACCGGGCCCCAAGTTGTTCTGCGTCAGTGGTCATGTTGAGAACCCGGGGACCTTCGAATTGCCAATGGGAGTCCCCCTGAGAACGCTGATCGATGAACATGCCGGAGGAGTTTGGCAGGGACGCAAACTGAAAGCAGTGATTCCAGGAGGATCCTCCGCACACGTACTCACAGCGGAAGAGTGCGACGTGGCGATGGATATCGAATCTTTGGCGGCGGCGGGCACCATGCTCGGCTCCGCAGGTGTGATCGTCATGGACGACTCCACATGCATGGTGGATGCCCTGCTCAACATCATGCGTTTTTATCATCACGAATCGTGCGGTCAGTGCACTCCCTGTCGTGAGGGCACCGGCTGGCTGGAGAAAATTGTCCACCGTATCGCAGTTGGAGGTGGGCGCGTCGAAGATCTCGACATGATCACAGAGGTCTGTGACCGCATGGTCGGCAAAACGATTTGCGCACTTGCGGATGCTGCTGCTTTCCCCGCTGAATCGATCGTCAAGAAGTTCAGGGGAGATTTCGTGGCGGCCATCGAGAGTGGCGGAAGCCCTGCTTGGGTCAAACGACACCCCGCGAACACGGGAGGAGCCGCAGCACATGTCTCATGAAAACGCACCCGTACGCTGGCACCTGAATGGCAATGAGGTCGAAAACGAAGCCGGGATGACCATCATGGAGGCCGCCAAGGTCCATGGGATCGAGATTCCATGCTTCTGCTATCACCCTGGATTGAGCATCGCCGGAAACTGCCGCATTTGCATGGTCGAGAGCAACCGCTCCCCCAAACCGATCATCTCCTGTTCAGAGAGGATCGCCGAGGGTTTGGAGATCGAAACAGAAAGCGAAAAGGCGGTGGATGCCAGGAACTCGGTAATGGAGTTCCAGTTAATCAATCACCCCCTCGACTGTCCTGTTTGTGACAAAGCGGGTGAATGCGTCTTGCAGGATCATTCCTATGAGCATGGACCCGATCGCAGCCGATTTGTCGAAGACAAAAATATTCGGCACACCAAGGAGTTGGGTCCAACGATCGACATCTGGGGCAATCGTTGCATCGTTTGCACCCGCTGCATCCGCTTTTGTGACGAGATCAGTGGAACCGGCGAACTTTGCGTCGTCGAGCGTGGCGATCGCTCCGTCGTCGATGTCTTCCCCGGAGTCCCCATCGACAACTCCATGGCTGGAAACACCGTCGACATCTGCCCTGTTGGAGCGTTGATCTCCAGCGATTTCAAATTCGAAGCCAGGGTATGGAATATGGAGAAGTCCTCCTCGATATGCGGTGGCTGCTCGAGGGGATGCAACATCGAAGTGGAAACATTGGATGGATTCGTCAAGCGCATGACTCCGAGAGAAAACATGGATGTCAATGAGTGGTGGATCTGTGACCACGGTCGTTATGGTTGGCGCCATCTTTATGCCGATTCCCGCCTGGAGGGTGCCCAACATTGCGGCCAGCCCGTCTCACCCACCGGCACCAGTGGAGCACTCCATCAAATCCTCAGTCGCGGATCCTCGATCGCATTCCTCGTCGATCCCTTCATGACCTGTGAGGAGTTGCACCTGGTAAAAACACTTGCCAACAGCACTGAAGGAACCGTTGCCGGTTGGCTCCCCGCCTCCGGAAACGAAGAGAGTTTCCCCGGGGGATTCAAGATCAGCGCCGACAAATTCCCCAACCGCAAAGGGGCAGAACTGGTCCTCGGCACTGATCTCTTCACCGCTGCCGCCGACGACTTGAAAGAAAAACTGGCTGCTGGCTCCATCGATACCCTCATCGCCTTCGTCGGCGGACATGGATTTGAAGGCGCAGGAGAGACCTGGAATCCGGTCATCTCCAAAGCGGACAGCCTCGTCGTGATTGCGAGCCAAAACGGCTCATGGTGTGAGGGTGCGGATCTGGTTATCCCCGCAACGGCACCTCTCGAAAAAGAAGGGGTTTGGGTCAATGAAGATGACAGGGTTCAAAGAGTCCGCTCTTGCAGATCCCTCACCTCCCAGCATTTCCCTTCGGAATTGGTGCTCTTGCAGGAGGTTCAGATCCACCGGGATGATCGAAAAAGAACCCTTTCCGCCGCCGGGATCTTCAGAGAACTTTCTGAAGCTTCAGAAGAGTTTGCAGGCCACAGTCACAGCACCCTTGGCGAAAGTGGAACTCCCCTCTCCCAAAGACCTGCTGCGATGAGCAGTGAAGGAGGTCAGTGATGGGCGAATCAGGAACCCCGCTGCTCGATTTTCTGTTCGCCGGCCTCAAGGCGGTGATTATCTTTGCTGCGGTACTGCAAGTAGTCCCTGCTCTGGTCTACTTCGAACGCCGTTTGGCTGCGTGGATTCAGGATCGAATTGGACCCAATCAAGTCGGCCCCGTTGGCTTGCTTCAACCCCTTGCGGACGTCATCAAGCTGGCTTTCAAGGAAGACTTGACCCCCCAGGGAGTGGACAAGTGGATCTACCGTCTTGGGCCCGCACTCGTTTACGCTCCAGCAATTTTGGCGTTCACAGTGATTCCGGTGGGAATGGACCTTCAGGTCGCGTCCTTCGACGTCGGAGTAATCTTCCTGCTGACGATCGGTGGATTTTCTGTCTACGGGCTCGCCTTCGGTGGTTGGGCCTCCAATAACAAATATTCCCTGTTGGGAGGACTCCGAGCTTCTGCCCAGCTTATCAGTTACGAGGTCGCCCTCGGCCTCTCCGTCATCGCCATCCTGATGACTGCGGAAACGGTCGATCTCAACAGCATCATTCGCCAACAATGGGCTGCCGGGACGGTGGGGTTGCTGCAATGGAATCTGTTCCAACAACCCCTGGCTGCAGTCATTTTCCTGATCGCAGCATTTGCTGAAACCAATCGCTTGCCCTTTGACCTGCCCGAATGTGAAGCAGAATTGGTGGGCGGATTTCATACGGAATACACCGGTCTGAAATTCGCCATGTTCTTCATGGGTGAATACGTGGCGATGATCACCATGTCTGCACTGATGGTGACGATGTTCCTTGGCGGATGGAGTTTGCCCTGGGTAGAGATTCCAACAGTCCCCACCATCGGTGATATCGCTCTCAGTATCGGTATCTTTATCGGCAAACTAACAGTGCTTCTCTTCTTCTACATTTGGGTGCGCTGGACTTTGCCCAGATTCCGTTACGACCAGTTGATGGGAATGGGTTGGAAAGTCTTCATTCCCCTCTCTCTCTTGAACCTCGGACTGACCGCACTTTCCGGAGTGCTTGGCTGGAATTGGCTGATACCGCTTCCTTGGTAGAAGCGACTGAACAGAAAGGTGTCCCCGTGGCAAACCACGAAGCGACTCCCGAAGAAAAACCTGAAACTGCAACGAGTGTTCCTCGCGAAAAAGCTACGTTTGGCATGCCTTTGGTCAAAGGGCTCGCCAATACTCTGTCTCACATCCTTCGCAATGAACCCAATACGATTCACTACCCCGCTGAGAAGAGAACCCCTTTCCCGGGATACCGGGGGGAACACCGACTCAAACGCGATGAACTTGGCAGAGAAAAGTGCGTTGCATGCTTCCTATGTTCCACTGCCTGTCCAGCCCATTGCATCGAAATCGTTGCGGAAGAAGCGCCATGGGGAGACAGGGAAAAGCGACCCCGCCTCTTCAACATCGACATGATGAGGTGCATTTACTGCGGCATGTGTGAAGAGGCTTGCCCCTGCGATGCCATCGAGTTGACTCCTATTTACAACATCCCCTCAAGGAGCAGGGGCGAGAAGATCTACGACAAAGAAAAACTCCTCTCCCTATGAGATCCTGGAATCTCATTTGGGCCCGAAGATGGGGGCAATAAGTTGAGTGGTTGGCTAGAACATCTTGTATTCGGGATACTGGCAACGATTTCAGTTGTCAGTTCAGTCCTTGTCGTGACAAGGAAGAATCCGATTTACTCGGCACTGTACCTCGTGGTCATGTTTGGCATGGTCGCAGGAATTTTCATGCTGCTCGATGCAACATTCCTGGGATTTATGCAATTGCTCGTCTACGCCGGAGCAATCATGGTCCTGTACCTCTTTGTGATCATGCTGATCAATCCCCGGGAAGACGCCCTTCCTGAAGAGGGCGGGACGATGGAGAAATCCTTTGCTGCCGGAGTCGCCTTGTTGGTCTTCTCAATGCTCGCCTTTGGAATCAGCAACTCCGAGATGATCGCCTCTCTTTCGCCCCCCGGAGGGATTCCGGCACTTGCAGAAGTTCCTCTAACCCATGGCGCCATTGAAGCCTTCGGCTACGAACTCTTCAGCAATCATTTACTCGTCTTTGAATTGGCGTCGATTTTGATCTTGGTGGGCATCATCGGAGCTGTACACATCGCCATGAAACAAAGGCCGGATGCACCGACCCACTCCGAACAGGAAGAGGAAAGGCTGGTTTCCGATGTTTAGCCTTTCAGCACTTCTTTATTTGAGTGCGCTCCTTTTCAGTATCGGGGTCTACGGGGTTCTGGCCCGCAGGAACATCCTCGTCTTGCTGATGTCCCTGGAGTTGATGCTCAATGCGGTCAATATCGCACTCGTCGGATTTGGGCGCGTCCATGCATTGACCACCACTTCTGGAGCACACGGCGGCCAAATTTTCACTCTGATGGTTCTGGCGGTCGCAGCCGCAGAGGCCGCCATCGGACTTTCCTTGTTGCTGTTGATTTGGCGGAAGTGGAAGACGATCGACCTCCGCGAACTTTGCCGGTTGAGCGGCTGAGGGGGAAAAATTGGACAGTAATCTGCTATGGATCCCACTGTTTCCCTTCCTTGGATTCCTGATCAATGGAATCTTCGGCAAAAGACTGGGAAATCGGGCCGTTTCGATCGTCGCTTCGGTGACTCCCCTGCTCGCGTTTGCCGTTTCCTTTGGAGCGTGGAGAAAACTGATCCCTGCTGAGGGTACTGACGCACTCCATTGGGATGGGTTCCCGTGGATTTGGCTTGATGGTTTGCTGGAGGTCCCATTCGCGCTTCATTTTGATGGTCTCAGCGCAGTCATGTGCCTGGTGATCACCGGCGTAGGTTCCCTGATCCACCTGTACTCGATTGGGTACATGAAGGGAGATCCCGGTTATCACAGATACTTCGCCTATCTCAATCTCTTCACAACATTCATGTTGCTTCTTGTTCTTGGAGATAACCTGCTGCTGTTGTTTATCGGTTGGGAAGGTGTTGGCCTTTGCTCTTACCTCCTGATTGGATTCTGGTACCAGGAGGATGAGAACTGTGCTGCAGGCAAGAAAGCATTCCTCTTTAACAGGGTTGGAGATCTGGCCTTCCTTCTGGGAATGTTCCTTTGCCTGATCCACTTTGGCACTCTCGACCTGGGAGCACTGACCGATGCTGAAAATATTGCCCAGGTCGCCACGGAGACCACGGGTTTCATGGCTGATCCGGAGAGCGGAACAGCTGGAATGGCGGTCATCACAGCCATCGCCATCCTGCTCTTTATCGGAGCGACCGGCAAAAGCGCACAAATCCCTCTCTATGTCTGGCTTCCCGATGCGATGGCCGGACCCACTCCGGTATCGGCACTCATCCACGCAGCCACCATGGTCACCTCCGGGGTCTACCTTTGTTGTCGACTGATGCCGCTCTTTGTCGCTGCTCCCCTGGCCCTGAGTATCGTCGCCGTCATCGGCGCATGTACTGCTCTGCTTGCGGCGCTGATCGCATTTACCCAAAACGACATTAAAAAAGTGCTCGCCTACTCGACCGTCAGCCAGCTGGGTTACATGTTCTTTGCCATCGGCGTCGGTGCATTCTCAGCCGCCTTTTTCCATGTGGTCACCCATGCCTTCTTCAAAGCACTGCTCTTCCTTGGCTCCGGTTCAGTGATCCATGCCATGCACCACGAGCAGGACATGCGAAAGATGGGCGGACTGCGCAAGCAGCTCCCCTTCACCCATTTGACATTCCTGATCGGGACCCTCGCCATCGCAGGAGTTCCTCCTCTGGCGGGATTCTTCTCGAAAGATGAGATCTTGTTCGCAGGTTACCAAGCGGGCTTTATGGATGGGGACACCCTGGCAAAAGCCTTCTGGTACGTTTCCTTTGCCACTGCGGGAATGACCGCCTTTTACATGATGCGCTGCGTCGCCATGACCTTCTGGGGGGACAGCAATGTCGATCCCAAACTGGAAGGCAAGGTTCACGAGCCGGGAGGATGGATTGGATTCGCCCTCTTTGTTCTCGCGATCGCAAGCGCATTGGGCGGCTTCCTGAATGTCCCTGAATTCCTTGGTGGCCATGCAGTGCTTGGCCATTTCACAGGCCTCCATGTTTCACACGCAGGCATGACACCAGCAGAGCTGGATGCCCTCCATGCGGGAGAATGGACCAGCATGTTCCTCAGCCTCGGGATCGCCGGTGCGGGATTGGCCGTGGGCTTCATGTTCTTCCGCAGGGGCAGTGATCTGCCGTCAGCCTTCCGGCAAAGCGCGGTGGGATCTGTCCTCGGAAAGCTTTCCGAAAACAAATTCTACGTCGATGAAATCTATGCAGCGGTCATCGTGCGACCCTTTGAGGCCATCAGCCAACTCCTTCACACTCTCATCGACCAAATCCTGATCGACAAACTGCTCGTGAACGGATCTGCACTCCTCGTCAGAGGGTTCGGTGAGCTGGCCAGGCGCATGCAGACCGGATTTATCCCGGGATACCTTTTGACCTTTGGCTGCGGAGCGCTCGTCCTGATCTACATACTCCTGAACCACATGGCGAAGGGAGGGGCACAATGATTCCCGAATTAGATTCATTCAATATGCCCATTCTGAGTCTCGTCACGTTGACGCCGGCGCTGGGGGCTCTGTTACTCATCCTGATTGACAGTAACAGCAAGGCCCTGATCCGCCAGATCGCTCTGATGGTCAGCTTCCTTGGTCTGCTCTTTTCACTCATCATGGTTGGCAACTTCGATTCCACCGTGGGAACGATGCAAATGGAAGAAAACCACGCCTGGATCGAATCCCTCGGTATCTCTTACCACCTGGGTGTCGATGGATTTTCTGTCCTGTTGATCTTGCTCACCAGCTTCAGCATGCCTTTTGTCTTCCTGAGCACTTGGAAGGCGATCGATGACAGGGTCAAGGAGTTCCACATCGCACTGCTGCTCTTGCAAACAGGGATGATTGGAGCTTTTGTTGCTCTCGATTTGGTGCTCTTTTATCTCTTCTATGAGGCGATGCTGGTCCCCATGTACCTCATCATCGGAATCTGGGGCGGCAAAGACCGGATTTATGCGGCATTGAAATTCTTCATCTACACCATGGTCGGAAGTCTCTTCATGTTCCTGGCCATCTTGTACCTTTACAACCACACCGGCACCTTTGACCTGCCATTGCTTCTTGAACGATTGCGAACCACAAACCCCCTCGACGGTACCCAACAATTTTGGCTCTTCCTGGCGTTTGCCTTGTCCTTTGCCATCAAAGTCCCACTCTTTCCGTTGCATACGTGGCTCCCCGATGCCCACGTCCAGGCCCCCACTGCAGGATCAGTAGTCCTTGCAGGAGTACTCCTCAAAATGGGTACTTATGGCTTGCTGAGATTTGCCATTCCACTCTTCCCTGATGCCGCCATGGACCTTCGGGAAGAGTTTTGCTGGCTGGCCGTGACAGGAATCATCTTCGGCGCATGCATGGCATTGGTCCAATCGGACATCAAAAAATTGATCGCATACTCTTCCGTCAGTCACCTCGGATTCGTCGTCCTCGCATGCTTCATGTGGGATGTTGAATCGCTCACAGGAGCCATTCTGCAAATGGTCAATCATGGCCTATCCACGGGGATGCTGTTCTTGATGATCGGGATCATCTACGAACGTAGACACACACGGGAATTGGCCGATTATGGTGGCCTCGCCGGAGTGATTCCGGTGTACTCGGTTTTCTTCATCATCGCCGTTCTCTCCAGCATCGGATTGCCGGGCCTCAATGGTTTCGTGGGTGAGTTCCTCATCCTCTTCGGTGCTTTCCGGGCTGATGCCGTCTGGGGAATTCTTGCTGCCAGCGGTGTCGTCCTCGGAGCTCTTTACATGCTGAAAATGGTCAAAATGTTCCTGTTTGGGCCACTGGTTCATGCCGCCAACAAAATTGTTCCGGATCTAAATACAAGAGAGATTCTCTACCTGTGCCCTTTCGTCGTCATGATGGTTTGGCTCGGGCTTTACCCCTCGACCTTTACCAAATTGGTCCAGCCGACGCTGAGTCTTTACTTGAAGATGTTGCAGAACTAGGGAGTCAAAATGGAACCATTAAGCCTCTCCAAAGCCGAGATCCTCGCTATCCTCCCCGCAGGAGCACTGTTCATCACCGGTTTGATTCAGTTGCTTGCAGATCTGGCCGATCCAGCCCGAACATCGCGCCAGGAAAAAACCCATTTGGCGATGATCGGAGCAACCGGGGCATTGGTTGCCCTCGCTTCCCTCTTTGTTCAGGGCACCGCCGCATCGACGGGAGAGTTGTACGCCGGAGCGATGACGGATGATCTATTTGGACGACTCGGATCCGCGGTGATCATCCTCACCGGTCTCTTTTGCACCCTGATGTCAGGGGGTTATCTGGCCAGCAGTGGCAACAACAAGGCCGAGTTTCACTCCCTGATCAGCTTCAGTGCCGGAGCGATGGTACTCCTTTGTCAGGCTACAAATCTGGTATCGATGTTTGTCGCCATCGAAACCTTGTCCCTCGCTGTCTACGTCCTGGCAGGATTTTTCAAGAAGCAAAAATCAGCTAGCGAGGGGGCATTCAAGTATTTTGTCATGGGAGCTTTCTCAAGCGGATTCCTGCTCTTCGGCATGGCGCTCGTCTACGGTCTCAGCGGGGGTGAGTTGTCCCTCTCAGGTATCGCCGCTGCAGATGCAAGTAATGATGTTCTCTTTGCGGTAGGCGTCCTCATGGTTCTCATTGGATTCGCATTCAAGGTCGGGCTCGTACCCTTCCATTCTTGGGTGCCGGACGTCTATCAGGGATCACCCACACTTGCTGTCGGTTGGATGGCGGTGGCAGTAAAGGCATCCAGTTTCTTTGCACTCTGCCGCTTCCTCTTTCACACCGGTGGCGGAGAATATCTGGATCAAATCCTGATCGCACTTTCCATCGTGACGATGATTCTTGGAAATCTTGCTGCCTTAAATCAGCAAA
Source organism: uncultured Planctomycetia bacterium (assembly GCA_964422295.1). Classification (GTDB taxonomy): domain Bacteria; phylum Planctomycetota; class UBA8108; order UBA1146; family UBA1146; genus UBA12191. The sequence continues at coordinate 199,117 of CAYRAM010000001.1, read as the reverse complement.
GTCTCAAGAGAATGCTTGCATACTCGGGCATCGCCCACAGCGGGTATTTGATGATTCCTCTCATCGTTGCGCTTTCAGGGGACGATTTGGCCATCGGTGCGAGTCTCCCCTTTTATCTCTGCGCTTATGCAGCGACAACCCTGGCGGCATTCGGAGTACTGACTGCCCTGAGTAGTGCTACGGACAAAGATAACCTCGGGGAATTGAATGGCCTCGCCAAGAACAAGCCCCTGCTTGCCCTCGGATTCACCATCTCTTTGATCTCCCTGGCGGGTGTCCCAATGACCGCTGGATTTATCGGCAAGTTAATGATCTTCAAGGACGCGATCGGGGCGGGATTTGTGCAATTGGCTGTCGTCGGCATCCTCACTTCGCTGGTGAGCGTCTATTACTACCTCAAGCCGATCGTGGCGATGTGGTTCAGGGATCCGAGATCTTCATTCGACCTGATTCCTGCTCCATGGGGAGTCCAATTTACGGTTGGGGTTTGCGGAATTGCGACGATTGCGGTTGGCCTTTTCCCTGACTGGCTCGTGGATTTATCACGGATCTCCGTAAAGGCGATTCTCGGCTGAGCCCACTTCTCCCTATGGCTTCCGCGAGTGGGGAGTTTTAGAATACGAAACGGCAACGATGAACTCTGGGGGAAAAATGAGAAACCTGATTCTATTATTGATTATCGGTGGTGGTGTTTATTGGGCATACACTTTGTGGACATCCACGTCTGTAACACCTGAGTATCCAGCAGAAGAGTCTTCGGTAACCGATCGTGATCCTGCCTACGAGCCGGAGTTCCCGGATGACCGCTCCAAATCGGCGGATGCGGCAATGCAGCCTCCCGTGGAAGATCCAGTGGAGCAACCGCTGAGTGACCTGGACAATGAAATCCTCATCGTTCGGGAAGAGATCGCCAGAAACAATTCGATGGGAAATAGGCTCAGACTCAGTGCACTCCTCCTCGAAACAAACGATCCTGCTGCGATTGGTGAAGCTCGATCGAACCTCAAATCCATCGTGACGACCGCCCCTGAAAGCACTGTTGCGGGCGAAGCACGATACCTTCTTCTCGGAGAAGTCACCGGCAATGAGTTGAACGCCCTCGCTCATGAGATCTTTCAACGTGGACCGGGCTCCCCCGGCTTCGGTCTCGCAGCGGAGGTCTGTGCGGACCAGGTCGGCATTGCAGACTCCGGTGCGGCACTCCAATCCTGGGATCTGCTGACAGAAGCCTACCTAGGCGCTAAAGATCTGGAAACCAAAGCCCTGATTCGTGCAAAATTGTGGACCCTGGTCGATCGCTGGGTGTTTTCCAGCAAGCCTTTCCCTGAAGTTTGCACCTTTGACACTGTTGTTTCAGGAGACAGTCTTTCTGTGATCGCCCAGCGGAACAAGACATCGGTGGATGCATTGATGCATCTCAATCAACTGAAGTCGCACGTGATCCATCCTGGACAAAAACTCAAGGTGTTGAGTGGAAAGGTCCGGATCGAGGTGGACAAGAGCGACTTTCGACTCGATGTGTATCTGGGGAACCGCTGGCTAATGGGATTCCCCATCGGCCATGGACGTATTGAAAAACCCACTCCCGCAGGGGATTACACTATTGGTGTGTGTCAAAAGCAGCCGATGTGGCAACCGCGTGATGGACGTGCGCCCATCGCATACGGCGGCGAAGGAAATCCACTCGGTGAACGCTGGATTGGTTTCGTCGATGGTGCAAGTTTCGGGCTTGGGATTCACGGCACCGATGATCCTGATTCGATTGGAACCCTTTGTTCTGAGGGTTGTGTCCGTCTCAGAAATACGGATGTCATCACGCTCTACCCATGGGTGCTCAAAGGTACAAAGGTCACTATTCAGGAATAGTCTTTGATTCACGGAAGAGTTTTGTGAGTAATAGGGATTTGACCGCTTCTAACGGCGGAGTTCCGCCTGTAATCGATCTCCCAATCGACTGACGAGACCATTGACCGATTCATCCACCTCTTCATGGGTCAATGTCCGGTCCGCAGCACGGAAAATCAGTGAAAAGGTAACGCTTTTTCGCCCCTCTCCCACCTGCTTGCCGCGATACATGTCGATAAAGTTGCTTGATTCAAGATTTTCAAGACTCGCAGCCTCAATCTCAGAAGAGAGATCTCTCCAGAGCACTTCTTCCGAAACAACGAAGTTCAAGTCACGGGTAATCACCGGATGTCTGGAGAAGTCACTAAACCTTACTTCCTGACGCGCATGATCGAGGAGGTATCCCAGATCCAACTCTCCATACCAGGTTTCTCCCGGCACCCCTTCCAGAATTACAGAGCCGACGAGGCCAATCTGATCGCTGGAGAAACTGAGAGCCGCTGTAGTCCCGGTTACGAACCCACCCGTCTCTCCTACAGGTGACCAAGATGGGGACAAGGGTCCCGACTCACCGACTCTGAGCAGGCTGAGAATCCCGTCTGCGATCCCCCTGGCCTCCCGGTATGGCCCAGTACCCTTCTCCGGTTGCGCCTGACTATGGATCCACGCCACATGAAGTTTTTCCGCAGGTCGATCCAATCCCTCTTTGCGATGGAAGACCGTTCCGACTTCAAAGAGACGCACTTCATCGACGCCGTGCAGGCGATTTCCGCGAACACTATTCAAGAGTCCGGGCACCAAACTTCTTCTCAGAGTCCCTTCGTTGGAACGAACCGGGTTTCTCACCACCCATGGCGTACCAAGATTCCACCAGTTCTCCAAAGCTTGAAATTCACTCTCGGCGACGCCAAACGAGAATGTCATCGATTCGTGGTGGCCTGTTCCGACGAGATACTCATGGACCCGCTCGACCCGACCTGCGCGAGGATCCTCAGGGACAGCGCGAACCTCCATGCGTCGATCGTCCATCTGATCGAGTCCACGAATTCGGCCGATCTCCTCGATTAGATCTGCTTCCCGGCCACAATCCACCCGCCAAGAGGGAGCGACCCAAGGTCCCTCATCTCCGGAATCCGATTCAGATGTGAAACCGAGTGCTTCCAGAATCGTGCGAATCTCGCCTTCAGGGATCTGATCCCCGAGAATGCTGGAAGCCCTGTCAGGCCGGATCGCAACTGCAGCAGGAATCTCCAGCAGACCGTCGCGAACCACTTCAAGACAACCACTGAGAATGGTGCACCCCGTCTCCTTGGCAAGAAGGTGCATGAAGCGTCTGGAAGCAAGTTCACATGCCTCTACATCGACCCTTCGTTCGAAACGATATGAGGAATCGGATGAAAGCAGCATGCGACGGGATGTCTCCCGAACCGGAACCGGTTCAAACCATGCGGACTCAAGGAGAATCCTGCTCGTGTCCTGGTGAACCTCCGTACGCGATCCACCCATAACACCAGCGAGAGCGGCTGCTCCCCTCTGATCTGCGATGACCAGATCCCCTGTCTCCAATTCATGGTCGGAACCATCGATTGCGGTAAATTTTTCAGCTCGTAAAGCCCGACGGATGAGCACTTCAGAACCCTCCAGGCGATCGAGATCAAATGCGTGTAGAGGTTGGCCCAATTCCATCAATACGTAATTTGTGAGATCGACGACCACGTTGATCGGACGCAGTCCAATCGCCAAAAGTCGTTGTTGCAGCCAATCGGGGCTTGAGGTCACCTTCAGATCTTCTGCGACTCTGGTGGTGTACCGTCCGCATCGATCTACATCGTCGACGACGACTGATACCAACTCATCCAGTCTCAGACCTGAGGCATTGGTGTCTACTGTTTCAAAATCGATGGCCAATGGTTTGAGAGGAACCCCCAAGAGACACGCAAGATCTCTGGCGACGCCACGATGACCCAAGTGGTCTGGTCGATTCGACGTCACTTCCAATTCGAGGACATGGTCCGTTCCATGCTCTTCGATGCCTTCACAATTGAGGCCACACATGGTCAAACGATAGGCCAAATCATTGATCTCCAGATCGAAATCAACATGATCTCGCAGCCAATCGACAGATACCTTCATCTCAACCCTTTGCGTAAATCATCAAAGGTATCCCCCTCAGGAAAACTGACCGAGGAACCTGACGTCATTTTCTGTGAAGTAACGAATATCCGGAATGTTGTAGGAAGCCATCGTGACGCGCTCGATTCCCAGGCCAAAAGCGAAGCCTGTGTACTTCTCGGGATCGATTCCAACAGCTTCAAGCACATTCGGATCCACCATGCCACACCCGCCCATCTCCATCCAACCACCGCGCCAATGCAGATCGACTTCAGCACTCGGTTCAGTGAATGGGAAAAAGGACGGACGTAATCGAAGTTTCATGTTTTCATCCTGCAACAATTGCTGAAAGAAGGTCAGCAATGTCGATTTCAAATGGCCGAATGCGATGCCCTCATCGACAACGAGCCCTTCCAATTGATGGAACATGTAGGAATGAGTGGCATCCACCGTGTCAGGCCGAAAGACCTTTCCTGGAGCAATAATCCGCAGGGGTGGAGGTGTGTTTTCCATCACGCGAACCTGTACCGTTGAGGTTTGACTGCGCATCAGCAGATCATCCTCAAGATAAAAGTTTTCTGCGGGATCCCGGGCGATGTGGTCTGCGGGAATATTGAGACCCGTGAAGTTGTGCCATTCATCTTCGACTTCGGGACCATCTGCGACCTCGAATCCGAGGCTGGCGAAGATGCGAATCATGCGGGCAGAAACCAGGCTCACAGGATGGCGGCTGCCAACTTCCGGTTGCAATCCAGGAAGAGTCAGGTCCGCTCCCGTATCCGCACTGACATTTGCACCTTTGGGGGATCCCAATTTTTCTCGGGCCGTCTCGAGTGCTTGCTGGACCTTATCCTTTACGACGTTTGCACGAGCACCGAAAAGTGGCCGTTCATCGGGTGTCAATCCACCCAGATTTCGTAATATCTGCTTGAGAGATCCCTTTTTGCCGAGGACCTGAATCCTGACTTGGTCAAGTGCGGCCGCGTCTCCTGCAGCTTCGATTGCCGCAAGAGCATCTATCTCGATGGCATCCAGATCCGAAAAGGACCCGTTTTGACTCATGACAGGGCGCCTCTGGCGACTCCCACAAGTGAAGTAAACGCCTCTGGATTACGAATTGCCAATTCGGAGATCATTTTTCGATCCAGATCCACATTGGCCCTCTTCAAACCATGGATAAACCGACTGTATGAGATTCCGGTTCCCTGGCAAGCAGCGGAAATCCGGGTGATCCACAGTCGACGATACATTCGCTTTCTGTTCCTTCGATCACGAGTTGCAAAGACTTCAGAACGAATGATGGATTGACGGGCAGTTCTGTACTGGCGACTGCCAGCTCCGAAAAAACCCTTGGCTTTTTTAAGGATCCGCTTCTGTTTGCGGTGGCGAGCGACGCCATAGCGTACGCGTGGCATGTGGTTCCCTTTCCAAAAGGCACTGTCGGGAGGAGAATCAACTCACTTCAATCCCCGCAGTCGCCGGTTGCTACGCCGGGAAGGCGCTTACATTCTCCTAGCCTACGCCTAGGAGAGCCTTGATGATTTTTGCATCACATTCCGGACAAATCTCCGCACGACGACCTCGTCGAACACGGGTGGCGGTCCAGGTTCGCCGAGACATTCGGTGGCTTTTTCCAGCTCTGTGTCTCTTGACCTTGCCAGTGGCGGTCAGTTTGACACGCTTTTGCAGCCCCTTGTGAGGTTTGTGAGTCTTCCTGGGCACGAGTCCCCTTTTCCTGAGCCTCCCTGCATGCAGGGCGGCGTATCAATTTCACTTTTTCTTAGCCAAAACCATGGCCATTCGGTTGCGAGCTTCCTGTAGCGGCTCTCGCTCCATCTTGGCCAGGTCCTCCATATCATCGAAAAAGCGCATCAGCACTTCACGACCAATTTCCGGGTGACGCTGTTCTCGCCCCCTGTAAACCATGGTCACGAGAACCTTGTGGCCCTCTTCAATGAACTTTCGCGCCCGTTTCAACTTCACATCGAAATCATGCTTTTCTGTTTTCGGGCGCAATTTGATTTCTTTGATCTTGCGAACCTTTTGAGTTTGCTTGGCATTTTTCGACTGGTCGTACTTAAACTTACCGAAGTCCATCAACTTGCAAAGCGGAGGATCTACATTTGGGTTCAATTCGACGAGATCAAGATCTCTGTCTACGGCCAGATCGAGGGCCTCCGTACGCCCAAGTACACCGACCTGATTTCCTTCTTCATCGATCAGTCGAACCTCTCCAGGCCCGGGACGATCGATGACCCTGTATTTCGTTTGCTCGCTGATGTCTCTGACTCCCGTTCTTTCCGGTCACCGTTTTCAGGACTTCATTCCCAAATCGGTGGAACCATTGGTCAATCAAAAAACTTGCCATTGGCAAGCCCTGATGAATACACCGTCAGGCACCCTTCTGGCAAGTCAGATCTGTGAATTCTCGCAGTAATCTACCGAAAAACAACGAATTTCACTCAGAAGAGGTCCCCGTAGAGTCCCGTAATCACAACAGCGCCAGATCCCTCAGCAGGACCCCTGAAATCCTCAATTTCCTTCGTCTTTCGAGGACTCCCGTGGGGCCTCCTGCAACCCCACCTCCGCTAACTGCTCCGCACCGACTGCGTCAGGAGCATCCGTCAATTGGCATGTCCCCTTTTGGGTCTTCGGGAAGGCGATGACCTCACGAATCGTGTCGAGTCCACAGAGGAGCATCGCCAGGCGATCGAGGCCAAAGGCGATGCCGCCATGGGGTGGTGCACCGTACTTGAGTGCTTCCAGCAGAAAACTGAACTTGGATTCCGCCTCCTCTGGTGAAATGCCGATCGCCGCAAAGACCCGCTCCTGGAGTTCTCTCTGGTGAATACGGATACTTCCGCCTGCAACCTCAAAGCCATTCAGGACCAGGTCGTAGGCTCGAGCTCGAACTTCCAGAGGACGGTTGTCCAGGTGATCAATATCGTCGGGGTGAGGACAGGTAAACGGGTGGTGACAGGGTGTCGGGTTACCCGTTTCTTCATCCTCATCAAAGAGGGGAAATTCCTCTACCCAACAAAACTGAAGATCTTCGGGGTCAATATGCCCGAGGCGCAGGGCCAACTCCTTGCGCAATTGGCCCAGGGAATTGACGACTACACGTGTCTCAGCATCGGCAATAAAGCAGGCCAAATCCCCCGTTTCCATCTCCAAACGAGAGATCAGTGTGCTTCCGGCTTCTCCGGCAAGGAACCGGGATACAGGCCCCGCCGGGCCCTCTTCGGTCATCTTGAACCAGGCTAATCCTCCCGCACCTTGTTGGGTCACGATCGGCTCAAGGGATTCGATCTCCTTGCGACTCCACCCTCCACCTCCAGGAATCTTCAAGCCGCGAACGCAACCACCCGCTTCGACCGCTCCGCTGAAGACCTTGAATTCCAGCGCCTCCGCTAAATCAGAAAAATCCTGAATTCTCAAGTCGCTACGCAGGTCCGGGGAGTCGCTGCCATAGGTGAGAGTCGCCTCCTCGTAGCTCAGACGAGGGAAGGGCCCTGGGATTTCCTTGCCCAGGACTTCGCGAACCACGTGTTGCATTAGCCCTTCAACGAGACCGATGATGTCGTTTTCATCAATGCATGCCATCTCAAGATCGAGTTGAGTGAACTCCGGCTGCCGATCTGCGCGCAGATCTTCATCCCGGAAACACCTCACCACCTGCATGTAGCGGTCGAAACCGGAGATCATGAAGATCTGTTTGAAGATTTGGGGCGATTGTGGAAGAGCATAAAATTCTCCCGGATTAAGGCGACTCGGTACGAGAAAATCCCGTGCCCCCTCGGGAGTGCTCTTGGTCAACATCGGCGTTTCGAGATCGATAAACTGCTGATGGTGCAAAAATTGGCGCATGGCAAACTGCATGTCGCTACGAAGGCGAAATCTTCTCTGGACCTCATCCCTTCGCATGTCGATGAATCGGTACTTGAAGCGCAACTCATCATTGACTTGGTCCCCTGAGTCAGGATTGAAAGGCAGCGGTGGGCATTCACCGATCACTTCTGCACTGCCAGCGATCAGCTCGACGTCACCCGTTGCCAATTTGGGGTTACGCATCCCATCCGGGCGCTCCTTCACCTCACCGGATACCCTGAGCACCTGGTCAAATCGAAGAGTTTCGAGGGCATTCCCTCCGATGGATTCAGGGGAGATCTGCACCTGCACCCTTCCATAACGGTCACGAAGATCGACGAACTTCAGGCCTCCATGGTCACGGACGGCGTCGATCCAACCGACCAAACAGATTTCTTGTCCAACATTTTCGACTCGCAACTGACCGCAGGTGTGTGTTCTCAACACAGGTGTTTCCCTTCAGGGGCTCAAAGCCTCCCGCTTCGCGACCCGCCATCATTGCGGGTCCTCCATCTCCGTGAGATTCTACGTCAGGAGGTTGTTTCGGCCACCCATCGCCGAACTAATTCGGAGAGATCCCTCTTCAATCCCCAACCATTCTGCGATCGCCGCCTGAACGCTTCCCGAAGGGGACCTCTGATACCAGCGATCCAATTCCCGCTCCGCTGCAAGTTGAAGGATCTGTGCAGATTTGAGATCTCCCTGCTCTCTGCGTACACGAGCCCAAAAACCCAAAACAAGAGCCCTTGCTTCCCGAGTCTCCAATCGCACCGCTTTCTTCCAACAATGGCGTGCCAACGATTCGGAATCCGGATGAGGTGTCGACAACAATTTTGCCAACTGAATGCGCAGCGAAAGCGGCTGGGCCCTCAGTCTCAGAGCATCGAGTGCCACCCCCTCCAAGCGAGAGTTCCAATCCTCCTCATCGATAGAACGACCAAAGCCGCGCACCAAATCCCTAAAAGTCACCTCTGCCCTTCGGGATCCCGCAGGCTCGGGGTCCAACCCCGGCTCCAGTGAAGTCAATCCCTTTAACTTGCTCTCCTCCATACGAGCCAGGGAATCCCTCCCCAACAATCGAAGCAATGCGATTCGTTCCCAGCGCAATGAAACCAGGTCCTGCTCAGTGCCTCTCATGCGCAGATCCGCTAAGGCGTGATCGATCACAAACAAGCTCCCCGATAATTCTCCTAAAGATCTGACACACCGACTTCGGAGAATGGCATGACGGGCATGCACGTCGATACGCTCAGGCTCATGGGGAGCCCAGTCCGGCTTGGCCGCCTCGAGGATTTTGATGGCAGTTGCAGTCCTTCCGGCAACCCACTCCGATGCGGCCACCAAAAGATTTCCTTCCCACGCGACGATTCCTGCAGGCCCCTCCAACGACATCGCCTCTTCTAGATCCCTCGCCGCTGAACGGATAAACCCCCTTCCAGATTCCTCTCGGGCACGAACCAAGAGGGCCCTGGGCAACTGAGCGGGGCACTCTTTTCGCGCCCTTTCGATCAAACTGTGAATTTCTGTTCCGATCCGGGGGGATTCACCCATCCGTTGTAGAGCCTCCACAGCGTCGACCTCTGCAGCCGTGGCGGCTTCGTGTCGATTCTCTTTGCGCGCGAGGAATCCGTGGAGCTTGCTCCAGAGGCGAAGGGATGGCAAATCTCCATTGGCACGCGCAAGGAGGCTCATCGCTTCACAGTTGACTCGGGCAATACTGCTCTCACCGAGGGCAATCCGCGCATGATCGCGTGCTCTCAGACGGCTCCCCTGTAGCAAGTACCGACGGCACTGTTCAAGAATTAGTGAAACTCTCATCGCACCACGACAGCGCGGTATCCACTCCGCCAATGGATCTTTTTTTGGCAACTTTCCCAAGCCTTGCCTGGCGAGGCCCCTTTGTATCCGTGAAAACTCCAGAGCGACGAGGATCGCCTCCTCCATCACCTGTGAATTTGAAAAATCAATCTCTTGGCGGGCAATGCCTTCGATGCAAGCCAATGCTTTCCGAGATTCTCCATCTCTGCGATATACTGAGGCTCGCCAACGGGTCAAACGTAACGCCTCTCTGGACCCTGATTGATAACATCTTTCTGCCTCCCTCCACGCATGGTCGCGAAGTGCCGAATGGCCCAATCGATCTTCCATCTGTCCCAGCATTTCCAACCAGACACCCCGTGAGTCTTGCGGCAGCAATTGAACCAGAGAAGAAAGTAATGGGACCCAGCGAAGGGCTTCTTCCAAAGATTTCGGTTGCTCAACCTCTCTCAGAGATGGCCGTAAGGTCTCTGCAGCACCAATGGCATTCCCTGCACTCAATTGATGGTGCGCTTTCTCCAGTCGATCTTCATGACTCAGTTGGATTACGCGGGCATGAATCTCTTTTCGCTCCCCAGCATCCAGTGCGGCAAGAATTGCATCCTGCTGAAATGGCTCAACAAATTGAATCCTGCGCCCCACTCTCAACCACTTCTGGGCAGCCAGTTCTGCGATTCGAACCGGCAATTCTCCCGAGGGCAGCTCCACCAACGTTGAAATTTCAGCGACCGACCCAGGCTTTCCCAATACCGCCAAGGCGGCCAAAATCCTGCCGCTTGAATCGGAGAGAGTGGACGCTTCTTGCTGTGCCCTTTTGCGCCAACAATCTTCCACAGGAAGCTGATTCTCTCGCCAGATCCATCGCTGACCATCATGATTCAATTCCCCAGATTTGATGCGCCCGCGGAGAATTCTGCGCCACATCCCGGGTTGGTCTTGGCCCCATGATTGAAGTCGACCACGCACCCGGGAAGAAAGCTGACAGCCAGGCAAAGCGTTCTCAACAAACTCATCCAATTCCGGAAGCACAGATGCGTCAGTGGAGATCTTCCTCAAGTGACAGACAGAGAGAGCCTGGCCAAAGAAACCCGCTGGGGTTTCCCTGGAACTGATCCACCAATGAAGACGCGATGATTTCCATTGGCGAATTTGGAGTAGCTTTTGCCATTCCGAATTTCCGAGTTCCGGATCTCTCACGAGAACGACTATTTTTTTCCACGTACGATCGATACTGCGTGACAATTCAAAAAATGGCTCTGTAGAGCAACCCTTGAGGGTAACAACACCGATGCCCCTGCTTTGCAGAATACCAACTACCCGATCCACGATGATTTTTCGGTCGGCGTCATTTCGATGCAAATGGATGAGCGACTCTTGTTCTGCAGAAGAACCTACCCATTGCAATAGCGCATCCTGCAGTTCCCTGACTGGAGCCTCCCCCACTCCCGCATACTCGATCTGAGACAGTAAGGAGGCTACGGTTTCCGCCTTCTCATTCACTTCTTCGTCGAGTGTCGTCGCCAAAGTTGACAGGACTTCGCCAGCATTTGACGGTCGATCATCGGGCCTCTTCGCCAACATCTTCAGCAGTATCCCTGAGACTTCGACGGGCAACCCGCTTCGCAATGAACCAGGATCAACAATCTCATCATGAAGGTGGGCACTGCTGAGAAGAGGCTTGGAGACATCTTCAAAGGGAAACCTGCCCGTCCACCAGTGGAAGAGCAATATCCCCGCAGAGTAGACATCACTACGGAAATCGGGAGGCTGACCGAGCCATTGTTCCGGAGCCATCGATTGGGGTGTCCCGAGAATCTTTTCTTCTGCAGGAAGGTGTTCCCTGCGTGTTAATCCAAAATCGAGAAGGACCGGGTCCATCGGCTGTGAACCCACCGGACTCCTGAGACGAATATTGTCAGGCTTGATGTCCCCGTGTACCCAACCGTTTCGATGGAGGAACGCCAATGATCGAAGGAATCCCGCCGATAATTGTAACCATCTGTGGAAATTCAATGTTCCTGATAGATCGGTCGAACTCGGCCCCCGAAGCACTTCGCTGGAAAACCAGGCTTCACCGGTGACAGGATTCTCTGCATAATTTTTTACTTCGAGGATGGCTGGGTGGCGCAACTGCTGCAGATTCAAATACTCTCTGCGCAGCCTCTGACCGATGGGAGTTTTCGCTTGGGCCGCAGATACCCGTTTCAGTGAGACTTCCTCACCGGTGAGGGAATCACGAACCTGCCACACTTCTCCCATTCCCCCCCGACCGAGAAGTCGAATAGGCTCAAAGCGATCGGACATCCCGGCTTCGCCGGTGTCTCCCGGATGGGCAGCCACAGAACTCCTGTCGGGGAACCGAAACCACTCCTGTTCCCCTGAATTCTACGATTTTCTGCAAATTTCGGCAGTCTGCCGCTTCCCATATCGACGGCTACTCGGCTATATTTACCGTGTGGACTCCATTCCCCCGCCAGGGGTCCCGGGCAGCGTTACCATTAAATTGTGAAACCCTTCGGGTCCGATAATAAGGGCCTCCTTGCAATCAGGAGCAGGCGTGTACCGATTCGTCATCCCAACACTTCGTTCAAACCCCCATTCCAAGGGTCTTATCGGCAGGCTGCCCTGGATCTACGTGGCAACAATTTTGATCCTCAATTGCGGCCCGACTTTGCAATCGGTGGATGCCCAAGTCAGTGGAACGGTGATCAACTCAGCCACGGGTGATCCGCTATCAGGAGCAAAAGTCACCCTCCAGGCAACGACGATTTGTACAGAATCAGCCATCGATGGAACTTTTTCGCTGCCTTCCGTTTCAGGATTGGGATTGAAGATAGTTGGAGCCCACAAGGGTTACTTCAATGCACCTGTCACGGTAAACACACCTCAAACATCGGTGGTGATCGCGCTCGATCCCGTCAACCCTGAAGACGATCCCAACTACAATTTTGTGACCCCATTCCAATGTGCCATCTGCCATCCGGTGCAATATGAGCAGTGGGCGGATTCACGAATGTCCCACACCGGTTTGAATACCTGGGTTTACGACCTCTTTGACGGCACGGGAACAGCAGGTGGAAATGGTGGATTCGTCTATCTCCGCGATTCCATCCATGCCGGGGTCGCACCTGATGGAAGCTGCGCTTCGTGTCACCAGCCCGAAGGCTGGATCGCACAACCATTCTCGCCACTCGCTCCCCTGTCAGGCCCTCCCACCGAAGCTCAAGAGCGGGGAGTTTCCTGTGAGACCTGTCACAAAATCGCTCACGTGGATGAAAACCAATTGGATGCGACGGGATTCATCCCCGGTGCGGTTACCGTTCAGAGACCCGATTCCAGTGGTCTCATCGATCAGGTGATGTACGGTCTCCTCGGCGATGTCGACTTTGTGGTGCAGAATCAAATGCGCGGCAGCTTTCAGCCCCAATTGGCCGCTGAAGCATGCGCGGTTTGCCATGAGTACAACAATGATCCCGACCACGACAATGACTTTAATGAGGCCTCCAGCATTCCTGCTCAGGAGACCTACTCGGAATGGCTGAGCTCCCCCTACGGCGATCCTTCAGATCCTCTCTACCAAACCTGCGTTGATTGCCACATGACTCCCTTTGCCAGCGAACCGGTGGATGCCTGCTCTGCCCTCTTCCCACCACTTCTCAGAGATCCGTCCACGGTTCACGGACACGACATCCAGGGAACAACTCCCATCTTTCTTGAAAATGCGGTCACACTCACTCTCAATGCGATCCAGGTCGGCGATGAGTTACAAGTTTCAGCCGAGATACTCAATGATCAGACCGGACATGCAGTTCCAAGCGGAGTCACGCTGAGAAATATGGTGCTCCGTGTCATTGCCACAGACTCAAACGGAACCGCGTTATCACAATCTTCCGGGGATATCATCAATCCCCTGGGTGGAATCGGTGATCCCGCCCAAGGGTTCTTTGCCGGATTGCCCGGAAAAGTCTTCGCCAAAATCAATCGTGACGCCAGTGGGACTGAAAACGTTCTGTTCACCGAGGCAGACTCCATCGTGCTTGACAATCGAATTGCACCCTTGGCATCGGACCTCACCCAGATCAGTTTCGATCTCAGTGGGACCGTCAGTCCAGTTTCGGTTGAAGCACGATTGATTTACCGCCGTGCACCCCGGCAGATGGTCGCTGACAAAAATTGGCAGACCGATGGTTTGGGATTGCCGCTTGCGGATATCGAAGGTCCTGATTTCGGAACATTGATGGAGAACGCCTCCACGACCGTAGAGGTCACCCCTCCGACCACCTCACCTTTTGTCTACCGCATCCCGCAGATCACCAGTTCAGCTGGAAATGAACTTTCGGCAACACCGGAAATCTTCCAGACCTCAGGTGCGCCAATTCTCTGCGCAGGTTTCTCGATGGGAATCGGTCATGACGCCACTTCCCTGACGGCAACCGCTGTCACGATCAGTGACTCTCTTGCTGCTCTCGGCAACAATACAGGCCCCGACTTCTTTGAAACTGCAATCCTGATCGACGGCGTCACCATCGCTTGCCTCGTCGATTTCACCCTTCAGGAGAACCTGTCTTTCGAAAACAGTATTCCTGTGGCGACCATCGAATACTCCGGGTTGCTGCCAACACAGCTTCCATATCTCGATTTCGTCAATACCCTGGGACAACCCACAGTCCAAAATGTGCTCGCAACCGTTTCAGGAGCATCGGTGACCCCGGAAACGCAGGGTGCAACCGTCGTCATCTTCATCTCGGAAATATTCACGCGCGGAGATGCCAATGCGGATGGGGCCATTGATATCGGCGATCCCATCGCCTTGTTGGGAATCCTCTTTTCGGGGGAAACCCCCATCGACTGTGACGATGCACTCGATGCCAATGATGACGGCCTCATCGACATCGCCGATGCCATTCGTGTCCTGTCGTATCTGTTCGGATCCGCGGGTCCCCTGCCACCCCCCCTGCAGTGTGGATCGGATCCCACCGACGACGCACTCGATTGCCCCACTTATCCGTGCCCCTGATCGGAAATGATCTGCTGACGATGGTGCTCCTGCCACTTCCACCAAACCTGCAGGAGGTAAGCAGCGGACCAACCGGTCCGCTGCTGTAACAAATCCAGGGCTTCAGGCCCGGGGGGGTGTGGCGATTCCCCCGATTCTCCACACAATTTCCAGAGCCGGGCCAACTGCCGTTTCTCACTCGAGTGTTCCCCTGGCTGTCGTTGTTCCAGTATCACCTCGGTCACGTCATCGACGTTTTCGACCAAATGGGCCCCTTCACGAATCAGAGCATGGCATCCCCCGTATTCCCCTGATTCGACAGACCCGGGAAAGGCCAGAACCGACCTCCCCATCTCCAAGGCCCGGTGAGCGGTCCCCAGTGATCCCGATCGACTCGTTGCCTCGACGACGACCACCGTCTCTGCCCACGCACTGATCAACCGGTTCCTTTGGGGGAAGTGGGCCGCTCTCGGTGGTGCGGAGGAGGGGTACTCTGTCACCACTCCTCCCCCATGATCGATGATCGCCTCCGCCAGCGAATGATTTTCTGGCGGGTAAATCCTCGGCAATCCATTACCCAGTATTGCGATCGCCGGAGCAGCCCCTTGCAAGGCTCCTGACAGAGCGGCCGAATCGATGCCTCGCGCCAAGCCACTGATCACGCTGATCCCCATCTTTGACAAC
The DNA here is from genome assembly GCA_964422295.1 of uncultured Planctomycetia bacterium. Classification (GTDB taxonomy): domain Bacteria; phylum Planctomycetota; class UBA8108; order UBA1146; family UBA1146; genus UBA12191. Next base: position 183,795 of record CAYRAM010000001.1, on the reverse strand, counting down.
TTCTCTCCGAGTGCCCGGGCACGAACCAGCCCGGCAACGGTCGACCTCCTCGATCCGACGATGGCCACAACTTTGCGCTCCCCGATCTTGATCGGCCCCATTCTCCACAGAGATTTCGGCTGTCCGTCTCCCAAGTCCGTAAAACCGGAAGGCCAATCTTCGGCGCTTCTTCGCCAAATCGCGGGTTCACTGCTTCTTGCAAACTCATCCTGGGAAATCGATGCCTCATCATCGGAATTCGCTGATTCATGGGCTGTGGGCAACTCTGCGTGATCCGTTTCTGATTCTTCCATCACCGATGCCCCCTTATCCGAGGCAGCAGGCTCCTGCAGAGGAAGACCTGAATCCACTCTCCTCATCGAGGCAGTGACCACATCCGACCCCATCAGGGATGCGTGAATTTGTGTCACCTGCTTTAAGATTCCGATCCTCGCCCTACCTCATTCTGGCGCAATGCAGGGATACAGGCTCATTTGAATGGAATTATGGATTGGCACGTCCATTGCTTGGTATGGAAGTGCGTGCCTTCAGCCGCAAGGCCGCAATCTTCAATCCCGACCTTGGAAGGAGTCAGGTTTGATGGAAATCGTCAAAGAGTTTAGTGCCCACAGGTTTGCGTCACTCGCACAATGGTTTCACTTCTGTAACATCTACCAGTTGCAGATCTGCCCACACTGTCAGCGAAGTGCCCGACAAGCGTTCTCAACACCGGTACCGGTTTATCGGTGGAGTTGTTCTGTCTGCTGCTCAGAATCCGGCCACCGGAATGATCCGCCAGCATGTCCTCAATGGAGTCGTCAAGATGATGTGGCGGCGATCGGTGACCACCCCCATGGAGTGGGGTCAAAAGTGAAGACAGCCACAGTGACGAAATTGCCATTTTTAAATTATCAATTTCGTGTAATCTGATGCTGGGCGTTGCCGCCGCCCTGCTGACCCTGAAGGGTCGTGTTGATGCCAAAGTCACTACCGATTAACCATGTTTCATTGGTTACACGCTTTTTCGGATCCCGTCGTCGAAAATTCGTTTCCATTTGTCTGCTATCCATCACGACTGTTTGCCTGATGGCAAACAGTTTTGACCGAATGGAACCCCGTCCAATTCAGGATCTATACTTGAAGATCGATCGACTCGATCTCGGGGATGACCAGCGCACCGCACTGCGTGCAGTCCGCAACCTTTTTATCGAGGAAAAGGCTCTCGAAGGTGATCCCATCGATCAGGGCGAATTCCTGATGACTGTTGCCGGGATTCTGACCGATCAGCAATTCCGAGCATTTTTGGGTCAACCAAAGAGTGAACAACAAAAACTACGGTATCAACTCCGGCAAATTCGTGCTGAGATGGCGCTCCATGGCGAAAGGAAATCCCTTTCTCGCCGATAGGAGTTTACGGTGTCCAGCTGCCTCACCTATTCACGATCCGACCTGCGGCCGGCGCTACCGTTATTGGTTCTCCTCTGTCTTCACGGAAGTGCAGGCTGCCAAAATGTACAGAAGTCCCCTGGGGAAATTTCAAACAGATTTACCGCTTCAACCGATGAACTGACAAGACGGGGAAGTCTCCAAAAGGAAGAAATCAATTGGAGTCCCACTCTCTACTACGGCGGGATGAGATTTCGATTCCAACTTCCAACAGGGAACGAAGAAGTTGATCCTGTGTTTGGACACTCCGATCGTAAGGACTTTGTCGAAGTAAAAAATGTGCGCGTCTATCGTGACAGAAACCGTTTCAAAATCGGTACATCCATTTTCCGCTGGGACACCGACAGCATCATTTGGGTTTATACTCCTCCAACGGAAGACCTTCCTTTTTGGCGCCAACAGGGTCTCCTTGAGATCACTTGTTTTGGTGACGACAGCGATCCTGTCGTCGAAGAGCAGGGACCGGATGGGAGCTTTGTCTGGACCTACAAGAATGCTCGGGTGACCCTCGCCGCAGATGGCTTGGTAACGTACACCTACCGTGGAAGCGAGACTCCCGTAGCGGGAAACCGACACTTAATACTGGGCCCACAAGGCGAAATGCTGGGGAAACAGAATCGATGAACTCCCAGCGAAATCCAGAGAAACATCTGCTCGATGGCGATCCAGAAGTAGCCGCAGCGCGAATCTCCTCGTGGTGTAGCCATAGAAATCTTCCCGCATATCGGGGACGTCAAATTCATGAGCATCTCATCGGACAAAGAACTTTGTTGGCCTCAGAAATGTCGACTATTCCCAAGATGATTCGAGAAGAACTGGCGGCCGATATCCTGGCACCACCGATCTCGATCAACACGGTACTGAGATCCAGTGACGGAACCCTGAAATTCCTTTTTGATCTCGCAGACGGAAAATCTGTCGAGGCTGTTTGGATCCCGACCCAGGACAGGGGAACCCTGTGCGTCTCCAGTCAGGTGGGTTGCGCAGCCGGCTGCACCTTCTGTGCGACCGGAACGATGAAACTGACCCGTAATCTCTCTTCCAGTGAGATTGTCGGACAATGGCATGCCGTGGACCATTTCACCCGCTCGGAGGGGAAAGTCGGAGTCACCCAAGTGGTCTTCATGGGCATGGGTGAACCGTTGCACAATTTTGCTTCCGTCTCACGGTCGTTGCAGTGGCTGACATCGCCGATGGGATTTGGCATGAGCCCCCGGCGCATCACGGTGTCTACCGTCGGCATCGTGCCAAAGATTCCCCCTCTCATTGAAGAACATCCGCAGATCCGCTTGGCAGTCAGCCTTCACAGTGCCGTCGAGGAAACCCGTGCGCGAATCGTCCCCATTCAGTCGAAGCACTCCCTCTCCGATCTGCTCGACACGCTCTCCAGATTGCGCAACAAGGTTCGTCGTATCAGCCTCGAATATGTCGTTCTGCCAGGAGTGAACGACGATGTCCACGAGGCCTTGGCATTGGCTGCTTTTGCACGCAAGTGCCATGGCCACATCAATCTATTGCCGTTTCACCCCTTCGAAGGTGCCCCCTTCCAAGCAGCGGATGAAGAAACTGTCGAGAGATTCAGAGAAGAGATATGCCACCACTATGAGGGACAGGTCACTGCAAGACGCAGCCGCGGTCTCGATATTGATGGAGCTTGTGGTCAACTCGTACTGAAAAACAACAGCCCCAACCCGGGATAATCCACCAGCAGCCCATTTGATCCCAAAAAAAGGGTGTGACCGCTGAAAGCGGTCACACCCTTTTGCAAATCATGCAGCAAATTAACCCGTACGCGCCCTAAGGCTTGGGTTCAGGTGTGGGCTCCGGAGTCGGCTCTGGTTTTGGAGCCGGCTTCGGCGCAGGTTTTGGTTTGGGTTTTTCCCACACAGGCTTCGGCTTTGGTTTCGGCTTCTCCCAGACCGGCTTCTTTTCATCGCCTTCGGCTGCATCGCCCCCTGCAACGCCTTCTTTCTCTTTGGCTCTGGCAGCTTCTCGCTCGCGGCGAACCTCTTCAAAGGATCGTCCGTCAGGACGACCAAAGATGTTGGAGGAAATCCCCGCATTGAGGGTGATTTCATCAAAGTTGACTTCAAGGCTGAGTTCCCCGTCTTCAAAAATCTTCTTGGAGATGGGAGTTTTGATCCACTGATTGCGATCGTCGCTGAAGCGGATCCGGGTGTAATCTTCGTAGAAGACTTCTTTTGTGATCACTGCAGGTGCCTGACCCTCTTGCCACGTCTTGCGCAGCAAGAGTCCGTCTTCATCGCTGAAGGCAAACAACATGCGTTGATTACCTGCGAAAGAGTTCAGTTCCACCACCTTGCATGCCTTGCCCAGGACGACGTCATCCGCGGCCACCTTGGCGATGTAGCCGTTATCGGAAAAAGTGCAGAAAAAGTCATCGATGTGCTTGTCCCACACGAACACGATCAAGGTCTTGCCTGCCAACGGGGAGACTGCGCCCATCGCTTTGACGAAGGCTTTCTCACCGTCGTAGACCTGAACGAAATTGAGAGGCTCGTTGTTCTTGGTCAGACCAAGACCGGGAAGTTGCCACTCTTCACGAATCATCAATGCGCCGTCATTGCGCTTGAGGAACCGTGACATCTTCATGATCGTCTCGTTGGTAGGCTCTATCTTTTTATTGCGGAAGCGCTCGACCCGGTCCTGAATGCTTTTTAGGCGGTTTTTGCCACCCACCGATTCAAGGTAGCGATCGATCACGGCCACCGCTTCCGGCTCGCTGGTCGGCAAACCCAAAATGTCGTCGACCGATCCGTCGGCGCCGTCATCGGTTGCGGAAGCATCCTTGGTGACCTCCTTGGCAGGAGCGGGGGGATCCTGGGACAAAACCTCTCCACAGAGAGCCAGCGTCCACAGCACTGAGAGAATGGCACATGGGAACCAAGTCATATTCGATCCAGCGTTCATCGCTGATATCCTTCCGGTTAAATCCAGTCTATTCAGGGACCCACAGAAGTTCCTGAATCGAATCCCTGTTGGGGAATGGATCCCTGCAGAGATTTGATTGATCCCCTAGTCCCCTCCCGGGGACAAAATTCGGAATCTCGTTCATCACAGGATACAAGGAGAGGGGTCCGGGGTCAAAATGACCCGAAATCAGCTCTGGCAGCGTCTTGATCCACCCCTGAGGTGGTTACGGGGATCCCCTCTGAAACAGCGAGAAGGTGGGCAAAACCTTCGCGACGCAGCCAGGATCGCACCTGGGCCAGGGGAACGAAGAGACCCATGTGGGGCACCACCATCGGAGCCCTTTTGCCATAGGTATAGATCATGCTGCTGATTCCAACCAATAATCCACTCTCGGAGAGGAAAATTCCGCCTCCGGAATTGCCGAAAAAGGTCGGAGCACTGACCATCCAATAAACCTCATCCCCCACCGGTTTGTACTGTGAGGAGATCTCTCCACGGGTGGGGATCGGTTGATTGCCAAGGGGGCAACCCACAGCGTAGACGGTGTCAAATACACTCAGTTGATCACAGATTTCTTCTGAGGCGACATGTGCAAGATACGGCCACGGAGTGGGTCGATTGACCTTGAGTAGGGACAGATCCGCTTCCGGATATGCCACCACTTCCCAACCCCTGAACGTCTCCTCGGAGACCCTGCCCAGATGGGGGTCGAAAAAGTGTATGTCGACGACCTTCGAATCATAAACCCTGAAATCCCGTACCTCTTCAACGACGTGAAATGCGCTGAGTATCCAGACTTGCCAACCACCCTTGGAACCGGGCTCATTTGCAACCACCACACCGCTGCCAACAGTGCCATTGCCCTTCAACTGGACGATGGGATAAACCATCTGCTCGACTTTTTTGTGATTACTGCTTTTGTGTTCAGTGCGAACGGGCTGGAGTGTTCCCATCGGTGTGGATGAAGATACCGTTGCGACTTCTCCCCCAAGAATCGCACGCATTCGGGATTCAAAATCCTTCTGCGATTCTTGCCATTCACGTCTGAGATCCTGCGTAAGAGTCGCACTACGGTTATCCAAATCGCGCAGGATGCGACTTCGTTCCTGCTCCCTTTCATCAAATGGCATCGAAAGGGGCCCAGTCACCGAACAGGAAGGAATGGGGTCTAATTCCATCGGAGTTGGATCGGGGAAGTCCTTCACAGCCGCATCACGCTGTCGTGATCCGGAGATTTCCCAACGGTCCAATGAAACAAAGTTGTCTGCTAATGCAGAGTCATGAAATTGGAACGGCTCATCTTCATTCCACAGACCGGTCAAGCCCACGGTGAGGAGAAGCACCGATAGAATCATAGGCCAGAGTCTGTTCTGCGAGTCGAGTCTCATCAAATTCCCCGTTTCCACGCGAACTCCAACCTGGAAACTCAAATCCAGTACATGGAACCCACAGATGAGAATACGATGAAGTGTCGAGGAACGGCAAAAGGCGGCTGAATGCCGACGATTCAAGAATCAGGGATGACACCGGTCAGCGACCGCTCTGGACCCACTATTTCAGGTTGGGATCAAAAAAGGGTTCTTCCTCATGGGAGTCATCCTTGCCCTCTTCCTGGGGAGTATAAATCAACTTCAGCAACCGATCTGGAACATGGATCACGCGGTCTGCAGATCGGCCCCCGGTACGGTCCTGTACCGAGGAGAGTTTCAAAACCTGGTCGATAACCTGATTTTTGGTGGCTTCCAAATCCACCGAAATACGATCGACCAGAGAATTGTTGACGAAGACAGCCAGTTCAATTTCTGTCGGTTGAAGCAATTCGTTGCTGTGCTCCGGCCATGGTTCAGCGGACAATTTTCCCGACTCCCCCAGTCGATCCCATAATTCGTGCGCCATGTGTGGGGCAAAGGGTGCCAACAAAATCGTAAAAGTCTTGAGCGTCTGCTTGTCGACCTCTTCCGGTGAAAACTCATCACTGCGCAAAAGTTTGACAAATTCCATGAACGCACTGACTGCCTTGTTCAGTCTGTACGTGCGAATTGCCCTGGTGACTCTGCGAATCAATCGGTGCTTGGCGACCAGGACGTTGCGACTGACAAATTTTCCCTGCCCGATGCGTGAGGTGATCCCCTCGTAGGTCCTCTGAAGAAACCGGGCACACCCCTTCAAACCTTCATCGCTCCATTCAGCATGGTCTTGTGGTGGGCCCATAAAGAGAAGATGCAGTCGCAGTGCATCAGCCCCATAGCGATCAAAGTATTCACTGGCGATCACCCGAGGTCCTCTGCGCGAATTTTCAGGATCATCCCCATTCTCATTCTCCTGCGACCTGATTCGCCCCTGATTGAACAAGCGTCGGTACGGCTCCTCTCGGGGAGTGACCTTCAAATCTGCCAAGAAATGACTGATGAATCGAACGTACATCAGATGAAGTTCCGCATGTTCGATCCCTCCGACACACAGATTGATCGGAGTCCAGCGCTGCAGGTGCTCCTGGCGTGCAATCGCTTCTTCGTATCCGGGATCCAGACAACGCAGATGTCCCCAACATGAGCCGATCCAGTCAGGCATCGTGTCGGTGCAACGGCGGGCAGAAGCACCACATCCTGGGCAGTCAGCGATCACCCAATCCTCAAAAGTTGCGAGAGGATTCTCTCCTTCACCCACTTCCGGCAGTCGTTCAACTTGAGGCAAGCAAACTGGAAGGTCCTTCTCAGGTACAGGAATCGATCCGCACTCAGCGCACTCGATGACGGGGATCGGAACTCCCCAATATCTTTGCCGATCGAAAACCCAGTCATGCAATTTGTAATCGATGATGGGTTCTGTCAGGCCTCGGGAACCTAGTGACCCCTGCAGGCCTTTCTTTTCTGCAGCCCCATCGCTACCCGAACGACGTCGACTTTGACGACGACGTCGGCGACCGGATACCGAAACAGTCCCCGTCAATGGGATTCCATGATGGATTGCGAACTCTTTGTGGGCTTCATTCTCTTCCGGCATGCCCAAAATTGCACCAAAACGGATTTCCGGCATCACATAACTGCTCACCCAAATTGGAATCGTATTCAGTGTCGCCGGGTTTAGGGCGAAGGCACCGGTGGAGACACCGGCCGCATCCGCTCGCTTGGCCTTTCGTTCGCGCTCGTCCAATTGGGTAGTTTGTTCCTGCAGTTGGCGAACCTCCTCCTCTTGGATCGGATCGACAATTTTTGCCAGCAGAGGATGTTCGGGGCAGAGAACCACAAAACTCGCATCCGGCAGGGCTTCCAGACGCCGACAGAAGACGTCCAACTCCTCCCAGCCGTCGTACAACTCGGATCGGGCTTTGAGCACCAACTTGGTGCCCTCGCGACGTCCGATCCAATTGCGTTGCAATGCCTTGGTCCTTGGAGGCCACTTGAGGTGTTTCAAACCGGAGTGGAGAGGTTCGGCATAATCGGTGATCGCGACCTTCCAGCCCTGTTCATCCTGGTGCACCAACCCCTTCGCCAATAGTTGCAAAAACAACCACTGCGACCAGCGGTAATCAGCGGGTTCGCTGGTATCGATCTGATGATCCCAATGAACCAGCGCACCAAATCTTCGGAGCTGCTCCTGCATCAAGACGATGCCTTGTTGAACCACTTCCTGGGGTGATATCTGATTTTGACGCGCTTCCTCTTCGACCGAAGCCTGGAACGCATCCCAGCCGATGGGACGAAGTACTCTTCTGCCACGGGATTGTTGATACCGGGCGACGACGTCATTGGTGGCGACCCCACGCAATTGGCTGACACTGAATCCATCGAGGGATGGATAGGGGAACATGTCGAGGCAATAAAAGGTGCGGGGTCCCCGTCTACGCTTTCTTCTCTCGCTGGAAGACTTTTTGGATTCATTCGCAGCGGGGTTGACGCGATCTTCCCCGTCAGGATTGGAGGGATCTTCCCCGTCGGCTTCCGTTTCCTGCGAAGCCAAACTCTCATCCGGTCCCCCTTCGGAATCCGGATGCTGGTCATCGGTTTCAGGTCCCCCTGCATCTTCCCCAGGCGAAGTTGCTGAAGAGTTCTCCTCCCCAACAATCGCATCCGTCTCCTGCCCACCATCAGGATTTGTATTTGGATTTGTGTCGGGACTGGCATCCGGTTCCGACTCGGCATGGGATTCGGAGTTCGGCTTCTCCTCCGCCGATCGATCCTCTTCTTCTGCTGCTGCGTTGGCGCGCTCTTCGTCATCGGCGACCACCGGAGACGGCAGCGGATTTTCACGCCAAAGCTCCTGCCAACGTTTTTCGATATCTCTCAGATCCACGCCCATTCGGGCCTCGATTCCATCACTTTGGTTCGGGATCGCTTTGGGGGCGGCACCGATCTGCCAACACCTGTGAGCAGGCCGCGATTTTCCCCGATTGCCGATCGCCGCGGGATTCGAAGATGCCGAGTTCGGAAACCTCCCAGGCCCCCGTCAGATCCCCACTCCACCCCGTGATCGTAGGTGCTCCCATGCCGCCTCACAATCGGTTCCCTTGACGCAAGACACGCCACGGCTATGCTTTGGGATTGGGCAAGGGAGCCCTCAAAGGCCAATTTCGTTGGAGCAATCCCCCTTCCCCAATCTCAATATGGGCCTGTAGCTCAGCTGGGAGAGCGTCGCACTGGCAGTGCGAAGGTCAGGGGTTCGAGCCCCCTCAGGTCCACCAATTTGATGCCTTGCCCCCAAGTGGCCTCCAGGTTGCTTGGGGGACACTTTTTCTTCACTTCCGCATTCCTTCGATCCATCCATCGCGGTTTCAAATGACCACTGACCCGGTCCGAATCGATCCCCATCCCGGATGTCTTTCGTTGAAGGGGGGAATCATGGATATTCCCCCGAAAACGGACGTAGCCTAAGATGGAGGCGGAATGGAGGCTCTCGATGTCAACTTTTGTTCGGGCACTGCTCTGCACCCTGCTTCAGGTTTCGCCACTGATCTGCCTCATCGGCTGTACAGACGTGCAACCTTCGAAGAAGACCCCCCTGAACCTTCACGGCGTCAATGACGTCAATGCCGTTTCCGGACTGATACAGATGGGTGCAGAAGTTGACGGCAAAGACACGCGCGGATACACCCCCTTACTGACTGCCGTCAGCAGATCCTACAAACCGGAGGTGATCGAACGATTGATCCAGGCGGGTGCCAATGTGAATACAAAGAGTTCCACGGGAGGGCGAGCGATTCACCTCATCATGGCTCCGGACTTCGAGGAAAGAGATTCTACGCGCACAGAGATCGCAAAATTGCTGATCGAAAATGGCGTACATCTTTACACCGAAGACCCCGGTGATCATCGGAGAACCCCTATTGAACAGGCAATCCTTTTGGATTCACCCGAACTGACGAAAACCTTGCTCGACGGTGGTGCCAGTGCTGGCAGGCTGTATCAAACAGGTAGAAATCCTTTGAATCTCGCAGCAAAACACAACTCTTCCGGCGAGATCACACGATTGCTCATCGAACGGGGAGCCCCCGTCGCATTAAAGGACGACCAAGGCTCCACCGCTCTCATGCATGCCATCAAGACCGGAGCCCCGGCTGATCTCGTGAAAGCTTTGATTGAATCGGGGTCAAACGTCAATGAGGTGTACAAGGAAGGCTCTCGTGAAATCTCCCCTCTTCTCACCCTTGCATTGGGTGATCGGAACGGCCGCTTCAAGTTTCAACGGTATGCAACTCATCGCGAGCCAAATGCGGAAAAAGAAAACCGACCCGCAGATCCGGAAGTCATCCGTCTCCTCATCAGCCATGGCGCAGAGGTCGACGCCCCTGACCGACAAGATCTTACGGCTCTGCAGCGGGGAGTATCAAAAAATGTTGATCCCGCGATTATCAAAATCCTTCTTGAGGCGGGGGCGGACGTCAATGCTGGAACAAAAGCGGGATACAGTTCTCTGCACCTCGCCGCAAAGTATCGAGTCAATCCTGAAATTGGAATAGCGCTCATCGAATCGGGGGCTGATCCCACCTCAGTCAACAAAAATGGCTGGTCCCCCCTTCATGTTGCATGCAACAGGTTGCATGGAGAATTTGCAAAGATGCTCCTCGATCGTGGCGTCGATCCAAACTTAGCAACCCTTGCTGGGGAACCGCCTATCCTGGTTACGCTGATCACAACAAGAAAACCAACGGTGAAATATGCCCAAAGGAATGCGAAACGAGCTCTGGAAAGAGCACAATTGAAGGCGCAAGTCGCGGATGATGACAAAGCAAAAGAAATCCTCGACCAAGCCAAAGAGCGCTCAGAAAAACGAATCCAAGAGGCTCAGCAAAAAGAAGAAGAGATAAAAACGGGCGTGACAGCCATCCTCGACTTGCTTCTGGAAAATGACGTCGATATCGAAACCAAGGACGCCAACGGCTGGACACCGATGATGTATGCGGCCAGCAACTCTGGCGAGCCATGGTTGATCGATCTGCTCCTGAAAAGGGGAGCGAAGATGGATGCTCGGGATGAAGACGGTTGGACCCCACTGATGATCGCTGCGCATCATAATTCCAACGTGGAAGTTCTGCACTCCCTGATCGACAATGGTGCTGACGTCGATGCCCGCAACCACTCAGGGGCCACCGCATTGATGTTGGCAGCGAGCCACTCGTCCCATCCCGGTGTCCTGGAACTCCTCCTTGAAAAAGGTGCGGATTTGAATGCCCAGGACGAAGCGGGTGAAACTGCGCTGATGTATGCCGCCGCAAATTCACACCACCCACAGATCGTCGATTTCCTGTTCAGCTCCGATCTCGATGCTTCTTTACTGAATGGATCTGGCTGGAACCCCTTGATGATCGCAGCCTACGGCAACACTTCAGTGGAAGTGACAAAACGGCTCTTGAGCAAATTTCCGAAGATGGACTTTCGCAATCAGGAGGGTTGGGACCCACTCCTCATAGCCGCATACAAAAACACCAATCCTGAAATCCTCGCATTGATGCTTGACCATGGAGCAAACATTGAATCAACAAATCAACAGGGGATGACTCCGTTGATGGTCGCCGCATGCTGCAACAGCAATCCGGCCATCATTCAAATACTCCTCGACCGCGGTGCCAACCCCCATGCCCAGTGCAACGACGGTAAAAAAGCGCTCGGATATGTGGAGGAAAACAAGTTCGTAAAGGACTCGCAAGCACACCAGGAACTGTTGGTCTGCACCGAAGGAGTCATCACCAAATAATCCCCGCTTTTGATCGAGTGAGCCCCTATCGTCCCCCCAGTAGCATAACGATCAGCAGATTCACCTGCAGGCAAGGGGGGTCCTCAGTTACGGCATGGGATGATCCTGTGTAAACTGCGCCTGCAATGAGAAGCGCTCTCCCCTTCATACTGATCTCGGGTGTGCTTGCAGGCTGTTCCTCCCTGGCGGGAAGCCACGTTTCGTCCTCGGATGCCTCTGCGCCGATTCGAGTGGCGACATACAACATCAAACACGGTCTAGGCATGGATGGCACCCTGGATCTCGAAAGAACCGCGACCACCCTGGAGTCGCTCGGTGCCGACATCATCGCCCTGCAGGAAGTGGACGATCAGGCACGCCGAAGCGGTGATGTCGATCAGGCTTTATGGCTGGCCGAACGGCTCGACATGCATGCGGCATTCGGTGCGTTCATGGATTTCCAGGGCGGACGCTACGGACTTGCGATCCTCTCCCGGCAACCGATTCAGTCCCATGAATCCTGGCGCCTGCCCGATGGCCATGAACCCCGTGTCGCACTGGCCACCCGCATCCGGACAGATTCTGGGAAGGTGATCACCGCTATCGCAGTCCATTTCGATTGGGTCAAAGATGATGGGTTCCGATACTTGCAGGCCCTTGAGACCATCCGCCGGATCGAGGCCCTCGAGACAGCGTGGATCGTCTTCGGCGACTTCAACGATGTCCCGGGTTCACGCACCATGAAGGCCTTCCGGAAGCTCGGCAGGGATGCGAAAAAGCCTGAAGATTCCGCAGCAACATTTCCGGCCGACCAACCGACGATCGAAATCGATTACATCCTCACTGGCCCTCCCAGTGCATGGGTGCCCGCGTCCGCATCGGTCATTCCGGAATCAAGCGCCTCCGATCACCGACCGGTGATGTCGGACCTCTTCCTGGAGTGAGATCGGTGACCTCTTAGCTGAAGAACCTCGCAATCTGCCCCATCCTGCCGCTGCCCAGGCCACCCAAGGTGCCAGGGTTTTCATTTGGGCGGGATTCTCAGGCCAGTCCGGGCAGGACCGCCTTGGCCCCGTCGGCGATCATCTCGATGGCGATGGCGAGCAATACCATGCCCATCAGACGGGTCATGATGACCCGCATCGTGTCACTGAGGATTTTGCCGAAGAAGGACGCAAAAAAGAGCACCACAAATAGAAGAGAAAGGATGATCCCCACCACTCCACCGATCTCGACCAGGGATTCAGCGCCGCTGGAGCGACCGGCGTAGATGATCAGGGTCGCAATCGTGCCGGGCCCGACGATCATCGGAAAGGTGATCGGATAAAAAGCGAGGCTGGTGAGATCTTGTATGTGCTCCTGTTCCTGATCGTTGCCATGGTGGGATGAGATGCCACTGCCATTGAGCATCGACCAAGCGATGTGGGCCAACACCAATCCACCTGCAATGCGAAACTCATCGACGGTGATGCCAAAGAAATTGAGCACGCTTTGACCGCTAAAGAGGATCGCCGCACACATCAGTGCGGAAAATATCGTGATCTTGATCGCAAGTGTGCGCTGCTGGCCAACGGTGAGTCCCGCCGTCAATGCGAGAAAGATCGGCAAATTCACAAAGGGGTTCATAATCGCAAAGAACGCCCCAAAGGCTTTCACCAGGTCCGCAAAATCCATGCGTCCACCCCCAAATTCCAGCCGACGGCCTCATCTCCCTGCTCACCTTACTGAACCAAGAAACAACTCCCATTCAATTCTTCCCTGTTCCCAAGTGCGCAGGCCCCTTATCCTTTCAAGGGTTGATCCATTCACAGGAAGGGTGTTGTTCCGTGGGACTCAGTTCTAATCTGTTCCTTTCTAATCTGTTCCTTTCTTTGATTCTGGCCCTTCTCTGCGGATGCACCGGTTGGAAGATGGATTACTCCGATCCGGCAGTTCAAGTCTTGGCAGAGGATCTGAGGGAGAAAGGAACCCCTTTCATCGGCAAGAAAATCACGGTCCGTGGCAAAGTTACAAGCACCGACACCTCAGACCCCAAATCCTGCTGGATCATCCTTGAGGGCAATATTCGTTGTCATTACGGAAAATTTCAGGCGATGGCCCAAGAGGTCAAGGTCGGAGAGATGATCAACATCGATGGAGTGCTCTCTGAAATCAGTGATTCCCAAATTCTGCTGGATCCGGCACAGGGGCGCGACCCATTGGCTCCCTTTAATCCACTGAAATAAACTGAGGAGACAAGATGTTTTATTTGAAAATGTTCGGTGCGCTGGTGATCGGCCTCTACCTGGGATTGAAAATCAACTTGGATCTGGTTGGGGTCAACATGGATTACTTTCCTCCGCCAGAAGGATTCGATTGGACCGACGCCGAGGCCACAAAAATATACCTTTCATCCCTGCCGGCTTCAGCATTTGTACTCGTGATCCTTGCCCACCTCGGCCAGGCGTTTTTTGGAGGCTGGCTCGCGGCTCGCTTGGCACCTGGCTATCCGATGCGCATGGCAATGACGATCGGCGTACTGTCGATGATCGGCGGCATCTTGAATCAAATGATGATCCCCCTTCCCTCTTGGACTTGGGCCGAAACACCTTTCTATCTCATCGTCGCTTATGGAGCAGGGATATTGGAAGAGAAGAGGAGAAGCGGAAAATCCACTGCTGAGGAATCTGCTGAATGAGCCGTGTGGTCGTCGATCAACCGTATCAGTTCGTCCCCCCGCACCGGGGCAGATTACTGCCACGGATGCTAGGCCAACTTCTTTTGCCGCGCACCCTGGATCGCACCTATGGCATCACCTCTGCCAAAGTTTTGGGACAGGAGAAGATTCGGGAGGCACGTGCTGCAGGTCACGGCATCCTGATCACACCCAATCACCCCCACCCTGCAGATCCGATGACTCTGTTTCACCTGTCCCAGGCGACCGGATCCCTCTTTTATGTCATGGCGAGTTGGCATCTATTCATGGAAGGCGCATTGCAGAGATTCCTGATCCGCTCAATGGGTGCATTCAGCATCTATCGAGAGGGCATGGATCGCTCTTCGCTGCAGTTTGCTATGGAGATGCTGGAATCGGGGGAGCGCCCTCTGGTCATCTTTCCCGAAGGCGCAGTGACCCGTACCAACGATCTCCTCAGCCCCTTGATGGATGGGATCGCCACGATCGCACGAGGTGCGGCTCGCAAGAAAGCCAAGGCGGATGGAGGTAAAGTCCTGCTCTTCCCCCTGGCCCTCCGCTACCACCTGGAATCGTCCATCGAAGAATCGATCGAGCCGGCACTGCAAGAGATGGAAGAGCGTCTCTCGTGGAAGCCGCAAACCCGGCTGCCGATGCTGGAGCGGGTTCGAAAGGTGGCTCGCGCGCTGCTCGGTCTGAAAGAGATCGAGTTCCTCGGCGAGGTCCAGTCGGGAGATCTCTTTGAACGCTCCACCCGCCTGATCGATCACCTGCTCCACCCCTTGGAGGAAGAATGGCTCTCCGGCCCTCAGGATGGAGATGTCGTCCGACGTGGCAAGGATCTTCGATCGGCGATCCTCAAGGGAATGGTCAGTGGAGAGATTGAAGATGAGGAAAGGGAACGCCGTTGGCATCAGTTTCGGATCCTTGAACTGGCACAAAAACTCTCCCTCTATCCCCGGGGGTACCTCTCAGAAGATGCGCCCCCCGACCGATTCCTCGAAACGGTGGAGCGTCTGGAGGAAGATTTCACCGGAACCGCCCGGCGATATGCCCCGAGGTCAGTGATTTTGACCGTTTGTGATCCGCTGGAAGTTCCTTCTGAAAAGGAAGCCCCTGATTCGGTGTCCCTGATGGATCAGTTGGAAGCCCGATTGGAAGCGACCCTGGGTATCGAGCATCTGGAATTTGGGAAAGGTTAAAAGATGTTGAGATCCCCCCTGCAACTTGCTGTGTTGGCCCTGATCTTGGGGATCTTGGCGGTGGGATTGATCCCCCCCTCCTTCGCCAAGGATGATTCGCCACAGCCCGGAGAGACGCTGGCACCCAACGATGCCAAAGAGTCACTGCGAAAGGAATTTTCTCTCGCAGCAGCCCTTAAATTTTCACAGACGGTCGCAGATCAGTGGGCACAGAAGCGCAACTGTGTCACCTGCCACACCAATGGGCTCCACCTGATCACCGCTGCCCACCTCGCACCTCAATCTGCCGGCAACCAGCGCACCAGAGATTTCGCCAAGGAATATCTGCACAGATACGTCATCGATCAGCAACCCCCTTCACGCCAGCACGGTTCGGTGGAGGGCAAGGTCGCCACCGCCGCTTTTCTGACGATCAGTGATATTCTCACCGAAGGCAATCTCTCGGAAACAACTCGCGCATCCCTTGATCACATCTGGACTCTGCAAGACGAAGATGGAGCTTGGTCCCAGTGGCTCAAGTGTGGGTGGCCCCCCTTCGAATCGGATGATCACTTTGGAGTCTCATTGGTGACAGTTGCGCTGAGCTACCTTCCTGAATCTGAGCGAAAATCTGCCCGCACCCTCCAGGGAATCGCCAAACTGAAAAGATGGCTCCAGAAAAATCCCCCGGAAAACCTGCATCACAAGGGGATGCTGCTGTGGGCAGAATCCCGCTGGCGAGGTTGGGTGAGCAAAGCCCAAAAGCGCTCTTGGCAAAGGGAGTTGCTCACCAAACAGCGCACCGATGGAGGCTGGCGTCTGGTCGACCTAGGGGCTTCCCGATGGAAACGTTCAACGGATGAGGTCGCAGATCTCCCCAGCGATGCCTATGCAACGGCCTTCTCCGTATTTTTCCTCAGAAATAGCGGAGTCTCTGCGAAACATCCCGTCATCAAAAAGGGCCTCAATTGGCTCCGACGGCAGCAGCGTGAGAGTGGCCGCTGGTTTACCCGATCCCCCAAGAGAGATGGTCATCACTTCATCAGTCATGCTGCCACCCATTTTGCACTCCTCGCCTTTGACCTCTGCAGGGATCCTGCAAGTCGATAATCCCTGTCTCGATGATTTGAAATTCCGGATTCCATAATTGGAAAGAAAAAGCGGGGATTTCCCGTAAACAATGGTCATGACTCGACCTATCCGGGTGTTGATGCCTTGATTGAGTCCCAATAACTCCCGACAATATCGACGTTGGGGAGTGGGCAGCTTCTCCTGTCAACGCTGCCAAAGAGTGAAATTGCCAAGCTAAGATTAAAGGAGATCTCCTTGACCGCATTTCGGTGTCGTCCAACCATGCGACCCTCTCGCGTAATTCTCTGCACCCTTTGGATTTTCAGTATGGCCTGGATGACAAATCCGGTTCAGTCCCAGGAAGCAGGCCCGCCTGAGAGTCTCTCCGATTCTGCCGTCATCGTCACGATTCTCGGCACCATCAGCGGCGGAACCGTCGACGATTTCCGCGATACGGTGGAGGCACTGAAGAAAAAGGATCTTCGGTTTCTGATCATCAAGTTGGACACTCCCGGTGGAACCATCGAAGCCAGCCGGGAACTGGCAGAGTACATCGACAATCTTTCCGACGAAAATATCGAAACCTTTGGCTGGGTACCCAATGGTCGCAGCGCATACAGCGGCGGAACCCTGGTGGCCTTCTCCTGCAGGAATTTGGTTATGGGAGACAACAGCCGCATCGGTGATGTTCAGCCCATCGATCTCTTCGGCAATGAGCTTCCCGAAAAGATACAAACCACCGTTCGCGCCGACATGCGGCGCTGGGCTCGTGAACGGGGATACCCCACTGCCCTTGCTGAAGCGATGGTGACCAAGGAAATAGGTGTATTGCGTGTGCGTAGCGGCAATCGGTCTGAGAGATTTTTGACTGACCAGGAGCTGGATGATCTGCCCGCTGCAGAAAGGGCAGCCGCTTCGGTCGAAAGAATCGTCGAAAACGGTGAGATTCTGACCATCGACGAGGAGGAAGCTTTCGATTACGGGTTCATCAGTTACATCTGTCAATCTCCGGCACAATTACTCAACGATTTCAATCTTGCGCGACTCAATGTCATCACTGCAGAAGAATCCCTGGGAGAAAAACGTATCGGCGATGCCGGCGGGATGGCCCTCGATGCTTTCCGCGGCTGGACGCGCTTTATCAAGTTTCTATTGATCCTGGCTGCTGCTATCAGCCTCGTCATCGAACTGAAGTTACCGGGAGTCGGCCTCGGCTCTGGCCTCGCACTGATGTTTTTGACCATCTTCATGATGGCCAACTACGCCGACGGAGGGGTTGGCTGGATCGAATTGACGACGATGGGTATCGGAGTGTTCTTGGTGGTGATCGAGTTGTTTGTAATTCCCGGATTCGGCATCGCCGGAATCGTCGGCTTGGCTGCAGTGATTGCCGCAATGGGTCTGTCATTCCAATCCGTCGACAAGCCCTTGAGTTTGAAAGTCCTCAGCGAAGACGCCCTGATCGTCACAGGGTCGCTGGTCGGAGGTTTGTTAACAATACTGGTCGTCTCTTTTTTCCTACCAGGGTCGCGACGTCCTTCTGGCTCCCTGATCGACAATTCGACCTTGTCTTCAGATGATCCTTTCGAAGCCGCACCTGATTTTTCAGGAGCCGACCTGTCCGTCGGACAGAAAGGAATGACCCTCGAAGTACTTCGCCCGGCGGGAAAAGCGGATTTTGATGGCACAGTGGTCGACGTAGTCTCAGTGGGAGACTTCATCGAAAAATCAATCGCCGTCGAGGTTGTGGAGATCGAAGGAAACAGGATCGTGGTAAGCGCTGGAGAGGGGGCCTGACGATGGAATGGTGGCTTCTGTCCATGCTTTGCCTCGCAGGTCTCATCTTGATCTTCCTTGAGGTCTTCATCCCCAGTGGCGGCGTGTTGGCGATCGCAGCCCTGCTCTGCATCGCATACTCGGTGTGGGAGTTGTACCTTCAGGGGTACACCTTGCTAGCGGTCTCCTGTTCAGTCTTGACTGTATCCTGGATCGTGTTCCTGTTCCGGTTCTGGCTGCGCAGGGTTGGTTTAAGAACCGATCTCAGCGAATCGGACTCCATCGGGGATGACGTCAAAGACTCCCGGGAAATGATCGGTGAGAGAGGTCTCGTCATGTCGGACCTCCGACCGGCAGGGATCGCACTGATCGCCGGAAAAAGACTCGATGTCGTCGCCCTTCAAGGCTACATCAACAAAGGAGATTCGGTCGTAGTCATCGAATCGGATGGTAACCGCATCGTCGTAAAAAAAGCTAAAAACAACGAATCGGAATCGTGAGTCATTCACGAACTCGATCCCGATAAATTCAGGGAGAAATCATGTCAGAAAACCTATTTTTAGGTCTGTTCCAAATTGGACAAGTGCCTAACGCTTTGCAGATCTTGGGCTGGTTCCTCCTCGGAGTGCTGGCGATCGTCCTGTTTATCTTCTTCGTCACTTTCGGAAGACTGTACATTCAGGCGCTTTCCTCAGGTGTGAAGATCAGCGTATTTGCGTTCATCGGAATGTGGTTGAGAAAAGTGAACCCGCGGATCATTGTCGACAGTCTCATCATGGCGAATAAGGCGGGTCTCAGTGATGTTCACAGCAACAAGCTGGAAGCCCATTTCATGGCCAAGGGCAATGTTCAACGAGTAACCCTGGCCCTGGTCGCCGCAAGCAAGGCTCACATCAGCCTCAACTTTGACCAAGCAGCCGCCATCGACCTCGCTGGTCGGGACGTCCTCGACGCTGTCCGCACCAGTGTTCAACCGAAGGTGATCGATGCCCCCTCCCGGGACCAAGCGCGCTCCACGGTGGATGCAGTGGCCGGGGATGGAATTCAGCTTCGTGCCCGCGCCAGGGTAACAGTCCGGACCAATCTAGCCCGCCTGGTCGGTGGTGCCACCGAAGAGACGATCATCGCCCGCGTCGGCGAGGGTATCGTCACCACCATCGGTTCCGCCGGCAACCACAAACAAGTACTCGCAAACCCGGATCTGATGTCAAAAACCGTTCTCGACAAGGGACTCGATTCGGGGACCGCCTTTGAAATCCTTTCCATCGATATCGCCGACGTCGACGTTGGGGAAAACATCGGTGCGAAACTCCAGGCTGAACAGGCGGAAGCGGACAAACGAGTCGCCCAGGCGCTGGCCGAGAAACGTCGCGCACTAGCAGTAGCAAAAGAGCAAGAAGAAGTGGCAGCCATCGCCGCCAACAAAGCGGTCTTGGTCTTGGCAGAAGCAGAAGTGCCGAAAGCGATCGCCGATGCATTCCGATCTGGCAACCTCGGTGTCATGGATTATTACCGCTTGAAAAACCTTCAGGCGGACACCTCGATGAGAGAGTCCCTGGGGCACGATGAAGACAACAATCCTGATACACCTCTGTAAAGCGAAGAGTTAGCCCATGGATAGTTGGATCTACATCGTCATCTTCATCGTCGTCCCGATCATCAGTCGGATCATCGAGATGAACAAGGCACGTGCTGAAAAGGCCGCTGCCGAAGCAAAACGGATGATGAGGAAAGAATCCCGCAGAAATCGACAACGAGCTCGCGACAATGAGACCGTTGCCGATCCGGGTGCTCCGGCACCCGCATCCGGACTCGATGATCCCGGCTGGATCAGGGTTGGAAATGAACCTCCTGTCGCCGGTGCGGACCCGGTCAGTCTTCCCGATCCCAATTTACCTGCTCCCGAGCCACCACCCGGTCCCGGCGGCTGGGTCAAGATTCCTGAGCCTGCGCCGCAACCCGCGATCAGTAACCCCGATCTGCAACCCCAACTCCCCAAGGGCCTCGAGATCTTCACCTTCCCAATGGCGGAAGAACCGATCATCGAAGATGTCCCCGGTGATCCGGTGCGAGCGGAGGAGGCATTTCATCTCGCTCCGGACCAGGTCTCCGCTGCCTACCTCAGCAGAAATCTTCCCGGCCATTCACCACAACTCGTTTCCCCCCGAAACAGATTTCGCAGAATCACACGCGAGGAATTGCGCGATCGCCTGATCTGGAGAGAGATTCTCGGCCCGCCCCTCTGCCTCAGGGAGCACGATTCCTGAGGTCGACCTTTGGTTTCTTGGGATCGGGTGACGGGAAGACACTCAGGGACTAGTATGGCTCGGCCAGTCAATTTGTTGCCGGAGTGGCGGAACTGGCAGACGCGGCGGATTCAAAATCCGCTGACCTTCGGGTCTTGTGGGTTCGAGTCCCACCTCCGGTACCAGCCTTTTCTACTGCCTTCTTCCACTGCCTTTTCCTCTGCGACTGGACTACCCTTTAAGAGGTTTCAGGACTCGTTCCGCGAGAATGTCGTAGTGGCTTCCTTCACCGATTTTCATCAGGGTGAATCCAAGATTCCGAAGGCTGGATTGAAGCCGGTTCGGGTCGACCCAGCGCTCATCGACCTCGTAGAAAATTTCCTCGATCCGATCGGCGAAATGGCTCGCCAACAACTCCTGAATGACCACCTCCTCATGGCCTTCGACATCCACCTTGATTCGGACGGGAAAGTTATCCCGACGAATGAGCTGATCCAATCCTGATCTGGAA
Organism: uncultured Planctomycetia bacterium; assembly: GCA_964422295.1. Taxonomy (GTDB): domain Bacteria; phylum Planctomycetota; class UBA8108; order UBA1146; family UBA1146; genus UBA12191. The sequence continues at coordinate 162,807 of CAYRAM010000001.1, read as the reverse complement.
ATCGTTTCGATTTCCATCGTTCTAGTCTTCGTGGAGCTCTCCTCTGGGTGTTTTTGGATCGATGCCCCGCCGGTGTGGTTCTCTGGCAAGGTGATCGTCGCCCCTCCCGAATCACGAGAGATTGCCACTTCGCTGACGCGGCACTTTTCAGAGACACCGTTCAACTCCAGATTTCGGGACAATAGGTCGGCCACTGCAGGAACCGGCTCAAAAGCGTGACACCCTTGCGAGTGTGGATTGAAGGCGGCCCCGAGGGTGTACAGCCCTTGATTTGCTCCGACATCGATGAAGACGAAATCATGATCTATCGACCGCAACCTGTCCCAGTAAAAGAACCCATAGGAGGCTTTGATATAGAGACGAAACGTGGCGTCTCCAAAGTTCGTGTGAAATCGCGGGCCGTAGAGGGATCGAATAGTACTCAGTTGGAATCGCCGCCGGAACCTGAAATCCAGAGACTTGATTCTCCGGCGGAGACGATCCTGAATCCTTTGAAGGAGACTCCGCTTGGCTGAAGAACTCATTGCCCCTACCCCGAGACCACGCAGTGAAATCCAGCAAATTTGATTCGAAACAAAAAAAGGGTCCACAACTGCGAACCCTTTTGAAAAGTTGTCGATGTCGAGAATCTCGATTTAGCGCTTGGAGAACTGGAAGGAGCGGCGAGCTTTCTTGCGGCCAGGCTTCTTTCTCTCAACCATTCGCGAATCCCGCGTAAGAAAAGTGCCTTTGCGCAGGGTCGTTTCGTTTTCCTCATTGACTCTTGCCAATGCACGGGCGAGCCCCATGATGATGGCACCCACTTGCCCAGTGGTACCTCCACCATTGACATTGGCCCAAACATCAAAGGCTCCTTCTGATTGGACCGCCCTCAGGGGATCAAAAATTCGCTCCTGGTCAGGGGAAAGGCGGAAGTAATCGGTGTGTTCCTTGCCGTTGATGTTCATTTTACCGCTGCCTTCGCGTATTCGAACGCGGGCGACGGCGGTCTTTCTTCGTCCAACTCCCCAGATGTAGTCATTGGGCTTGGCCAATTGATCTCCTTATGAACCGGAATCTCCCGGTCCTCCTCATTCTTTACTTGTCTGTAATCCGGATCGTCTCAAAATGTGGAGCTTGGGCTGACATATCGTGCTCTTCCCCAGAGTACACCTTCAATTTGGAAAGCATTTTTCTTCCCAGGCGACTCTTTGGCAACATGCGACGCACAGCCAATCGAACCACTTCTTCAGGCTTGTTTTCGATCATCCACCCCATGGTTTTCGAACGAAGGCCTCCCAAGTATCCGGTATGGTAGTGATAGAGATTCTTCTCACCCTTGGAGCCGGTGGTCCTCACCTTGCTCGCATTAGTCACGACCACATAGTCCCCCCCATCGACATGAGGGGTATACGTAGGTTTATTCTTGCCCATGAGAATGTTGGCGATCCCCGTCGCCATGCGTCCGAGAATCTCTGCGGAAGCATCGACGTGATACCAGTCGCGAACGACATCCTCCTTGCGTTGGACGAAGCTCTTCTGAGGGCTGTAATTCTGCATTCTGTTCACCTTGCTCTATACCTCAGGTAAGAGCTGCACAAAGCAAGTTGTACAGCGATCCCCGGGTTCCATTCTGATCGACTCCAACGAGTCCTGTCTGCACAACATTGGTCCGAAGTGCAAGCCCGGATCGTATTTGTATCGCCCGGAAGTGTCAACGGACATCCGCCATTCGAGGCCGAATTTCAGGGGGGATGCCGAAATTAGCCCCCATCTGGAGCCCCGCTGACGGAATCGGTCGATTCCCCTGCGGGGCCCTTGCTAGGACTCCTGCGGCGGATCGCCTCCAGTGAGGACAGGAGGCTCCGGGACAGATCCATCCCACTCTCTTCCCTCAGGGGCAAGTAGTACTCCAGACGCTCCCTGAGACGGTCGAGGTCCGCCCCTCCTGCAGATTCAAGCCATGCCACCACGTCGTCATCGTCGAGCCAGGGTTGAGTGGGGAAAGGAACTCCGAGCACCCTGCCCCACGCCTTTTCCACGGATTCGATGGGTGACTCGGGCACCTTCACATCTCCGGCAACCAGCAAGACCTCACCGGTCCCCGGCGGATGCCATACTTGCACCTCTCCCAGCGCTTCTTTGAAGGAGTAGAGGATGGCAGCAAATTCCGGAATTCCAATGCGATAGAGTTGCAACCATTGGATGACAACCCCACCCGCTGCACGACGATTCGCCAACAATTGGTGGAAGTCTGGGGTGAAGAGCGGCGCCGACCAAGGCAACCACGGTTCCGATGGCTGAATGACGATCGCATCCCACTGGCGATTATCCTGGACCAGGTATGAACGCGCATCCTCAATCACCAGCTGGGGAGCTTTCCGGCCTCGAAGTGCTTCATTTTCAATGGGAAAAACTTCTGCTCCCTGCCGCGATAACAGTGCTTCCTTCACCGCCGGCTCAATTTCGAGGACGACCATCTCCCCATCCCAGGTCTCGACTGCTGCAGCCACCGTCGTGCCTCCACCCAGGCCCACCACCAAGAGCCGACCCTGTCCCGATCCCGCCCATGTGGGTAAAACTCCGAGGAGAACCTCCGTGGGCAAATCTGCCATTGTGGATGCAGCAGGGTCGATGGGCACGCTGCCCTCGATTCTGCCTCCCACACGAAGGTATGCCGTGTTTTGCGAATAGTCGCGTTCGATGAGTACGTTGCCAAACTGTCCTGAAAATTCTGCAACCACCTCCCGCTGCTCCCAAGCTTTCAATGCTTCCCCTCGGGCCACCTCTGCCCGATCCCACTGGAAAACACCTGCAGACATCAGGGATGAATCCCAAAACTGGCTGGAAGCAGCCATCAGCAGACCGCCACACAAAAAGGCCCCCGCAGTGGTGCCGTGACCGCTCCTGCGCAGCAGAGGAACTCCTCCGGCAAAAGTCATTATTCCGCAAGCAATGAAGAGCCCAAGGGAACCGTATGCGGGAAGCAGCCAGGTTGCTGTCAATCCAAGACCAACCACCCCTCCGATGAGCTGAGCACCCTGTAAGACTCCCGCACCCTTGTCCAGGCGGCCATATTCACCATGCTTTACCATCAATGCAGGGACGATGATCCCCACACAAAAGGATGGCAAACCAACGACTGCAAGAATCAGCAGGCATTCCCCCCACAGCAATCCCGATTCACCTTGGTTGCTAAACCACTGAACCATTGCGATGAAGATGTAAGGTGTAAATGACAGCAACAGCATTGAAAAGCCCTGGAGCGTCAGCCACAGCGCCCAAGCGAATCGTTGAACCTTTTCATTGCCTACCTTGGAACGGATGGCCGGCATCGCCTGAGCACCCGCTGCTCCACCCAGCAAGATGGCTGCCGTCGTCAATCCGAAGATGGTCAAAGTTGAGCCAAAGACTTCTCCCAAGGTTCGGATCCAGCCAATTTGTAACGCCATCGTCACGATGCCGATCCATGCGGCGATGGCGATGTCTCTCCGAGAAACAGGATGATCCGCCTCTGTCAACTCGGATGGGACCCTGGCGACCGTTTCCCCACGTCGGCAGCAAGCCAACAACAAAAGCACCGCAACCACGAGAGCACCGGCTTCTCCGAGTTCAGGCAAGAGCAGAAGCGGGGTCAGCAGTGCACCCGCTGCACTGCCGAGATCGAGAGCACAGACCCCATTGGATGCCCGTTCTTCGACTTCTTTCCGAGAGGCATTGAATGCTGCGGTAATCGCAGCTCCCAGTGGAATCGCTCCACACAATAGCGGCAGCGACAACAAAAGTCTCAATGCAGCAGATCCATGCAGCCGACTGCCATCGAGGAGCAACGGCAAGAGATACACCACCCAGATCCCTGCAGGAACAATTCCCAAAAGGGTAATCCTGCACCAATGGGAGGACTCGGATCTGCGCTCGGCGCCCAAGGTGACCACAATTAGACCTGCCGCGAGTCCGATCAATGCGAGACTCATCGCCAAAGTGACCCCGGACAACGTGTTGCCAAACACCGTTGCCAATTCTCGGGCAACCAAGACTTCGAGCACCATCAGTGCTGCGCCAATCATCGCCAGATAGTGGGTCGCTTTCATGCTGTTGTTTTCATGGTGTTGTTTTCATGGTGTTGTTTTCACCGTGTTGTTTTCTGGATCAGCGACTTCGCCCATTTTTTTCAAGACTTTGATCCTGTCATCGATCTGTTGACGGCGTTGCTCGGATATTTCTGCGTCATTTTCCAAAGCTTCACGGTACCACCTCAAAGCCTTTTCCACATCCCCCACTTGATCTGCGAGTGCACCCAATTGGGACCTCAGAGCCGGATGCGAAACTCCTTCCCGTTGCTGCTGTTCGAGAAACTCCAGCGCAATGCTGGCTCCTCCGGTTCGTCTGAGCACCTCGACAGCTTCAAGAATGAATCGACCACGATCAGCGACCTCCGTTCGATCGAACAGACGGCTGTATCCAATACCGGCTCGATCCCATTCATTCATGCGGGCATCCAAACGGGCGATTCGCAAGATGAGATCGAGGCGCCGATCCCTCTCTGCCGGACCTTCCGCCTCCTTTTCGGCTTCGACCAATGCTTCCCTGGCCTTTTCAAATTGCCCTTCTTTTTGCAGTTTTTCTGCCAACAGGGTCAATGTTGCAATCCGGGTCGGATCGGGTAATGCGACTGAATCACCCTCTTCCAATCTTTGACGAATCATCACCTGACGCATCCCCTGAATTGCCTGGGGATTGTCGGGAGAAACTGACAAGACAAATTCAAAATGCCCACGGGCCGATTCTCTCTCTGCAGTCGCCAACAACAACTCACCCAAAGACAGGTGTGCTGCAAGATGTCCTGGATCCACCTTCAAGAGATTTTCGAGGATCGATTTTGCATCCTGAGTGCGTCCAAGTTGCAGTTGGCATTCCGCCTGACGATAGAGTGCACTGCTAGCTCGACCGTCGGCGGTCAGATTATTTTGAGATTCGACAAATGCTTTGAGTGCCAATTCATATTCTTCTGCGGCAAGGTGTAACATCCCCTTCTGATAAAACACCCTTGAGGGCGCATTCCCGCCCATCTCCATTGCGAGCTCCCGGGCCACTTCCAAACTGTCGAGACTCTCTTCACTGGAGCCTAAAGCCGCCAATAACATCAGGGATTCAAAGCGTTGTTCGGGAAGAGAAGACTCCAATTCCAAGAGTCGTCGCGCACATAACAGCGCAGCCTCGTCATCACCCAGCCGGACTTCGACCTTCATGCGTTCAAACCAAGGCAAAGCCTGATCTGATACGGCTGTCCCATCCGTATCCACTTCTTCCAACAATTCCTCCCAGTGGGAGCGGGCATCAAGCAATGCTTGCTGCGGGAGAAAGGTTGCCAGCAATCCGGCACGAATCTGTAACGCCTGGAGGTATAATCCTTGTTGGAGATGGTCCCTCTCCATTGGTCCCAGAATCTCGATCGTCGTCCGCAATCCTTCCACAGCCTCCCAGTTCCATCCTTTTTCACTGGCAGCGTCTGCAAGACCAAACCATGCCCGGGCGCATTGCGGCTGCGCTTCGACTGCACTTTTCCAAAGGGGATACGGTCCCTCCCAGTCGCGAAGTCGGGATCGCGTCAATAACGCCAATATTACCAACAGAATCGGAACCAGAATCTGCCTCCAACCGGGGTGGGATTTCTCTAAACGATAAAGTCCGCCAGCGAGCAGCAGCATCGGCGCCAGCATTGGCAGGTACATGAATCGCTCCGCAAATCTCTCCGGATGAGGAATCAGCTGCAACACAGGGCTCAGGAGTACAAAAAACAGCGGCCACCCCAGCACTGACCAAGCTGAACCCCGATATCTCCAGGTGATCACGGAAAGGACCACCAATGCGATCATGCAGAAGATGGAACTAATCGGTTGGAATGGGCCGGATGAAGGTGGAAATGCTCCATGGGAGTAATCCACCGTGAGCCCCCATGGAGCGATGATCAACAACATGTAATCGACCAATGCGCGTCCAGAAGTCCACACGGTCGCCCAAGCGCTGCCCCCCCACCGTTCGGTACCTTCTCCCGGGTGGTGATGCAACAGCAGTTGTAGAGTCATTCCCCAAACCACCAGGGATACCGGAATCCAAACTGGAAAAGCCAAGAGTGCCCGCCGCAAAGACAGCGCATTGCTTGAAGAGGAGCCCTCACCGAATTCCGCACCGGAGTCATCTTCCGAAGGAATTGCCGCCAGCATTACCATCACCAAGGGCAGAGTTGCGGCCATCTCCTTGGTAGCCATCGCCATCGCCCCCAGCAAGGCCAGAAAGAATCCCCTCAGCCACCCCTTGAGGCCACGCAGGTTTCGAAGCGGTTGTCCGGCAATTCCGAGCAAAGCACACAGATAGAAGAGGGAAAACAACACATCTCTACGACCGGAGATCCAGGCGACCGCTTCCGTCTGAACAGGATGAACCAGATACACCAAGGCAACTACCAAATGAAGTCCACCTCGGCTCCAGGGAAATAAGCGCCCGATCAAACCTGAGATGGACCACGCCACCAACACATGCAACAGCAGGTTATGAATATGAAACGGTATCGGTGCGTCGGGATGATTGGGTTGGTCGATTCCCGCTGACTTTAGCACCAATACATCGATGCGATATGAAATGAAACGAATCGGACGAAATCCTGTACGAACTTCATCCCCCTCCCGAGGACCATCCCGAAGAATCTCGCCCCAAGAATTCAACTCCGCAGAGACTCCGGACCAGTCTCTCCATAGCCAATCGTGTCCCGCCACCAGACGTTCGTCATCAAATACCCATTCACCATCAAAGACCGGTGAATAGAGAGCCAAACCTGTGACGAGAAGAATCATCAAGCGAAGTAAGGGTGAATCCCACATCACGGGCTCAATTCCTGAATAATCTCGGTCAATCTGTCAGCACTTTGTCGCCGGTACTGAACCGGAATCGATGACTCTGCGAGTTGCTGCCTCCGCTGAGCAAGTGCATCTGCGTCCCGCTCCAACATTGACAATAAATCGCAAATTTCTGCTTCAAGTTCTGTCTCCCCGGATGAATTCAGCGCGAACCATCCTTGGTCACCCTCGAACATCGCTGGAATCCCACCCACCGGAGTTGCGACCACAGGCAGATTGCGGGCCTTGGCTTCCTGCACTACCAGAGGAGTCCCTTCACCATGGCTGGGTAGCAACAATAGATCTGCCTGATCCATCGCTTCACGAACGCCCCTGGAATCGATGACTCCTCGCAAGTTCGGAGTAAAGTTTCCAACGCCTTTGAGAGGTCCATCCCCAATGACTTCCATCGATACTGACACTCCCTTTTCCGCAGCCCTCTGGACTCCGCGTAATGCCCTTCCGTAACCTTTCGATTCGACCCTTTCCCCAACCCAGAGTATTTGCAACCCTGCACTTCTCCTGCCGACAATCGCCGGAGATTGAAAGGTTGCATCAATTCCAACAGGCAGCACCTCCACCGCAGGAACTCCATGTTTCCTCTTCAGTTCATCCGCCAACTCAGCACTGGCAGCAAGAACGCGAGTCGCCGACTTCAAGCCCCTCCTTAGAAGGAATGAGCCCCAAAACCCGCGTCCATGATTATGAACATCACTCCCATGACACCAGACAACCATTGGATTGTTGATCTCGTCGCAAAACGGCGCCGCAAGAAATGCACCTGGAACCCCCCAATGAACCAGTGTCACACTGTTCCTTTGATCCATTTTCCACTGCTGCAAAGCCCTTCGGCCTGACAGCATCCATGAGACCGATTCGACGATTCCTGCTCCCCCCTGCCTGGGAGACTTACCACCGGACCGGTATCGGAAGCGGCGGATCTTTAGATCCCCATCCTGCTCTTCGAGAGGGTCCTCCTGATGGATGGCTGGCGCGAGCACACTCGTTTCAAAATCCTGAGACAAGTCTTTATGAAGATCCCGGATGAATCGTGCGCGCCACGGTTCCACTTTGCCAGGCCAGGATGCAGAAAATACACGCAGGGTTGGAACAGACATCACGGCAGTCGTTCACGCTCTCGAAGTACCACATTGTTTGATTTCTTGCGCGTGAAAGTTGCATTTGACTTTCCTGAGAACCATTCCGCCATACAACCAAAGAGAACCAGTTGCAATCCTGCCAGAGTCAACAGTGCGCCCAATACTAAAAGTGGGTAGCGATAGTTTATCGTGCCATCGGCGAATCGTAGATAGCCGAGGAACATCAAAATCACCAATCCGGGAGATCCTGTAAAGATGCCCCAGCGCAAGAGACTCCTACCTGGTCGATCCTGCCCACGCAGATAAACCAGGACTGTTACCAGATCGAAGATTGCTGAAAAAGCACGCGATACTCCGAAGTGGGAAGCTCCCGTCTGTCGTGGCCGATGGGAAACAGGAACCTCTTGCACGGTGTATCCCCAGCGAGCAGCAACGAGATGCATAAATCGGAATCTTCCTCCTGCCAGTGGCAGGGTGAGCGCTAATTCCCGGGTCATTACTTTGAAGCCACAGTTGCCGTCATGGAGAGGTGGCCCACCGACCCAGCGGACCATTTGGTTGTAAAGGGTTGAAGAAATCCTGCGACTCAGCTGATCACTACGCTGATGACGCCAACCGATCACAAGGTCAACTCCGGATCGAGCAATACGCAACAAAGAACCCATTTCTTCAGGGGGTTCCTGTAAATCGGCATCGATGGTCGCAACCCAATCACCGCGACTTTTTTCGAATCCCGCTGCGAGGGCATCCCCTTTTCCCATAGGCCTGCGCAATCGTAAAAGGCTGTAGCGGTCATCCTCGATGGTCAGCCATTCAAGTCGCTCTGCAGTTCCATCCGTAGATCCGTCATCCACAAAGATCACCTCGAATGATCGAACGTCGAGCATTTCCAGAGACTCAGATAAGCGTGATACCAGTGAATCGACCGCTTCAATCTCATCACGAACCGGAATCACCATGCTCAACTCAGGATGTGCCATCACAGTACCTCCGGGACACTCACACCCTGTTCACGCAGGATTTCCGACAAATCCCAGAAATTCTGAATGACGTGGTCCGGTTGTGTATTGCCACTGACTGATCGAAATCTGTCCTCTCGGCTCACCAGCACCGTGACCATTCCGATCTCATTGGCTGGATCGATATCGAGCATGGGGTTATCGCCCACGTACAGGCATTCGGATGGACGGAGGTTGAGATCCGTGCATGCCCTCTGATAGAGCTTTGGATTAGGCTTCGAAATCCCAACCTGATGCGAAATAAAGATCGCCTTGTGGTCAAAGTACTCAAGCAGTCGCAAGCGAATCAATTTTTCTGACTGCTTGACTTCAAGTCCCTCTGTGATGATTCCCAGACGAAGCCCAGTTTTAGCAAGGCGTCGCAAGACCTCACTGGCATCTTCAAAAGGTTCCAGAAAGCGAGTTTTTGTATCGTGATAAGCGACGATGCCTGCAGAGATGATGACAGCCGGGTTCAATCCCTTCAAAGATCTGCGGGGCAAACGCAATAAAAGTTTGTCGAAGTGTCCCTCGTAATTGGATGAAAACTCTTTGACCACCTCGTGGAGTTCCTCCATCAGGAGATCCTCCTCGATGTCGAGACCAGCCTGAATCATCGCTCGTACACTGGCCCGCCTTGCCCTTGCAGCAAAATCGACCGTCGAGAACAAGGTCCCATCGACATCAAAAAATATGGCCTGGATTTGACTCATCTCACTCACCCTCGTTCAAGGCACGAGGGTCGCCACCGAGATTTCCACCCGGTGGCGACCCCCAATAACCATCCCTGAGTATCAGGCTTAGTTGAACAACTTCTGCTCTTCAGCACGCAGATCGACAATCTTTGCAGTTACAAGAATGTAAAGACTGCGCTTTTCATTAAGGTTCGCTTTGCGACGGAAAGCGTTTTTGAGAATCGGAATATTCCCCAAAATCGGCACCGTCGATTCGTAATTCAGTTCATTGAGCGAACGGAATCCACCCAATAGAACAGTACCGCCATCGGGAACCGTCACCGAAGTAAACGCCTGCTGCAACGAAATCTCCGGCAGATCGATTTCTACGAGACTCGCCGCACTCGAAAGTGTTCCCAGACTGATGGTTACCGTCGAAATGACTCCGTTGATCAAACTTGCAAGAGTCGGACGAACATCCACAGTGATGTAACGCCGATCCGCTGAAATCACTGGGCGAACATCGAGGACAACGCCGTCCTGGAAGGTGTCGATCACCGGGTCAGCAACCTCGGATACGACTAGTCCTGTACCACCAGAAACCAACTCGTAGTCCTGAACATAGGAGCGCTGTGTGATCACAGAGACATGGACACGCTGGCCATTGGACGCGGTCACTTTGGGTGCAGTAACGATCCTCGCAGCACGCTCTTCCTGACTGGCACGAATGATCGCGTTGATCTGGAAGGGGTCAAGCCAGGTGACCTGCATCGTCAGTCCTCGCAGTGTGGAGTTCAGGCGACTTCCAGCAGCCCCCCCAACAAAGCCGTCGAGGATATTCTGCATACGGCCTGCGGTTCGATTTTGACCCATGACCAGCAGAGGATCTGCCGGATCACCGAGGTTATTGAAACCGATGTCGGTCCCCCCGGTTCCAGAACTGTTCAAACTCCCGTATGCGGTACCAAAACCTTGCCCGGGAGGTTGCCCCAAGTTTCTCGAATCGACCCCGATGTCCTCAAGGAAATCATCGACCATGTCGATAAATCGAGCTTCCACGACGACAAAGACGTCACTGTTAGCGCGAAGATTGGTGAGGAAATCATGAATCGACAGGTGCAATTCACGGGTGGCATTGATCAGAATCTGGCCCTTGTGACCACTGATGGTCGAATTGGATTCATCCCAGGCATCTGCACCACCGGTGGACTCCTGGATCAACTCCACGAGATCGTCGGGAGTCAGTTCTGCGTCTTCTTCCTCATCGAAGCCACCGAAGTCGAAGGGGTTGTCACCACCTCCGTCCTCTCCCTCGTCATTGCTCGATACTCGAATCGCCGGACCAGGGAAATCCCTGATCTTGTTGAGAATGTCGGTCACGTTGTAAATATCGAAGATCAGATCGCCAAAGGCATTTTCCGGTTCTGTAATGAAGAGGATATTCTCCCTGAATGTGAAGGCTTTGCCGGTAGCCTTCATGATCAGGTCGAGCGCTTCGCCGAGTTTGACGCCTTCCAATGACAGGTTGACTGGAACATCCGCAGCATCGATTTCAGGATCAATGGTGATGTTGAGATCACTTACCGATCGCAGGAACTCCACAACTTCACCCAAGTTGGCATCGGGGAAGTCAAATGAGGTGGTACCGGTCGCCAAAGTGCGGCGAATTTTGCGGATTTCGGGGGACTCTTCCAAATTGGAACTGGAGAGCTCATCGAGGCGCTTCTGCACTTCTCCCTGCCAGAAATTCTTGTCTTCGGGGAAGCGGAATGGGTCCTCGTACGGGATCGCACTCGCTTCCAAATCTTCCCAGACCCGCGTGGTTTGCTCTTTTTCACGCCCAAGATAACTGACATAGCGGAAGGAACGAAGAAACTCGCTGGCACGATCCTGAAGACGGCGTGCTGCAAGATTCTCGGGGTCGATGCCCAAGATGGTCCTCGACAATTGGATCGCCTCTCGGAAGTCCTCACGAACCATCGCATCTTCGATGCGATCCATGAGAGTTGCGATTCGCTCCAAGCGACGCTTTTCAACTTCCCTCGTCAGACGTTCCGCTTCCTCGATGGCGAGGGCTTCTCTCTGCTCTCTCGACCGCTTGTCCATGTCGATCTTGAGTCCGCGCGCCGTGTCATAAAGACTCTGAGCTTCAGCCTGCATGTCGGTGACATCGACTCCGTAATCGAACCAGATCAGTCGCTCTCTTGCGCGTTGGAGCAGACCGAGAGCCTCGTCGATCTTCCCGGCGTCGAGAGCAGCCTTGCCATCAGAGAGGAATCGATTGGCCTCACTGAGACGTTGCTCCTCCAGCACCCGAACCTCTTCACCGAACTGCTGAAGAATCGTTCGGATCTCACCGTCCCTGCGACCGAGGAACATCAGGCAGCGGGACAACTTTTCCTTCGCCTCCTGAAGGGTGGGATCGGCATCGAGTGCCCGACGGTAAGCCCGCTCGGCAGCAGCGTAATTCGCTTCTGCGAACAGCTTGTTTGCCTGTTCCAGGAGCCAATTCGCAGTAGCTCGATTCGCCTGCCTGGCGAGATTGACCTCGTCGGCAACGGCTTGGACACCGCGGTCGTCGGGATCCTGGGTACGGGCGAAAAGATCCTGTCCTTCCGAGCTCGCTTCCTTGCGCGGAGGCTCGAATGCCACCTCGCTTGGACGCGGATCCGCAGATCCACTACAGCCGGAAAACAGGAGCACGATGATTCCAAGACAAACGATGTTGCCCGGAAGCATGGAGGTTCCACGAGAGACGGCAGGGACAGCGCCGTTCTGGGGATTATGGGTCTCAATCACGAGAGCACCCTTTCTTCTTTCGTCCACCCCTCCAAGGGTAAATGGACGAGATCGGCAAATTGCAAACTTCACAACGTCGAAAGCAATCGAACTTCCGAAACGTCACCTCAGTCCATCGGAGTTTCCGGTTGGGCAAAGGCTATGTTCTCAATGTCTAACTTGGCGCAAATGTTCAAAACGTCGATCACGTACTTGTACGGAACTTTTTCTGCAAAATCGATGACAACAGGCAATGTCGCAGTATCACCCAGGGCTACGTAGGTATCCCTGCGGCGAAGGATGTGCTGTTCAATGTAATCGAGATCGGGACCAGGAACGCCGGTGTGCAACTCGAAATCAGACTCCAGGACATCACTGGTTGGGACCTGCGCCTGATCAGCATAGGCCACCACTTGATCCCCCTGATAAAGCAGGGTGACCCGACAATTTTCTGACAACATCGGACGGCTGTTGGATTCTCCCCGATTCTTAGGGAGATAGGACCTCAGCGTTCCTTCGGGCATTTTGAACTTGGTTGCCAACATGAAGAAGATCAACAGAAGGAACACGACGTCAATCATAGGCGTCATATCCGCATCTGCCTTGTTGCGGTCCGGATCGATGATCTTTCTTCTCGCCATGCTTCCTCCCTTCTTTCTCCTCCACCACGGACATCCTCCGGGGGATTCACTGCAACGAACCCCGCTACTCAGGGTTGTAAGGGTCCTCAAATCTTTCTGAAATCGCCGCACATCGCACCTGGTAAATCCGTGCATATTGGCAAGCGGCAAAAATCTTGTGAATGTTTCCACTCTCGGCACCCTGGTCACAACGAATTGTCACCTCGAGTTTCGAGAGGCGCATCTTTGGATCGGGGTTCACAGGATTATCTTCCCAAAGTCCGTACGCCTCCGCCTCCAGTTTCAATTCCAATCGCAACCTCTCCGGAGTCAGCGGAGAGCTATTCATCAACTGCACAACTTCATTGCCTTCTTTGTCAAAGGAGACGTTGATGAACAAGATTCGGCTACCGGGTTGAGGCTCCTCAACGGTCGCTTCAGATGCGATCGGCAAAATCACCTCTGCTTGCTGCACCGTGAGTTCTGTGACCACCATGAAGAAAACAATGAGCAAGAAAACGATGTCGATCATGGGCGTCATGTCCATGTCGACTCCTTTCTTTTTCAGTATTTTCTTCTGTTTCCGTGCCATTCTTGCTCCGTCCAGCCTTAGGCGTTGACACCATCATCAAAACGAGACATCAACTCAGAAGCGATACTGCTCACCTCCACAGATGCACCATCGATGATCGTTTTCAATATGAAGTAGAAAACCGTCATTGGGATCGCAACGATCAATCCCATCATGGTGGTCATCAACGCTTCCGAAATTCCTTCTGCCAAATCCGCCGGCTTCGGTGATGTCTTTTCGGTAGCGATCACGTTGAACGCCGTAACCATTCCCATCACTGTACCCAACAACCCCAACATGGGAGAAATCGCCGCAATCAACGAGATGTAACTGATCTTCCGATGCAATTCGGAAGATTCGATCTCTCCGGCCTCCTCCATGGCATCTTCGATATCGTCGTAGGGTCGATCGATCTTCGGCAGGCCTGCAGCGAGAACACTGGAAAGGAAGCTGGGCTGTTGCTCCAGGGCATCCAAAGCCCCCTCGTAATCCTCGGTCTCAAAGAGCGACTCGACATGATCCAGCAAATCGGGCGGCACCAGGACATCCCGTCGCAACTGCATACCGTGCATCAGGGTCAAAGCAAACCCCGCACCCGAAAGCAGAATCAGAATCACACCGACCGCCCCCGCTGCGCGAATATTATCGAGGACAGAAATCGTTTCCTTTTCCTCTGCAGCAGCCTCTTCAGGCTGTGCATGAGCGATGACGCTCGACCCCAAAGCCAGCGTCATTGCAAAGATGGTCAGGAGCAGAATTCGGGAAATTGACTTCCCCCGATTCTTGCTCATGAAACCTGTCAACTTCATTTTTCTTTCCTCTCTCACCATCCAATTTTGATGATTCGATTATTTGTTCCAGCGGGAGTCTGGAGCTACCTGCTTCAATCTTTGGGTCAAACTCTCAGCTCTATCAGAATCTCCCTGTTTCTTGGCCAACTCCCTGGCGCGATAAAGAGCTTCTGCGAGTACCTCGCCATTTGCTCCGGAGGCCATGATTGCTGCTCGCAGATAACGAATCATCGCCCACTGCATCTCAGCAGAGTCTCCCCCGGCCTGTTCTTCCGTCGATCGTCCCCAAACCAGCCAACCGTGGGCACGCGCCGCAGTATTGGCCAAGATGTTCTTGTCGCGGGTTTCCAGAATCTGTTGTCGTACTGTCTCTGCAGCCTGCCGCCACTGCTTTTGACCTTGCTGCGCACTGGCATACCCGATCCACGCCTGACAGATCTGATCAGTGGTCGCATTCGAGTCACCAGAAACCGATGAGAATTCTTCTCTGCTCTGGGGCCACTTCTCTTGGGCGAGCAGACTCTGGGCTTTGCCCAGGCGTGCACCCAATACCCAACGGCGGCCCAGGTTCCCGGATGCAAGATTTGCAAGTGCACTTTCCGCCTCAGAGTAATTCCCCGCTTTCCGATGCGCTTCCGAAAGCGCCATGCGTGCGTGGGGAACATAGAAATCCTTCTTGCCTTCAAATTCGGTAAGATAAGCATTCAGCACATCGACTGCTGCGGCGTATTTGGACGCATCGGTGTCACCCCATCGCAACAGCGCCAAGCCGTGCATGTACATGGCACTCGATTTCTTGAGTGCATCTCCCATGCTTTTTGCAGATTGGAAACTATTGGAAGCGGTCTCCCAATCTCCCTTTTCAAAAGCACCCCTGCCCCTGGCGAGACTCGATGACTCCCTTGAAAACACCAATTGAAGAACTTTGTCGGCGTCCACCTTTTGAGAGGTGCTGACTCCCGGAAGCTTGAACTGCACCTGCTCGTACGTGGCACCAGTGATGGTGACATCTTCGTAATTACGCCCACCGGTCACGATGATTTGATCGGCAAAAAGCGCATTTGAACTCATGACCATCAACAATGGGAACAATATCGATCCCACGGCCCACTTGATCCGCTTCAAAAGCTTCGTTGAGACAAGATTCATTGCAGGTGTTCTCTCCATCATTTGCAATCCTTCTCCAGTTGGTCAAATCGTGACTGGAGATCTCTGGGGGCAAAGTCTTTCCCATCCCCCGCCATCAGCCTGCGACTGCGGATCAGTTGCACTACGTCCTCACAACGATCCTGCGCCTTCAGCACTTCCATGTACTGCAACCAGGCAGACCAATAATCTTTCTCAAAGACGGGATTGGTTCCACCCGAGAACAGGAGTGACTTTCTTCTTTGGTCGAGGATTGCGATGGCTGCCTGCAGGTCCTTGGACATTGCGCTCAATCGCTTCGCTGAACGATCTACCTGGTAAAGACCCAATTCTGCCGATGCCCTCTGAATCAGAACAAAGGGGGCTTCATTGTAGGAACCCCCATAGGTCAGATCTTCATAGTTTTCAATGATGTCGTTGAGGCTGTCGAGGGCATCCCGGTTCTTTCCCGCTGCGTTGGCCGCTTTGGCAAGGAAGTAGGAAACACCGATGACCAACGACTGCTCACCGCTCTCCATCGCTTCCTCTTGGGCCTTACTGAGCATGCCGGCTGCTTCTGCCGAGAAACCTCCATCGATCAAGATCGAGGCGAGTCCGAGACGCACTCCTGGACCAGACTCTTCATAACCGGATCCGGGGAGGCGGATCCAATCGAGCACCAATTCTCCCGAACGACGACGATCGGCCCGATCGGTCGATGCCGCATAGGCCTCGATGAGATAATAGGTTCCCGCCACCAATGTCTGGCTCCCGGGCCATGCCTTGCGAAGCTCCGCAAGAATCGTTTCCGATTCGGTCGTCTTGCCTTCAGCAGAGAGGACTTCGAGAAGGAAGAGAAGGGCCCCTTCCCGGTAAACGCTGTCACCACTGAGCTCATTGAGAACAGGATTCAAGGCTTTGATCGCTTCGTCAGGATCCTTGCCCTTGTCTCCCCAATGCATCTTTGCCAACTCGTATCGAAGGACCGACTCCCCACCGATACTTCGTGCTTCCCGGGCTTGAGCCAGGAGCGGGAGGATCTCCCCACTGGCATCCTTGCGGGCCTGCTCGACATCACTGCTGGATCGGAACAGACACCGTGCAGCACCAGCACGAGCACGGAAGAAGAAGGGAACCGTTTTTTCGACGCCACCATCCTTGTAATTTCTGGAAATCCTGCGGAAGAGCTCCCGGGCCTTGCGGTAATCCCCTTCCACTTCAGCTTCGACCGCTTGCTGCAGTTTTAACTGCTCACTGCCCAACCCCTTGGAATTGTCGGCAAACAACTTTTCGGCGACAACGAGCAATTCGTTCCATGGGCCCGCTTCTCCAGAGCCTCCGTTATCAGAGGATGCCATGTCACCAGAGATGGCAAAGAAATTTTGAGAAGCCATCGCCACCATTGGGGAACCAGGATAATTTTCTGCCAACTCTTGGTAGGCCAATGCCGCTTCAATGGAGCGGCCGAGTGCGTCACTCGATTCACCGATCTCGTAGAGTGCCTCAGCGCGCCATCGGTCTGCATCCTTGCTGTCATCGGAGGTGTACAGCGCCAATTTTGCGGTTTCGATCGATTCTTCCGATAGCCCACGGTCGCGGAAACCGAGTGCCGCCCGAGCATAAAATTCAGCGGGCAGATTTCCCGCACCCAATTCCTGCAGGCGACTCAAGCCCCGCTGGATTCCGGTGACCACTTCTCGCGCCTGTGCAGGATCCGCAGAATATGCTTCCTGCTGATCGAATCGATCGATCACACCTCGAATCAACTCAAATCCGCGAAGGCGATCCCCCGAGGCCAACCGAGTGACTCCTTCCTCCACATCCAAAAGTGCGACCAACGTCGCCAGTTCCGGATCTTCGGGAGTGCTGCGGTAGGGAAAACTGGCTTGATCGTCCTCGTAAAGGAATTCAATCAAGTCGAGACCCTCCTGAGGTTGCCCCGATCGATTGTAGGCGCGCAGGGATCCGGTCAATGCCTCGATCCGCATCTGGCGGATGAAATAGACCACATCGTCACTGTAGGGTGGATCAGCACTGGGCTCGATATCGACGAGGAGCTCCAGAGCCATCGCCGCTTCCTCCGGTTGACCCGCAGAAGAGAGCGCCTGACCGTAGATCAGTTGGGCTTCATATCTGCGACCAAAGTTCTCGTAACGGGAATTGACGAACTCGTTGGCGTAATTGGCAAGCGCGACGAATTTCTCTTGTGCCTCTTCACCGCCATCGGGGAGCATCGCTGCGTACACCTTGTAGGCATTCAGGCGATTGAACTCCCAAAGATCCCTGATGCGGGTCTCCTCAGCCAGGGTCCCCGCCAGTTCATCTCTTCTCTCGGCATCACTCGCATCCATGACCTTGGACTCGGTCCGGGAGACTTGCTCGTTGAGTCTGCGGATATTCTCCGCAAGCAACTTTTCGATCTCATCGTTCCAAATTCGATCGCGAAAATCCTGCGCTTGCTGACGTGCTGCCGGGCTGGTGGCAAATACCATCTCCGTATTCGCATCGGAGAGGCGCAAGAGTGCGGCCAGCACTGATTCCAGCTGTGCCCCTTTTGAACGGGGATGATTGGGATACTTCTTGGCGAGACTCTGGATCTCCGCCTCATACCCATCCACATCTCCTTCAATCCGCATCGCGTCAGCAAGGGCAAACTCCAGAGTTGCGCGTCCCCCGGAATCTACCGTCTTGATGCGAGACCCGATCCAAACCTTGGCCAGATCAGGACTGGCGTAGGTTCCTAAAAGTTCACTGACGAAGCGGGTTTCCTCCATCGTCAACGGACCTCTTCCCAACGACTGGGCAGACACTGTCGTCGGTGCCGTCAGCACCGTCGCCAGAGCCAAACCATGGACGATCTTTGTCCATGTCGGGAAAGAAAATCCTGAAATCATGAGCACTTCCTACCTGACATCAGCCAGGAGTTTGCCTCGATCAATTGAACCGCTTCTCTTCTTCATCACGGATAACTGTGATTTTTGCGCTGATCAACACGAACAAATTCGACTGCATGCGGGCATTCCCTTTGCGTCCGACGAGGAGATCCAGAATCGGCAATCGCGACAGCACCGGAATTCCTGATCGGGATTCCTGGGTGATGGTGCGCTTGAGTCCCCCCACCAGAACCGTTCCGCCGTCAGGAATCGTCACAGTGGTTTTGATGTTTGTTACGGAAAGGACGGGGAACTCGACATTCAGATTGGTCAATCCGAGGGTCAGAGTCTTGAATCGGGATGGCAGCTGCACTGCAAGGGTCGGCTCGATCTCAAGAATCACGTACTTGCGATCGTGGCTGACCGTCGGGCGAACCTGAAGAATCGAACCTGAGTTCAGAATCCCGATCACAGGGTTGATCACGGGGACCACACCGGTTTGGTTGACTTCGGCATCCTCGATATAGGCACTCTGATCAACCACGAGAGAGTGGGAGATCTGGGTGTTGAAGGCAGTCACACGGGGCGCATCCAACTTCTTGGTGCGCTGCATCTTCTGATTGGCTTCCAGAATCGCTTCCAGTGCGTAACTGTCGAGAACGTTGTACTGAATCGCGAATCCACCGGTATCAGAGAGATTGAAGGGTGAAACGGAAGACCCCAGAGGCAGCGAAAATGCGTTGTAAACCGCTGCTCTCACGTCGATCTCTCCCTGGGCGTCGACGATTTCGAAGCCGGCTGCGATCTGGGTACCGGCACCGTCGATGTCATTGATGGGGTTCGGCAAATTGGAATTGAACGGATTTCCGTAATCGACTCCGATCGATTCGAGGAAATTGTCCTGGAGATCGATAAAGCGGCTCTCCACCGTCACCATGACCCCCGTGGACTTGCGCAATGCTTTGAGCAATTGAATCAACTTGCGGTGGTTGGCGAGAGTGGTGTTCGCAACAAGGCGACCACTTTGGATCCTCACAGACTCGCCGTCCGGTTCACCTTCGTCACCGAAAAGGGCGTTGACGACCAACTCGACGAGGATATCGGAATCCAGCGTGGTCTCCTGGGAGTCTTCTTCCCCGCCGATGTCGAAGAGTCCCCCCGCTCCGCCGTCATCCCCATCCTGGCTCGACTGCAGAGCGAGACGCGGTGCACGGAAATCAGGCTTGTCTTTGGTGATATCGGAAACTTCGTAAAACTCCAGGAACACATCATTGCGAACAGAATCGGAAGGGCCGATGAGAACCGCTCCCGACCGGATGACGTAGGTAAATGGTGGATCGTTCCCTTGAAGTACCAGGTTCAATACGTTTTCGAGGGGCAGGTCCGTAACTTCTGCCAGCCGCACTGTTCCATCGCCACCTTCGAGAGCTTCGGACGCTTCCTTGGTGAGAACGAAATTGATCCCGGAGAGTTCCCTGAGAAATTGGATCACCTGTTCAAAGGGCTCATCTTCAAACTCAACGCTGGCGACACGCACCTTTAGACGCGAGCGAATCGTCTTTTCCTGCTGGCTTTCCACTGCTTGAAGACGATCTTCGAGGGACTGTTCCTGGCGAGTAATTCGCATCCATTCTTCACGGGAAGGGAAATTAAAGATATCCGTGTAAGGGATTTCCGATTCCAACTGGCTCAGGAATGTACGATCCCACTCAAGTTGCGTCTGCAAACTGGTGTCGAGGACCTCATAAAGATGGCGCAATTCAGCGGCTTCACGGCGAAGCGCACGAACATCCTTCCTTGAAGGATCGAGTTGCAAAACCTCGTCACAGAGAGTGATCACCCTCTCGTAATCTCTTTCGGCAAAGAGGCGACGCGCTTGGCGCAGAATCTCATCAATCCGGTTTTGGATGAAGGATACAGACCGTGCCATTTCCGACTCTGCCTCTGCAAGAATACGCATCTCGCGCTCACGCTTCTCGGCTGCGGCGTTCTCATTTTGCAGGCGAAGCGACTCTTCTTTCGACTGGCGAGCCCGATTCTGTTGATCGCTGAGATCATAGTCGAAGGGGAACCAACGAATCCGCTCAAGAATCTGATCGAAGATGGCGACCGCCTTGTCGTAACTGCCATCGTCCATGGCCCTGCGGCCATCGAGATACAGACGCTCCAATTCAAAGACGTCCTGCTGCAGTCGCACCTTCTTCTCATCGACCATTCGGCGTTGAAGATCGCGGATATCTCCGCTGCGATCACTGAGCAACATCAGTACCGTGTCGAGAAGATCGCGGGCATTTTGGTTGCCAGGATCGAGGCGAACAGCCTCCTGCAACTTCTCTTCCGCCTCGATATAGCGTAACTCGTTGATCAGTTTTTCCGCTGCATTCACCGCTTGGACAGCGGCACCTGCCCGGGCCTGATTCTCCAAGCTGACATCGCGGATCAGACCATCCACACCCTCTTCCTGGGCTGTGACAGGTTGGGCGGCAACGCAGAGGAGCAACAGGGTCATGGCAAAGATTGAGAAGGTACTTCTCGCCATGACGATTCTGAATTGGGGCTCCCGGAGGCTTATCGACATCGATCTCTCCTTGCTTTGGTTGTCAATCGGTCGCTTCACCTTGCGACCGCTGGCTATTCCAGCCACCAGAGGTGGCCGAGTTTCAATCTTTCCAATTTGCTCCGAAGTCTGCCTCGCAGATTCCTTCAGAACGGGTGACCCGCCCCATGGCATCGTCACCTGTCTCACTCTTAGTCGTCACCTCCAAAGAGACCCCCCCCGCTCGGGCGGGTTCTCTTCGGCTTGACCGGCTCGACTTCGTCGGCGGGCTCTACCGCTCCCAAGTCGTCATCCTCGTCTTCTTCCCCTGTTGATTCAGCGGGATCACTGTCGAAGTTGTCCCACCCCGGAGGGGTCAGGGACTGGGGGTCATCATTGTTTTTCAAATAGGCTCTTTTGCCGCTCTCGTTCCGCAGAACGACAACGCGACCATCCGCCGTATCCTGAATCCGTTCCAATCGGAAACCGGTATCAAACAGCTCGACACTCTGATCACCCGCCTTCGGCTCGGTCACAACCTTTGCGGATTTTTTCGCTGAGGAAGATTCCCAATCCCAACGCGAGTACTGGATGGTGGCACGACCGGGCATGAAGTTGCCGGCACTATCAAGGCGGCCCACCTGGGCACCACTGACCTTCCAAGCCTCATCAGCGGGCATCAACACGGGTCCCGTCTCTCCCGACAAGACAGAGTTCGATCCATCCCGGGGAAAGGACATGTTTCCAGGAAGAGCAGCGGCCTTGGTAGAAATGCGATAGCGATAACTGCGGCCAACTTCCAAGGCACCGGACCGAATCGAAAAGGCCTGGCCAGAAGCGAAACTGTTTACCTGATCCAGCTTCGTCCACTCCCCGTCCCCTTCCCGCATTTCGACGACGCAGGAAGTGATCTCCGCATTGGTGTAAATCGCATGGCGACCAGATATTTCATGATAGGTGAGTTGCCCCCCCGCATCCCGAACCACTGCGACTGATGCAAGGTAGGCGGGATCGAGGGTCGGCGGAACCTGGATGATCCGCTCCTTGACATCGAGACGGGCAGGTTTGCGGTAAAAAGACCATTCAGGAATCGCCACGTCTCCGGAGATGTCGTAAGCCATACGAACTTTGCCGAGGACTTCCGGAACACTTTGGTCGCCCAGATCTTGGGACGCCATATTTTCCTCGATGGCCTCATTGGCTTCGCTGATCTTGCTCGAGTATTCACTCCCGGGATCACTCATCAGGAAGGGGTAGCCAAAACCTCCGACGAGGAGCAAAGCAACGACAGCGATCGTGATTTTATCGATATTTTGCAATGGATTAGCCCCGTTCCTCTTCAGAAGAGCTCACGATCGTCCCTTCATGGACTTCCATTTCAAGCAACAGAAGGACATTGGGCTCACCCAACTCTTCCTCCTCCGACTTGGCTTCATTGACGACATCGAAGAGCAATTCCTCGCGATCCTTACTGACCGCCAAGTGGCCGATGGAATAGTCAATGAATGGGTGCCTCATGATCTGGTCGACGAAATTCGCCACACGGTTCCCAGGAATCTCCAACTTTAGATATACGGGGAATCGGGCCGCTCCATCGCCGTCTCCACGATTCGCACGAGCCGTTTTCCGATCGATCGTCAACTCGAGAATATTTGAGCCTCGGTTCTCCAGTGCAAGGTTCACCAAGTGACTCTGCACCTTCCAGCGACGCTCATAATTGACGATCTTGTCGACATCGTCGAGATCTTCCTGGGCCAGAAATGGCAACTCGGCAGCAGCATCGAGCCCCACCTCAGAGCGGTAGCGCTTCACCAAAAGATCGAAGCCATCACGATAACGAGTCGACCACCCACTCAAATCGCTGGAAGTTCCTTCAGCAAAGCGACTCACACGGCTTGAGTAAAACTCTTCTGCGCGATCGATCTCTTTGCTCCAACTTTCGAGGTACTTCTCTTCAGCCTTCACCATATCTTCGGTGGGTAAATCCCTGTCGACTTTTCGTGAGTACTCCTTCAGGTCTTTTTGCTGCCTCTTCAACTTTGCACTCACAGAATCGTATTCCGACATTTTGGGTACTACGACGATGACAAACAGAACGATCCAAAGGACCACTTCCGCACCGAGCAAACTCCAGAATACCTTGTCACTCATGCGGCCCCCTATTCTTCTTCATCCGAGGGATCCACCGGGAGCGGCGGATAGACCCAAGAGATGGTCCAGGGGTAGAGGGGAGTCCCGTGATCCCTAGATGCCTCGTCATTGCGTCCTCGTTGTCGACCCCTCTTGAAATTATCGTCGGGAGCCCACATCAACATCGTTTCAGTTCCAACATTTCGACTGACCCGCTCTCCATATTCAGGAGCACCATATGTTTCAGTCAGTCGGGCTTCAATCGGATCTACGACCACCAATTTGAGTTGCTGGTCGTTGGTCGAGGCATCCCCTTGGTCGTATCGGAATCCACGAACAGTCACCTGGTAACGATCATCAAAGACCGTCATCCCCGAATCGACTTTGCTTCCCTTTTCAAGAACAGTACCCGAGTCAGTCACTCTGACCTTGCGAACATCAAACCCGGAGAGCCAAGTCTTTTGGGTGTTGAGTGATTCCTGTTCCGCCTCAACAGAACCGCGGGTGCTATCCTTTTCAGGACCGTCTTCCACTTCCATGCGAATCGATTGGGAGACTTGCTCGGCATTCGGGATTGTGGCGATGATTTCGAGAACCTCCCGGGGAACGAGGCGACCCGCTCCATGAGAAACCAGGTCGCTCTGCATCTTTTCAAGGACTACTCTCTTGTCCTCCTGGAGTTTCGCCAGCAACTTTTCATTATCCTTCAACTCGTCGACGAGTCCGGCTTCCTGAAGGACTGCATTGGCATCGTCAATCTTGCCACCGAAGACGATTGCGAAGAATGCGATGAGTAGATAGAGAGCGGCTGTCGCTCCAAGAACAACCTTCTGTTTCTTCTTGAATTCTGCGGCTTCCTGTTGCTCCTGCGGCAAAAGATTGAGGTCTATCTCACCGAGCCCCAGTGCCTGTAGTCCGGCTCCAATACAAGATGAAAACGCCTGCAGATCTTGCTGCACAATATTCGCTTCGGGGCGAATCCGCACGCGTTGCAAACTTTTGAAAATCTGCACCCGAATCCGCAGGTTGTCTTCTAAGAACTTTCGCAACCCCACCACTTTGCCGCTGCCACCGAAAAGGAACAAATCTTCGATCTTGAGCTCACCAGCCCGGGACTTGTAATAGCCAATCGAACGATTGATCTCACTGACAAGGTCGCGCAAGAGCGGCTGCAGCACTTCAAATATTTTGGCAGCATGGTCAGACTTGGCTGCGGTCACCTTGAGATTTTCCGCTTCCTCCTCAGTGCAATTGAAACGTTCCTGAAGCGCCTGGGTGAAATCCTTGCCGGAGACGGGCACCGAACGGAACCAGTAACGCGACCCATTGACCACGACCAGGTCGGTGTGGTGTGCGCCGATTTCAATTGCGACCATCGGACGCTTGGGGCGGAGGTCAAAGCGAATCAGATTCAGCAATCCGACATTACCGAGTGTGAGTACATCAATTTCCAAATTGTCGGCCTCAAGATCTTGAAGAAGATCGGAAACTTCTTCAGATCTGACAGCAAAGATTCCAATCTCCTTCTCGCCGTCGTCGGTATCGCCACAAATGTGGCTGTCCCAGATGACGTCTTCCATCGGCAGCGGAATATTCTGCTGCGCCTCATAACCGATCAGCTCCTCCAATTTCTTGCCGTCCACTGGAGGAACGGTGATGAAACTTGTCAGTGCTGAACGACTCGGTAGGGAAACTGCCAAGGGCCCGGCGAGAGAATGTTGAGAAGCCAAATTGGAGATCGCTGCTGCGGTCGCCTCGGGGCCTGCGCCCAGTGGGTGTTCGATTTTTTCGGCGGCGACGATCTCAGCGCCGTTGCCGGACCGCTGGATCTTGATCGCCTTGAGGGAGTTTTTTCCTCCATCGAGACACCAGACTTCTTCGAAGTCAGCCATGAATACCTCTCTCCACGAATACCTCTCTCCAACGTCGTCCCCGGTCGCTCCTCGCTTGCTCCTCGCTTGCCCCTCGGTCGCTCCAAGGTCGCTCCAAGGTTGCTTCAAGGTCGCTTCAAGGTCGCAGGATCCCCTTTAGCAGTGGATCACTCGGGTTTGGTTTTCTCTAATTCAACTCTCAGGGTCGCAGGACCTAAGCGCACGCCATCGACGATCCTTCTCATCCTCAAACCGCGCTATCGATGTTCTCCAACCACCCCGTGAAACGGTCTGACCCATACGTAACCCCGCGGATTTGACCTCACGGACTTCATCTTATGGATCCTCATACCGACCCAGCATGCCGACCCAACGATGTCGAGCCGGACCCATGAGAAGGCAGACCCGATCCAAGCGGGTCGCACATCCTCAAACTCAACCTTCGAGATACGTGGCAAAAGTCCAGGCGGTGTTGGCGACTCTCGAATCCACCTGGTGAACGCATGCGCTGACGATTTCACAAGAAAATCGAACAACGAACATGGTCAGCTTGACAGTCGCGCTTGACCCCGGGAATCCGGGGAGGACTCGTGAGTTTCAGTGGGGAAAAATCCCCAACATGAATACCCTCAATCTCCCCGAAATTCTGAACAGGATCGAACAGCGGTGACTGAAATGCCGGAAACCAATGGGATCCGCACTTATCGCAGACACTGCACACAATCCCGGCGCTAGACGTCCCCGTTTTGCGCCGAAACTCACGACCTCGTATCCTCTAATTCCGACGGAGCGACCATGACGTTGCCGTAATCTTCATTACAGAGAAAACTCAACAGAAATTCACAACAGAAAATTCTCACGACAGAAAATTCTCACGGCAAAAAATTACTGCAGACTAAATCACTGCACGGACGTCCTGATCGGCGCCGATCGGCTCATTCTTTCC
Source organism: uncultured Planctomycetia bacterium (assembly GCA_964422295.1). Classification (GTDB taxonomy): domain Bacteria; phylum Planctomycetota; class UBA8108; order UBA1146; family UBA1146; genus UBA12191. The sequence continues at coordinate 136,922 of CAYRAM010000001.1, read as the reverse complement.
TTCCCCACGAAGAATTTAGGCCCGACGGAGACGTCTCCGTTTCGACCGAATTCCCTCCCGGGGAAGAGGAAAGTATAGATCCCCATAATCCCGAGTCAACTTACCGAAAGGGTCTCATTTGCCAAGAATCGATCCCCTGGAGAGATTTGACCGCTGCTGCGCGGGGCTCACTCCGACTCTCCGAGGGTGCCGATGACGGACTGCAGATCGTGCCAACAATGGGCCTTGTATTGGGGTTGACGCAAAAGAAAGGCGGGATGGTAGGTGACGACCACCGGAATCCCTCTAAATTCGTGTTTCCCTCCCCTCAATTGTTTGAGGGAACTCTCCTGACCCGTCAAAAACATTGCTGCAGGACGTCCCAGCGCCACAAGAATTTGCGGCTTTACAAAATCGATCTGCGCCTCCAGGTAAGACCTGCACCGTTCCACCTCATCCGGCTGCGGATCCCGATTCTCCGGTGGACGGCATTTCAATACATTTGTAATGTAAACTTCTTTACGAGTTAACTTCAGTCCTTGTGTAATGATCTTGTCGAGAAGTTGCCCTGCTCTACCGACAAAGGGCTCTCCTCTCCGATCCTCTTCGGCACCGGGAGCTTCGCCGACAAACATCAGACGGGCATGAGGATTGCCGACACCAAATACGGTCCGGTTCCGCGTCTGGCACAGGCTGCACTCTTGACACGAGGCGACCCGAGTGGCCAACGCACCAAGGGGGTCATCCGCCTCGATGACAACCGCAGTCTCTTCTTCGATTCCGGTCCTCCCAGCGAGTCCGGTGGCAGGAGAAATCTCCTGCGATTTCTCACCGATTTTGGATCTTTGCAGATCCGCATCGGCGTCATCGGGGTCAGTGGGGCCCCCCAGATCCCCACGACGCCTCCGAATACCCCATCCGACGAGGCTGCGATCATGCAATCCAGCGGGAAAATGCAGCGGTTTCGACGATTCCCGATCTTTTTCAGTACGATTACCCATCGTTCACCTTCTCGAGAGTCACCCCGTTGAATCGCTCACCAACGACCGTTTCCAACTTCACCCGGTACTCTTGACCGCGAATCAATCGCTCCCCTTCCACTGCGACTCGCAATCCCTCTCTGGAGAGTCCTTCCGCAGTTCCGTTGCCATCCGTTTTCTCCACCAATACCAGTACCGATTGACCAAGACGTTGCTCCGCAACCCTCTGTGAGACGATATTGCAATGTTGACGTGCCCGTTGCATACGCTGATTCCGAACCTCCGCCGCGACATGATCCGGCAATCTCGCAGCCTTGGTTCGTGGACGTGGGCTGTAAGGGAACAGGTGGACCTTGGCGAAACCGATCTCATCGATCCGCTGCAGGGAAGCTTGAAAATCCTCTTCCGTTTCACCAGGGAATCCGACGATCAGATCTGTCGCCAGCGTCGCATCGGGAAGCCTTTCCCGGACTCGCTGCATCGCCTGACAATATTCTTCCAGGGTGTAGTCACGTCGCATCGCTTTCAGAATCCTTGCGCTGCCGCTTTGCAGGGGAACATGAAAGAATCGGCACAATCCTGCATCCTCCTCGAAAGCCTCGAGGAACCGGTCGCTGAAGGCTCCTTCGCCGATGGAAGACAGACGAATCCGATCGATCCCCGGAATCTCCCGCAACTCCTTCAATAATCTTCCAAACCCATCCTCGATGCCGAGGTCTCGTCCCCATTGGCGCAGGTGAATACCGGTCAGAACCAATTCCGTAAACCCGGAATCCGCCAGTCTCTGTGCCTCGGCAAGAATAGGCTCATGATCGCGACTGCGTGATCCGCCGCGCATGTATGGGATGATGCAATAACTGCAGAATGAATCGCAGCCATCCTGGATCTTCAGGAATGCCCGTGTGCGCCCTTCGAAGCCGGAAATTTTCAAACCGAAGATGTCACGGGATTTACGCTTTCCGGGAACTTCACCAGGATGTGCGCCCGCGACAATTTCAGCGACCCTGTGCTTTTCCTCGTTACCGATGAGATGGGTGACACCGGGAATTTCCAGCATCTGCCTGCGGTCATCTTCCGACATGCAACCTGTGACGATGACGTCTGCATGGGGGTTTCTTCTCGTCAGCGCCCTGACCCGTTCTCCCACCTTTTGTCCCGCCCGCTCGGTCACCGTACAGGAGTTGACGACGACCAGATCTACTCCCTCCGCCTTGCCGACCTCCCGATATCCGAGATCGAGAATTTCTTCACGGATCGCTTGGGTATCGTACTGGTTGATCTTGCACCCGAAGGTGACGAAGGCGCATTCTGGCATCCCTGCTTCTCTCATCAGGCCCGCTCCTCAGGCAGACTTCTCTCCCACACCTGCGGGACTTTCGAGCCAACAATAACTCTGGTGTCCATCCCCCAAGATCATGCCTTCGGGTACCTCGACAGAACATCGCGGCCCTGATTCAGGGCACCGTGTGTGAAATGGGCAGCCGGATGGAGGATTGATCGGTGATGGGACATCTCCCTCCAACAAAATCCGGTTCCTCTTACGCTTGGGGTCCGGTTCCGGAACCGCTGACAGGAGTGCCCGGGTGTAGGGGTGTCGTGGATCTGAGTAGAGATCCTGTGCAACCGCCTCTTCGACGATTTTTCCCAGATACATCACTGCGACCCTGTCACTGATATGCTCCACCACTGCCAGATCATGGGCGATGAAGAGATAGGAGAGATCAAACTCGTCTTGCAGATCGAGCAACAGATTGATGATCTGTGCCTGAATGGACACATCGAGTGCGCTGACTGCTTCATCACAAACGATGAATTCCGGCTCCACCGATAATGCTCTGGCGATCCCGACCCGCTGGCGCTGGCCACCAGAAAACTCATGGGGATAACGGTTGATGTGATTGATCGGATCGAGTCCACACCGATCCATCAGATGTTGAACTCTCTCGCGGATTTCCGCATCCGATCCCATGCGGTGGATGTAAGGGCCCTCACTGAGGATAGCGCCCACGGTCATCCGTGGATTCAAGGAACCGTAGGGATCTTGGAAGATGATCTGCATGCGCTTGCGCAACGATCTCAATTGATCCCCATGCATATTTCGGACATCGATTCCATCAAAGTGTACCGTTCCTTCGGTCGGCTCGACCAAACGCAAGATCGATCGGCCCACGGTGGTTTTTCCACAACCCGATTCCCCCACAAGCCCCAGCGTCTGCTTGCGACCCAAGGAAAAACTGACCCCGTCGACCGCTTTGACGTGAGCAGTGACTTTGGAGAACACCCCGGACCGTATCGGAAACCAGGTCTTGAGATCCCTGACTTCAAGAAGAGGAGCAGGCTCAGAGACCGATGCATCACTCATCAAACTGCTCCATTTCCAGAGTTTGCAGCCTTGAAGACTTCCTCCCAATGGTGGCAAGAAACCAGATGATTCTCGGCAGCAGTGGCCAGTTCCGGCTCAGTTTGGGAGCAGGCCTCGGTCGCATGGGGACACCGGGGACGAAATTTGCAACCACTTGGAAACTGCAGCGGGTTCGGTACGTTGCCTTCAATCACTTCGAGGCGATCACTCTCCTGCTCCAACCGCGGCAGCGATCGGAAAAGGCCGACTGTGTAGGGATGTTTCGGTCTCTCAAAGAGGTCTTCAACGGGTGCACTCTCCACCACCTTGCCGGCATACATGACGACGACGTGGTCTGCATTTTCGGCAACGACCCCGAGATCGTGGGTGATCATCAGGATCGCCATCCCCTTGTCTCGCTGAAGATCCCGAAGAAGTTCGAGAATTTGAGCCTGAATCGTCACATCGAGCGCAGTCGTCGGTTCATCGGCGATCAATAGGGAAGGATTACATGCCAATGCGATGGCGATCATCACCCGCTGCTTCATTCCACCGGAAAGCTGATGCGGGTACTCATCGATTCGCTGTTCGGGGGAAGGGATTCCGACCTGTTTGAGCAACTCGATGCTTCTCGATCGGGCTTGGGCGCGAGACATTCCCTCGTGAAGCCGCAATGATTCACCGATTTGATCTCCCACTTTGAATACGGGGTTCAGGCTGGTCATCGGCTCCTGAAAGATGACGGAGATCTCCTTGCCTCTGATCTTGCGCATTGCTGCTTCATTTTTTTCGAGCAGATTTTCGCCCTTAAATTGAATCGATCCGCCAACGTATCTACCGGGGGGGGTGGGAACCAATTGGAGAATACTCATGGCGGTTACAGACTTGCCGCAACCGGACTCACCCACCACTCCCAAGGTTTCACCAGGACGAATCGAATAGCTCACCCCATCGACAGCACGGGCGACACCATCGTCCGTGTAAAACCAGGTTTTTAGATCTTCGATGGACAGCAGGGGTTCAACAGAATTCAACTTTGATCTCGCTTCCGCGCAACTGCGTCGATTTCGACATCGACACCCTTCGGCAAGGCTGCTGCCTGGATGCATGCTCGAGCTGGAAACGGCTCGTTGAAAAACTGCGAGTACACCTTGTTGACCACTTCAAAGTCTGCCATGTCGGAGAGATACACTTGGGTTTTGACCACGTCAGAAAATCCGCATCCCCCAGCAGACAGAACCTCACCGAGGTTTTTCAGGGCTTGGTGCGCCTGATCCTCGATATTTCGCAGAATCGACCCATCGGCGGGGACGATCGGAATCTGGCCTGAGCAATACACCCAACCATCCACCTCTACAGCCTGGGAATAGGGACCGATGGCTTTCGGAGCCTGGTCGGTATGGATCGCTTTGAGTTGTCCGTCAGGCATGGCTGCGGACTCCTTCCTTGGCTTCTAATTACATCTGGAGCTCAACACGTCTGGCTTCTCAAAGAATCCAAACCCGAGATGAACCGGCACCATGGACCCCGGTACGTCTGCAGTGGATCCTGAAAAAGTCCCAATTCGGAGGGAGGTTCTCAAAGATACACCTCTGATACCATGATCAGCAGAAGCAAGAGTCTAACGGGGAGAGGTTCAATTTTCCAGCGACCCGGAGTTCAGCCTTCGGCTCAATTCGGATGCCACCTCCGTGGCGATCAACTGCGGCAGAGATTCGCGGACATCCCCACCAAACGCTGCAATCTCCTTGATGTGGCGACTGGAGAGATGGGAATACTCGAGACTGGGAAGGACGAACACCGTCTCCGCCTCCACTTCGGCGGAAATGGAGCGGTTCGTCAGCGCCATGGTGTATTCCGCCTCAAAATCCGCAAAGGTGCGGATTCCCCTGAGCAAAATCCTCTGCGATTCACTCTCGAGCAGATCGACGACCAACCCATCGAAAGCTTGAACGCGAACCCCCGGGATTCCAGAGACACAAGTCTCGAGCCACTCGACCCGCTCCTCAGGGGAAAAAAGCGCTGACTTTTGACGATTGACGGCAACCGCCACAATCAATTCATCAAAGATGCGTGATCCCCTGTAAATCAGATCCAGGTGCCCCTTGTGGGGAGGATCAAAGGTACCGGGATAGACCGCTTTGCTCATCGCTTCCTCTGTTTCAGGTGGCTCCATTTGCTCACTAAAGATCATCGCCGCAAACAAGACGCAGAGAAACCCCTATCAGGGGCGAAACTGTATCGATACCGATTGCCAGACGTACCGACTTACCAGGCGCACCAACTACCAGGCGTAGCGCGGTCCCCGGTTTCCACGGCTTCCCAGAGCGCCCAACCATTCCCGAAGGCCGATGTCGACCCGGAAGGTGGTGTCGTCATTGATTCCGGCATCCACATCGAGACCAAATCCAAGACGGAAGGTGCGGAAGTTTCGACCGACCTCCCACCATTGGCCGAGAATCTCATCTCCCTCGAGGTCGTACTCCACATAGAGACCGAGATCCCAACGGGATGAGGCGACGAATCTTCCGCCAGTGAGGAGCGTTTCCTGATATTCGGGACGATTGCGCCACGAAACTTCAAACAGACCCTGGTCCACTTGTAACCAACGCAATCCGAGATTCTTGCCCCGGTTCTGACCTAGTCCTAAATCGTGGCGACTCTCACCGAAAACACTCCACCCTCCGGCTCCGTGAATCACCACCTCGGAGAATAGATCCCCCCATTCTTCGCCCCCATTGTCACGCTCCGCCTCGGGATAATAGAGCGCATCGATGCGAGCCTCGGCAACACTGCGCGTTCCCAGTCGATACATGCGCTCCCTATCACTGCGGGATTCTCGGGTTTGCAGGCGATGTCCCATCGACAGGGTCACGACTTCCATGTTTCCCAGGCCTTCAACGTCGTCGAATGAAAACGGAATCGACGCAGAATCCAGGGAACTGTCAAACAAACCGGAGTAGTCGGCACGTAGATCCACCACATGACGCAACCCATCGATATCGAGTGGCCGATTCCGCAATTGGAAGACCCTCGAGAATCGCGTCGCCGCTTCGATGCCCGCAGAAAGGATCGTACGATCCTCTTCCACCAGATTTGAAGAGGTCCACTGAGTCCAGCGTACTCCTGCAGAAGGGATCACATTGAGCCAACGACCGCCGATGATGGGTCGGGAAAAATCGCTGCGCACATCGAGTCTTCGCGCTTCTTCAGCAGTGGTCAGCGAGGACTCTCCCGGAACCAATTCCAAATCTGAAAAGATCATGTCGGCATCGGCTCTGAATCCGATACCCAGCGAAGTATCGATGACCCTGAGAGCCAATTCAGGTGCCCTCTCGATCTGATCTTCAAAATCCTCATACGAGCCATCAAAACGCAGGCTGCCAACGACACTCTCTCCCAACTCCTGACGCAGAGAGAAGAAGTTTTCCGGTCGCTTTACAGTGCGAGCCTCAACGCGAAAAAACTCATCGACAAAGCCCTCATCGCTGGCCGAAGACCACTCCGCATCGATCATGGTGCTGGAGGTCAACCTCGCCTGTACAAATGCGCGCCCCCGGTAGCGATCCTCATCCGCGACAGGGGTGCCGTCGCTGTCTTCGGTCGCCTCGTCACTAATCTGCCAAAAGGAGCCATATCCGTAGAGATCCAGTCGCCCGTCGGGATTATTGGACCAGCGCAAGGGATCGCGCCCCCACTCAAAATCGAGACCATAACCTGTCCCGCGACTGGAAAGAGAATCGACCCGTGGCGTCAGATCGATTTCATCTTCAAAACGCTCGGGTAACAAGAAATCACCATTCCAACTGGTGTCGATTCGTGATCCAAAACGGGAAGAGTCAGAGAGGCGCAAATCACGCAGCGGGAATGACCTTCCCCAACGGCTATCCCAGCGTGTCGATGGAAAGTAAGCCAAGGGCAAGCCGCCGACTTCGAGCCGGGCACCATCGACGGAGAAAAAGTAACCGCCAGGGCGCTTTTCGTTCGCCCGCTGATCAACTTCCTCTCTCGGGACCGCCTCGCCTCGATCCGCCACCAGAGCCCACTCGGGATCATCAAACAGATCCGTGGTGAAGACGATATTTGTTCCGCTCACTGCAGTGAAATCCTCCACCTGCAGAAAACGGGAGGCGATTCCGATCGTGGAAACGGGAACTTCCCTGTCGGCGACGTCAGTGACGCCGCCCACCCACGACTCGGCAATACTTCGGGCCCTCCGGGGGTCATCCTGCGGCAAACGCCTCAACACCTCCACCAGATCAGAGGTGATGCGAATCCGGGCATCGGTCAATACCATGCTCCTGGCATCGACTTCATAAAACACCGTTTCCGCCTGAAAGATCTGCCCTCCACGATCGAGCAACACTCCACCGAGAGCGAGGACCCGCGGGTTGATCGGTCCCTCTTCGGCATCGACTCCTTCGACGTAGACTCCGATCGCATCTGCACGCAAGGAGAATCCACGACCTTCGAGAAGAACATTGCCGAGAACCACGAGGGACCTGCCCCCGTCTTCGGTGGAAATATCTGCCTCAAGCCGGTCGTAATAAATTTTCAGATCTTCATCGGTTCCAAAGAGTCCAAGGGTGGTCTGGGCTTGGAGGGGCTGAGAAGTGAGGATTTGGATCCAGCCGCACACAAGAAGCATGATGGCCATCCGTGGAGAGCACAGCTGTGAAATTCCTGCAAACTGCACTCGGATTCCCCGCTTTCCCCACTCCCCATCGCTGCCAACTGATCTGCACTCGATAGTCTCATCGTGCCTCGGCAACGTTATTCTGCATGCTTCAGTGGGAGCACCGTAGACCTTTCCCGCAAAGGCATCCAGAACTTCCGCCCTGCCCAACACCCGGCCACCCCATCAACTTCCGGAGCGAATCCGTACCTGAAGGAGGAAGTTGATCAACAGATTTTCAATGGTGGCCTCATTGTCGGAACTGCTCTGCTTGCCGAAGTGGGACAGCACATGGATCACCCTCCCCTTCTTCACCGGGAAAGTGACTGCGACCGCCCCATCCCCGCAGGCGTCGCGCAGCTCTTCACTGTCGATGAGGACCTGAACCTTCTTTGACTGGATATCGAGGGAGGGGCTCTCCTTATCGATCTTCCATCGATGCTGAATCAGCCGGATATCCGGATCTTCGATGTCCCCGGGAGCATCCAAATCGCTGTTTCCGACGCCGGTTTTGCCCCGATCTTCGTCGACATCTCCCGGATCATCCTCTTGGGTGGGGTCATATTCGGAGTCCTCGTCGTCATCCTCATCGTCGAGACCGTACTTTTTCCTGCGCAATGCATCCATGTCGACCGGAGGAACGAAGACCCCGCGGAGCAGCGGATGGGCGGTCATCCCCTTTTCTGGCGAGACCCCGAAGTCTCCTCCCTCCAATGCGGTTCCCGATCGCAGGTATTTGCTGAAGCCAATCTCGATCACTTCGATCAGGCACCAGTCTTCTGTGAAGAGGTATCCCCCCTTCTCAACGAACCGAACGATTTTGTCGACGGCGTCCTTGTTCATTTTGAACTGAACATTGTCGTGGTTTCCCGGCCCGGTGCACCGATGCATGCGGTTTCCAGTGTATTCACCCGGCTTGTGCTCTGGATTCTGGCAAAACTCATGGATGTGACTGCAGTTGATAAACACCGCAGCAACCCCATTAAAACTGAAGGAAGATTTTTCGACTTCGCCTTTTTCAACCACTGTGTGGGGAACGGAGATTCGCTGTAGCACATGTTCGATATGGTCGTAGTTGGTATCGAAACCATTCTTCGCCCGCGGACCCTTGATCACCATCACCTTACCGGGGGGCAGATCCTCCAGACCGAGAAATTGGCGCGCTCTCACCGGATCCAGGGGGCGAGCAAGGCCGGTGGTCGAGACATGATTCTCCGCTTCATCGCGAATGACCTTGAGACCCCTGCTTCTTTCCCTTTCCCACCAACCTTGCCAGTTGATAAGGCTGTCCCCCAACTGCTGCATCGTCAGAGCTTCGAGGGCAGAGATCAAAGCGCGCTTCAATTCGGTAGGGGGCCTCTTGCCGCCCTTCTCTTTTGCGTCCTCCCTGGAAAGGATCGGCAGAAGCACATCGACGGTCCTTCTCACTGGAATTTCAGCGGCGATATCGACGGCCATCATCTGCATGTCGGTGGGACAGTACTCGAGGACTCTGCGAATGACCCGGTTGACATATTTGGTTCGCGACTTTCGCAGGGCATTGAGCAGATCGCGAGAAACCGGCTTCGATTTGTAGCGAACTACAAACTCACCCATCTCAGTGAATGCATCTGCGCCCTTGAATCCCGCAACCCCTTGCAGCAGGAACCAGTAGATGTCATCGGATTGGCTCCTGGAAAGACTCGACGCTGTGCTGAGAATTGCAGCAGTGGCATTGCGACCGGGCATCTTGCCCAGAGTCCGCAACACTTCTGCCAATCCGGCTGCATCCCCGGACATTGCGGCTTGTTGAACAAGTTTGCGCAAATCTTTGGCAGAGGGGCCCTCTTCGTCATCCTGATCTTCCAATTTGACTGAGGAGTCGCTCTTCACAGGCTCAGGAGCGGAAACGATGATCCTGGATTCAGTTCGGTGGATCCCTACAGCACTGAGATCCGTCGCAGGGACAAATACAAGACCCAGCACGAGAATCCCCATCACCAACGCCCCTGTCATCGTTGACGCATCGGGCAACCGCAATATCCGGGAGGGCAGTACTTCCATCATTGGTCCAATCCTCAGGTGCTCTGCAGCGGGTTCATCGGAAGCATGAATACATCCTATGAGGGTCTGCCCGCCGGGAGGAGTCGCCGATCACGAATCTGCAATCGACGCCTCTCCTCCAGCCAGATCCCCGGCGATATTGTAACGGGGAAGAAGGGTGACAGCAGCACCTTCTTGGCTCCCTGGGATCGGTGTGGCGGACAAGAAGAAGAGGCGGGTGGATCAGGGACTTTCAGCCAGCAGTCGACGGGCCACCTGGGAAATGATCGAGTCATCCCTGAAGGTGGGATCAAGTTTGTACCAGGCCAAATTTCCCTTGCGATCGATGGCGACCATCGTCGCCCCTCCCACCGGGCAGTTATATTCGCCGAAATTGGGTGATCCGCTCTCGAGATCAATCCCTGCAGGAAATGCCAAGCCCATCTGGGCACATTGGCTTGCCAGACGATCGATCTGCTCCTGGCGATCGGTCTTTCCCTTGGTCGAGGCGATCCAGCCGATCCGCAATCCATCATTTCCGTGGGTCATGTACAACTTTTGCAAATTTTCGAGGGTCTCCATATATCGGGCATTCTCGTAGGGCGCAAAAAGGAGCAACAGGACATTGCCGCGCTCCTGTTGCGGATCAAACGTGACCCCTCCAACCCAATTCTCGCCTAGTGACAACACCGGAGCCGGCTTGCCAGCAAATCGCAAAAGGCTTTCGAGCACACGCTCCGTTCTCTTCGCATAGATCTGCCCGACTTGTGATGCGGCCTGGGAATTGATCAATCCGGTCAGGATTTCCATCTCTCTTGTAAAACTTTCAGATGCCGCTTGATAGTTACCGAGGGCGAACTCAAGAAAACCGATGGCGAAGTGAACCTCTTCGTAATAGCGCTGAAAATCCTTTCGACAACGATCGCTGATCTCCACTGTCTTGTCACCAATGACCAAAGGATCACCGAGGAATGCATTCTCGATTACTCCCTCGATGGACCTCCACCAACGAAGGCAATCCTGCAGTCGCCCCGCCTCCTGTAACGCCTTCGCTTTGAGGCGCAAAACGTGCGGCAACAGGTCGGAATCAGTGTGAGCGGCAAGAAATTGATCTGCAGTGGCTGCGGCACCCTTGTGGTCACGATCCCGAAGCTGTGCGTTGAGGAGTGCGGTTAAAACCACATCCCGGTCCTCGTCCTCGGGACAACGATCGAGGATCCGTTTGTATTCGTTGATACAGCGTGGGTATTGCTGGCCATGCCAGAATGCATCTGCCTTGAGGCGAATCAACTCGCAGGGAGTATCGTCACCCTCTGCGACTTTGGCAAGTTCATCATCGAGCAGAGCGTGGACCCGGTCGAAGTAGCCCTTCTTCAGCGCAGCAGTCCAGGCAGCAGGAGCATCTTTGCCGTTGCGCTCCTTGTAGAGACGGCCGCTGTCGATGAAATGTCGATTACAGTTCATCAAATAGACGCGGCAAAGTGCCGGAACCACCTTTGGAACACTTTTGCCCGCAGGATTTCGTCGAAGGTAAACCTCACCTCGAAGAAGAATTTCGTCGGTCAACTTCTGAATCTCGCTGATCGACATCCCTTTCGGTTCACGGATATCTTCCGGCATGCGATCGATCGCATCGAGAATCCAGCGCGCATCCCTCTCCTCCGACAATCTTTTGGTCAGTTCTTCTTTGACATTGGAATCATCTTGAACGAAATAGACGCCCAGGGCAGCCGCCCCTTGTTGGCCAAGAAACAGATGAAATCCTGCTGTTCCCAGAAACAGAAAGATTCCCAGCAGGGTTCTCTGCATGAAAACGATGCTGCGTTTGTGGCTCTCCCAATGTCGTTGGCTCATCGGTACGGCAACCTCTCTGATCATGGTCGGCGAAAGGGTCAGAGGTTGTTTCAGGGCTCCTCGCCCAACAAACAACCCCCATAAGGAGGATATCCAGAATTTGAAAAAAGTGCCAATCAGCAGGAAGGTATCGGCAGCGATGCCTTGTTCGGAAGGAAATTCTCCGCTTCTCCCAAGCGAATTGTCTCTTCTCTCTGTCCCCAGCGCCTGCTCAGGGACCCGTTTCGAGCTCGAGAGCGACCGTCTGTCCCGGCTGCAACACCACGGTCACCTGGGTCCCGCCTCCGCTCTTTGGACGCACGAGGTACTCACCGGCGGGCAACTGTCGGATGCGAAACTCGCCTTTCGAAGAGGTATCGTGTTCGGTTCGATTTCCCTTACCACCTCCGGCGATGCATTCGCAGATGAGTGCTTCACGCGAAGCCAACTCCCCATCCGCTCGGTACACGGTCCCGGAGATCGTTGCTCCGCGGGTGAGAGTGAATCGCTGGACTTCCGACCTTGAGATGAACCCCACTTCGATAGCACGGTCAGTCACCAAATAGTCGCGGTGATCCACCCTTAATCGATAAGGACCTTCCTCAAGACCGCCAATGGTCAACTCACCTCTGTCATCGGTTTGCAACCTGCGGTGCATTGGAACAAAACTCCATCGCCAACGATTCTCACTCCGTTCGGTCTGAAACATGGGCCTCACTCGAACTTTGGGAATCGGTACACCCTGCTGGTCGACGACCTGGACGCGGATCTGCTCACCTCTCTGAAGAGGAATTTCGATCACTTCTTGATGGGCAGGAAGCCTGAAGACTTCAGTCTTTGGCAGGTGTGCCGAGGACAGAATTTCAACTTTGTAATAGCCCGCTGGCAAATTGGGACGCTCAAAGAAACCTTCATCATCGGACCTCACTGACCGAACACGCCGGGCTCCCCGCTTATTCTGGCCAGATGCCGTCACTGGGGTCGTCTTGATGAGAGCCCCGGTGACCGGTTCGCGGGTGTTGCGATCAAAGAGGAAGCCGACAAGGGAGTGACTGCGTTCGAGGGTGATCGTCAGCGGGCTCTCACGGGGATCCACCCCACTGACTCTGCGTTGGAGAAATCCCTCGGCAAGAACTCCGATTGTCAGTGCTCCACTGGCCAATTGATCGGCAACGAATCGACCGTCAAGTCCTGTCACAGTACTGATGCGCCTACCTGAAACATCGGTGACGTTGATCTCTGCCCCGGAAACAGGAACCCCCTCACAAACCACTTGGCCGGCGAAAGAGATGGCCGCATCGAGAGCGACCTCTTCGACGAAATCCTGTCCCGATACCAAATCCACTTCCGCCTTGCCAGTACCCAAGCCATGCTTTCGAACCATCACGGTGTGTGGATTCGTCGAAAGTCCCTTGAAGATGGCACTGCCCTGATGATCGGTCACGGCGACCTTCGAAACTAAAGTCCAGGATTTGTTTTCTTTCACTTCAACGTATGCGTCCGCGATCGGCAATCCTGCGGAGGTCACCCGGACATCCAACGTTGCTCCAGGGAACAACGTCACATCGATGGGAATGTCGCGACCGGGCTCCCCCGCGGGGATGCTCACCGTATCACTCTCAGGGAATTCCGCATGACTCGCTTTCAATTCCCAGGCACGACTGGAAGCGGGAAGATGAATGCTGTACTCCCCCCATGCACCAGAGCCCGCCGTCTTTGTCATCACACCGGTAGGATCCTCATCGTAATCGTAGGAGGAAGTCAGCGTCAATTGCACCCCACCGAGCACCGATCCATCGGCAGCTCTCGTCGTGCCGTGAACCCACGAAGCGGGCGTCAGCACGATCTCTCCAAGGTCCGAGGCTCCTTCTTGCAAGTCGATCACGAGCTTCTCATATTGCAGTGGATATCCGAGAAGATAGAGGGGCTCATCCGGATCGGCGGTGATCTCGGAACAGATGGAGAATCGACCATCTTCTCCTGAAACATCTGTGGAGTAGCGCCAATCGGGCTCACTGCGAGCGGAGTCGGCGATCTGGACTTCAACCCCGGAAACCGGAAGCCCTTCCCCATCGACAAAACGACCCACAATTGCGGATCCGGGTTCAACCACGATCTCCAGCGGATCCCCATCCACCTCCACCTGGATGGAACTGTGAATGGTACATCCCCCACTCACCGACACCCGATATCTTCGGTTCGCCAGGGTATCAAAGTGGAACAAACCCTCATCGTCGGTGACAACCGAAAGGGCGGTGTCCGGTCGCAGCCGTACCGTTTGTCCCTTCAGCGGTTCTCCATCAATATTCAAAACCCGACCGGAAATTTCGTGACCCAATTCAAGAGTAATCTCTTCGTGAAGTGCCTGCCCGGGGCTGATGGCGAGAGATGATATTTTGCGAGTTTGGTAACCAGGGAGTTCCACCTCGAGTGAATACCTTCCCGGCATCAGATCGTCGAATTGGAATGAGCCGTCTTCGGCGGAGGTGGATTCAGCGCCGGGAATAAAGTAATCGACATTGATGTTGACAGCGAAGGCCAACTTGACTTCGGCACCTTCCAGGAAGACCCCGTTGGAATCGGAGACAACTCCCGTCACGCTTCCACCCGGCTTGAGATCGATGGTATGTATCGTCTCTTCTCGCAGATTGGCGTATCCCGTCCCGATACCAACGCCGGGTTTGCGAGCGTGAATCAGATAAGGAATCTCTGGCAGAACCGGAAATTCCACTCGTCCTGATTCTGAACTGATTGCGGAAACGAACGGATCATTGAGGAGAAAAAGCCAAACCTTTTGCACAGGGAGAAAAAGACTTTGGGGAAGGAGCGCTCGATCGACGATCTCACCACGCAACCCAACCCATGCATCCTCCACGGCAATGCCGGAAGCAACGACCTGAATCGACTGGCTGAGGGTAGGCTGCAGGGGAACATCACAGTGTCCCTCCCAAGATGTCTTTTCGCCGAGAACGATGCGTTGATTCGCTGGACTCCAAATCGAAGTTCTGCCGCCGGCACACACGAGATAGGATCCTGCCCCGAGTCCGTCAAAAGTGAACTCGCCATCTTCGGGACACGGGATCCTCGCGACCTCCTGGAATATGTCTTTGAGCTCGCTGATCAGCGGAAGATCATCCTGGATTCCGGATAATGGCTTGGTGTAGACGATATCCGTGGCAGGAATCGATACCTTGTTTGCAAATCTCTTTGGCCATGCCATCCGCAGCAGCCGAACCGAAAGATCGGCAGGAATCGTTAAACCTTCGAGAGGTTGGACCACTCCCGTGATCACGCCTCCACCGATTGAAGGCGGAGAGGGCTCCTGATCCGTCGTCGAAAGATCCACTGGATTCATCTGCGGAAGTTCACCGGCAGGTAATTCCGATTCTGCCACAGGGACGGCAACGGGTGGTCGGGGTTTCCCTGCATGGGGAGCATCTCCGAGGAACAGCATTACCGCTACAAGTAAGCCCGCAGCCAAAAGGAATGCCGTCAACAAAACTCGCGGTTGCATGGGTCGACTCCAAACTGATCCGGGCGCTCCGTCTGCGAAAGGTCCATGTCAGGACGAATTCCGCTTGCCAGAGGTTCCCCTTATTGGACCACATCTTTTAAGACTGCAGGAGTTCCTCTTGAGGAATACGGAGGGAAATAGGCCACAGAAACGAGTCTTGCAGCAGAATCATGATGGATCCACCTCTCAGTAACAGCGTCGGAGACTGCTCTGCAGCGAACCGTGCACACTCCGATTCAGAATTGTGGCTGAAGACTGCCCCGTTGTTGGGACCGGCTCTCTCGATGTGGCTCGGAACAATGGCCGCGGACACACTGCTTCAAGCATCGGAACCTCACTCAGCGAATCCAAAATCATGGGCCTCTTCGATGGTTACAGCATCGATAATCACAGCATCGATGACCACAGCGATCCTGATCGGGGCTTTCTGGCATCGACTTGTTGCCAGGTTGTTGTTGGTGATCGTCATCCCCTTCCTGATGGGGGTGTGGATCTCCCCTGTGCCCTGGCAAGAGGCATCGCTCCCTGACGCACCGATCATGCTTCAGGGTGAAATCCTTTCTCCCCCCCGATTTACCTGGACACGACTCTCCGAGAGCGCAGCCCCTCCCCTGAGGGCAACGCTTGGCCATCTGACATCTGCCGGGGGAGAGATCACTGGACAAGTGAGAGTTCAGTGGCCCTCAGGGGCGCTGTTGAGTGGGCGTGGAGCCAGGGTACAAGTCACCCTCTCTGCAGGTGCCGGATCTTTGCGCAAGGTCGCCACCGCAGGGGACATTGTACAAACCTGCAAACCGGGACTCCTGGGTTTGTTCGACCTGCTGCGTCTCAAGACCTCCCAACGTCTGCAGCCGATCTGTCATGGTTGGGCTTCGGCTCTGGTCCTTGGAGAACGGCGATTGATTCCACCTCAAGTCGTCGCTGATTACCGCGACACCGGACTGGCTCATCTGCTCGCAATCAGTGGACTTCACGTAGGAATGATCCTGGGAATGCTTCAATGGTTGGGGCGACAACTTCCCATTTCGTGGCAAAGAGTCTGGCGACCCCTGACCCTGCTGCTGCTGATGGGGCAAGCACTGATCTCCGGAGCGGATGCCCCCGCCGTTCGTGCTACCGTCACCGGGATCTTTGTTGCCTGGGGATTCAACAGTGGCAGGGTTCTCGGAGCTGCCCAGATCGCTTCCCTCTTTTTGATCGCCTGGTGCATCTCTGGCCGACCCCCTCCTGACCCCGGAGCGAGCATCTCTCTGGCAGCGATCGCCGCATTGCAACTCCATCAATTTCAACGCAAGCAACTCCTCGAATTCGGGGTTGATCTCCCAGCGAAACATAACTTCCCTAGCTGGATCTTCGGCGGCTACATCGCTTTTTTGGGGGCACATGCCGCCCTCGTTTGGTGGGTTCCCACCATCTGTCCTGCGGGTCCCATCTTCACACTCTTGCTGCTGCCGTTGGTGATGGCGACGATCCTACTGACCGGAGCAACCTTGCTTCTTCAAAACTGCCTCCCTGCGCCATTCTTCGAGTGGGCATGGGATTCTCTACGCTACGGACTGACCGCAATCCCCGAACTCCTCAATCACCTTCCCGGTACTCCACTGATCTTGCCAGCGCTCGGCCCGGTGTTCTGGAGTCTTTGCTTTGTCGTCATCGTGTTGACTTTGTTGGGAAGACTACGAGCTCTTGCACTGCTGGGGAGTTTCAGCCTGTTGTCAGTCTGGATTCCCGTCTCGATCGGCCCACCTCCGTTACAGGTGGAACTGTTGTCCCGCGGTCAGGGACAAGCTCTGCTGATTCGATCGGCGGATACCAGCCTTCTGTTTGATGCGGGAGATACCGCCTCCTGGGATGGGGGCTACTCACGAATTCGTGATCTTCTTTGGCACCGGGGAATCCACCGCATCGACGCCATGTTTCTCTCTCACCCGCATCTCGATCATCAAGGTGCGGTCCCCAAATTACTGCTTCACCGTCATGTCGATTCCTTGTTCATCACTGAAACCTACGATTGCAAACTTGCGGGCCAAAGGATCGTGCAGCGGGCACACCGATCGGGAATCCCGATTCGGCGTTTGCAGACAGGTCAAATTTGGAAGTTGGGAGAATTCAGGATCTTCGTTCTCAGTACCGGGATCCCCATGGTCATGAAACCGACCGCAAATGACCTCTCTCCCATCATCCTCGTGGAATGGCGAGACCAGACGATTTTGACCACGGGAGATGCGACCGCCCCCATCCTGGCAGGTGTCCCGGTAAGTGGTCCGGTGGATCACGTCCTGCTGCCCCATCATGGTGCACCGACTGTCGGGCTGAAAGAGTGGCTGCTCAGACTGCAGCCGAAGCATGTCTGGGTCGCACGCAGATCACCCATTCCCAGAGAAACCCGCAAACAACTGGAGGGATGGCCACAAATACAGTTTCATTTCCACGGTGATCGCTGGGTTTACGGAAGCACGGATGAATACCCGCAAGAGTGGGATCTGCCATGGAAGGTCTACCTGCTTCCTCCACCCCCTCGAAGGATGAGGGTCGGCGATGGTGCCTCCCCCCACAGTGAACCGTAATCTCATCGAAGGGGAACCTGCGAAAGATCTCCCATCGACGGGGTCCCACCAACTTGCCCCATGGGGAGCGTGCTTCATCATGGGCTCTGTCCCCGTGAGAGGATTTCAGAGTGCATAACCGAGAACGAGAAGCACGACCCGATCATCCGGTGCTGCAAGAGGTGTTCACACTTCGCTGGAGGGGTGAGCTCGATGGCTCTCTGCAACTTTTGGATCAAACCCTGCTTCCCCATGAAGAAGTGGTGATCGATTTGCACAGCACCGATGAGGTGATCGACGCCATCGTCCGTCTCGCCGTCCGTGGTGCCCCCGCCATCGGAGTTGCAGGGGCTTATGCGCTCTGCCTGGCGACACGACATCTCACCGATTCGACGGAGATCTTTCATCACCTCACTGCCATCGCTCCACAGGTCAGAAATTGCCGCCCTACCGCTGTCAACCTCGCCACGATGGTCGATCGCATGATGGAAGTGCTGAAGTCTGAGCACAGTGGCGGGGCGGATGGGATCGCCCTTCGACAGAGATTGCTGCAAGAAGCGCAAATCATCGAAAAAGAAGATCAGCAATTTTGTCGACGAATCGGCACCTCCGGTTCTCCCCTGATTCCAGAGGGCGGGACAGTTCTGACCCACTGCAATGCAGGTGCATTGGCGACCGCTGGATCGGGAACGGCGTTGTCTGTCCTCTATTCCGCTTGGGAATCGGGCTGTCGATTCCAGGTCATCGCCGACGAAACCCGCCCCCTTTTGCAAGGATCCAGGATTACCGCCTGGGAACTGCAAAAGCGTGGTATCCCTGTGGAAGTCATCTGTGATGGTGCCGCAGGAAGTTACTTCCAACGCAACAAGATCGACATGGTCATCACCGGTGCAGACAGGATTGCAGCAAACGGAGACGCCGCCAACAAGATTGGAACCTACATGCTGGCAACGTTGGCAGCCGCTCACGATGTGCCGTTTTACATCGCTGCTCCATCCAGCACCTTTGACTTTCAAGTGGAGAGCGGGACCGACATCCCTATCGAGGAACGGGACGACAGCGAAATCTGGTCTCCTCTGGGCAAGGATCGTCCTGGAGGGGATGCTCGCTACGGCAACCCTGCATTCGATGTCACGCCAGCTTCCATGATCAAGGGGTGGATCACCGAAGAGGGCATTCTGCAACCCCCCTTCACCCCCATCCGCAAGGTGTCTCGTTGAGCGAAGCAGAAGCGACACCCATTGAAACTTCTCCTCCTTTATTGGCATTCGATGGAGATTGCAGGATCTGTGTCGGCAGCATCCGCGGACTCCAGAAGTGGGGACTCCTCGGCGATCTAGAAACGAGCGCAGCAACGCTCGTCACCGGTGAGGATCGCAAGGTTCTCGATCAACATCGGCGTGCGGGTGAAATCGTGCTTCTCTTGGAGAACCGCACCCAAGCGTTGACCGGTGCGGCGGCATTTCGGTGGATTCTTCAGCGTCGGTTTCCAGGTCTTCTGACCCGAACTCTCGATGGGCTTCCAGTTTTCTGGATCATGACCCTCGGCTACCGTCTGGTCGCATCGTGGCGCCGCATCGTCGTTCCCCCTCCCACTGCTCCAGACCCCCTCCTTCCTGAACCGGGTTGGGTAAAAGCATTCCGGGGGTCCATCTCGCTGATTTTCATTTTACTGGCCCCTTCATTGGTGACGGCATTCCACTCCTGGCTTGGGGTGGGAAACGGCTTCGAATCACTGAATCCCCTGACTGGCCCGGCGCCTTCCTTTCTGCTGATCATGGTCATCCTCACAGCTAACGCCCTGATTCATCAATTAACCGGGAACCATAGATTCGTGGACCTGATTGCGGTCCAGTCCTTTGTGCTGGTCACTTCCCTGCTGGGAAGCGGAATGATTCTGGCGGTTCCTGCACTGCTGACGGAGGTTCCGCTGATCGTGGTGTGCATGACCCACGTCACCATTTCAGCGGCGTGGGTTCAAAACTATTGGCGGTGGCTGGGAGTCGAAGAAGGAAAAAAGGGTCTCACCGCCCAGCTCACCACGACTCTCGCAGTGACACTTGGCGGTGCGACCCTTTGGACCGGTTTTCAACCGCTGGCCTTCAACTTCTGAATCCCAGAGATCAGACTCCTGGCACCTTGCCTGGCACCTAGCCTCGAACCTTGCCTCGCAGAGCTTCATCCTTCGCAGCGACCTTGCTCGCCATCGTTGCTTTGTGCTCATCGAGACGGGCTCGCATCGTCGCATCGGAACTACCGATGATTTGGGCGACAAAGATCGCCGCATTGGTCGCTCCAGGCTTGCCGATGGCGACCGTTGCCACCGGTACTCCTGGAGGCATCTGTACCGTTGCGAGCAAGGCATCGAGGCCATCGAGGGCACTAGAATCGATGGGGACTCCGATCACCGGCAGCGTCGTGCTTGCAGCCATTACGCCGGCGAGATGGGCGGCATGGCCCGCAGCGGCGATGACCGCCGCATAACCTTCAGCGGCAGCAGTGCTACTGAGATGGTGCGCAACCTCGGGGGTTCTGTGGGCGGAACAGACTCGCACTTCCGCCTCGATTTCAAATTTGTGCAGTTGCTCAACACAGGTTTCCATGACAGACCAGTCGCTGTCGCTACCCATGACGACGAGAACCTTGTGATTCATGACATCTGTTCCTTCCAGGTCTCCCATTCGACGCCGGTGACTCTCTCAAACAACTCCTGATAACGCGCAGTCGTACCTTCGACCACCTCTGCAGGAAGATCGGGGGGAGAGCCCTCCCCGGTCCAACCGACCGATGCGAGGTAATCGCGGACGTACTGCTTGTCAAAGGATGGAGGGCTGGTTCCGACTCGATATTCGTCCGCAGGCCAGTAGCGAGAAGAGTCTGCAGTGAGCACTTCATCTGCCAAAACCGGACCTTCCGAATCGATGCCAAATTCAAATTTGGTATCGGCAAGGATCAACCCGCGACTCGCTGCATGCTCTCGACCGTGGGAGAAGATTTCCACCGACAGATTCTTGAGGTGATCCATCAAATCATGGCCGACCATCTCCCCTGCTCTTTCGATGGAGATATTTTCATCGTGCCCATCATGGTTCTTTGCCGCAGGGGTAAAAATCGGATCGTCGATACGATCCGCCTGTTGCAGACCCTCCGGAAGCGGAATCCCGCAGATCGAGCCGGAGGCCTGATAGTCTTTCCAACCACTCCCGACGACGTAACCCCGGACGACACATTCCACCGGGATCATGTCGAGTTTCTTGACCAGCATCGCTCGCGGACCCCACTCCTCAGCAATGCTGCGGAATGGTTCCGGAAAGTCTGCGGGGTTCGTTGATACCAAGTGGTGACGAATCTCTGTGGGCAATCGATCCAGCCACCAATGGGTCAACTGGGTCAAAATCGCACCCTTTTCGGGAATCCCTTGGGGCAACACCACGTCGTAAGCGCTAACCCTGTCACTGGTCACCAATAACAGGTGATCCCCCAGATCAAAGATGTCGCGGACTTTGCCACGAAGGATCGGTTCATGTCCCGGAACACTGATCTCGCGAATGGCGGTTGGGTGCACGCTGATTCCTTTCCAGTCGTCATCGAAAAGCACAAGTCCGACAGCGATGGTCGAATTGCCCGAGAAAGACAGAGTACCTTGCTCCGGTGCGGTCGCTACCCCTGTCAGTCCGGTTTCCAAATGATTGCTTACTCCGCGAGAAGGACTTCCCGGGTGCCGTCTGAGCGGTGTTTCCAGCGTTGGTGCATCCACAGCCAATCGGCAGGATTTTCGCGGATCCAATGCTCCAATCGACCGCTGACCGCACGGGTCACCTGGTCGATGTGCTCGCGCAGGTTCTCCCCCTCGGGAAGATCCGCAATTTCACAAGACAGGCGATACCGGCTGCCTTCCTCGATTCGGCGTGCAAGAAGATAAACCACCGGGACCTGGTAACGCCGTTGCAACACGCCGACCACCGGGATCGTCCCCGCCGCACGCCCGAGAAAGGGAATGTGAAGTCCATCCCGAGTGTTCTGATCCACCAACATGGCGAGGCACTTCCCTGATCGAAGAGACCGTCCCATCTCGGGAAGTGCCCCGGCGGGATCGAGGATGCCAGGAACCGTCCCTGACCGAATTGCATTCAATGCCCAGTGGACATAGCCGTTCTTGATATGCCTCGACAGCAGATCGAGCCGCCAGCCTCGATGCACGAGAAGCGGCAGAATCACTTCAAAAGGACCGAGGTGACCACTGACCAATAGAAATGGCTCACCCTCCCGGTGCCTCCGCTCCAACTCTTCCCAAGGCCCGACCCAATCGACACGATCGTGGAATCGGGGATCTGCGAGCCAGCGGCGAATCTGCAACGCCTCTACTGCACTGAGAGAAACTCTACGCCAAGATTCACGGGCGACCTTGCGGATTTGGGTTTCACTCCAAATTGAACCATAGACGTGGCGCAGATTGCTCAGGGTTACCCGACGCCGACGGCGTGCCAACCACCAAGCAGGTGTGACCAACCTTCCCGCCAGCCAACAAGCCACCTTTGGCGGCAACAACGCCAGTGGCAATGCCACCAGCAAGGCAAACAGCGCCGATGCCAAAGCTGCAGGACCGTACCGATGGGGGTGGCGGCGATGGGTTGTTGACCCCGATTCACTCAATGCGATACCCCGTACTCCAGAAATCCGACCACAGTGAATTCCGGTTCCACTGCTGACCTACGGCAGTGTATCCTCCTCTTCCACCTGCCCAACACCATCCCGAAAGGAAACTTTGATGTCTATCCCTCTGTTACTTCTCGTGTTGTCTCTGAATGCGCTCGACGAAATCGACTACGCCAACAAGGACATCATCGAATTGCAGGATGGCTCAACTTTGGTCGGATCGATCATTCAATACGAAGAAGGCCAATACCGAATGGAAATCGCAGGAATCGGTGAAGTCTCGATTCCAAAGGAGAAGATCAGGGGTCTCAGTTTGGGTGAGAAGGCGACCATTGTCACCAATACCGGGATGATCATCGAAGGCATTCTGACGGGGACGGCAAAAGGTGGCTGGTTGATCAAAAGCGATTTGGTGGAAACCAACTTGCCGGAAAACAGCTTGGTCGCCATCAATCCGACACCCGCCTCTCCACCCACTTCGACCCAGAAGGCGACGATCACTTTGAACGGATCGAAAACATCCGGAAACACAGAGACCACTTCTGCCGTCATGAACCTCGATTACAAGTTTCGCTACCTGACTCACCGCTTCGTATCGAAGTTTGACTGGACCTACGCAGAAGACAATCTCGTCGTCAGCAAAAGATCCACCGGTGCAGAATTGAAGTACGACTTTTTCCCAGAGGAGGACTGGTTTCTCTACACCAGTTTCGGTGCACGCAATGATGGATTTGCCGATCTTTCATTGCGTACTACTGCCGGGATTGGGGCAGGGATTCAGGTCGTAGACAGCAAAGAGATGTCCTGGTCGGAAGAAGCCGGAATCTCCGCATTGAATGAGGATTTCAAAGTTGCTGAAGATGAATCTGCCAGCACCCTCAGAGTTGCAGGGAATGCCGAGTGGATCGTAGGGGACGGGCAATTAACACTCTTTCACGATCACACCATCTTCGTTTCGATGGACGATCCGGATGATCTGCTTGCACAATCCCGCCTCGGCCTGCGAACCCGGGTGATCGGCGGTTTCTCTCTCAATGCACAGATCAATGCCAGACATGACAGCAGTCCCCCAGCGGGAGTAAGGGAGAATGATCTGGAGTTCCTCCTCGGCGTTGGCTACTCAAAATCGTTCTGACTCCGGCAACAGCAAAGGATCCCCTTGCCGGCGATGAATTCGTCGTGACAATAAACTTGCCGGAATAGTCTGTGCGGCAGGAGGATCGCAGTGTACGGGACCTTGCTCGCCCTGGTAACTTGCTTCAATTGTTTGATGCCAATGCCAGGCATCGACTCCACAGTCCCCGCTGAACTCCTGGACAAACTTCTTTCCCGAGATCCGATCGTCGTCGAGGAAGCAGTCGTCGCTTTGTGCAAGTTGGATGCTGCCCCGGTGTGTGACAGCGTTCGAAAGATGATCCTGAGGGATCAAAAGTTGCCTCAACTACCCGCCATCGTCTGCGATCTCATCGGCAAATTGGGAACCGAGCAAGACTTGGACCTCCTGCGGATGTGGATACAGGGAAACGAGTCCCAACTGAGGATTTCGGCAACGCGGGCACTCGTGGAAATTGCAAAGCGCCACCCCAAATCCGAATCCATCGACCAAATGCTCGAAACTTGCGGCGCAAAACTGAAAATCCCCGGAGCCTTTCCTGCGCTGGTCCGCCCGAACACCACAAAAAGCCAGCGCTCTTCTGCCCTTCGAAAATTACGCAGCAAAAATGCACTGGAAATCGTGGACGCCATCGATTTCCTCAAGGCAGATCACGTCACTTCCCACCAAAAAGAACTCTCGCGAACCTGGAAACGAATCCCCAAATCAGGAGGTCACCAAGTCCGCATCGCGATCGTTCAGGCATTGGCTGAAATCCCGATCGAAGATTGGCAAAGCAGTACCCGCGAAATTATGACCTCGGCATTGGAAAATCGTGATTGGCGAGTCCGTCGTCGAGCTGTGGAAGCCTTGCTGGAAATCTGGAAACCGATCTCGATCGACCTGTTGCTCGATACCCTTCCTGAGGAGATAGGCAATCCGGATCTCTTTGATTGGCATCACGCCCTCTCCGACCTTACCGGCGAAAAGAAACCGGTCGATCCCAGGGCATGGACCAACTTTGCACAGATGTACCCCTCACCACGCAACACTGTGGTCAAAGGTGAGCGCGCCCCCGGTGGCTGGCTGCGAGCTCCCGCAGAAGGGGTGGGCAATGCTGCAGCCAAAGATGGACCGACAATCGTCTTTTTTGATTTGCCTGTCCTCGCTGCGGACGCCGTATTCCTCTTCGATCTATCGGGGTCCATGAATGGTGACTTTGGCGGAAGAACCCGCCTGGAGGCTGCACGGATTGAAATCGATACGATGTTGGAAAAGTGGATTACACTCCCGCGCAGTGAACAGCCTCGATTCAATCTGGTGTTGTTTCGTGAACCTTATGACGACCCCTGGAACGCAACCATCGAGCGTGTCTTCCCGAGATTGGCTCCGATTTCGCCGCAAAATGCTCAGATTGCAACCCAATGGTTTGCCCGCCAAGGAACATGCAGATTCGCTTATCTGGAAAGCATCGAAGCAGCGCTGGAAGATCCGGAGTGCCGATTCATCTACTTCCTGTCCGATGGGGAGCCTTGGGGAGGGCGCTGCAATGATCTCGACCGCTTGCTGCTTGAACTGGAAAGGCTTACACGATTCCACCCGGTGGCCATTCACAATGTCGTCATCGGCGGTTCAGAGTTGGCAGAGGAGTATTGCGAAAAGATCTCCGGTCGCCACAGTGGCCGGCTTCGAATCATCGGTAACGCCAGTGAGACTCTCCCACAAGTCGGGCAAGCGGGGAAAGTGTTTTCAGCAACAAGACTCGGCACGAACATCATCATCAATCCTGGCGCTGAGGCGGATCAGGTGACCGCTGGTTCCGGCAAGATTGCAAGAGCAGGCATCATCTCAGCATGGGAATCCGCTGACAGTGACACTCCGGTGATGGTTCAACCTTGGAATGGCTACGCTCTCGATGAGGGGGATCACCTCCCGGTCCCGGACGGAGCCGGCAAAAATTATTTCCTTCATGGAACCATCGGAGATGTGTCGATGAGGACCACCCTTCGACAGGTCATCGAATTGAAGAAACTCAGACGAGCCATCGACAAGGGATCCCGCTACAATCTGTCCGCCTGGCTCGGCGGCTGGAAGCAACAAGGGGACCAAGCACAAGTTTCAATCACCTTTTATGACGAAGAAGATACGGCTCTCGCCAGCGATACCTTAGGCCCGATCCAGGCATCCCATCGTGGAAACAAGAACGGCATGATAAGGTGTGAAAGCGAGAATCCGATTCCCCAAGGGAGCAGGAAAGTCATCGTGGAACTGATTTTTGACAAGGAAAAAGGCGGAAGTGTCAGTGATGCGGCAATCGATTGCCTGAGACTGGTTATCGATAAAAATAGCCAGTGACATCATTGTGAGGAGCACCCATGGATCTTGTCCCTGAGACCCCGGCACACATCAGTCCTGAAATGGACTTACACGAAGGCGATGCAAGACTCGCTGACATAGCAAGAT
Organism: uncultured Planctomycetia bacterium; assembly: GCA_964422295.1. Lineage (GTDB taxonomy): Bacteria > Planctomycetota > UBA8108 > UBA1146 > UBA1146 > UBA12191. Next base: position 110,820 of record CAYRAM010000001.1, on the reverse strand, counting down.
TGCAATCCATCTTCCCTGACTTGCCCGTGGAAGCCCTCGTCAAAGAAGATTTGCTGCGCCTCGGAATTTCATTTTCCCCCGCTGCACTCAATTACTGCGCAGACTTCAAACGAAAGTCCTACTTCATCTTCAGCTTTGACATGGTCCCCATCGAGGAAATGAAACAGGAAGAAAATCTCAGTGCTCCCGAAGAAATCCAACTGATCGGCGGCGAATGGAATCTGAGAAGAACTACCGTCTCGGTGCGCGTGAATCCCTATTCCCCTTGGCGTGCGGATATGGCAGGAGAAGAGTTACAGTTGACCTGCGGGGATCAATCAATTTCAAACATCGATCTGCAGCCTGTACCCGAGTACTACCAGGAAACTCTCGAAAACGGCCAACCCGTTCATGAAGTTGCACCCACCATCGAATGGGGATATCTGGTTTATCTGACCGTGTATCGCAAATGTCAGTACTTCGGATTCAAAGAGGAATGCCGCTTCTGTGACATCAACGAGAACTATCGCCAACAGGTCAAAGCGGGTCGCCCCTATCGGACCGTCAAGCCTCTGGATGAGGTCATCGAGGCACTGACCATTCTCGACAAGGTGAACTCACCCTCCCAGGCCTACACCCTGACGGGGGGATCGGTGACTCGAAGCCTCAAAGGCCAGGGAGAAGCTGAGTTTTACGCCACATATGCTCGGGCCATCGAAGAGAAGTTTCCCGGACGCTGGATCCCGAAGGCGGTGACCCAGGCTTTGCCCGAGGATGAACAAATGATCCTCAAAGATGCCGGGATTCGTATTTACCACCCCAATTATGAGATTTGGGACGAAGAGTTGTTTCCAATACTGTGCCCCGGAAAAAACGCTTATGTGGGCAGGGATGAATGGCACCGCAGAATTATTGCGGCAACAGACGTCTTTGGAGCAGAAAATGTCATTCCAAATTTCGTCGCAGGAATCGAAATGTCACGTCCCCACGGATACACCGATCCCGAAGCAGCAGTGGAATCGACACGCGAAGGATTAAACTTCTTCATGAGTCAGGGAGTTTGTCCACGCTTTACCGTCTGGTGTCCCGAGCCATTGTCACCTCTCGTGGTGGACCGGAAAAACTCTGGCGAAGAGCAACCTCCTGCCCCCCTCGAGTACCATGCCCGATTACTGGTTGCATGGAGAGACTGTCATCGGGAGCATCGATTGCCGGTACCGCCGGGGTATGGTCCTCCAGGGGCAGGCAATGCGATCTTTAGCGTGTCGAGTTTCATGGATGTCATCGATGTTGCTGGTGGGGAACGTTAACGGTCGCCTAGTTCGGGGAATCCCGTATGCGGATCGATTCTCAGAGAAGAATCACCGGACAAAAACCGAAGCAACCGATTTCCAATCAGTTCTCCGCGCCAACCGGAAAGCAGTTTCAGTTGCTCTATATTGGGATCCTGGGCTGCTTTTGCGCGAATGAGCTCCTCGACATCCCCTTGATTGCCCACCAACGGTGGCGCAATTCTTTCCGCCCTGCAAAGCGCTCTCAGCGCTGAGGTCGCCAACTCAAGGGCAGCCTCTTCTGCAGGTTCGAGGCGTCGACGTCTTTTCAATTCAGGAATTTGGTCGTCAGGAATCGACGTACCGCGGGAAATCGCCTTGACGATGTCATCGCCATACCGGTTTGCATCCCTTGAATCGATGCCACGCAGTCCTCGCAGAGCTTTTCCATTGGCAGGAGTCCTGCGCGCCAATTCGACGAGCAACTCATCACTGAGAATGCGTCTCCGCGGGCGATCCTGCTTCCTCGCCTCCGATTCCCGCCACTCATAGAGAGGCCCGAGGACCACCACTCCTTTTGCATCGAGGCTGCCTGACTTCTTGACCCTTTTGAGACTGGATTTGAGGGAAGGATGGTAGGTCTCCCTGGATGCGTACTTCTCCATCTCACCCAGTGCCCAGGATAAACGCGATTCGGTTTCGAGGGACTTGGTCAGAACATCGTGTAACGGAATGAGATGCCGGACATCGTCGAGGGCATATGTTTCCTGATTAGAAGTCAAAGGTCGATGGAGCCAATTGGTCCAAGATTCGCCCTTCTGGACAAATTTGCCCAGTAGCCTCTCGCAAGTTGCCGCATAAGCCGGCTGCAAGCCCAATCCGAGAAATGCTGCCGCAATTTGTGTGTCGAAAACATTAGCAGGGACTTCCCCGGACTCAAGCTCAAGAATTTCCATATCCTGTCCACCGGCATGGACAATCTTCACAATCGAAGGGTCACTCACAGTCTCCAGAATCGGATCGATGGAAATCTTCGCCAGCGGATCGACCAACTTGAGTTCAGTCCCCACCGAAATCTGAACCAGTGCCAATTTTGGAAAAAAGGATCGTTCACGAATAAACTCGAGATCGATCCCGAAGCGCCCATCCTCCCGGGCCTGCCGCATCAAGCGAATCAACTCGTCCGAAGACTCGACGTACATGCTTGAGGAGTCCGTCAAAGGCTATATCCCCCCCGGACCATCGGCAAAGGCCCTGTCAATCAGGTCTGCCTGCTCATGATCATGAACCGATTTGGATCCACTGGCTGGACTGGCGCTCCATGCCCTGCCGATAAAGGTCACCCGGCGCCCTCCGGCAAGGAAGCCACCGTCCCGGTCTCTCAGGTAGGACCATGCACCCATGTTTCGGGGTTCGTCCTGAACCCATCGCACTTCACATGATTCGGGTAGCAACTGCATGACCGCCTGCAGGGCAGCCCTGGGGAAGGGATAAAACTGTTCCAATCTCACGATGAGCACTTCTTCGGCATTGCGGGTAGCTCGTTCTTGCAGCAGATCGTAGATGATTCGACCTGAGGCGATCAACACCTTGCGAATGTGGTTACCCGGCTGACCATCGACGAGGACCTCCTGGAATCCTCGATCGGTAAATTCTGCAGTGGTACTTCTGGCAGCGGGCAATCGCAAAAGTCCTTTTGGTGTCAGCACGACCAGCGGTTTCTTGACTACCTCATGGACCTGCCTCCTCAATGTATGGAAGTATTGGGCAGCATTGCTGGGTTGGACGACCCGAAGATTTCCTTCGGCGCACAGTTGGAGAAATCTTTCCAATCTGGCGCTGGAATGCTCTGGGCCTTGGCCTTCGTATCCATGAGGCAACAACATCGTCAGATTAGATTGTTGGCGCCACTTCTCTTCAGCACTGGAGATATACTGATCGATGATGACTTGTGCACCATTAGAGAAATCTCCGAATTGAGCTTCCCAAATTGTCAGGGCTTCAGCAGCTTGAACACTGTAACCGTAATCGAATCCGAGGACGCCGAACTCAGAAAGGAGTGAGTTGTAAACCTGGAAGGGTGCCTTGGCCCCTGAAATGTGGGCCAGTGGAACGTGCCGCAGGCCAGTCGTCACGTCCGTGAGTTCGGCATGACGCTGACTAAAGGTACCGCGGCCACTATCCTCTCCCGACAATCTAACCGGGGCGCCATCTCTCACGAGAGAGCCGAATGCGCAAAGTTCAGCAAGCCCCCAATCGATCGCACCGCCTTGGGCCAATTCAAGCCGGCGTTGAAATTGACTGAGCAGCTTCGGATGAAGTTGAAAATCTTCGGGTGTGCGTGTCACTTCGGCGATGAGCAACTGCAACTCATCTGCAGTCACCGCTGTTGATACTGAAGCAGTCGCAACACCCTCAAGCTCCTCATTATCAGGTCTCAAGGAAACTTGCCGCTTTGCTGCCACTGTTTCCTTTACCGCTTTCAAAGAGCCATCCAGGATCGTTTGAAAATCGGAGAGCATCCGCTCCGCCGTTTCAAGATCGATTTCTTCACGAGCCAGCAATCTTTCAGTCGCCAACTTACGGACCGAACGGTGCTTTTCGATGCTCTCGGTCATCAACGGCTGCGTGTACCCTGGTTCATCTCCCTCGTTGTGTCCCCACCGGCGATAACCCACCAAGTCTATGAAGACATCCTTGCCGAAGCGATTGCGATACTCAAAAGCGAGACGCGCCATGCGAACCACCATTTGTGGATGATCTGCATTCACATGGAAAACCGGAGCTTCGATAGACTTTGCCAGATCGGTACAATATCGGCTGGATCTTCCATCTTCAGGAGAGGTCGTGAATCCAATCTGGTTGTTGATGACCAGATGAACCGTCCCTCCCGTACCGTACCCTTCCAATTGAGACATATTCAGCGTCTCGTAGGTCACACCTTGCCCCGCAAGGGCAGCGTCCCCATGAATCAGCAACGGCATCACAGATCGTTGATTTCCTTTGCGATCCTGCAAGGCTCGAGCCATGCCGGTCACCACCGGGCAAACCGATTCAAGGTGGCTCGGATTACTCGCCAGAGCAACCTGGACCGGCTCTCCACCACTCCCACGATACTCACCGACAGAACCCAAATGGTATTTGACGTCTCCTGATCCTTCCGGAGATTCAGGATCAAAATCTTCAAACTCTTCGAATACTTGCTGGAGTGATTTCCCCAGAATGTTGACGAGGACGTTTAGCCTGCCCCTGTGTGCCATCCCCAGAAACACATCTTGCACTCCCTCAGCAGAGCAGCATGAGAGGACCGCATCCAGGGCAGGAATCAGGGATTCAGTTCCTTCGAGACTAAATCGTTTTGCCCCCACATAACTGGAATGAAGGAATTTCTCAAACGCCTCTGCTTCATTGAGTTTTCTGAGGATGTGCAATTTTTCATCGATGGAGAGCTCCTCTTGATTCTCCGTCTGCTCCATTCGATTCTGAAGCCAGATTCTCTCCTCCGAATTGGAGATGTGGGCAAATTCAATTCCGACGTAACTGCTGTAAGTTCTGCGCAGGATATCGATGATCTCCCGCAACTTTCTCGGCCGCTCCTGCCCCCCCACACCTCCACAGAGGAAGAGTCGATCAAGATCCCAGATACTGAGACCATAGCTGGAGAGTTCCAGGTCCGGATCGGGTGCCGGACTGCCTCCGAGAGGATCCAGATGAGCAACCCTGTGACCGCGGGTGCGATATGCTTCAACCAATTGGAGAACCTTGGCCTGGCGATAAGCGATGGAGTTTGTGTCGTCAGCACCGATGGAAGAGGCTTCTTCCTGGGACCACTGGTATGGCTCATGGGGCACATCCAGTTCTTCAAAGATCTGCTCGTAGAAACGATTATCTCCCAGCAGGCACTTTTCAACACTTCCCAGAAATGCCCCCGACTCCGCCCCCTGAATTACCCGGTGGTCATAAGTGCTGGTCAGAGTCATCACTTTGGAGAGGCCCAGAGCACCCACCTGATCGGGGGACATCCCCGCACAGGATGGTGGATACTCGATGGAACCGATGCCGAATATTGCCCCTTGTTCCGCCATCAATCTTGGAACAGACATCGTCGTCCCAAGCATCCCGGGATTGGTGATCGTCACTGAGGTACCCTCGAAATCGGGGAGTGTCAATTTTCCCCTGCGGGACCGGGAAACCAGATCGTTGTACGCAGCCAAAAACTCGCGGAACCCAAGGGTGTCAGCAGCCTTGATATTCGGTACGACCAGTGACCTTTGCCCATTTCTTTCCACGTCTACTGCGATGCCGATCTGAGTATGACGACGAGAAATTCTTGTCGGCACACCATCGACAAATTTAAAGCCATGATTCATCATGGGATGCTCGACGAGCCCCCTGACGAGTGCAAATGCGATGATGTGTGTGAATGAAACTTTTGGCCGAGCCCATGCAAGTTGGTGCTCATTGATGATCTTCCGGTTTTCTTCCAGGAGACGCACCGGAATGCTGCGAACGGTCGTCGCAGTCGGAACATCGGTGCTTTGCTGCATATTCTCAGCGATCTTGGCGGCAATCCCTTTGAGAGGCTCAAGAATCGGATCAGCTGAGTCGGGATTGCCGTCCACCGGAGCAGCCGCCTTGGGTGGTGTCGATTCGTGAGTAGCAATGGAGGTGCCCCCTTTGACAACCTCCCCATCCGATCGCTTCATCCTGGCGGGATCAGCGACCTGATCCGCTTTTGTGGACTCCGTTGTGCTACGAACAGGCTGGGCATCTGCCGCTTCGTAGCCATCGAAGAATTCCCTCCAGGCAGCGCTCACACTGGATGGATCGAGCTTGAACTGCTCGTAGAGGGCATCGACGTATCCCGAATTTGATCCAAAGCGATCCACTTGGCCTCCAAAAGGCTGACGAGAGTGGTGTAACCACCTCGTCCCCACAGGGTTGGACCTTCAGCAAGGCCCCTCCAAGGATGCTAGGACTCCGAAAAACAGGGTCAAGGAGACCCGGGGGAGTTCCGGCGATAATCTCATGAAAATCGCTGCAAATAGACGCACACGCCGCCGATTATCCCTCAGGATCACCGGATCGCATGGCATCTGCAAACTTGCGCAATCGTGCGATGGCCCGACTGTGTCGACGCCGGGTCGCCTCGATATTGATGGAGAGGCGCCGTGCGGCCTCTTCATAGGAGAGGCCTTCCTCGTCGATCCAGCGAAGCAACTCCCGATCGTCATCGCCGAGCATGTCCAGGCAGCGTTCGAGCATATCGAGCGCTTCTTCCCTGTGAACACCTGCTGATGGTGAGGAGATGGATGCCGCCAGATGACCGAGGGGATCGAGAGACCTGCTCCTGCCCGCCTCCTTGGCGCGACGCTTTTCCTTGCGTGGATCTCGCTTCTGCGCCAGTTCTTTCTCGATCAGGCGATTGAGGTTGTTCATCGTCACCTTCTTGAGCCAGGCACGGAAGGCCGGAAGGCCGCGATCCTCAAAGGAGTCGCGAAGATGATAGACATCGAGTGCGGCCTGCTGAAGGACATCACTCGGATCGATCCGGCGGCGCAAATCGGGCCCCAATCGATCCTCAACCGGCCTCCTCAAACGGGGGAGTTCCTGATGGATCAAGCGACCGAAAGCATCGTCGTCACCTCCGGCAAACTCTGGTAGCCAATCTTCGGCACTCTGATCCGGGGATTCATTTGCAGAATCGTCATCGGACGGGGTGTCTTCTTCCGCTGGTGAAGAATTTTCCTCCTGATCAGGATCTGTCATGCGAGCCTCCTGCCGGGCATGATAGCGAAAAAGTAGCCGGGGGACATCCCCAGATCGGGAAGTGGTTCGTGGTGAGCCTGGATAAAGACTACGAAGAAGAGGACCTCTCCGAAGCAGAGAGAATATTTGCACGACTCCTCGCCGGAAATACCTCCATCGATGAGGCGGTGGAAAGGGCGTGCAAAGCGGAACCGGCCTTGGAGGCCGAGTTGATGGAACAATTGGCCAGGTATATGGAGAGACGCAAGGAACGGATGGGAAAACCGCAGGAAGAAAAGGATCCTGAGAAAAACGCGGAGGGCCTCGCCGGATTGATCCTCGACCGCTACAGCGATCAATTCTCCATCGATTCCACCTTCGGAGAAGAGTCAGGAGTCCCTCTGGTACCCGAGTTCGGGGTCCGATATGACCTTCTGGAAGAGATCGCCCGCGGTGGAATGGGAGTCATCCTCCAAATCAAGGATCCCGTGCTGCAGAGGCATCTCGCCATGAAGGTCATCCTTGGCAACAGCGATGGGATTGCCCCCAGCCAAAGGATCCGCCGATTTCTTCGGGAAGCGAGAATCACCGCCCAATTACCCCACCCTGGAATCGTCGCCGTGCATGAGATGGGCTGCGATGATGATGGCAAGTACTACTTCACGATGGACAAAATTGAGGGACAGGAACTCAGGGATGTCATGATTGCCCATCGGGATGGCGACTCGTACTGGGATTTCAACCGGCTCCTGGAAACATTCCTCAAGGTTTGTGACACGGTTGAATCCGCCCATGATCGTGGAGTGATCCATAGGGATATCAAGCCTTCCAATATCATGGTCGGGCACTTTGGTGAGACGTATGTGATGGACTGGGGTTTGGCCCGCAGGATCGATGACCCAGGAGAGGACCCCATCGAGGATGTGATTGCGGATCATGAATCTTTCAAACAAGACGGCTCCACCATCGTCACCCGGGATGGAGCAGTCGTCGGAACCCCTTCTTACATGTCCCCGGAGCAGGCGGATGCAGAGAATGGTGAGATCGGCCCATGGACCGACGTCTATGCCCTCGGTTCCCTTCTCTATGAGATTTTGACGGGACATCCTCCCTATCGAACTCCCGGTGGTGGACCGATGCCCGCCCACCGAATTTTAAAGCTACTCAAAGAAGGCCCCCCTGCGGACGTTCTCGAACTTGCACCGGATACTCCCAAAGACTTGGCAGAGATTTGCAGGCTAGCGATGGATCGTGATGGGAGCAAAAGACCTGCCAGTGGTGGAGAAGTTTCCACACTGATTCGGGAAGTGATGAGGTCCCGGGCCCGAGATGCCCGAGCCACCCGCGAAGCAAGGGAAATCGCCAAGAGGTCCCGGGCTGTCACCCATTTTCTGACCAATCTCTTTATCCAACCGGGTGAAGAAAATCCATCCCTGCACAGAATCGATGCCCATGAGTTACTCGTCAGGGGAGCAAACCAGTTGGTGGATGACGGACCGGAACAACCTGAGATTCAGGTCACGCTCCTCGCCACCATGGCATCGGTTCTTTTGAAAACCGGGAATCCGGAGAGAGCGGAGGTCCTGCTTGAGAGGGAGTCTTCGATTCGATCTGAATACGGGCACTGGCCCGGAGAAGATTTAATCCAGACCCTTCGCAACCTGTCCAAAGCGCAAATTCAATTGCGGAAATTGACCGCCGCTGAAAGAACACTTCAAAGTGCCATCGAACAGAAGGTACTCAGCAAGCAGCCGAAACTGTTTACGGAGGTTCAGTGGGAATTGGCTGAATTGCTGAACCTCAGGGGTGATTGGTTTCAGTCAGAGGAGATGTACAGGGATCTGCTGATCAATCTTGGAAAAGACTCTGGGGAACAAAAATTAAATGCAATGTTGGGCCTCGCCCGATGTTATGCATACCAAGGCGATTGGGATGAAGCAGAAAAATCCCTCCTGGAAGCAGAAGAAAGTTGCCGCGGGAGCAATACGCAAGAACATGCTGAGTGCCTCTTCCACCTGGCAGGTTTGGCGTTGGAAAGTGAGCGAGATGACGTCCCTGAGGAACGCTTACTCAACGCCAAAATGCACCTCGAAAGTGCGATCAAGATTCAAATCGAAATCAGTGGTGAGCGCTCCAGCATTACAGCAAGGTACCAAAGGGCTTTGGCATGCTGCCTGCAACGGCTGAATGAGACTGAAGAAGCCGAAAGAATCGCCAGAGTCGCCCTCGTCGCCATTCGACAGATTCACATCATCCAACACCCCCTGTGTGCGAGATCATTTGCCAGACTCGCGTCAATTCTATTCAAGTCTGGACAGGACGAATCCGCTCATAAAATCTTGCAGGAGGCAAATGTGAGTCTCGAATCGGTGGACGTCCGCATCGAACATGCCTTCGATGCCATGGAAGCCAGAGTGCGCCTTCTCAGCCTCTCCCAGCAGTGGGATGAAGCAAAAGACACTCTTCAGAAATTGGATGATAATGGTGATGAACTGCCGACGATGCGCGCCCATCGGTTGCAAAACATCGAGAGCATCTGCAAAGACGCAGGAATTGAACCAAAACTGACCTAGCGATGAAGTCCTATCCGGCTATTCCTGGTCAAAGTTGGTAAAACTCTCCACTGAAGAAGTATCCAACCGCTGAAGCATGGCGATGACGAGATGAATCGCATGAGAATAATCATCAAAGTCGATGATACTGGAGTGTGTGTGAATTGATCGGGCAGGGACACCGATCACGATGGTAGGGACTCCACTGCCATGCAAATGTGTGGAACTCGCATCCGTTCCGCCACTGCGGCGAACCGCCATCTGTATCGGGATCCCCTCCTCATCGGCGACTTCTTCGGTCCAACGGACCAGTTTCCTGTTCGAGATGGCCGTGGGATCCATGTAGCGGATCTGGGGGCCTTGTCCGAGAACAGCCTGACGTCGGGGCATTCCAGGCAGGTCGTCCGCCGGTGTTCCCTCCAAAATGATTCCAAGATCGGGTTTGCTGAGATCACTGGCGGTGATCGCCCCACGACAGCCCACCTCTTCCTGGACCGCAGCGACCGCAAGAGGCTTACAAGCCAGTTTCCTGTCTCCACCGATGGCTGCACGGAAGGCCTCAATCATCACTCCGACTCCGACACGGTCATCGAAAGCCTTGCAGCAGTAACGCCCCGGGGAGGCCATCTCTTCAAAACTTCCCCTCGGAGCAATGGGGTCACCCACTTTCACCCCCCACGACAAGACTTCCTCCTGATTTCGGGCGGCAACATCGATGTACATCTTGTCGATGGACAAGACCTTCTCCCTCTCCGCCGAAGACAGGAAATGGGGAGGCTTGCAGCCGATCGATCCTGGAATCTTTTTCCCGCTGCTCGCCATGATATCGACCCTTTGGGCCAACAAGACGTGGCCCCACCAACCCCCCAAAGGGACAAAGTATATTCGGCCCTCCTCATCGATGGATTGAACACAGAATCCAACCTCGTCCATGTGAGCATCGAGGATCACATGCGGACCGGTTCCTTCAGCTTCAACGATGACGCTTCCCAATGCGTCATGGCTGACAGCTCCCAATGAACCGATTTCACGGTGGACGATTTGACGCACTTCGCCCTCCGCTCCAGGAGGGCCGCAAGCCAGTGCAAGATCCTTCAACAGTGACAGGGCAGGGGGGGCTGTATCATTCATGGAGTGGCCTTTCATTCAGGGAGGGAAGGATAAGCGAATCGATCGCCTCAGGCCAGTTTTCCCTCCATGCCCGGAATACCGATGAGCCGATCAGGGCAATTCGACGGGGACTTCCTCACCCATAAAGATTTTGCTGCCTCGGAACCGTACTCGATGAGAGAGGATTTCCACCCCTTCCGCTGCCGCTTCGGAAAGGGTTTCGCAGTAGCCTGGATCAATCTCACTGGCAAATCCGACTTTGCTGCAATCACTTCTTCCCAAGAGAAGGAACAGATACGCACGATGCCCCATGTGGCGCAGTCGTATCAATTCTCTCAGATGCTTGCGCCCGCGCTCGGTCACGGCATCCGGAAAATCGGCTCGAACCTTGTCCACCGATGAAAGCATGGTGACATTTTTTACCTCAACGTATACATCACCATTGGTTTCATCAGGGCGCTCCTCACCGGCAATCACGATATCGAGACGACTCTTTTCACCTACTTTGACTTCCCGGTGCACTCTTTGATCGTTCCTGAGGAGCAGTTTTGGAATATTTCCTGCAGTGATGGCATCGGCAACCAGTTGATTGGGAAGCCCGGTATCGACCAAGGCTTTCCCACGCCGGCGCACCCCCAGCAATGTCAGAGTCCACTTTAATTTGCGGGCAGGATCGGGGACATGACGCAGCCAAGCGCGCGGTTTGCCATCGACAAGTGTTTTCATCGATCCCGAATTGGGGCAATGAGCAACGACCTCTCCGACATCGGGGATAAGGCAGTCAGCAAGAAATCTTTTGTATCGCTTCAGAAGCTTGCCTTCGACCAGTTCAGAACAGGGACTCCCGCTCACGGTGTGGCTTTCAGCGGCTCGAGAAGATGCTCCTGTATCGCTTTCCACTGCAGATCTCTCATGTGGCGCGCAGGCCGTCCCCTGACACCATGACCCGATTCAGGATAGATCATCATCTCAAAAGACTTGCGATTCTCCTGCAAGCGATGAGCCAACTGCATGGCGTTCTGAACATGCACATTATCGTCGACGCCCCCATGGAGGATCAGCAGGTGCCCCTCCAGATCCGCTGCAGCCTCGATCACACTGGATGCGGAGTATCCATCAGGATTCAGTTGTGGAGTATCCATATAGCGCTCGGTATAGATGGTGTCATAATCCCGCCAATCGTAGACCCCCCCACCGGCAATACCCAATCGAAACGCATCGGAATGGGTTAAGGCAAACGCAGCCATAAATCCACCATAGGACCACCCTGAAATTCCTACACGGCTTTCATCTGCCCAAGAATTTTCGCAGAGCCAATCGATGGCATCCTCGATATCCCGCAACTCCTGAACTCCCAGCTGCCGAAAACACGCTGCGGTGTCGACTTGACCACGGCTACTGGAACTGCGGACATTGACTTGAAGGACAATCATCCCCTGGTGGACCAGAAATCTGAGCCATCCCGAGCCTGGGTAACCTTGGCGCACTGTCGGGGAATTGGGGCCAGAATAAGTGCTGATGAATATCGGCAACGCCACTTCTGGATCGAGATCCACAGGTTTCATCACCATGACATCCATTGAATAGCCATCTCTGGCAGCGACATGATGGAGAGAAGCATCCACATCTTCAAATGTTTCCAGTGCGGGTACGCTTCCCTCAGACAATACTCTCAACATCCGTCCTTCACGATCGATGAGTCGATACTCGCCCGGATTTTTGACACTTGAGAAGCGGTCGAGAACAAATTTCCCATCGGGCGAGATGGTAGTGCGATGACTGCCCGGCTCATGAGTGATTTGAACCAACAGATTTCCCTCGAAATCAATCCGGAACAGATGCGACTCAATGGCCCTGCCAAGACTTCCGGTGAGCCACAACTCCCGTCGGTCTTCATCAAGGCGAGCAATCGACTCGACCTCCCATTCACCCCTGGAGATCTGCCGAATCAATCTCCCATCCACCCCATAATGATAGAGGTGGCGGAAACCGGTTCGCTCACTTCTCCACAGGAACGATCCATCGGAGAGCCAACGCGGTGCCCCCAGGACGTTGACCCAGGAATTTGAAGTCTCCTCTATCAGAACCTGTGATTCCCCAGTCACCGGATTGCAGGAGATGAGGGTCAGTCCCGACTGGACACGATCCTGAACCTGAGCGAGAACCCTGTTTGAATCCGGTGACCAATCGATCCGAACGATCAAGCGTTCGTCATCGTAAACAGCGATCTCCATCTGTCGGGTCTCACCGGTCTTGGTGTCATGAACCCACAACTCCACCCGGGGATTTGTTTGACCTGCTTTGGGATAATGCAGAGTGATTACCTCTTGCGAGAAGGGCAAATGCCGAACGATTTTGAATTCGGGGACCCCCTCCTCCATCAACTTCAGAAAAGCAAGATGCCTGCCATCGGGGCTCCACCACTGCGCATTGTAATTCCCTCGGCCGTAGACCTCTTCTTGATAAACCCAATCCAATTTGCCGTTGAGCAAACTTTCCGACCCATCCTCAGTCACTCGATGCAACTTCTCACCAAACAGATCGACCACATACAAATTGGATTCGTGAACCCCACTTAATGATTTCCCACCTGGAGAAAGATGGACCAACTCCATACTCCCCGGCATCGCCGTCAGTTTGACAGGCCCATCCCCCTTTCGGGCAGCAACCCAGTTCTCATCAGCGGTAACCCGAATGCCCTCATCCTTTTCGAGAAACAACTCTGGCCTGCCCTCGGAAGCCTGACGACCTCCAAGACTGGCTGCGAGTGCATCGGCAAATCCGATGGCAGGATCGGGACCGGTCCATCCCGCAGGTTCAGGAACCTCCTCCCTGATCCTCACAGACTCCATCGTCATTGGATTTACCGGATCCCCGTTACGACCCTGCCGAATGGCATGATCGGGACCGACGAAACTCCAACGCTCCAAGGATGGGAAGAAACGTGCTCTGCCACGGTCGATATCGGAATAAGTCAATCGCCGAAGATCGGTAGATTCAGGGTCAACAGTGGGCGCTGCACCGATGGCGGGTCCGGCCCAGAAAAGAAGATGAATTAAGACGAATAGGGGTGTAATAGTCCGGAAAATGCCTCGCATCCCGGAACTCCTCTCTGCAGAGGCAACCGATTCGGTTGCCCTTTGAAATCGTTCTCGGAGAATCTAGGAAATGTAGTTTCCCCGGGCAGCGATGGCCAGCCCCCATCTGGCCGGATCTTCGCCGGATCCACCGCCAGGAAAGGCAGAGACGTGACGATGAAAGAATCCCGCAACGTCCATCCCGACCTGCTGAAGCAGCTGACCTGTATCTGCACAGACCGAACTCCCTTGAAGGAGGGCCCTGATGGGCTCCGATGCACCTCCTGCGACCGCGTGTTTCCCCTGGTGGAAGGGATCCCCCAAATCCTTCCTGATCCTGATCCAGAATCCTGATCACTGAAGCGCAGGAGTTCTCATGAGCCCACACCAGCCGACAGCACCCGATGCCGATCCCCAGGAAACCGCTGAATGGGTCGAGTCCCTGGAGGGAACCCGTTCCCAAGCGGGCGACGAACGCACCGGTGATCTGCTGGACCGACTCATATGGAAGTCCCATGCCCTGCGAATCCCTGCGGCCAACCATGCGATCACCCCTTATCAAAACAGCATCGCCGCAGAAGATGATCTCTCCTACCCCGGTGACGAGGAGATGGAGCAGAGAATCGAAAATTTGGTCCGCTGGAATGCGATGGCGATGGTGGTTCGTGCCAACCACCAATTCGATGGACTCGGTGGACACATGTCCACTTTCGCATCTGCTGCCACCCTCTATGAGGTTGGCCAACAACACTTTTTCCGAGGAATCGATCATGCTGGAGGTGGAGATTTGATCTATTTCCAGGGTCACGCCAGCCCTGGAATGTACGCCAGAGCTTTCCTCGAAGGTCGACTGACCACAGATCAACTCGATCACTTCCGACGTGAGGTCGATGGCAGGGGTGTTTCCAGCTATCCCCACCCGCGCCTGATGCCCGAGTTCTGGCAATTCCCCACAGTCTCGATGGGGTTGGGTCCCATCAATGCCATCTACCAGGCTCGCTTCCTGCGATATGCCCATGCGAGGGGATTCAAAGACACCTCCGACCAAAGAGTTTGGGCATTTCTCGGAGATGGTGAGTGTGACGAACCAGAAAGTCTCGGTGCACTGCGAATCGCTTCCCGGGAGGGACTCGACAATCTCGTTTTCGTCGTCAACTGCAACCTGCAGAGACTTGATGGCCCCGTTACAGGCAACTCAAAGATCATCCAGGACTTGGAAGGCGCATTCAGCGGTGCCGGTTGGCGCGTCATCAAGAATATCTGGAATCGCAATTGGGATCCCCTGTTGGCATCCGATCCTGAAGGTCGATTACTGAGGCGTTTGGGATGCATCGTTGACGGAGTCTGGCAAAGATCGGACGCCGAAGACGGGGCATGGACCCGTGCCCAACTGATCGGCGAGGACCCGGTCATCGCCGAGTATCTCTCCCAATGGAGTGATGATCAGATCAAGTCCCTCGGACGTGGTGGACACGACCGCATCAAAGTTGCAAGTGCATACCAATTGGCCTGCGAAGGGGACGGCCGTCCCACAGTCATCCTCGCCAAGACGGTCAAAGGTCACGCACTGGGTCCTACCGCAGCTTCCCGCAATGTCACACACCAATTGAAGAAACTGAAAGGCTCGGAAGTGCGTGCGGTGCGCGATCTCCTTGAGATCCCTGTCAGTGATGCCGATGTCGAATCCGCCCCCTTCTATCACCCCGGTGAAAACTCCCCCGAAGTTCAATACATGCTCGATCGACGCCATCGATTGGGAGGTTCGATCCCGCGCCGAAGATCGATCGCCACAGTTCCAGATCTTCCCCCTGAAAAGACCTTTTCCAAATTGCACGGCGGCACGGAAGGATCGGTGCCTGCCTCCACGACGATGGCGTTTGCCCGGCTCTTCAGGGATCTCCTCAAGGCGGGAGATCTGGGCAAGAGGATCGTCCCCATCCTTGCCGATGAGGCTCGCACATTCGGCATGGAAGCGCTCTTCAAGCAAGTGGGAATCTATGCTCCTGGCGGCCAGGCGTACGAGCCGGTCGATCACGATCTGCTCTTCTCCTACACCGAGCGCAAGGATGGCCAGATTCTGCAGGAAGGGATCACCGAGTGCGGATCCCTTGCCAGCACCATCGCCTCTGCCACCAGTTACTCGACATTGGGAGAGGTCACCGTCCCCTTCTACATCTTCTACTCGATGTTTGGATTTCAGCGCGTCGGCGACCAAATTTGGGCGCTGGGTGATGCACGAGGAAGAGGTTTCCTCCTCGGAGCCACCGCAGGCAGAACCACCCTCAACGGCGAAGGCTTGCAGCATCAAGATGGCCACAGTCCATTGATGGCTGCTGCTTTCCCTTCTTGTCTTTCTTACGATCCCGCCTACGCCTACGAAGTCGCCGTCATCATCGAAGAGGGACTGCGTCGGATGGTTCAGGAGCAAGAAGACATCCACTACTACCTGACCCTCTACAATGAAAATTTGGAGATGCCAGCGATGCCGGATGGCTCACGGGATGGGATTCTCGATGGGATGTACCTGCTCGATGAAGCCACTGAAGGAAATGGACCCCGGGTTCGTCTTCTTGGCAGTGGCAGTGCATTGCCGAGAGTGCGTAAGGTCGCCAAGATCCTTCTTGAAGAGCACGACATCCGTTCCGAGGTGTGGTCGGTGACCTCCTACCCCGAATTGCATCGACAAGCCCTCGAAGTCGATCGCAGGAATCTTCAGCATCCGTCTTCACAGTACGAAGTCCCGAAGGTGGCACAACATCTCTCAGGCGATGACCCTGTAGTTGCGGTCACCGAATACGTCAATGCGCTTCCAGACCTCGTACGCCCGTGGGTCTCCTCCCCTTGGGCCAGCCTTGGAACTGACGGTTATGGCCGCTCTGATACCCGCGAAGAGTTGCGTCGTCACTTTGAGACGGATGAAGTCAGCATCGAAATCGCTGCCCTCTCATTGCTGGCACGGGCAGGAGAAATCGACCCTTCAAAGGTGTCTGAGGTCCAGAAGCGACATGGGCGAAATGCCGATTCGACTCCTCCCTGGACTCGCTGACCGCAACGCACTTCAACGACACAAAAAAAGGGCCAGATCCATGCGGATCCGGCCCAAACTTCGATTTTACTGATGACCCTCAATAGCGATAGTGATCCGGCTTGTAAGGGCCTTCCTTGGGAATTTCCAGATAAGCAGCCTGAACATCGTCCATTTCCGTCAAATTCACACCCAACTTGGACAGGTGCAGTCGCGCAACTTTTTCATCGAGAATCTTCGGCAAAACGTAAACTTCATTGGAATAATTCTCGGTATTTTTAAAGAGCTCGATTTGTGCCATCACCTGATTGGTGAAGGAGGCACTCATGACGAAGGATGGGTGCCCGGTAGCACAACCAAGATTCATCAAGCGGCCCTCGGCGAGGACAATGATTGAATGCCCATCGGGAAATGTCCACAGGTCCACCTGGTTTTGGTGTTCCTGAGGATTTTTCAGATTCTCGCAGCTGATGCCGTCGACCTTCGAGAGTCCAGCCATGTCAATCTCATTGTCGAAGTGACCGATGTTAGAGACGATGGCGTTGTGCTTCATGCGCGCCATGTCATTGACCTTGATGATGTCACGGTTCCCGGTGGTGGTGACGAAGATGTCTGCGGTCGCCACCACGTCATCGAGATGAGTGACTTCGTACCCTTCCATCGCTGCTTGCAAGGCACAGATCGGATCAATTTCGGTGATCACGACGCGGGCACCCTGTCCCCTGAGAGCCTGGGCACAGCCTTTTCCTACATCCCCGTAACCCAAAACGACGCATACCTTGCCGCTGAGCATGACATCCGTGGCGCGACAGAGGCCGTCAACCAGAGAATGTCGACAGCCATAGAGATTGTCGAACTTGCTTTTGGTTACAGAGTCGTTGACGTTCATTGCCGGGAAGATCAACTGGCCCGACTCCTGCAACTGGTACAAGCGATGGACACCGGTCGTCGTCTCCTCGGTAACCCCCTTGATGGAGTCGGCGATGGCGGACCACTTACCTGGCTCATTGGAAAGACTGTTGCGAAGGGTATCGAGGACGTACATCCACTCTTCGGGGTCGCTCTCCTGGAATTCCGGGACCTGACCCGCCGCTTCAAATTCCCTGCCCTTGAGAACCAGCATGGTGGCGTCGCCACCGTCGTCGAGAATCATGTTGGGAAGGGTTCCGTCGGGCCACGTCAACGCAGCCTCGGTACACTCCCAGTACTCCTGAAGAGTCTCACCCATCCACGCAAAAACGGGAACACCTTTCGGCTCATCCACCGTCCCCTCAGGCCCAACCACCACCGCTGAAGCGGCGTGATCCTGGGTCGAGAAAATATTGCAGGAGGCCCAGCGCACGTCCGCCCCCAGATGAATGAGGGTTTCGATGAGTACCGCCGTTTGGATTGTCATGTGGAGAGATCCAGAGATTCTTGCTCCAGCCAATGGCTTGGACTGACCATACTCCTCACGGAGCGCCATCAGCCCGGGCATCTCTTCTTCCGCAAGGCGAATCTCCTGGCGTCCAAAGTTAGCCAACTGAATGTCTTTAACCCTGTATTCAATCCCCTGTCGGGTTTCCTGAACGGGCATTCCAGCGCCCCTTTCATGTCGGTAGTTCTCCTGATCGTGAGCATGCGCCATTCCATATGGAAGGAAATGCATCCCCTTGCCAGACCCTTCGATGGTAACGAAATCCATCTGTCGAATCGAGCGACTCCGATGGGATTCCGGTGACTCATCCGAGGCAATGCCATACCGGGGTAACATGCCGGGGTAAGCGCTGAAGTGGTCATCCGATCGGAAGCCGGGTCAACTCCCGTTCTGCAACCGGGATCGCGCCCAGGCGGCGACGCGGATCGCATCCGCTTTGCTTTTTTCCGGCTTTGCCAGAGGGTCAAACTCAGGGGGGGAATCGGCCAAAATCGCACGGATTCCACCGTAAGCGAGAATCCGCATATGCTCGTCTTGAGCCCCCAGATCCTCGATCAGGAGCTCCACCGCCGCATCACATCCCAACTGGATGGCAGCCCTCAATGCGATTTCCCGCATGACCGCATCCCCCTGGGACTTCTTGGCCAAATCGATGAGAAAATCTTCATGTTTGCCTGGTTCATATAGTTGCGGCGGGTCTTCGCCAGTTCCAGAATCCACCTCTGCCAATCCAGCACCCAGCCTGCCCCGGTTCTTCTCATGCTCCAGGATCTCTTCGACAGTCCTCCATGAAAGTTCCCACTCATCTCTCTCCTCCGCAGATGCGAATCCACCGGGACGAATCAGCCCTGCGATGTGATCCAATCTCCGGGAGACTCCCCTGGAAGTGACTCGCTCCTCGATCAGACGGAGATACCTCAGCATCTTCGGACGATCATATCCCGGCATCGTCTGGACAATCTCTTCAAAAATTCTCAACAATTTCGCCTTCGGCCGCAGTCGCAATTGACGAATGAGAGTGGGCAGATGAATCGAACGTCCCGAATCTGCCAACAAAGCCCAATCATCCGATTGCACCTTTCCCGAGGAAGACCCGCCCCCGGAAAAAATCACAAAGGTCGTCGCCGATCTCGTCAACATCGCGCTTGCACGCTTGAGAATCAGCAATGCAAAAGCGGTATCGACACGGGTCGAATGACCTGCGTAATCCCCCATGTTGATCCACGAGCCTTCAGAGGTCTGGCGCGAAAGGAGATGGTCGCTGATCACCTGATACCAATCGTGCTCACCGAATTTCTTGACCCCTCCCAGGTCGCCCACCTTTTCGAGGCTGTACATTCCGTAACAGCTCTCGATCGGTTTCCACGTTTCGATCATCCACGCAACCCCATCGCGAATCGATTCACGAATCGTTTTACGAAATTCGGGAGAAAAGCCCTCGGCACCATAATCATAGGCAACCATCAGGGATGAAACTCCGGCACAACTCATGTTCCACGTACTGTTATCCTGTGAAGCGACGTAGCGGAATCCCCTCTTGTGAGCCTCAAGTACATCTACATCAGGCAATGGCGGCAAGATTTCCTGCTCATCTTCAATCGGCTTGTCCTTGACTTGAGTACCGCCCCTTTTGCTCCTCTTCTCTTTGGGTTCCGGTTCACTCACCGGCGGAGCAAGAGTGATCTCCGGTTTGACCAGCGGTCCCTCAGATTCCTGGCAGGAAAGAATGTAGCGGCAGACTCCTTCCCACACGGACGATTCGATGGCGATATCTCGACGTGCGAGAACAGCGAGCGCAAGGACTGCAAACTGCGTTACCGAAGTATCCGCATCGGTGCTCACCGACTGGTAACGCCAACCGCCCGTTCCATTTTGACCCTTGAAGAGAATCTCTGCGGCAATTTTGAGATTCTTCCGGTGTCCCCTTTCAAGTCGACCCAATACCGATGGTGACAAGGAAACCACCCCAGCCTCCATCAATGCATCCTGTTCCGCTTGGGTGATCGCTGCATCGAGGGCAAAGATCCAGCAAGAGACATCGTACATTCGTTCCGCTGCGGGAATCTCATCTGCGATCACTTTGAAATGTTTGCGCAAAACTGGGTGATCCCGATCGACACCCGCAGTAATCAGCGCATAGCATTCCAGCGCCCTCGATCCTGGAATCGCCTCAGGGTGAGATGTCATGATCCCTGTCGGATCCGCCTGGGATTCAGCTAGCAAAAAATCGATCCCGGCTTCCAGACTCAAGGTCACACGGTCGTCCTGCCTCAGAGCCGCCATCGCTTCATGATTAAGACGAATGGTACGCCGCCCTTGCCGCAGATTTCCTGAAGCCCTGAATCGATGAACATGCACTTCCCCATCTCCGGCGATAACACCAATTTCGCCGATGTCATGATTGATTCCCTCGATTTGATGGAGCCGCTTACCTTCGATGAATACCTGCATCTTCTGGCTTCGGCGTCGGACGTTGAGGGTGAAGGGCTTCCCAGCCTGAACCACACTGCCCAGATCGGTAAGGACATAGCGGGAATCCGATTTCGGGAAACCCCTGAAGATCAGTTTGCCATCGTCCCCGCCGAGGACGACACGACCTTGTCCAAAATCCAAGGAGGCGTAATTGGCATCGGTTCGCGAGAGAGTCAGGTTTACTTCGAGATCAAAGTTTCCCTTGCCGATCTCATGATCAGCGATCAGAAAACTCTTCCTGCCATGCCCCATCACCACCCCATCCTGGACCTTCCAGCCACCCGCAGGGTTAAAACAGGCAGACATATCCGCACCATCCACAAATTGGCGAGCCTTGGCCTTGGCTGAAGTGGAAAGAGTGGGGTTGGAAGGTGCCTTTACCCCTTCTGCCAGCACGGCTGCAGAGGAAAATCCCGTGCAGATCGATGCTGCCAAAATCGCTGCAGATACAGCGAAGAGCGTGATGAAGATTTGTCGATACAGGAAGTTCATCTGAGCGGGTCCCCGTGCATGATTGGAAAGCCAGTCAACAGTTTAACCCCGATTTGGGTCGTGAAAACCACCGAATTGGCGTCCCTGGGGCTTCCCGACCTCCTCCCTCGATCCCGGCTTCCGTGTTCGTTATATTCACCCCTTGCTACGGGAAGAAAGGAACTCCCATGTCCGAGACGATCGAAAACCTCCTTCACGAAGAGCGGCGCTTTGATCCACCGGGGAAATTGGCTGCTGAAGCCAATGCTCAAGCAGGGATCCATGAAAGCGCTGCAGAGGATCCGATGACCTTTTGGGCAAAAGAGGCCGAAAAAATACAGTGGCGAAAGCCTTGGGACCAACTCCTTGATTCCTCGAATGCCCCCTTCTATCGCTGGTTTGAAGGGGGTCGTCTGAACGTCACCGAATCTTGCCTGGATCGCCATGTAAAGTCCTACCCGGATCGCATCGCTTTTCATTGGGAAGGTGAACCGGGGGATTCCCTGAGCCTCACCTACTCTGACCTGCTGGCACAGGTGTGCCAATGCGCCGGAGCACTCAAACAGATGGGTATCGGTAAAGGAGATACCGTCGCCATCTACATGGGCATGGTTCCCGAAATTACGGTCGCCATGCTCGCATGCGCTCGCATTGGAGCAGCTCACTCCGTGGTCTTCGGTGGATTTAGTGCGGACAGTTTACGCGAACGCATCGACGACGCAGCCTGCAAAGGGGTGATCACCCAGGATGGTTCGTGGCGCCGAGGCAAGGTCATCCCCTTGAAAGAAAATGTCGATCAGGCACTGGAGGGTCAAGAGACGGTCACCGGCGTTCTCGTTCTTCAACGCTGTGAAAATGAAGTCACATGGAATGATGGCCGTGACTACTGGTGGCACGATGTAGTGCCGACTCAACCAGAGTTTGTCGAAGCAGAAGAAATGGATGCGGAGGACCTCCTCTTCATCCTTTACACCTCTGGAAGTACCGGCAAGCCCAAGGGTATCGTCCACACCTGTGGCGGTTATCTGACCGGAGTCTGCAGTACATTCCGCAACGTCTTCGATATCAAGGAGACCGACCTCTACTGGTGCACTGCCGATTGTGGCTGGGTCACGGGCCATTCCTACATCGTCTACGGTCCCCTTGCCAATGGAGCCACCAGCCTGATCTATGAAGGGACTCCCGATTTCCCCGACCAGGGCCGCTGGTGGGATCTCGTAGAGAAGTATGCGGTGACCATCTTCTACACCGCCCCGACTGCGATTCGTACCTTTATGAAATGGGGAGAGCAGATCCCGACTTCCAAGGATCTTTCGAGCCTGCGCCTGTTGGGTTCCGTCGGGGAGCCGATTAATCCGGAAGCATGGATGTGGTACCACGAGTTCATCGGCGGTGAAAAGTGCCCGATCGTCGACACTTGGTGGCAAACTGAAACCGGCTCCATCATGATCACTCCTCTCCCGGGAGTCACCACCACGAAACCGGGATCGGCAGCCACCCCTTATCCAGGCATCGATGCGAGCGTCGTGGATGATGATGGAAAAGAGGTTCCATCCGGGAGCGGAGGTCTTTTGGTCATCCGCTCTCCATGGCCATCGATGTTGCGCGGAATCCACGGAGATCCAGAACGTTACCAAGACGTCTACTGGAGTCGTTTTGATGGCCTCTACTTCCCCGGTGATGGTTGCAAACTTGACGAAGAAGGCTACCTGTGGCTCCTCGGGCGTGTCGACGATGTCATGCTTGTATCCGGACACAACATCTCTACCACGGAGGTGGAAAGCGCTCTCGTCGACCACCATGGAGTTGCAGAATCAGCCGTTGTCGGCAGAAGCGATGCGACCACCGGCCAGGCAATCGCTGCATTTGTCGTTCTCAAAGGAGATGCGGCCGGGAGCGAGGAATTGATCCAGGAGTTGCGGCAACATGTCGCCGCCAAGATCGGCCCCATCGCCAAACCGGCAAGCATCGTCTTTACTCCGGATCTGCCGAAAACCCGCTCCGGAAAAATCATGCGTAGATTGCTGCGGGACATCTCGGAAAAGCGGAAACTCGGAGATGTGACGACCCTCGCCAATTCCGACATCGTCGAAGCGATCCGCGACGGTGCCGCACAAACCCCGGATGAATGAATGAGAATGAGGGGATTGCGCCCTCACAATTTGACCCGTTCAAGTTGATCCACTCAGTTTGACTCTGGTGTCGCTTCCTGAGTGCCAGGTGAGGGAGAAGGATCATCCTCGTTCGCCAAAAACCAACTGGTCAAAAAAGCCAGGCGAGCGACATTGGAAACCTTTTCTGGAAGAATTCCTTCGACATCGTCTGCAGGCATGTGGTAGTCGTCATGAAGACCGCCGAAGAAAAATACTGATGGGATCCCCGCCCTGAGAAATGGTGCCTGATCCGAGCGATCCAGAAATGCTTCCATTCCGGTTTCATCGACTTTCAATCCCAATACATCGGCTCCCAAGTAGATGTGGTTCCCCAGCGCTACATCACTGGATCGTTTCCCTACCATGACCGTCTGAATGGCGTTACGACCGATCATGTCGAGATTGATCATGCCGTGGATACGGCTATGTTCATATCCCGAGCTGGCGACGAATGCGCTGGAGCCATGAAGCCCCAGTTCTTCCGCATCAAATGCGATAAAGAGGAGGGATCGTTTAGGTCTCAAGCGGGCGAGGGAATACGCCTCTGCGATTTCGAGAAGTGCTGCCACGCCCGTTGCATTGTCATCCGCACCGTTGTGAATCTCACCCCCACCCCCACGTGAAAGGCCTTCGACCAATCCTCGACCAACGTGGTCGTAGTGGGCTCCTATGACAACAAACTCGGAGCGTAACTGCGGATCCGATCCCATAAATCGAGCAACAACATTACTGCCCAGACTCAGATCGCGACCCTTCCTGCGCACCTCTAACGCAACCAAAGGACGCCCCATCAGCAAGGGGCCGTCATCTGTCGCCTGGAAGATCCATGAACGTTCGGGTCGCCCAGATATTTTCCAAAGTTTATCACACCCCGTGCCAAACACTCTGACCACGGGAATAGGCAGGAGATCTCTGGGTTCCCTGGCCCAATCATCGTCAGATTCGGAATTACCCGGTTCTACGCCAGGTCCAATCAGAATCAAACCCACGGCTTTGCGCTGAAGAAGTTCCTGGGTTAATTCCATGAGCGCTGGGTCTGTCAGCGGTTCTGCTCTCGGCATCACCACGATACGCCCTTCGAAGGGATCCCTGCTCCTCTTGTCGACCGCTTTAAGCCCCAAGAGAGAAAAAGCACATTCACTGCTCATCTCCGCATCAGGAGAATCGGGGTGGGGCAAAAACTCTTCACCATAGATGAGATTGACCGAGCGCAGCGCTTCCTCTGAAACCCTGAATCTGAGAATGTTCGACGTTGCCAGGGGCCCTCGCTGCCCTGTTCTTCCAGGAATGACAAACTCCTGTCGCCACTCACCATCCGCACCTCCCGGGAGAAGTGCCTGATTCTTGAAGTAGCGCTCAACATATCGGGCAGAGTCGACAGCACCGATCGTACCTGAAAGGCGGCCTCCGCGCAGATCACTTGCGAGCCATGAAATATGGTCGATGCACTCCCGACCCGTCACTGATTGAGTTGCATGCTTGACTTCCGGATCAATCCGCAGTTTGACAGCACGCTCTCCTACCGCTCTTTGGGCGTACACCCCATGGGTCACCAATAGGAATACCGCAGAGAAGAGCAGTCCAATGCAACAACGACGAATCGGGAAATCTGCCATATAGATTTAGCGCTCCCTGTAGACGATCCGGCCCTTGGTCAGATCGTAGGGTGAGATCTGTAAGGTCACACTGTCTCCTGGATTAATGCGAATGTAGTGCTTCCGCATCTTTCCACTGATGTGAGCAAGTACGGTGTGACCATTTTCAAGTTCACAGCGAAACGTCGTATTCGGCAAAGCCTCTTTGACGATGGCTGTAACCTCGATAGGCTCTTCTTTGGCCATGTAAGTCCTCTCGGTGATTTCCAATCCGTGAAAATCAAACTCTCAAATGCCTCTTCTTATCGTCAAAGTCTAGCCACAGTGGCCTCTATCTTCCACTGCTCCTGGGGGATGCGAGGGAAATGGACCTTCGATCCCTTTGAGCCCGGACGATGGCCACGGCGAGGGCATCTGCGGCATCCATCGGGCTGGGAGGAGCATCCAGTGCCAAAATCCTCTGAACCATGGCTTGAACCTGCTCCTTGCTGGCCCTGCCATTCCCTGTCACCCCCATTTTGACTTCCGAGGCTGAAATTTCCCTGACTGGCAGCCCCGAGCGAGCACAAGCCACCATCGACACCCCCCGCGCCTCACCCGCGACCAGCGCACTCCGGGCATTTTTCCCCTGGAATACCTCTTCAATGGCGCACGCTTGCGGGTGATAGGTATCGATGACCTTGTTGATCTCAAGATCGATGGCCAGGAGTCTTTCGGCATGGGATTGGTCCCCGCCTGTTTTCAGTGCTCCAAAGTCCACCAAGCGAAAACCTGTGCCAGCAATGTCGATAACTCCCCAGCCCATTTTCGCCAAGCCCGGATCGATCCCGAGAAATCGTCCTATTACAGGATTACTCATCCTTTTTGCCCTTCTCACGATAGAGAATTTTCACGGGGACTTCAGGAACCTCCAGTAGATCCCGGAACCGATTCTCGATCATACGCTTCAGTTGGGGCGTGAAGTAGGTCGGTTGATTGACAAAAAGTGCGATCGTTGGCGGCATTACCGCAACCTGGGTAGCGTAATAAATTTTAGGTTCGCGACCATGCTTGACCCGGGGTCGTGGACCATTCCGAATTTCGTCGACAGCCCGGTTGAGGACGCCTGTACTGACTCTTTTGTTGGCTTGTTTTGCCATGCTCTGAACCAAAGAGATGCACCGAGTCACATTTTTTGCTTTTTGTGCGGTCATAAACAATACCGGTGCGTAAGAGAGGGACGGCAAATTGCGCGTGAGGTATTCCTCGTACTCCTCCGTAGTCGTCTTGTCCTTTGCGAGATCCCATTTGTTGACGGCGATCACACAGGGCTTATGACGATCGACAACTTCCTTGGCAATCCTCATGTCCAACTGTGACGTTCCATGCATCGCATCGATGACCAGAACCACCACGTCGGATCGCCCGATGGAGTGCAGAGCCCTGTTCTGGGCATAAAATTCCACCGATCCCTTGAGCTTGGCATTCCTCAGCAACCCCGCAGTATCGATGACCACGAAGGGAATCCCGTCCTTCTTGAACCGAATGTCGATGGCGTCGCGGGTGGTTCCCGCCACGTCACTGACGATGACCCTGTCTTCTCCGATCAGGGCGTTCACAAAGGTCGACTTTCCAGCGTTTCTTCTGCCAACAATGGCGATTCGCAGGGCCGGGCGCTCGCTGTGCTCTCCACCGATAGGCAGTAGTTCGACGCATTGTTCAAGCAACTCAATCACACCCATCCCGTGGGCTGCAGAAATCGGAATCGGCTCCTCGAGGCCCAACGCCCAAAACTCCGCAACTGACTCCTCATCCCTGTCCGCCTCACACTTGTTGACCACCAATAAAGTCGGCTTCTTGAGTGGGCGTAGCCTCTTGGCGACTTCATGATCGAGAGCGTGCAATCCCTCTTTCGCATCCACCAGCATCAAAACCAAATCAGCACTGGCGATGGCTGTATCGATTTGATGATGGATATCCAGATCCAATTCTTCTTCGTCAGTGATTCCAAGACCGCCGGTATCGATGACTTCGACAACGCGGTCTCCAATTTCCACTTCGACGGTAACTCTGTCCCGAGTCACTCCCGGCTTGTCGTGAACAATACTGATCCGACGCTTGGCAAGACGGTTAAGAAGGGTGGATTTCCCAACGTTGGGGCGACCTACGATGGCGATTCTTGATATCATCGTCCCCCTCCCAACCAATACTGCAAAGCGATGATCGTCTTTGCATCCCTGATTTCTCCTCTGGCCAGCAGCTCTTTGGCACGATCCCTCGTGCACCTGTGGACCTGAACCCACTCATCGTCATCCGTGTCTTGGCCAACAAAGGTCAGATCGGTGGCAATAAAAAGCGACATCTTTTCGTCGCAAAATCCTGCTGCCGGGTAGATCACCATGATGGGCTTCACCGATGCGGCTTCATAGCCGGTTTCTTCGCGCAGCTCTCGTCCCGCACATTCTTCCGGTGACTCCCCCTCCTCGATCAAACCCGCAGGAATCTCCAGAAGGTTATGCCCAAAGACGGATCGGTGCTGTTCGATCAGGCACACCGTATCCCGATCGACCAACGGCAAGATCACAGCTGCACCGGGGTGTCTGATCACATCACGGCGAGCCGTCAGGCCTCCAGGAATCGACTCCTCAAGACTGTACATCGAGTAGCGGTGACCTTCGTAAGCACGCACTTCTGAAAGAGATTGAAAGCGGGGGTCTCTTCGCGAGCCGCAGCCCTCCTGCGCCAGAAACTGATCATCCGATTCCACGGTCAACACTCCCCTGTGATGTGGGCCTCAACGATTACGTCCTGCAGTCTATCCGCTAATCAGATTTTTTGCAGAGGATCCGTGATCAAGGAGCCTTAAGGAACTCACCATTCTGAAGCGTGCAACCTCTTGTCCATCAGCGAAGCAAGCGGTGAGTTCATCGGCGACATCCGCACGCCCGTTTTGGTCGAGTTCCTTGCGAGCCTGCTCCAGTTTTCCGGCATCCAGTTGAAATTTGAGCCAAACTCCTTCGGTGGCTGGGACCAAAAAAGTCGAATCGAGGGTCTTGAGCCATACAGACAGCTGCTCACCTTTCTTGACCAAACTTCGCCAATAGAGAAGCGGGTAGAAAGGATCCGCAGCAGACATCAAGGCTCCACCAAAAGTCGTCCCCATCACATTTCGCGTCAGCACGGTTTTTCGAACCAACACCGTTGCGCTGTGAAAGTCATCCTCAATGTTTCGTACCCGTATTCCTTGAAACAGGAATGGAGGATACAGGTTGAGAAGAAAACGCATTCGTCCAGCACTGACTCCGGGCCCTATCATTCAGTGCCGCTCCCCCCGCTACCGCTCCTGAGGGTGACCAACAAACAGGAGATATCTGCGGGACTGACTCCTGCGATCCGCTGGGCTGCACCGATGGAATCGGGGCGTAACCGCACCAGTTTTTCACGTGCTTCCGAACGCAATCCGGAGATCTGCGAATAATCAAAATCATCAGGGATCAACCATCGCTCTTGGCGCCGCATCCGTTCCACTTCGTCCTGCTGACGCTCGATATAGTGCTCGTAACGGACCTCAATACGGACCCGTTCCTGAACTTCCTCATCGATGTTCCAGTTCTTTGGTTCGGGGTGTGCCGCTTCGACATCCGCCCAAGATGCGCCAGGAGCTCTCAGAATCTCATGGAGATTTTTCGTTCCTATCGTCGTTTTATGTAGTTTTTGAACCACTTCTCTGACTCTCTCTGACTGCGCCTCGACCTGCTCCACCTGTTCTTCAGTGATCAATCCCAGCTCTGCGCCCTTTCTCGAGAGTCGGATATCCGCATTGTCGTGGCGCAACTGAAGGCGAAACTCCGCCCTGGAGGTAAACATCCTGTATGGCTCCCTGGGGTCGCACCTGACCAAATCATCTGCGAGCACTCCCAGATAGGCTTCGTCGCGCCCGAGAACAAAGGGCGCTTCACCTTTGAGTGCAAGCACGGCATTGACTCCGGCCAAAAATCCTTGGGCAGCGGCCTCCTCATATCCGCTGGTGCCACAGATCTGACCCGCCAGATAGAGTCCTTCGAGTGCCCGGCACTCAAAGGTACGACGAATCTGATGAGGGGGAAAAAAGTCGTATTCCACCGCGTACCCGTGACGAAGAAAGCGAGCGGTCTCGAGGCCGGCTATCTTGGCGACCAGTTCTTCCTGGGCATCGGCGGGAAGACTGGTCGAGATCCCGTTGACATAGATGGAGTCGGTTTCAAGCCCTTCCCTTTCAAGGTGGATCGTGTGACCGCCGCGATCGGGAAATCGAACGATCTTGTCCTCGATGGATGGGCAATAACGCGGTCCTACGCCTTCAATTTGCCCGGAGTACATCGGGCTTCTGTGGAGATGCTGGCGAATCACCTCATGAACCGCTTCATCGGTCCTGGTGACGTGGCAATCCATCCAATTGCGCCTCGGCGGGGGCGTCCAATGGCAGAACCCATCCGGATCTTGATCCGGCACCTGGGGAGTCAGGCGACTCCAATCGATAGAATTTCGATCGAGTCGGGGCGGTGTTCCGGTCTTCAATCTGCCCGTCTCCAGCCCCAGGGTTCCCAACGCGCCGGTCAAACCCGAGACCGCACCTTCCCCGACCCTTCCCCCTGAGGTCACCTCTTCTCCGGTGTGCATGACTGCACCAAGGAAAGTACCGTTGGTCAAAATCACTTTGTGACTGCGAATGACCGATCCGTCTTCCAGACGAACTCCACCCACTCGGATTCCGTCCACATGAATATCTTCAACCGAGCCCTCGACGACGCGGAGTCTCTCCTGCAAAGACATCCGATTTCTCATCTCCCGGGAGTAGATCTCCTTGTCTACCTGTGCACGCAAGGAGCGAACCGCTTCCCCCTTGGAAGTGTTGAGCATTCGATAATGCAATCCGGCAAGGTCGCTAACGTGGGCTTGGACACCGCCCAGTGCATCGATTTCACGGGTCAACTGTCCTTTGCCAACTCCTCCGATGGCAGGGTTGCATGAAAGCGCTCCTATCGTCTTCTCACTCAGGGTAACCAGTGCCGTTCCGAAACCCATTCGTGCACAGGCAATCGCAGCTTCACAGCCCGCGTGCCCTCCACCTACGACGATGATATCAAAATCGAATTCACTCAAAGGACACTTCTCCCGGCTGCTTTTCATAAGGAGCAAGCATCCCTTCCAGACGACGGAAAAATCCGGGATCGGATTTATCGACACAATCTGGCTGGAGTACACGGACACCACGGATCTTCAAGGCCAACAGGGCAAAAGTCATCGCCATTCGATGATCTCCTGCTGGATCAAGATCACCCGCAACCAGATGAGCTCCATCGCTACCGACCACTCTCAGCAGATCCCCCTGGCACTCAGCCTTGATTCCCAAAGATCGCATCCCCCTGCAGAGCACTTCCAATCGATTGCTCTCTTTGACCTTCAGATGGGAGACCCCGGAAAAAATCGATTCCCCCCTGCTGAAGGCTGCGGCCACAGCCAAAGGCGGAACCAGATCAGGGACTTCCTCCATGGCGCAGGAGAGAGGTTTGTAGGGTTGTCCTGAAATCGAGATGGAGTCGTCTGCGACCGCTACATCGCAACCCATGTCGCGGAGTAGGTCAGCCACCCTTCGATCCCCCTGAATTGTATTGTGACCCACTCCCTTGACCGTGACTTCACCACCGGTGATGGCTGCACCACAAAGCGGAAACGCCGCTGCAGAAGCATCGGCTTCGATGGTAATTTTTCCAGATTTGAGAGTACTCCTCGCATGAATATGGAGGTCTCGGGAACCCGCTTCCAGTTTCACCCCAAAGGCCTGCAATACGGATGCGGTCAAATCGATGTAGGGACGAGACGAGATGGGACCTACGAGTCGTATCTGGATTCCATCGGTCGTATGCGGTGCGATCAACATCAGCGCACTGGTAAATTGACTGGAGAGAGCGGACTGCAGAACCACACGTCCACCCTCGATCGCCCCACCTTCCACCTTCAGGGGCAGATACCCCTCTTCGCCCAGATAATCGATTCTGGTTCCCAACTTTCGCAAGGCATCGACCAGCGGACCAACGGGGCGATGGGTCTCTCCACGGAGGATCGAGACTCCATTTCGCAAGGCGCAGAGAGCGGTGAAAAACCTCATCGCGGTTCCATTCGACTCCAACGCCAATTCCACTTGGCCATCGCGCCAGTCGTGTCCGGGGTTTTTGAGAGAAATCTCTCCGCAATCCCGATACTCCAGCTGCCCACCCAGCGATTCGAGGGCTCGGCAAAATACTCGGACATCCCCACATTCGGGGGCACCGACGATGACGCTTTCCCCGGAAGCGAGGAAGGCGTTGAAAAGCACCCGCTGGGCAACAGATTTGGAGCCCTGAACCGAGACCGTGCCAACGAGACGCTGGGACTCGGAAAGTTGCCAATAGTCGTCTGTCGCCGCTGGGTATTCCATGCCGAAATGATACATCGACTCCGCCCTGGCTACAGCCAGCCCCCCTGTTGCATCCTAAAATCCCGCTGCCATCCTGATCGCTTCAAGTGTCGACTCTGACCCATGAGAAGGGACCTCTACCCATGCAAATCTGTAGGTTTCACTGCATCCTGTTTCTGATCTTCACAGGATGGGCTCCCTCTGCGGTTCACGCCCAAGCGGTCTCACCCACCGAATACATGGGTCGCCCTCCCGGCACGGATTTCGAATTGGCGGGTTGGCAGACGATCGGTGGCTGGTTCGATCAATTCGGGGATGGAACCGACACCGCTCGTACATTGACCGTTGGAACCTCTACCGAAGGACGTCCGGTCCGCATCTGCATCATCTCTTCCCCTGAAAACCTGAAGAATTTGAATCGCATCAAAGAGATCAGCAAAGCCATCGCAGATCCCCGTTCACTTTCACCGGCGATAGCAGAATCTTTGGTTGCCGAAGCAGTCCCTATCGTCTTCGTTTCATGCAATATGCATTCGACTGAAATCGCCGCCGCAGAGTGGTCGATGACGCTTGCCTGGGATTTGGCGACCTCGGAGTCAGCCGTGTGGCAGCAGGTCCGCAATGAAGTGGTGACCGTCATCATCCCGACCGTCAATCCTGATGGTCTCGATCGGGTCGTCAATTGGTATCGACGCATCGTCGGCACCCCTTATGAAGATGCGTACCTCCCAGAGCTCTATCAGTTGTATGCCGGCCACGACAACAACCGCGATTGGTTCGCCCTTTCCCTGGAAGAAACCCGCATCGTGACGCGCATGCTCTACAAGGAGTGGTTCCCAACCGTCTATTGGGATGTGCACCAGCAGGGATCTCTGCGTGAAAGACTTTTTGTCCCTCCGTTTCGTGATCCCCTCAACCCCAATTTGCACCCGGTGACGATCTCGGGAATCGGAGCACTGGGATCGCGGGCAATTCTCGACATGACCGGATCCGGCTTCACCGGAATCTCCAGCGGCGTCAGCTACGACATGTGGTGGAATGGCGGCAACCGCAATGTGCCGGTTCGCCATAACATCATTGGCATCCTCTCCGAGGCAGCCTCCGCCAATCTGGCCAGCCCCATCTGGATCGATCCTTCCGATCTGATCGCTCCCCGTGGCATCGAGACGGGATACGCTCCCTCCAATCGCTTCCCGGCTCCGTGGCCCGGAGGGTGGTGGCGTGTCGGTGACATCCATCGCTACGAGTCGGCCCTCGGGGAGTCCCTTCTCGGCAGTGTCGCCCGAGAACCGGAATATTGGGTGCGCAACTCCCTTCGCGTCGCTCGCGATGTGGTGCAAAGAGGCAGGGATGAGGCCCCGCGCTACTGGCTGATTCAACCCGGGCAACGGGACAGTGATGCGGTGGGTCGTATCTTGACGATCCTCGACTCCCAGGGAGTCGAAATGTTTGTCGCCAAAGAAGATTTCGAGGGGGATGGTCGCCCTTACCCTGCGGGCACCCTGATCCTTCCCCGGGAACAGCCATACGGATCCTTCCTGAAGGATCTCTTCGAGGTGCAAAGATACCCGGACGGCCCTGCGCCCTACGATGTTGCCGGCTGGACCTTGCCGCTCCTTTTCGGCATCGAACGCGTTGAAATTCTCGAATCGATGGCAGTGGAGATGGAAAGCCCCTCCGATCTCGCTGCTCTGACCAAGAACCTGTCCAGAGAAGTGGAAGATCTAAGCTGTTTCGTCGAGTTCAAATCCAATCCGGTGAGTTCCAAAGTTGAAATCTATCGCGGAGTAAAACTCGATTTGCAGGGAACCGGTTGGGTGCGGAAAGTACTTTCCGCATGGGAGAGCGGCAAACGCATTTTCACTCATGACCATAGTGGATTCATCATTCTCGATGATGAACCCACTCTCGATGAAGTGCGACCGACAGATCTCCGCTACAGCCCCAGGGGCCTCAGCAGCGCATCCGCCCCCCGGATTGGGGTCTATGCTCCTTACGTCGCCAGCAAAGATGAGGGTTGGTTGCGTTGGGTGCTCGATCACTACCAGATCCCCTTCAAGAGGATCCGCAATGAACAGATCCGAGCCGGTCGGTTGGAAGAATTTATCGACGTTCTGATCATTCCCGATGTCAGTGCTCGGGTGATTCGTGATGGCCGCAGGGAGGGCAGCGTCTTTCCCGAATTGTCCGGAGGGCTTTCTCCGGAAGGAGTCATCCACCTCGAACGTTTTGTTCAGCGGGGAGGCCGCCTCATCTGCTGTGGCGGGTCCACCGATTTCGCCATCGATCAATTCGATCTGCCGCTGACGGAAGCGACTGCGGGGACCGAGGAACTGCCCGCTCTCAGTTGTCCCGGCTCGATTCTTCGCACGATTCCTGTCAAAGGGACCGCTTCATGGACCCGCGCTCTCCCTGATATGATCCCCGTCTTCCACTCCGGATCCCGTGCTTGGCGAATCGATGAAATTCCCGAAGATCAGACCCCACGGGCCACCTCCCTGTTGCAATATCCCCGCAAGGAGATCCTCCTTTCAGGATATGCAAAAAACACGGAGACGATCGCCGGAGCAAGCACCTGGATCACATCAAAGGTGGGATCGGGTCGCATCCATCTCTTCGGATTCCGACCCCACTACCGTTCCTGGCCCCATGGCAATTTCGAACTGTTGATGAGAGCGATTTTCTGCACCCCCTGATTTGCGATACACCACAGATTGGAATACACGATTTCAGACGCACCACCATCTTCGGATGCAGAAACCAGCGTACGCCTTCATTCATTGGATGGCCTGAGAGCCACAATGATGCTTCTTGGCCTGGTTCTTCACTGTGCATGCAATTACCAAAACTCCGCCCAGGATTTTGCCTGGAATTTCAGAGACTCCCAAAACTCAGGGATCTTCACACTGATGGTCGGGTTTATCCATGCGTGGAGAATGCCCATCTTCATGTTTATCGGTGGATTTTTTGGCGCACTGCTCGTCGAGAAGAGAGGCCATCTCAATTTTGCAAAAAACAGATTGATTCGCTTGGGGGGGCCCCTGCTGATTTTTCTTCCCTTGCTTGTCCCACTGACCATCTCAGGATTTGTCTTTGCCAACTTTGCAAAGGGTATGGGAATCGATGCGGCATGGATTGCCGTTCAGAAAACTCCCGCTGAAAATCTTTTTCTTCCGATTACCATTCACCTGTGGTTTGTTTACTACCTGCTCATTTACTCCATCTGTGCCTTTTTCATCACCTCCGTAACCCAGTCGATTCCGGATTCCTTCAAACCGGGGCAATTGATGTCACGCATTATCGCCATTCCCGGTTCGAGTCTGCTTCTGGCACTCCCTCTTGCATGGGCCCTGATGGATTCATTTCTTCCAGGA
This sequence comes from uncultured Planctomycetia bacterium, assembly GCA_964422295.1. GTDB lineage: Bacteria > Planctomycetota > UBA8108 > UBA1146 > UBA1146 > UBA12191. The sequence continues at coordinate 76,161 of CAYRAM010000001.1, read as the reverse complement.
CTGCTCATGGTTGGAATTAATCTTATCCCTGAAACGACCAGTTTTCTGACGTATGGATTCGTCTACTTCTGCGGCTGGTCGGCGTGGAACCGCAGGGATTTGCTGGAGAGAGTGGCCACATGGCCGCGAATCATCTTCAGCCTGTCAACGGTCGCCCTGCTCTTCCTCGGTTGGGGCGCAATGATCGAAAATCCGGAGACGTATTCTTCTGCGCCGAGGAAGTTCTTGGCTTCATTCCTCGCTGGCTGGATGATCTGGCTCGCCATCTGGGGTTTCATTGGTCTCTTTGCCAAATTGACCGCCAGAGAAATCCCTGTCATTCGCTATCTCGTCGATTCCTCATACTGGCTCTATGTCCTCCATCTCCCTTTCACAATCTGGATCCCCGGTTATATGGTCATCAAGGATTGGGGCAGTTTCCCCAAGTTCGGAATCTCACTTGCTCTGACCACTTTGATTGGGCTTGTGACCTACGATCTATTTGTCCGATCAACGTGGATCGGAGTCCTGCTCAATGGTCGCAGGGCTCCACGTACGATCTTCCGTACATCGAATCGCCCCCAAGATTAGACATAAAACAGCGCCTGCTTCCGATCGTGTAATTTTTGCCTGACTCGACATCCGTCATCGGCGTTCAGGGCGCAGAGCAGGAAAAATGGTAAAATCATGAAGTGGTACCCGCAGAGTACCTTTTTTGAAAGTTCCCCATGACCCTCACACTACTCTTGGCCATGAGCCTGATCACCCCGCCTTTACAGGCCGATGAAAAGTCTCCACCGGTAGCGACTCCTGTTCCGGTGCAATCGGTCAAATTGTCGCCGCCGAAAGACCGATACTGGGCAGGATTGAATCTCAAAGCTGCCCAGACGGAAGCAATGGATCGGGGTACTCCTATCATCGCGATCGTGCTGAGAGATGGAGATCCCATCTGCACCTCGTGGGCAAAACAACACATGAATGATCCAAAGTTTCTCAAGGTTCTCGAAAATTATGGAGTCCCCGCATTGGTATGCCTTCCCGATGCCGAAGGGAACAAACACAAATCGGACTCTGAAAACACGACAGATCAGTGTCCGATTGCAGGGTGTAAAAGTTGCGATGAGCACTCGACAGGAGAACTCCTGGTCAAGGATCTGCCTCTCCCGAAGTTGCTTCCTCTGATTTATCTAATCGATGTGGATCCCAAAAAATCGCGTCCCATTCCCCAGGAGATACCGTTTCGAGGGGCACCCGCATTGGAAGAATTTTTATCCAAAAGAAATGCGAATGGAGCTCCCACCAGAACTCAGTATCGCTTTCTGCTAAAACATTTGGACCGAGCCCATGAATACGATCGTGAAGACGACTTTGAGAAGGGTTGCAGTGAATTGGCCGCAGCAAACAGACTGGTTCCCTTATTCTCACCGCGATTAAAGGATTTATGGGATCAGGCGTATGCACCGTACCGGGGCCAGGGAATCCAAATGATTCGCAGGTCGAAAGCTGCACTGAAAACAAATCCACTGCTGGGCACACGAATGTTGACCCGAGTGGCAAAGATAATGGCCGATCTCCCCGAGGGGGAACGTGCTCGCCACCTCCTCAACGCCATCAATTTAGACGACTAAAACATCCCCAACTGCAGCTTTGCTCCCTCTGTCATGCGGTCTTTGGTCCAAGGCGGATCCCAAACCACACCGACGATGCATTCCTCGACCCCCCCCACAGCACTCACCTTTTGTTCCACCTCCACCGGCAATGTTCCAGCAACAGGGCAAGCGGGAGAAGTCAGCGTCATCTCGATATCAACCTTGGATCCTTCGTCGATTCGGATCTGATAAATCAAACCCAATTCATAAATGTTGACCGGGATCTCTGGATCGTGACAAGTTTCAATGGCTTTGACGATCTGATCCTCGAGTGTGCCGTCCGCCGCCTGCTGGCCTGCAGGCCGTAATTCTGCTGCGGATTCTGATTCATGGGGCTGGTGCTGTGGGTCCTCGTTCATTCTGTCGACGCCTCTCCCGATTTCTCTTCCAGTGCTTGCATCAGTGTGTGCCAAGCCAGAGTGGCACATTTCACCCGAGAAGGATAATCCTTCACTCCGGTGAAAACCTCGAGTTTCATCAATTCCGGTGGGTATGACTCTGAAATCTCACCCGTCACCGTCGAGTGAAACATCTCAAAGATGCTGCGAACTTCTTTCTCAGCTTTCCCCTTGAGGGTTTCCGTCAGAATCGATGCGCTGGCGGTGCATATGGCACACGCGGTCGCTTCAAAACCGATCTCTGATAACACCCCCTCATCGGTTCGAAAAACTTCCATGTCGATTTCATCACCGCACAGTGGATTGTTTCCCTTGGCAAAGAGATTGGCATGATTCAATTTACCGTGGTTCCGTGGTGATCGTGAATGATCGATGATCATCTCCTGGTACAACTCCCTCATCTCGCTCATGCAAAGATCTCCCTCACGGCCTTGATCGAATCCATCAGCGCATCGATATCGGCATGGTCGTTATGCATCCCCACCGAAGCACGGATCGTCGCGGGTAATCCAAGTCGTTTCATTAAAGGCATGGCACAATGGTGACCCGCACGGATAGCGACTCCGTGTTGATCCATGATCGTGGCCGCATCATGGGGATGAATCCCATCGAGGGTAAACGAGACGCAGCACGCTCTTTGAGCAGGTGCCCCCACAACATTGACCCCATCCATCTCCAAAAGGCCTGATTCGATCTGCTGTAGCAGTCCTGCTTCATGAGCCTGAACCGATTCTCGACCCACCGAGTCGAGAAAATCCAATGCAGCCCCCAGCCCGATGACGGAAGCGATGTGCGGAGTTCCCGCCTCAAATTTCCAAGGGACCTCGGCGAATACCGTCTCTTCAAAAGCAACGGTACGAATCATGTCCCCACCCCCTTGCCAGGGTGGCATTCGATCGAGTATTTCCCGATTCCCCCATAGGATTCCAGCTCCCGTGGGTCCATAGGTCTTGTGCCCGCTGAATGTAAGGAAATCACAATCGATGCCCCGCGGACTGATCGTCATGTGGGGTGCAGATTGCGCAGCATCGAGGATGGTCACAGCACCCACACTCCTCGCAGCAGCAAAGATCTGGTCGATGTCATTCACCGTACCGATGGCATTGGAGACATGACTCACCGAAACGATACGAGTCTTTTCCGTCACCAGGTTCTCCAACTGAGAAAGAACCAATTCTCCCGCATCGTCGCAGGGGATCACTCGCAATTGGGTTCCCAGTGACTCTCCGAGAATTTGCCACGGAACAATATTGGCGTGGTGATCGAGGGCAGATATCAAGATTTCATCACCCTCATTAAATCCCCCATCCAATCGGGAAAGGGTGTTCGCCAGCAGATTGAGGGATTCGGTCACTCCGCGGGTAAAAATCACTTCTCGGGAGTCATCGGTACCGAGGAATCGGGCGGCCTTCTTTCTGACATCTTCGTATCGGGCCGTCGCCCGCTCGCTCAATGTATGGACTCCCCGATGAACATTTGCACAATCGTGCCGATAAACCGAATCCACTGCTTCGATAACGGTTAGTGGCTTCTGAGTCGTCGCAGCACTATCGAGATAGACGAGGCGATTCCCGTGGACCTCCTGATCGAGGGCAGGGAATTGCTGCTGAAGTTGAGTGACATTCAGGGGTACTGGATTAACCGATTCCAATGGACTCCTGTTCTCACCGGCGACTGTCCACCGCTGCGGGCATTGCCTGTTGCAGCTGGTCGATGAACTGCTCCTTCAATGCTTCATTGCCGAGGTCTTCAAAAACTTCCGCGGTAAAAGCCCGAACCAGCATCTGGCGAGCTTCTTCCAATGAAAGACCGCGACTTCTGAGGTAGAAAAGTGAATCGTCATCCAGTTCACCGACCGTTGCACCATGGGTGCACTTCACGTCATCTGCATAGATCTCCAAGCGTGGCCGAGTGTTCATCTCTGCAGATCTGGACAACAGAATCGCATCGTTCGACTGTTCAGCATCGGTGCGCTGGGCATCCTGATGAACGTGAATCATGCCGGTAAATGCACCGCAGGATTCACCACCGAGGACTCCCCTGTAGATCTCCCGACTCGTGCAATCCGCCACGGCATGCTCAATCGTCGTGTGATGATCGACGATCTCTTCCCCGTTACTGACATATCCCCCCAGCAGATCCACGTGACCTTCGGGTCCAGCCAATACCGTGTGGATTTCGTTCCTGAAAAGGCGGGCACCGCTGCCAGCAATCAGATCGCGGAAGACGGCCTTGCCCTGTAACTGAACCCGGGTGCCATGAAACAGCACATCGCAGCCAGGGCGGACGATCCTGTGGCGTCGACACTCGCAATCAGATCCGATTTCCATCCCCCATCGGATATTTGCCAGTGACTTCCCCCTGGATCGAAACTCTTCCAGGATCTCCAGTTGTGCACCACCGGAGAGGCAGATCAATCCGGAGACGTGGCTCGATCCCGCTTCCACTGAACCATCCTGGGCATGGAGGATATGGATGCGGGCATCCACGTTGCCCTCAGCAGTGATCACGATGCCGTCTTCGAGGAGGGCATCACCCAAATTCTGGAAGGGATGATCGACCTGTGGAATCAAACGATTCAGATCTGTCATGACACCCTCAGCCTTTGAATCGAGGTGCCGAGCCAGACCTTCCACCTTGACCGCATCGGGCAATGCCGTCAGATCGGAGAGATCCTCCCTGAAACGACCGTTGATCAGGACCAAACGGATATCAGAATTGGTAGCGAGCTCATCGTCCCCCGGAAGTTGCCCATCCGTGGGTAGTTTCGCCGCATACTCTCCCTCTTTCACAGATTTGAGCGAGGTGTATCGCCATTCTTCATGCCTTCGGCTGGGGAATCCTCCGTTGAGGAACTTTTCCACACCCGATCTGCGCCGCTTCGACAGCAGGTCGCCCGCTTCTGGCAAGTCACCAACCTGTTGTTCGAGGTAGGTATTCCAATGGCCCACGGTTTCGGTGCTCACGACGCCTCCTGGGTCTTCTCCCGGGATTGACCCGATTCGAGCCAGGAATAACCTTCCCGCTCCAACTCTTGAGCCAAAGTCTTGTCCCCGGATCGAACAATCTTTCCTTCGGAAAGAACGTGAACGTGATCAGGGACGATGTAATCGAGCAAGCGCTGGTAATGGGTCACCACAATAAAGGCCCGATCTCCACCGCGCAGGGCATTGACCCCTTCGGCCACGATGCGCAATGCATCGATGTCCAATCCGGAATCAGTCTCATCGAGGATTGCCAACTGGGGGTCCAGAACCGCCATCTGCAAAATCTCATTGCGTTTCTTTTCTCCACCGCTGAAACCGTCATTCACTGATCTTTGCAGGAGTTTTTCGTCCATGCCGACCGATTCCATCTTGGAGCGAACCAACTGCAAAAAATCGACAGCATCCACTTCAGGCTCTTCCCGGTATCGACGAACAGCATTCAATGCGGAGCGCAGGAAGTAAGCATTGGAAATCCCCGGGATGGCGACCGGATACTGGAATGCAAGAAAGATACCTTCGCAAGCCCTCTCCTCGGGATCCAGATCCAAGAGGTCCAGGTCGCGGTAACGGATCGTTCCATTTTCGACAACATAGTCTTCACGACCAGCCAACACATTTGCAAAGGTGCTCTTACCAGAACCGTTTGGCCCCATGATGGCGTGAACCTCTCCAGGCTTCACCTGGAGACTCAGTCCATTCAGTATCGCACTGCCTTCGACAGAAGCATGGAGATCTTGAACATCGAGTAACATTGATTCCTCATTTTCATGGGCAGACATCAACCGACGCTCCCCTCGAGACTCACCGCCAAGAGTTTCTGTGCTTCCACAGCGAATTCCATCGGTAGTTCGCTGAACACTTCTTTGCAGAAACCATTGACGATCATCGAGACTGCATCCTCTGTCGAGATGCCCCTCTGATTGCAGTAGAAAATCTGGTCTTCACCAATTTTTGATGTAGTCGCTTCGTGCTCCACCTTTGCGCTGGGGTTTCGAACTTCCACATAAGGGAAGGTGTGAGCACCACAGCGGTCCCCAAGGAGCATCGAGTCACACTGGGAGAAATTTCTTGCGTCCTCTGCACCCTTTTTGACATCGACAAGTCCCCGGTAGGTGTTTTGTCCCTGTCCAGCACTGATCCCTTTGGAAATGATCGTGCTCTTGGTGCGCTTGCCGATGTGAACCATCTTTGTACCGGTATCAGCCTGTTGATAGTTGTTGGTAAGGGCAACCGAGTAAAATTCACCGATGGAGTCATCACCTTTGAGGATGCAAGAGGGATATTTCCAGGTGATCGCAGATCCTGTCTCAACTTGGGTCCAGGAGATCTTCGATCGATCCCCTTTGCACAAACCGCGCTTGGTCACAAAATTGTAGATACCACCGATACCGTCAGCATCGCCGGGATACCAATTCTGAACTGTCGAATACTTAATCGTCGCTTCTTCGAGGGCGACCAATTCGACCACCGCAGCATGAAGTTGGTTTTCATCGCGCATCGGTGCAGTGCAACCTTCGAGGTAGGAAACGGTTGAAGCCTCATCGGCGATGATCAGCGTACGTTCAAATTGACCCGTCCCCGCAGCGTTGATGCGGAAGTAGGTAGACAGCTCCATTGGACATGCCACTCCCTTGGGGATGTAACAGAAGGAACCATCGGAAAAGACCGCCGAGTTCAACGCAGAGTAGAAATTGTCGGTATATGGGACCACTGATCCCAGATACTTGCGTACCAATTCAGGATGCTCTTTGACCGCTTCGCTGAAGGAACAAAAGATGATCCCCAGCTCTGCGAGTTTGTCGCTAAAGGTTGTTGCGACGGAGACACTATCAAATACAGCATCCACGGCGACATTGCTGAGACGCTTCTGCTCCTCCAATGAGATCCCGAGTTTTTCAAACGTCTCCAGAAGTTCCGGGTCGACCTCATCGAGACTTTGAAGCTGCTTTTTCGGCTTTGGAGCACTGTAGTAAATCAAGTCCTGGTAGTTGACGACATTCTTTTCAACTTTGGCCCAGGCTGGATCCTCCATCGTCTGCCAGTGGCGAAACGCTTTCAGGCGGTACTCGAGAAGCCAATCGGGTTCGCCTTTTCTTTGGACGATTTCCCGAATCGTATCTTCATCGAGTCCCGGTGGGAGGGAATCAGATTCGACATCGGTGACGAAGCCGAATTCGTACTCTTTGTCTGCGAGTTTCTGCAACTCTTCTGCTTCAGACATCATTCCCCTTCTTTTTCAGATTTAGTTTCAAACTTTGAATCGTCGCTGGCAGCGGCCAAGACCCCCCCGGGGATCGACATCTGCTCGAGGGTGATGCCTTCCAGCGTCTCGACGATTTTGTCGTTGATATACTTCCAGTTCGCGCTCATCGGACAGAGTGAGCCCACCTCACATTGATCCGGCCCTTCTTCTGCGCAATCGGTCATCGAAATCGGACCGTCGATGGCAGAGATGATCTGTTGAACCGTAATCTCCGATGGAGATCGGGAGAGTTGATATCCCCCTTGCACCCCGCGCCTCGACTCCAGAATCCCACCTCGTACCAGGGCCTTGAGAATCTTGCTGACGTTGGGCAGAGCGAGTCCTGAGGAAGCCGCAATTTCCGGAGCAGAGAGCAAACGTGGCGGCAGCCCCGCCACATCCTCTCTGATCAGGCAGGTCAGAATCATGATTCCGTAGTCGGTTTGTCGATTCAGTCTCAACATGCGTCGTGGCTACCTCTGGGTGAAAACTTGATTTCCGATCTTGGCGATAGGGCTTGGATGACCCCACTACAGGCGAATCTCGTCGAAAAAGGACTAAAATCGTCCTATTTAGATTCTCCCATTCCGGGGCGATCGGTCAAGTGATCCCGATGGTGAAGAATGGGTCTGGTGGTCGAATTCGATTCCAGCCTCTAAACTCCCCCCAGACGGGAGCCGCAAGTGTCCGAACCAGAAGTCCATTCCGAAGATCCTTCCCGCCCGCTGCAGCGAGATCCGGGGCTTCTGGCAGATTTGTACCAATTGTCCAAACCGCGGCTGACCCTGTTGGTCGTGCTCACCGCCAGTCTCGGTGTGGCAACCTCATGGGCATTTCCGGAAACCTGGGAATCCCGCTTCACAGGGACCACTTCGGCATGGCTCAAGCGTTGGCAAGTCCTCCTTGGAATCAGCTTTGGGACCGCATTTCTGGCTGCTGCAGCGAATGCACTGAACATGCTCTGGGAACGGAAGCAGGATCAATTGATGCGGCGCACTTCGATTCGGGCCACGGCCCGGGGAAGAATTGGCAGCGCCATCGTGTTACCGTACGCCGCCATCCTGGCCACAACCGGAACATTGTTGCTGTGGCGCACCGGCAATGACCTCGCCGCAGTGATGGGATTGGTGAGCCTGATCCTCTACGTGCTGATCTACACCCCTTTGAAAAAGAGAACCCCCCTCAATACTCTACTCGGCGCGGTTCCCGGAGCACTGCCCCCACTGATCGGCTGGTGTGGTGCCGGAGGAAGCCCGTGGCACCCCATCGGACTCACCCTCTTCGGCATCCTCTTCATATGGCAGATCCCACACTTCCTTGCCATCGCCTGGATGCATCGGGAAGAGTATGAAAAGGCAGGATTCCGGATGCTCCCCAGCGTTGACCCGGAAGGTCACAGGACCGCCCGCATCGCCTTTGTTTGGTCGCTGTTGCTGTGGGGAGTCAGCCTTGCACCGACCCTGACAGGCCAGGCGGGAGTTCTGTATCTCGTCGTCGCCAATTTGGGCGGCTTGGGGATGACCTTGCGCTCTTTCCAATTGGCCCAAAAGAGAAACCGTCCAGCAGCGAGAAACCTCTTCTTTGCAAGTCTGCTCTACTTGCCGCCGGTTCTCTCCGCACTGGTCGTCAGTTCGGGGACCCCATGAGCGAGAAATCCACTCCTCACAAAAAGCGGAATCACGGCCTCGGCTGGTTGGCCCTGGGACTGTCGATTCTCATCGCGGCTGTGATCATTTGGCGCGCCCCCCACCTCTATCGGGCGATTCAGGAGGCAAGAAATCTCGGCCCCGATGCCTTCCTGACCAATGGGTTCGACCTCCCTGAGGGGATCCTCAAGGACCCCGACTTCATCCGTTGGGGTGTTCCAGGGCAGATCACAGCGGTCGATCACCCCGAAGGATGGGATCAGGAGAAGATTGAAGACTTGGCGCAAAATTTTCGCAAGAGGTACCTGGTCTCTTCCAGTGAAGTCGTCGGTGTGCGTTTTGGATCTGAAGCGAGAGCATACCCCTTGCGGATGCTGCAATGGCACGAGGTCGTCAATGACGTCGTCGATGGCATCCCCATTTGTGTGGTTTATCACCCGCTTTCGGAAACCATCTGTGTTTTCAGGCGAACCGCAGATACTTCTGGTGGCGACCCTCCACTCTTTGGCAATTCCGGTCTCGTCATCGATTGCTGTGTGCTTCTCAATGATCGTAAAGGTCTCGGTCAGAGAAAAACCGAAAGCCTTTGGAGCCCGGTGGACGGGCAGGCAATCAGCGGCCCTCGAAGCGGAGAAGAGTTGGAGTTTCTGCCCTTCTCACTGTTGACCTGGAGTGAGTGGCTCGCCGAGGCCCCGAACACGGATGTCATGGCGATGCTTGAATCCCACAGGATTTATTACAAGAAGGAACCTTATCTTCCCTACCGACAAAGGGATCTGCCCAGATATCCCTACTCCCCTCCATCGCCCCCAGGTCCGAAAAAATTGGATCGGGTCATCATCACCGGGAATGGACTGGACAGAAGAGGCCGTCTGGCCACGGAAACCATTCGGATAGCGGAGAAAATCCCCTTCACTATAAGCGCATGGTTCGCCACCCACGCCCGAGAGATCCCTGTTGAATCACCCTAATCACAATCTCAATCATCCTGCGACAGGAACTAATTTTAAGTTAGATTGTTGATGAGGGATTTGGCGTCCTCATAGTAAAGAGAGGTCGCACTCCCAAGCATGGAAGAGTGTGGTCATCGGTTCTGCGATGGATTTCTTTTCCATCGGTGGAGCAATGCTGCGAATGACAAACGAATGGGGTTGCAAGTGCGTGGTCAAATACTGGATTTCTCGATTCAAGACAACACAGGGGTGATCTCGGCAGAAGACGGCTCCAGATACACTTTCGCCGGTTCTGAATGGCAAGAAAAATCTCCCCCATCGCGTGGAATGAAAGTCGACTTTGAAATTCAAGGAGACCGTGCACTGGCTGTTTACCGAGCGATCGGGAACTCGAGTTCACTCATAACACCAGGATCCAAGTCCAAGGTCGCTGCCGGCGTGCTGGCGATCCTCCTTGGTCCACTGGGCATTCACAAATTTTATCTTGGCTACACCGGCCCAGGTCTGGTGTACCTGCTTACAAATACCGTCGGTTTGCTTATCACCATCTTCATGCTGGGGATTCCAAACTTCGTGTTAGGAATCATCGCCCTGGTTGAAGGCGTCATTTATCTGACGCTGTCGGATGAGGATTTCGAGCAGACCTATGTTGTTGGAACCAAGCATTGGTTTTGATTTCGGATATTGAAGATCACCTTGCTGACGGGTTTCTTTTGGTGGGGTAAGGCCAAGGCTCCGGTTCAGCAGATCCACTGAATCGGGTTCCTCTATACGAGCCAAAGCAGAAATGCGAAGAGCCCAAACCAAATACCGGCGAGAAAGTGCCAGTAGAGATTGACGTGATCGACCAAGCCGTAATGGAGGCTCCAGTACCCCCCCTTCGCCGCATGAACCGTCACATACGATTGGAAGACGAGGCCTCCCGCCAGATGAAGAGCATGAATCAATCCCAGTGAGTAGATGCACCACGCAAGAAGGGAAGCAGACGCATTAAACTGGCTCCCTCCTACATCCAATAGCTTCTCCCACACCTGATCCTGTAAAAACAGGAACAAAAACCCAAGGACCAGCACCGTACCCATGCACGCTTTGAAGGCTGTCTGGGAATCTCTTCTGACACAAAATACTCCCAATTGTGAGAATCCGCTCAGCAGCAATATGACCCCTGTGCTGAGCCAGGCGAGATCCGGAAAGGGAGGAGCATCGTCACCCCAATTCGGGGAATTGTTGCGAATGATGACGATGCCGATGATGCTGGCGATGAAAAAGATGCCAATCGAGACGAGAAAGATCCACATTCCCATGCGGATCAAACCGTGATTGGGCGGGTCGGGAAACTCTGCCTCGGTATCCGGGTTACGATCCATTGCTGCGGGCACAAGCCACTCCAGTCAGTCTCCCCACCCCGGTTATTCAGTCTGTCAGACCCTGCTTCTCCAAGACCTGGGGATCGGAAATCAGATTCTCCTGATACTCACCGGTATCCAGCAGTGCGAATCCCAAAAAGATGCCCAAAAAGAGCAGCGAGGCCACCAGGATAATGGCATTGAAGGGTTTGTCCCACCTCAAGTGCATGAAGTAGAGCCCCACCAAGCACGCCTTGATCGTCGCCACACCGATGGCGACGACTATGTTGAAGTCTCCCATGTCGATGTAAGAAACCCCCACCGTCAGCCACGTCAAAAAGAGCAGCAGGGTCAGAATCGTCATCAAGAGCGGCGTCGGTGTCATGTGGCCGACGATCGGGTGCGGATCCTTGGTGTCCTTATTGGCACGTGTCACGAAAATCGTCGCAATGAGACACAGGATTGCCGCGGACAGAATCAACAGATCCACATTGTTCAGTAACGCATCCATGGATCCTCCTATTCGACCAGGTACAGAAGCGGGAAGAGGTAGATCCAGATCAAATCCACCAGGTGCCAATAAAGTCCGCCAAGATCCACGGGCGTAAAGAACTCAGACCCGATCCTGTTGCGAGAAACCAACCACATTAACCAGATCATGACACCCATACCGACGAGCACGTGGATTCCGTGAAGTCCGGTCAGACAGAAGTAGATACTGAAAAAGACATGGGCATTCTCAGGCCGATCTACCGGAGGCAGATGGGAGGGATCGATATACAACTGACTGGGATCCTCGGGATGCTCTCCCTCGGTCAGTACAGGAGTTTCGATCGCCAATCCCCCCGGCGCAACAGCGGGCGCCTCCGTCCTTCCGGTTTTGGCTTTCGGCTCGATGGTGACTGCCTCGGCCCTGGGCAAACTGGTATCTACCAGCGAACTCAGGGCTTCTTCCTCGATCTTTTCACGATCGGTTTCAGCCGCATCCACCGTCGAGTATGAAAACTTACCTCCCGGAAACAGTCCTTCATGAAACTTTTTCGAGTACTCGATGTACTTGATCCCCATGAAGCCCAATCCACAGAGAAATGTGACGGCCAGATAGATCAGGATTCGTTTCTTTCTGCCCAGTTGAGCTTCTCGGACGGCCATCGCCATCGTCAAAGAGGAGAAGAGCAGAACCATCGTATTGGTGGCTCCCCAGCGCTTGTCGAGGAAGTGGCTCCCCCATTCAAACAATTCGGGGTTGTTGGCCTTGTAGACGGTGTAGAAACAGAACAACCCTCCGAAGAGCAATACTTCCGTTGCCAGGAAGAGCCACATGCCGAGCTTTCCCGCCTCAAACTGCTGCTGCAGACTGTCGAAATGGTGCGCCAAGAACGGGGAGTGGCCATGGCCGTGCCCGTCACCGTGGTCATCACCGTGGCCGTCACCGTGCCCACCATGGTGGGTGCCAGCAGCCTCTTCAGTATTGCCTTGATGCGCGTCGCCGCTCATCCCATCTCCCATCTTCAGGCCGTCCCTGCGGAGGTTCGGCTCGAGTAGTTCCCGGTCACGGGATCGTAGTCCAAATGATCTAACTTGTAGGGGTCAGTCGCAGAAGGCACACCGTGGAAATTTTCCAACGGCGGCGGAGAAGGCGTATGCCACTCAAGGCTGTTGCCGCCCCACGGGTTCCTCGGCGCCTTCTTGCCTGAGGCCAAAGATTGCACCAGATAGAACGCCGTCATGAAGAAGCCGATCGCCATCACATATGAGCCAATGGTCGAAAGTTGGTGGTAGAACTCAAACTTGTCTTGGTAGGTGTAGTAGCGCCTTGGCATCCCCAGTGAACCCATGACGAACTGCGGTATGAAAGTCAAATTGAAACCGATGAAGATCAAAGTGCAGGCGATACGTCCCCAAAACTCACTGAACATCTTTCCGGTCATCTTCGGCCACCAGTGGTGCAATCCACCGACGAAAGCAATCAGGCCGCTTCCCATCATCACATAGTGGAAATGGGCGACCACAAAATACGTATCGTGAAGGTGTGTATCGATGCTGAGGACCCCCAGAAAGAGACCGGTCAGCCCTCCGATGGTGAACAGGAATATGAAGGAGATGCCATAAAGCATCGCCGTGTTGAGGGTCAGCGACCCCTTGTACATCGTCGCAATCCAGTTGAAAACCTTGATCGCAGAGGGGATTCCCACCGAGAAGGTGATTCCACTGAAGATGATGTTCATCGCTGTCGATTGGCCACTGGTAAACATGTGGTGGCCCCAGACGATGAAGGAAAAGATGGCAATCGCCACCGAAGAATATGCGATGTAACGGTATCCGAAGATTCTCTTGTGGCTATGCACAGAGATAATCTCACTGATCACACCCATGGCAGGGATGATCATGATGTACACCGCCGGATGGCTGTAGAACCAAAAGAAGTGCTGGTAAAGGACAGGGTCCCCGCCGTTTTCCGGATTGAAGATTCCGATTCCGAGTGTCTTTTCCAGGATCAACAGCAGCAGCGTGATCCCCAGAACTGGTGTCGCCAAAACCTGGATCACGGCCGTTGAATAAGTTCCCCAAAGAAAGAGCGGCATGTTGAACCAAGTCATCCCCTTGGGACGCATCTTGTGAATCGTCACGATGAAATTGAGCCCCGTAAAGATGCTGGAGAATCCCAAAATGAAGACTCCGACGACCGCAGGGATCACTGCAGTGGAAGAAAATTTGGTCGAGTACGGCGTGTAGAATGTCCAGCCCGTATCGATTCCACCACTGAAGAGCACATAGAGAAAGAAAATCGCACCTGTGACCCACAGGTAGAAGGAGCCCAGGTTCAATCTCGGAAATGCCACGTCCTTCGCCCCCAACAAAAGTGGCAGGACGAAATTCCCCAATGCTGCAGGAACTCCCGGAATGATCACCAGGAACACCATGATGGCACCATGGGTGGTAAACCATTGGTTATAGAGATCCGCCTGTGCACCGGGTTCAGCGGCAAACAGCGGAGTGAGCAATGGAATCGGCGAAAACAGTTCCGTTCGCACCAAGAGGGCAAAAACCCCACCGATCAAGAACATGCCCAGCACACCCACCAGGTACATGAGTCCTATGCGCTTGTGATCCAGGGTGAGAGCCCAGGATGAAAAGGTCTTGGTGACTGTCAGGAAACTGGGTCCCGCCTCGACCGTGGCAGGGGCTGTGGTCGCTGCCTCTGCAGCAGACGCATCAGAACCCGCGGAGTTCGGTTCATTGGGATTCATATCGGTATTGCTCCTTACTTGCCGAGGCTCTTGATGAACTCGGTGACCCAGAGGATCTCTTTTTCCTTCAAGTTCTGGACCCCCATTTGAGCCGGATAACCATCAGCAATCTTCCTCATCGGATCAAGAATCGACTCCCTGATGTATTCATCATTCATCACCGTCGATCCAACGACTCCGTCTTCTGTGTACTGACGTTCGGACCCGAATGCCCCCAACCAGCTCGGCCCGACCTTTTTGCTGCCATCGAGACTGTGGCACTGTATGCAGCCTTTTTTCTTCCAAACGATTTCGCCCAATTCTGTAAAGGGAAGGGTCTCGTCGTAGGAACCGGCAACCGCAAGCCACTCTTCGAAACTGTCCTGATTTTCGTGGACGACCACCTTGCTGTGCATCAACGAGTGCCCCTGACCGCAGTACTCTGCGCAATACAGATCGTAAATCCCCGGCTCCGTGGCCGTGAACCACAACTCACCGATCCGACCGGGCACACAGTCCTTCTTGACGCGGAAATCGGGGATAAACAACGCATGAAGGACATCGGTCGACAGCACCTGGACTCTCACAGGAGTATTGACCGGAACATGAAGGCCTGCCTTCTCCAAGACCTTCGATTCCCGCTCTGCCGCTGCTTCAAGAGTCATGGAGCCATCGCGGAGTCCCATTCGGATCTCATTGAAATCCTCCGATGCTCCCGAGACGGAAGCACCGTTGGAAGGGTAGGTAAACTCCCAACGCCAAGTAGACGCCTGCGCCGTGATTGTCATGGCATTGGAAGGGGCGGTATCCATCGCCACGTAACCCTTGTAGCCGTACCAAAACATCATGATCGACAAAATCACCGGGATTCCGGTCCAAGCGATCTCCAAGATCAGATTGTGATCATTCTGACTGGTCGCTTTCTGCCCCTCCGGCGCTTTGAATTTCACCATGAAGATCACCAACAAAGCCGTGATCAACACCAGAAAGAAGATCGAAACCCAATACACGAAGTAAAAATCTCCGTCGACGGTATCCGCAAAGTTGGAAACCGGAGCCGGAAGCCAGAAACTGGGTCCGGTCTGGGTCGCAAGGTGCGCCGTATGTGAAGTCAGCGAGGTCAGCAATTGCATCGTTATTCCTGCTCTCTCTGAGAGTCCATGGGGTCTTCGTCTGAACGAGAGTTTTGTCGATCTCTCCGTCGAAGGGCCAGCAAGAACCCTCCGAGACCGATCACCGTAACCAACCCACCCAAACGCATCACGAGAAGTGCCTTGGGGGTGTACCGGCCTTCGCCTGGATCGTAAACAAAACAGGTCAGAATAAACGCATCAGCCCAGGTCCCTACCTTGCTGTTGGAGGCCTCGACCAAAGCCAGTCGCAGTGTCTGTGGATCAAACTCGATCCCAAGCAGAGTTCGGGTCAACACTCCTTCAGGCGAAAGAATGAAGGCTCCGGCCCCGTGGGCGTATTCCTCGGTGTAAGTATTCCATTCGTAATCGAAGCCAACACTGTCGGCGATGGGACGAAGTTGCTTTTCATCTCCGGTAAGGAAATGCCAACCGGCCTCCGCAGTTTCTGTGGAGACTCCCGTCAATGTCGCCTCTTCGCGGAAAACTTCCAGGAGAGCACGTTTCCTGTTACGTGCATCGAGTGCTTCGTCTCTGGGATCGATGCTCATCGTTACGATCTCGTAATCCTTCCCAAGGACGAGATCGCACTCCGCCATCGATTTGATCAGGTTTTCGACCACGAGATTACAGAGCATCGGACAACTGAAATAGATCGGATTGAAGATGACAGGCAAACCGGAATCGAGAACCGATTTCAGGGGGACAAGGTCTCCATCACTCTGGCGAACCTCTTGATCCAGCGGAACCGTACTTCCAAGGCGATCGTGGATCGTGATCCCTTCGATGGATTTCAGAATCGGATCATTCTCTTGATTGTAGAGTTCGCCCGGCCCCACGGAAGGAGCCTGAGCGAACACCCCTGGAGACGTCATCAAGGTTGCAGCGAGCAGACTCAGGCACCACAGAGAAAGACAGGTCGGCATCTGAGATCGAACTCCACGGAGTTCACCATGCAGGTGCAGAGCTTCCTTAAACCAGAGTTTCTGAATCATGCCCGACATGCCCGTCAATCCCCCTGATTTCCGTACAGTCTCAAAACTTCATTCTTTCCCTGCTCCAGTGGAACCGAGACCCGGTTATTGTCCCTGTCGGTCCAGGTGTAGCCGTTGATTTGTGAACTCTGAATACTCTGTACTTCTTCCAATTCACGGCTTTTGTAGCGGATGCGTTCATCGAGGACCGCTTCCTCTTCGACGCCGGTGAGAAAGGCCAGCAGGAAAGCCGAAACCACAAACAAAATCGTGAATACAATCCCGCCATACCACGTCGGAACGGCACTGGGGTCATCCCCTGCGCCTTCCAGGTTTTCAAAGTCAGGGTCCTGGTCGTGAGAATCACTCATCGGGGACCTCCTTCTAGGCATTCTCGAATGCCAGTGATTCCGGCATTCGTGGGTCCTTTTCGGCGATCAGCGAATGCCCCCTCAGGGACAAGGCCAGACCGATCAGGAACAGTCCGAGGAATCCAATTGGAATCGTCACATCCAACATGGTGAACGGGAACTCTTCGCCCCCGTTAATCTGTGGCATCACTAGGTAGTACATGTCGGCCCACTGCATGATCAGCATCCAGACGGCCGCCATAGCCAGGGTTACACGATTCCGCTTGATGTGTTTCGACATGATGAAGAGGAACGGAACGAAGAATCGTCCGATGATCAGCAGCCAACCCCACGATCCCCACAGGAAGTTCTCCTGCCGGCGCAAGAACCAAGCGGTCTCCTCCGGGATATTGGCATACCAATAGAGCATGTACTGACTGAATGCGATGTAGGCCCAAAAGACGGTAAATGCGAACATCATTTTTCCGATGTCTTGCATGTGCTCGTCACTGACAGCCCGGGTCAATCGGCCATTCGCCTGCAACCAGATCACGACCAGAGCCAAGAATGCATGGAAGGAGACCACACTCCCGCCAAAGATGTAGACCCCGAAGATGGTGCTGAACCAGTGGGCATCCAGGCTCATCAACAGATCGTAGGCGGCAAAAGTGATACTGAGGGCAAACAGGATCAACCCCACAGGGCTGAATTGGGCCATGCGACTGGTTCTCTTCAGATCACCATCTTCATCCTGCTTGACTGAGTTCTTGTGATACCACCAGGAAATCCCGATCCAAATCAAAAAGTAGGCCGCCATGCGGATCAGAAAGAAGTCGTAGTTCAGGTAGGCTTCCTTGATTTCGATGATGGAGTCACCGGGATCGGGGTGGATCCACTTGTACAATTGGTCCATCTGACCCGGCAGGAAGAGTGGCGTAAACAGCAGTGCCATCAGCAGGAAGTTTCTCGATACCGCTTCTGCAATTCTGCGAACGACGGTGCTCCATGCGGCCATGGTGGCATGGTGAATCAGTACGAAGAACATCGCCCCGAGACAGATCGCCAGGAGCCAACTCGCTGCAACCAAATAAGGATGCCAAATACTCCACTTCGAGATGTATCCGTGAACCTCGTGGTGTCCACCGGCGTGTTCTGCATGGGACTCGCCGTGCGAATCCCCTGCACCTTCGTCCTCTGCACCTTTATCTTCTGCAGTGTGCCCTGCGGCACCTTGATTCGTGGCAGTGTGGCCATCAGCCACATCGTGATCGAATGCACCTTCGAGATTGCCCATGAGAAGAGATCCAACAAGGCCGATGACGAGCAGGACTGCTCCGAATCCGATGAGTTGACCCGAGAGTCCGCCCATGCTGCGATTCTCCGTGCTCAGATCGATGGTGTGCTTGTGTCCCATATCGCTCACCTTCCCTGCCTGGGCTGGGTCCCGCTGCCATCGTCAGTGGGATTGGAATCTTCGCTGCCAGGTTCTTTTTCGATCGCTTGTGATTCGAGACGTTCTCTTTCTCCGACGGGGATTTCCGCAATATCCTTCGACTGACTGAATTGGATCGCCTTGACGTGGGCGACGATGGCCCAGCGATCCTCGATGGGAATCTGTGATTTGTATCCGGGCATCGTGTTGATCCCATAGCCGATGATGTTGAAGAGTTCGCCGATGGGATGGGCCAATCCCTTTTCCGAGGAAAGATCGGTCACCGTCCATGCGCCATAGTTTGAAACTGCGGTTCTGCGAGCAATCATTCCGTCCCCATGCCCGGAGATCCCGTGACAAGGGGTACAGTAGATTCCGTATCGTGCTTCGCCCCTGGCTAAAAGTGCTGCATTCACATCCACTTGCGGAGGGAATGCGTTGGCCCACTCACCGTCGACCGTTCCCCAGTGATAGTGGGAATCCTGATTCAATTCCCCCCTGGCAACCGTTCCCGGAACCGGAAGCCGTGATGCTCGACCATCCCTGAAGAGATCATTGGCCGATTGGGCCGTATACTTCTGCTGTTTATCCATGTCGTCAAAAACATGGATGCGGGTCGCACGAGATGTGCTGAAACGTGCTTTCGCCACCAGCACCGGAGGGATCAGCAGGAACATGTTGACCAGGATGATCGCACCGATGATCCAGCCGGGAACCTGAGTGTCCTTATTGGGCAGAGTCATTTGGCTACTCCTCGATCACTTCGATGGCGTTGGCACCAATTCCCCTGAGGAATCGGGCATTGGCCGGGGCGTCAAAACGACGATCGCGCGCTTCGATGCTGATGAAAAATCGATCCGCCGTGGCTCGACGGAAACGGTCACTTCTGAAAAGTGGATTGAAAAACTTTGGCAAACCATTGAGTGCCAACATGCCGCCGAAAGCACCAAAGGCACTCAGCAGAATTGTTAACTCAAAAGCCACAGGGATACTGGCAGGAACACTGAAGAAGGGCTTGCCACTGATCAGGAACGGATAATCGATTCCGTTCATCCAGCCCTGCATTGCCAGACCGCCGATAAATCCGGTCATGCCCCCACCCAAAACCACCCAGGGCAGGATCGTCGGACGGATCCCCATGGCACCATCGAGACCGTGTACCGGATAAGGGGTGTGGCAATCCCAGCGCTTGAACCCTTCATCGCGAACCTTCTCTGCGGCATCCA
This sequence comes from uncultured Planctomycetia bacterium, assembly GCA_964422295.1. Lineage (GTDB taxonomy): Bacteria > Planctomycetota > UBA8108 > UBA1146 > UBA1146 > UBA12191. Next base: position 56,619 of record CAYRAM010000001.1, on the reverse strand, counting down.
TCAAACCGTCCGCAGTTTCGAACTCTGCAAGGATCAGAACCGGCTTGGGGTTCTCTGCCCCTTCAGCGGTGATGGTATCGAACCCCGACTCGGTGTTGTTTGAATCACTCATCATCGCCTCCTAAGATCCCGCCGCCGGCGACGGAGACGGATCAGTACCGTCATCCTCCGCAGGTTTTTTCGCGGCAACAGCATGGGCTCTCTCTGCCAGAACTCCCTTGACCTCGCTCATGGCAATGAACGGCAGGAAACGACAGAAGAGTGCAAACATCGTAAAGAAGAGTCCAAAGGCCCCAAGCATGATGGCAACGTCGGTAAGTTTGGGAGAGTAGTAGTCCCACGCAGATGGGGTGTAATCGTTGGCGAGACTCGTGACCGTAATCACAAATCTTTCGAACCACATGCCAATGTTGACGAAGATGCTGACGATGAACATGATCCACAAATTGGTCCGCGCCTTCTTGAACCAGAAGATCTGCGGTGAAATCACATTGCACGAGACCATGATCCAGTAAGCCCATGCGTACTGTCCAAAGGCCCTGTTCATGAAGGCAAATTTCTCAACCTTTACCCCACCGTACCAGGCAATAAAGAACTCCTGGGCGTAGGCATACCCCACGAGCATGCCTGTCAACATGATGATCTTGTTCATGTTCTCGAGGTGACGCAGGGTGATGATCTCCTTGAGTCCGAACAACTGACGCGCAGGGACCAACAGGGTCATCACCATTGCAAATCCGCTAAAGATCGCTCCCGCAACGAAGTAAGGCGGGAAGATGGTGGTGTGCCAACCTGCAACTTGCGAAACCGCGAAATCAAAGGACACCACCGAGTGCACAGAAAGCACCAGCGGCGTTGCCAATGCAGCCAAGAGCAGGTACGAGCGCTCGTAGACGTGCCACTGGCGATTGGATCCGCTCCAGCCCAATGAGAGAGCACCGTAGGCCAGCTTGCGCAGCCAGTGTTTCGCCCGGTCTCTGACCGTTGCCAAATCTGGAATCATGCCCATGTACCAGAAGAGCAAGGAAACGGTGAAGTAGGTTCCAACAGCGAAGACGTCCCACAGCAGCGGGCTACGGAAGTTGGGCCACAACTCCATCTGATTTGGCAGCGGGAACATCCAATAGGCAAACCATGCCCGACCCACGTGGATTCCGGGAAACAGGCCCGCACACATCACCGCAAAGATCGTCATCGCCTCCGCAGCCCTGTTGATGGAGGTTCTCCACTTTTGCCGGAACAGGAATAGAATCGCCGAAATCAATGTTCCTGCGTGACCGATTCCAACCCAGAAAACGAAGTTGACGATGGCGTATCCCCAACCCACCGGGTTATTGACACCCCATACTCCGACTCCCCAGAAGATGAGGAACGGAACGAAAACCCCCAACAATCCGAGAACTGACAGGGAGAGCAAGAAGTACATGACCCACCCCAAAGTGGGCTTCTCTTCGAGGATTCCACAAACCCGCTCGGTGATCGTCGAGTTGTCGTGATCCCCGGTGATCCATGGCTGTCTCTCCGATGGGGAGTACGCCGTATTGTCGATTTCCTGACTCTCGGCATTCCCGGAAATCTCTGGTCTGATGAAGGGGATTTTATCGAGAAGATGCTTCATCGATCAGCCCTCCTTCTTGTCAGCGGAGTTGGGATTTTTCAACTGTGCCAGATAACTGGTCCGCGGTCGCACATTCAGTTCCGCCAACATCTTGTAGGAACGGTTGGAACCCTGTGTCGCGCTGACCTTGCTATCGGGGTCGGAGAGATCTCCAAATGTGATTGCGCTCGTCGGGCAGGTTTGGGCGCAAGCGGGGATGACATCGCCGTCTCGCAAATCCCGGCGCTCGTTGTGGGCATCGATCTTTGCCTTGTTGATCCTCTGCACACAGTACGTGCACTTTTCCATCACCCCTCTGCCGCGAACAGTGACGCTCGGGTTGTAACCCATCTTCTCCGTCTTGCTCGGTTCGTGGGTGTTGTTGTAGTAGTTGAATCGCCGCACCTTGTAGGGACAGTTGTTACTGCAATAACGCGTCCCGATGCAGCGGTTGTAGACCATGTCATTGAGTCCCTCGTCGTTGTGTACCGTTGCAGCAACGGGGCAAACCTGTTCGCATGGTGCATTCTCGCACTGATTGCAAGTCATCGGTTGATGGACAATCTCGGGATTTTCGACATCATCGCCGCGGAAGTAACGATCGATGCGCATCCATTGCATCTCTCTTCCGGTGGCGACCTCTTCCTTGCCGACGACCGCAATATTGTTTTCCGACTGGCAGGCGATCACGCATGCACTGCAACCGGTGCAGACATTGAGATCGATGGACATCCCCCATTTGTGAGTTTTGTACTCGAAATCTGAAAACAAACTCTTCAGCGGTGGATGATGCGGACCGGCATCCTTGACCGCCTCTCCGACAACCTTGCTGTCAGGACTGAAACCGACATCAACGGTCCTGGCAAACTCGCCCACCCGGTCAATTTCCGCCTCCCTCTGGAGGTCACCCATGAACGCTTCCGGACGCACCGGATTGTGGTCTTGGGTCGTGGCAAGCTTGTAATTCCCGCTGCCCCGGGAGAGTGAAACCGGCGCATATCCATTCCTGATCGCTTCACTGTTTCGAAGCTGGTAGGTATCGAAGCCGACGCCGTCGGCGATCTGGTACAACCACGGTTTTCTCGACAGACGTCCTGCTGCGCGCTTCGAGAGCAATCTTCCATATCCGAGGCTGACAGCAACCGTCATTTCGTTTTGTCCCGGGAGTATGAAGGCAGGCATCTCCAGTTCCTGGCCATCGACCAGCAACTTGATCATGTCCCCATCCTTGACATTCAACTTCACCGCTTTCGCAGGGGAGATGATCGCGCAGTTATCCCAGGTAAGTTTGGTCATCGGATCAGGGAGCTCTTGCAGCCAGCCATTGTTGGCATAGCGACCATCGAAGAGGGAGTGATCCTGAAGGAAGACGATTTCGTCGACAGGCGTCGATTGAATCGAGTTCCTGAGTCCATCTCCCCAGCCACTTCTGATTCTGCCCGGAGCCTCCGCCACCACATTTGAGGTGTCGGGTATGTATCCGTCATGGAGCCACTCGCGCCATGACTTCTCCACATCCCCCGAGGCAAAATCCTTCAGCACTTCGCGGGTGATGTCATAACCGGAGCGCGGAGAGTCTTCGAGAATGATGCTCAACACTTCGACAGGGCTGCGACCGGAATAGATCGGTTCGATCAACGGTTGCCCCATCGTCACCGTTCCATCCCAAGTTCTCGCCGCTCCCCACTGCTCCAGGAAGTGGGACGCATTCAAGTGCCATCCACAAGCGCGTCCGGTCTCATCCAGATACTCGCCGAGGTGAACCGTGGAGGGGACTTTGTCGAGCAAGTCTGACCACTTTTGCCCCCCGATGGAGGGAGCGTCGTATACCGGGTTGGCCCCGAGGATGATCAGATGCTCGACTTGCCCCCCCTGGATTCTGGATGCGAGAGCTTCCAGATCCGCAAGGTGCGAAGGGCGTGAGGGGTAGTGGACTTCTGCATAGGAAAGGGTCTTGCCGGCAGCCCCGATCGCCCTCGCATTGATGGCGTGAACCAGAGCATGGACCTCCGGGGGTTGACGATCACCCGCCATCACCAGGGATTGACCCGGGAAAGCCTTGAGATCCGCAGCCATCTGCAAGATCCGTGAATCCGCATCCCCGGATTCAGCCACCACCGCTGCAATCTCTTTCGGCAACCAATCGCTGCTGTCACCGAGCGCTTTTGCCAACTGGGCGACCATGCGCGAGATATCAGCGCTGCGAGCAGTGATGTGAACATCGGCAGCGCCCCCTGTGACCGAGTAGGCACTCTCCACCGCGTAAACGCGACTGAAGGAGGGCTCGTCGTCATCCGCCGATCGGCGCATCGAAGCCCAGCCGGCACTGTGGGTCAAACTTGCAGGGTGGTTCATCAACGGGTCTGCATCAAAGCAGACCAAAACTTTCGTCTTGGAGAGATCCGCAATTGGTCGCACCGGCGCACCGAAACACATCGCCGTGCCGAGACGTTCCGAATCCCGGTTCAAGGGAGCCCATTCATGCCAGGATCCCTCTTTGAAGATGCGCAAGAATTTTTTGCGCATGGTATTGAGAGGAAGTGAAGAACTCGGTGCTGCAAGCACCGAAACCTTGCTCGCAGAGCGAATCCCCTTCAAAGCCTCCGTGGCTTCGGTCCAAGTCGCGTTTTGATGGCCCTCGGCTCCTTTGCGAACCGGACTTTGACTGCGACCGGGGTCATAGAGGTTGAGGACACTCGCCTGTATGTGGGAAGTCGCTCCACCACTCTGTGAAGGGTGATCTCCATTGCCGTCGATGCGAATCGGTCGGCCATCGAAACTGGTGACCAGCACCCCTTCTGCGACCTCCTGCTGTTCCCAGCAGGAAGCGTAACTCACCGGCACACCGGGGATCCGCCCCTCGGGCCGACTGGTGTGTGGAAGGATCTTTTCCTTCGGCCAGCGACAGCCGGCCAGACCTCCGGCGAGAGCCACGGATGCGCCCATCACCTTGAGGAAATGCCTTCGTGAGGTGGAGTGAAAAAGTTCTGGAGCGTGATTCGGAAATTCCTTGTGAACCAACTCCCTGAATTCGGGGGTGTCTGCGAAGTCTTCCAGACTGCGCCAAAGAGCCTTCCCCGAGCCGTTTTGGATGCTGTTTTTTATCGATGACATGTAGAACAGTTCGTCAGGAGGGTCATGCGTGCGGTGCGATTGCCTTCCGCATCATACAACCCCAGGCCCTTCAAAATTTCGATCCCTTGTTCTTCCTTCTCCTCGGGGGTCCTATCCAGTCCCCATTCCAAGTCGGTCACATGCTCAACGGGCCGAACCCTTGGAGCAGGGTTGCGGTGACAATCGAGACACCACCCCATGCTCAGCGGAGCAACCTGATGCACCTCCACCATTCGGTCGACGCGCCCGTGGCACTCGACGCAGGAAACTCCCCGGGTCACATGCGCACTGTGATTGAAATAGACGTACTCCGGCAGATCGTGAATCTTGATCCACTCAACCGGAAGGCCGCTTGCATAGGAGTCATGAATCGCTGCCAGTTTGTTGCTCTCCTTGGCCACGTTTTCATGGCAGTTCATGCAAGTCTCTGTCGGTGGGACCGCTGCGAATCCGGCCTTCTCGACGGTGTTGTGGCAGTACCTGCAATCCATCCCCAACTCTCCGACATGAAGTGCATGGCTGTAGGGCACCGGTTGCTCAGGCATGTACCCTGCATTGAGTGTCTTTGGTGAGGCACCGAAATAAATCATCGCCACCACGTAGAGTCCCGAAACGGCAGCGCCTGCACCGAGCAATTTGACGAAGGTATCGAACCACGGTGGGAAAATGGGGGTTCGCGTAGTTGTCACGCAATGCCTCCTATAAATTGGGGATGGGACGTATCTCCCACGCATCCCCAGGTTAAGCAAATTGCGACGAACCATTCCCCGCACCAGAAAAGGGAAGCCAATGACTTCCCCGATCGCCCCCGTGCATACACGAGCTCTGATACGTCCGCCGCATGCCCCGTTAAGGCTAGCAACAGGAACGAATCAGGCAAACGATCCCGGCCACTTTCAAGAAGTTTTTTCAAAGGGGAGTCTGGCCTGCGAAGTCCCCGATTCAGCCCCCCCATATCTGCGGAAGGTCCAGCAGATCAAAATCGCAGCCAAGCTCATGAGGACCGCTCCAAGGGTCTGATGAAGGGTCGCCACGACGGTTTCGTGGACACCGCTGGATTCAGTCCGCACCCCGGCCCCTGTCACCGCGAGGGCATAAAACCCGAGGGTCACCTGAATTGAGGCCGCGATCCCCAGAGCGAGTCCGGTGCGAACCCGCGGTGGAGGCATTCCTGGGAGAGTACACCGCGCTCCGACCACCATGACGAGGCCCAATGCGACAAATGCACCGACGATATGAGGCATCATCCACTCCCGGGAAACATGACGCGACAAGGCCCCCATCACCAACTGGCAAAGAAGCCCCACCGTCAGCCAGATCGTCCAAATTCGGTCTGTCCGCGGCACCTCCCCCTCCAGCGGGCGATTCCAATACCGGGATGAGAGCAGCCACAGAACCGCGGTCAAAGCGAGAAAGATTTGGCCGTCGACTCCATGAACGACCCTGAGTGTGAGGCTCAATGCCGACTCTTCCCAAGCAGTGACTTGACCGTCCACCTCGGTGACCGATTTGACCCCGGTGACCCTCAAGCCGCCGAGGACCCCCTGGAAGATCACCTGGAAACTAGCTAGGTACGCTCCCCAGCGAAGGATCTTCGGCGCACCCCAGCGGACGAGGTAGACCGTCATCGAAAGGGTCGCCAATCCAACGAGTGTTCCGTAGAGCCGATGGGCATGCTCGTAATAGATCCCCCCCGTCATCCGCGACAAGGGCAGCAAAAACATATTTTCGCCGAAGGAACCCGGCCAATCGGGGACCGCCATCCCCGCTTCTTCACTGGTCACCAAGCCGCCGATGGCGATCATCACCAGTGTCGCCAAGAAAGTGGCGGCACAAATCATCTCCATGCCAAAATTGGGTGAACGCGCTTGCGCCGGCGCGGGAACGGTGGCCGCCCCCAGCAGCCCGAGTCCCAACATCGCAGCAAAAAAACTTCCCAGGGCGGTCACGCTTCGGGTGGCATCGGAGAGGTCCTCGGCGAGGAATGCTCCGAGGACGAGCAGATCAAAGATCCCCGCGACCATCGTGGCGACCGCTGCAGCCAGCCAACGGTGCGGATGAGTCTGTGCAGCATAGCGTCCACCGATGAAAACGATGAGTCCTAAAATCGTGAATAGAAGAGCTGGAGCAGCCTGGATGAAGGGCAAGCGGGCAATAAATCCCGATGTCCACATCGCCACAGCGATGCTGACACCGACAGGAAAAGCACTCGCCATCACACCGGGAGGACCATCCTGGTACGAGATTTCCTCGGCAGCCAAACTCATGAAATCCCTCCAATCCCCCAGAAACACCCCTGAGGGGGACAATTCCGGACAAACAGGTACCGGAATCTGCTGCACCTACAGCCGCTTCATCTAAGGAGTTGTAGCAGTTTGGAGCAAGTAAAAGCACCCTGTGTAAAACGTAGTTATGAAGACTTCATTCCAGGGGCAGAAGATGGGATAATGGCCGTGGTACAGGATTCATTGCGAAATTGGAGCCCTTGGCTAGGGTCGCACCTGTTGACGTATGTGAGCGGAGAATTGACAATCCCCGCAGTTTTGATTCTGAAAGCCCGAAAACATTTTGGTGATGCCTGCTCCTGAGGGGCAGTCCTTGGTCTTCGTCGGGAAGTGGATTCCCGGTGATCCAAGAAAGGAACTTATTGTGAAAAATTTTAGCGGACTTCTGGTTGTGATTTTCTGTCTTGCGGGCGTTAACGCATTTGCACAAAACCCTGATGTCATCGTCGGAGACCTGCCTGCAACCAATGCTTACGGAACCAGCTCGGGGACAGATATCTATGCTTACTCCGTCGCAACCACTTCGTGCAACATCGGCGACGCCAATCTCGACTGGATCGACAATAACAACCGTCATCCGGTCATCGCACAGGACATGTTCCGATTGCACAACGGGCGCTTTTCGCAGATTGGATCTTCTTGGCTCAAGCATGGATTCTGCGCACTGCAGGTCTCGGGTCTTTGCACCGGTTGTGGAGGCGGTGGAGGCTGCCTCTCTTTCCTGACGCCAGGTTGTGCGGATCCTTACTCTGCAAGTTTGAATGGCAGTCAGGGCAATTTGGGCCCCCGTTCACAGGTCAATGCCTTCACCGGGTTCTTCCCATTCCCCTACTCAGCACCCAATTGCCCCCCCAGTGAGAGCACCATTTGCCGCAGGCTTCAAGTTCACGTCGACGACCTTTCGTCCAACCAAAATCCTGGAGCCCAATACTTTGTCAGTGGCCAATACGTCGCACTCGATGATGCGATTGCAGGAAACCAGGCCAACAATGCTTCATACCGACAGGTGACTGTCAGCCAGTCAGGAAATCGCTCTCTCAGTTTCGTCGGTGGTACCGAAATGATGTCCCCCCCGATTCAGGCATGGCAGGATTTCCAACCATCGGTGACTCTCGTCGATTTGCAGATCCCCAATGAGGGCCTCTTTATCGTCGGCTACGATGTCATCGACAATGGCAATGGCACATGGAACTACGAGTACGCGGTTTACAACATGTACAGCGACCGCTCTGCGAACAGTTTTTTCGTACCGGTTCCAGCAGGTGCAACTTTGACCAATGTCGGATTCAGGGACATCACCTGGCACAGTGAGGAGCCCTACTCGGGTGTCGATTGGGCCTTTACCAATCAGACCGGAGTGGGTGTCACCTGGAGCACGGACGATTTCGTCGTCGATCCCGAGGCCAATGCAATCCGCTGGTCGATGCTCTTCAACTTCCACTTCACCTGTGACGCTCCTCCCGCTGACAATCAGTTGACCCTTGGACTCTTCAAGCCGGGTAACTCCGGCGATCCGAATTCCCTCGACTTCACCGCATCCGCACCATCTGGCAACTTCATCCCGTCGGTTCAAAACCTGACGTGTGATTCAGGATCGATGGTCAATCCACTGGTGAACCTGAGCTGGACCAACGGCGATACTTACGACAGCATCGATGTGCTCCGGGATGGAGTTCTCCTCTCAAGCCTCAGCGGAACATCGACCAGTTACACCGATGGAACTGCAGTCTTCGGGACTTCGACCTACACCGTGCAAGCGATTCAGGGGACGACCAATACTGCGGCGGTTCCTTGTGACAGCACCATCACACCGGTGGGCCAGAGCAGTTTTGTCTGTTCTCAGCCCGATCCGGATTTCCAGGATGTCTCTCTCTCGTGGATCAATGGAATGATGTATGACTCGATCAGCGTGACCCGGGATGGCACCGAGATCGGAGTCATCGGTGGCGGGATGATGATGTACGACGATCCCGGTGTAAGCCTGGGTGCTCACACCTACAACATCGAGGGCTTCTCTTCGGGAGTCTCTTCGGGAGTTCTCGAGTGCACCGTGACTGTGCTTGCACCGCCTCCTCTTGGATTCACGGTGATTGCAAACGATAACTCCGGGACATACGACCCCGGATCCGGAGCGGGCGATGTCAGCATGGTGGTTACGGGAATAGAGTCATCCGGCAACACCGGTTACCCCAACTCTGTTTCCGGCTATTCCCTCGCTCTCACCTTCGACAACACCCTTTTGGTAAGCGTGGGAATAGATTCCGGTGTGATAGGTACCCCGGTTGACTTCTTCGACGGTCAATTGGGTGACGGAGTGATCACCTTGGGTTGCGTCGTCAGTTTCCTCGGAACCAATTCCATCACCCTTGAAAGCGAATCCGGATTGGTGGAAATCTTCTTCGAGACCGTGGCCGGTTCCTTCGTGGGATTGACCGAACCGGTCGTCACCGATGTCGTCTTCGAGAATGGCATCATCGCCTCCGGATCCTTGCCCGTCGATAACCTGATCGTCGTCAATTCCGTTCCGATGCCCCCCACCTTCGATCATGGCGTCCTGACCTTGACTGCAGGGGGACCCGTTTTTGTTCGCGGTGATATCAATGCGGACAACGGCATCAATATCGCGGATGCGGTAACAGGATTGAATTACCTCTTCAACGGGATTCCGGTAGGCTGCGTGGATGCTGTCGACACAAACGACGACGGTTCCGCCAATGTGGCTGACGGGGTTTACTTGCTCTCCTTCCTCTTTAGTGGAGGAGCTCCGATTCCAGATCCAACCACTTGCGGCGGGGATCCGACTGCAGACGCACTCGATTGCGTCAGTTTCCCGGCGTGCCCGTGATCCTTTGTTGATTCGATAAAAAAAGCGTGTGGGCAAAAGCCCACACGCTTTTTTTTTGCGCAGCGGTTTCAATCAGCGGTGATTGATGTGCATCAAACTTTTACTTCCAACCAGCGCTTCTGCTTGATCACCCTCACACACAGGATCGAGCGTATCAGCCAATCGAGAACCGTTGCCACCCAGACTCCCTGTAATCCCATCGCCGGAAATCCCAGCCATCCATAAGCGAGAATCCAGGCGAAGGGCACTCTAAAGCACCATGAGCCCACCGCAGTGATCCACATGACGGGAATATTTGCACCTGCCCCTCTCAAACTTCCTGTGAGAGTTTCAGTCACCATCAGAAATGGAACTTCGCAGGCCCCGATCATGAGACACAATGCGGCCAATTGGGCTGTGGGTTCTCTCAACTCAAAGAAACTCACCATATTCAGAGGCAATGTGAAGAGCAGAAAAACAACCGGAATGATGGATATCACCGCGAGTATGCAACTGCGCTTTGCACTCCTCATTGCGGCATCCACTTGCCCCGCTCCCAACAACCGGCCCGCCACACTCGCAGCAGCAGCTTGAAATCCATGAGCAGGGAGAAAAGCGAGGGACTGGATCGCAATTGCTGCCCGATGAGCCGCCATCGACAGGGCGTCCAGTTTGAATATGGCAAACTGGTAAACCACAAATCCGGAGTGAAACAGAACTGCTGCTCCCAAGGCAGGAATGCTCAAGTGGATGATCTGTTTTGCTTCACCACCGTTAAATCGCAATGCTCCAGGTAAACGCAGGGAAATTCGACGCTTGCGGCTGAGGAAGAGGACACCGAGGATCAGGACAATCTCCACAAGAGGTGCCAGGCCGGTTGCCAGCCCCACCCCTTCCAACCCCATCTTGGGAAATCCCCAGAGACCATAAAGAAGAACCGCATTCCCAAGGATGTTGACGAGGTTGGCAACCACACCGCCCACTACCGGCAATAAGGATTCCCCGGCCCCCCGAACCGTCGACTCCAGTGTGACCACGATGGCACGCAAAGGAAACAACAGCAAAAACCACAGCAGGTAGCCTCCCGCTTCCTCCAAGATCCTTGCTTTGGCTTGCGGATCCTGCTCGAACAACTCCTGTCCAAGAAACGCCATACCCGCATCCCTGCCGACGACGCATATGACAGTAACCAGCAAACCGAGAATCGCTGCCAGACCCAAAGAAGTCCAAAGCGCCTGGCTGGATCGCAGGGAAGCACCTTCTCCGGTCCTTCGGGCGACTACAGCCCCTGCACCGATGGCGGTCACGGTAAAAATCGTCGTCAATGACCAGCACAGTGGTGAAACCAGATTGAGGGACGCAAGACTTTCGTCCCCACCTCCGGATGCATCGGAAACCATCCGTGTGTCGATCAAAAATTGAAGAGTATGCAGCAAGTATTGCAAGATTGCAGGAATTGCCAAGCGCAGGATTTCGCGATCCATCCTCCGTCCGGGAAGCCCCTCCCGAATCGCATCGGGGCTTGGGTTCTCGGACTTCATTCCGCCGCTACCCAGGAATCCAGGAGTCTCCCGATTTCACCCCGTTCGAATTCGCGGATCACCATCCTGCCCGGACTCTCCGGCAATACCCAAGAGACCTTTCCTGCATGAACTTTTTTGTCTCTCATAATTCGATCGACAATTCGCTCCGAAGACGGCAGTTCTGCGGGTCGAAGCGGAAGCCCCACCCTGGTGAGAAGGTTTGCCAAACGATCCGTCCAATTTTCTTCAGAAACACCACATGCGTTCCCCACATGACAGGCAAAAACCATCCCCATCGCGACCGCTTCGCCATGGGTCCATCGGGGTTTGCCCTGATCCAATTCCATTTCAAGTGCGTGTCCAAGGGTGTGGCCAAAATTGAGAATCCGGCGCAATCCCCCTTCATGAAGATCTCGATTGACCACATCGACCTTGACGGCGATTGCTTGTCGGAGCACTTCCTCAGACGGGATCAGGCTTTCAGGAATCCCCGACTCAAGAGTATCGAGAAGGTTTGTTGAACCGATCCAAGCAGCTTTTATCAGTTCTGACCAACCGTCACGCAGTCCTGCTCGCGGAAGGGTCTCAAGAATCATCGGATTCACCCAGACCTGTTTTGGCAGATGGATCGTCCCTATCCTGTTCTTTACTCCTCCATGATGGACCGCCGTTTTCCCACCCACGTGCGCATCGACCATCGCCAAAAGAGTGGTCGGCAGGGCGATCCAATTGACCCCCCTGTTCCAAATCGATGCCGCAAATCCCACAGCATCCCCCAGACTTCCACCCCCAGCTGCAATCACACAGCCAAACCTGTCGAGATCCACTGCAGACATGTGATCCAGAATGGAGTCCCACTGATTCGGTTGCTTCAATGATTCCCCAGCGGGCAAGGAGACTTCCGTCGTTGGAATCCCGACGTGATCACAAATACTTCGGATGGATTCCGTCCACAACAGATCGACCTGGTCATCCCGGAATACAAGCACATGGCTATGATCCCCCAGGCCGACCAAATCCTTGGAAGACTCTGGCGAGCCGAAGTGAATCACGCTACGCCCGGCGCTCGGATAGAAGGAAATTGGAGAATCGGGCATCAGCGAGCTTTCTTTCTCGATCCATTAACCGAGAAGGATCGAGAATAGAAGTAGACTCCTATCGCCAAAGTGATCACAGACATACCGGTCAAAACCCAAAACAAATTTTGCGTCCATTTAGAACGATTCGCAAAGGGACTTTGATACGGTTCCAACTGACCACACACCCACTCGGGCACCATTCCTTCCATCCCCGACAAAGTTGTATAGCGGTACAGTCGCAAGAAATCCCCCGTGACCACAACTTCGGTACCCCTGGGAAGATTCTTGGGTTTGTGAATGAAATTGATCCGATGCAATCGACTGGAGCGATCAGAACCAAAAGCCTCCCACACTGAAGTGAGTCCCGAAGAGTTCTCCTCCAATTCCCTGAGACGCGGATTTTCGATCAGGGAGATGACGAAGTTGTACCTGCGACCACGAAGCTCGGTGGCAAGATTTGCCAATTCGGGGACCGTCGGTGGTTCCGTGACCTCATCCGGCTGCCATTCACTGCGCCAGCGATGGAGCAAGTAGTGAAGACCCGCCAACTCACTGGGGCCTTCCACTACAGCCTCCTGATCCCTGACCGCAGCCAAAATCTCAGGGTCATCCACAAACGGTGCAGCCGGCGGACCTTCTTCAGGGTGGGGAAGTGAAACCGGCTCCGGAACTTCCCCCTCGGCTGAAGATGAATCAACGGACGCTTCGCCAGTCGGGGAATCGCTACCCTCCACCGATTCGCCAGGCTGCATCCAAGAGATCTCTGTTGCGGGTGGATCTTCGGCCACCCTGGAACTCCAGACGGTCACAACCAGCACTATCAACAGGGCGAGCAATCCGATGATTCGAAATCGCTCCCGATTCGAGGGGCCTACCCTCTCCGGACGGTAATTTTTTGGACCAAAATAAACCATGTCGAGATCATAACAGGTGAAGCACGTCAGATCAGCGCAACACCACTCCCGGGAGTCTTCGCCAAAACAGATCGCGCTGCCCGTTCACTGGCTCCGGGGTGGAATCTGTCCTGCTTCAAACGCCGCAGATGATCAACCTGCCTTGCAGCAACCGCATCGTCGAGCAGTGGCCTTGCCAATCTGGCGACAGCAGGGCCATCACCCGGTTCGATCAATTTCTCGGGAACCAATGCTTCTCCGGCGAACAAATTGACCAGTGAAAAGAAAGGCGAGACCCCCAACAAACCGTAAAGCGATCTCTGCAAGTCATTGGCTGGATAAGCGACGACCATCGGCACCCCGTGCCATGCGGTTTCCAATGTCGCAGTGCCAGAACAGACGATTGCCAATCTCGCTCGCGATTGCAGGGCGCGAGCATCTCCCCGATGAATGTGGAAGTTCTCCTCCTCTCCCACAATTCCCTTCACGATGGGAAACAATTCCTCCCGTTGACATGAAATCCAAACTTCAAGATCGGGGTGATCTTTTCTCAACTCATTGGCAGCACCGACCAATGCAGGAAGACCGTTGAGCAATTCTTGACGGCGACTCCCTGGTAGCAGGGCCAATATTGGGTTTCCCGATGCATCCGGGATTTCTGGCGGTGGTTCGGAGTCGGAGAGGTGATCGAAAACAGGGTTGCCGACATGGATCACATTGGAGTGATATTGGGAGTACAACTGTTCTTCAAAGGGAATCACGACCAATAATTGATCTGCGCAGCGCACGATTCTGTGCACTCTCCAGGGTGCCCATGCCCAAACCTGTGGGCAGATGTAGTACGTGACCGGGATTCCCAATCTCCTGGCAATCGCTGCCAAGTTGCAATGCAGTCCCGGATAATCAATCACAACCAAGTGATCCGGTGGATCATCGATCAGTTCTTCGACAAAACTTGCTGAGTGATCGATGATCGACCCCAATTGTGACAGGACAGGAATCCAACCCATCACCGCTTTGTCGGTTCGATCCGCTCTCAATCGTGCTCCAGAGCGGGCCAAGTGTTGTCCCCCGATGGCATCCACCTCTAATTGGGGACAGAGTGACAGGCACTCCCTGACCAATCGTGCTCCATGTAGATCACCGGAAGGTTCGCCAGCGCAAACCAGGATTCTAGGCAAACCGTTCCCCCTGCCTAACGCTCGCTTTGGCAATCAGTCTGCGGACGATGGATTGACTCAAGGGTTCATCAGGAATCAACTCGGGGTGCCATTGGACCCCGACACACCTGCCTTCGGCATCACAACAGGCCTCAACGATTCCATCTTCTGTCACCCCCAAGAGTCTCCAGCCTTGGGGCAGATCCTTGACCGATTGATGATGGCTTGAATTGACCTCAAAGGATCCAGAATCGGGGCAACCACTCAATTCTCCTTGCCAATCGATGGCATGAACAGGAAGGATTCCCTTCTCGATGACCCGATGTTTGATCTCTGTCCCTGTCTCGGATTCCAAATCTCCATAAATTGATCCCCCCGCAGCCAGACACAGAATCTGAAGTCCGCCGCAGATTCCGAGAACCGGCAAATCGGAATTGACAAGCCAACGGGCCCACTCCAGATCCGCAGATTCCCTGCGCGGCAGCACTTCGACAAATCGTTCAGGATCAGATTCACCTTCAGGAATTCCACAGCGGTAATCGTCACCCCCGATCAACAGAAAGCCATCGACCATTCCTTCAACATCTTCAGGACTCACTCCAGGTGGGAATATCACAGGAATTCCACCGTGCTGAAGGATGAGATCGGTGTAACGAATGTTCATTCGGGTGACTGTGGGGCCTGCATCCTCGATTGCCACATCGACGTTGAATCCAATGATTGGCTTCATCACTCCCCCAGGACCCATACCATTAAGGACTTCAAAGTAAGCAATACCATCTCCAGTCTCTTGCACATGAGTGCTTCGCTCGTGACCGATGCTGTGTCATCGTTCTGCAGAGGTCAATCTTCTTCAAAGAAGTGTCACCAGAAGGGTGGTATCCACAGCATGGTCCCCATTCCTCCTCCACCCACGGATGTCGATCAGCTCCACACCTGGCTCGCCTCCTTTACCAATTGGGAAACCCAAGCCCCTCTCGGGGCTGAAAGAAGGGAATGGGGCCCTCTGCGCTGCCGGAAGCTCTTGGATCGTGCAAATCTGGACACTTCAAACCTACGAGTCATCCAGGTGGCAGGATCGAAAGGCAAGGGTTCCACGGTTCTGTGGATGGAAGCTCTTTTGGCCCTCCGTGGCGAGAGATGCGCAGCAACAACTTCTCCTCACCTCATCTCGTTGGAAGAACGGATCCGAATCGACGGAAAATCCGTGCCCTTCCCACGTCTTCTGGAAGAGCTACAGAAATTGTATCCCGCTCTCGATGAAGGTGCGAAGGCTGGGGATCCGACGCCCACCTTTTTTGACTTGTGGACCGCCCTCTTTGTCAGTGTAGCAATCACTGAAAACATTCCTACGATGCTCCTCGAGGTCGGGCTTGGAGGGCCTCTCGATTCAACGACTGCGATCCCCCATGACACCGGAGTATTGACAACAGTTGATCTCGAGCACACCACACTCCTCGGAAACACCGTAGAAGAAATCGCCGCAGAAAAGGCACGCATTGCTCGCAATGGAAAACCATTTGTTATTTCAACCGGTGATTCACAAGCGATATCGATACAGGTTGCCACTTCTCTGGGTGCGATCCCCATCGTTGCAACTGTTGATGAGAGACTCCCCCGAGGAATCCCCCCTTCACAAGCTCTCAACGCTTCCACTGCGCTTTGTACCCTTGAAAGTGTTCCAGATTTTGAATGCTGGAGTAGGGCGGAAGTTGAATCTGCTGCGCTTCGAGTGCGATTGCCTGGTCGACTCGAACTCTTGCCAGGACCACCTCAACTGCTCCTCGACGGTGCACACACCCCCGCTTCGATCCGCGCGTTCGTCGACGAATTTTCGAGGTACAGAGGTGCAAATCGATGCGGTGCAATCTTGCTCGGGATGCTCGATGACAAAAACCCCGGAGAAACCCTCTCAGCATTGGGGACCCTCGCCCCCCAACCTCACATCTGTACTGTGTCAATTCCAACGCCCAGGGGAATGACAGCCAGGGATCTCGCTCGAGCTTTGGAACCGATCTTCGAGAGATTACCCTGCGTCGCCGACTCACCAGAGTTCGCCAGCCAATGGCTGAAGAAAAAAGCCGCAATCGGAGAACCGATTGCGGCCACAGGCTCAATGTATCTCGCTGGCTTGATCGGTCAGGACTGGCATGTCGCTGACGAACAAAACTATGATTCAAGTCACACGCACTTCAGCAAAGGATGAACCAAACCCTGCCTATTGAGCAGCGGTAGGAGCATCCGCTTCGCGCGGTGTATCCGATGGAGTCACCTTGAATCGCAGCGCTTTGTCGATGACTTCCGCCTCAAGAATGGTGCCCTGCTCGAAATTACCACGCAACAACTCTTCAGAGAGGGGATCTTCGACAAACTTCTGAATCGAGCGACGCAGCGGTCGTGCACCGAAATCAGGGTTGTAACCCTCATCGATTAAGAAATCTTTAGCTTCCGCAGAAAGCACCAGGTCGAGACCTTGTTCCCTGAGTCGCTCCAACACCTGCTTCATTTCGATGTTGATAATCTCGTCAAGGTCTTCACGAGTCAAAGGCTCAAAGAAAATCGTGTCATCGAGGCGGTTGAGAAATTCCGGACGGAAAAACTTTTCGACCTCAACCATGACTTCTTTGCTCATTTGCTCGGTATCACGGCCACCCTCTGTATTTCTGAATCCGAGAGAGCTTTGGTTCTTGATCAACTCAGCCCCAATGTTTGATGTCATGATCAACACCACATTACGGAAATCGATCACGCGCCCGAATGAATCGGTCACGTGCCCCTCCTCCATCACCTGGAGCAACATGTTGAACACATCCGAGTGAGCTTTCTCAACCTCATCCAAGAGGACCACAGAGTAGGGTCTTCGGCGGATCTTTTCCGTCAGTTGCCCCCCCTCTTCGTAACCCACGTATCCGGGAGGTGCTCCAACGAGCCGGGAAACATTGTGCTTCTCCATGAACTCGGACATATCGACCTGGATCAGGGCGTCTTCTTCACCGAACAAAAACTTCGCCAGACTTTTGGCGAGAAGGGTTTTACCCACACCGGTGGGCCCCAGAAACAGGAATGATCCCACTGGTCGCCGGGGATCCTTCAGGCCGCTGCGACTGCGGCGAACCGCACGGCTGATCCTTTCGATGGCTAGATTTTGGGAGACCACCGATTCGTGCAATTCGTCTTCCATTTTGAGAAGACGGGAAGCCTCACCGCTGTCGATGCGAGTTAATGGAATCCCGGTCATCTTGGCAACGGTGTCGGCGATGATGTCTTCATCGACGACCCCGCTGGTCTCATCCGCTTTTTGCTTCCATGTCTTTAATTCTTCTTCGCGTTGCTTCTTCAATCGACTCGCTTTGTCACGGAGATTTGCAGCGCGTTCGAAGTCTTGCTGGGCTACAGCAGCTTCTTTCTCCTTGTCCAATTCGGAAATTTCCTCATCCAACTCTTTCAAATCGGGAGGGCGAGTCGACTGCTTCAGTCGAACCCGTGAACCGGCTTCATCGATGACGTCAATGGCCTTGTCTGGCAAGAAGCGCCCATTGATGTATCTCACCGCCATGTCCACCGCTGACACAAGGGCATCTTCGGTATATTCGACCCGATGGTGAGCCTCATATTTTTCACGCAATCCCCTGAGGATCTCCACCGATTGGTCACGAGTGGGCGGATTGACGATTATGCTCTGGAATCTCCGTTCCAGCGCGCCGTCTTTCTCGACATGCTTCCTGTATTCGTCCAGGGTCGTCGCGCCGATACATTGGATTTCTCCCCTTGAAAGAGCCGGCTTGAGAACGTTTGAAGCATCGATCGCTCCCTCTGCTCCACCCGCTCCCACCAATGTGTGCAGTTCGTCGATGAAGAGGATCACATTCTTGACCCTGCTTACTTCCGTCATGACCGCCTTGATGCGCTCTTCAAACTGCCCCCGGTACTTGGTCCCGGCGACCATCAGCGCAAGATCAAGGACGACAATTCGCCGACTCCTCAGAATCTCAGGGACATCACCGGAAACGATCTCCTGGGCGAGTCCCTCAACGATGGCACTCTTGCCAACTCCGGGCTCTCCAAGAAGAACAGGATTGTTCTTGGTGCGCCGCGCAAGAACCTGCATCACTCTCTCGATTTCATCCTCACGACCGATCACCGGATCGAGAGATGCGGAGCGTGCCATTTCAGTTAAATCACGACCAAAAGAATCGAGTGCCGGTGTCTTGGAATTGCGTGATTTCTGGCCCAACGGCTTTGCATCGGGTTCGATTTCTTCCAACTCGGATTCGTTAACATCCGCTCCAAGGATTTCCAAAACCTCGGCTCGCACATCTTCCAGTACCAGTCCCAAATCTTTGAGTACTGTCGCTGCAACACCTTGCTCTTCGCGAATCAATCCGAGAAGCAAGTGTTCAGTTCCGATGTAATTATGCCGCAGCTCCTTGGCAGCTTCTTGGCACAGTTCCAATACCCGTTTCGCTCTGGGCGTAAAAGGCAACTGACCCATCTGGACCATCGCATGGCCACTCTGCACTTGGCGTTCAATTTCCGCGCGAATCTTGCCGGAATCTACGTCCAGATTCTTGAGCACATTTGCGGCCACTCCGCTACCTTCTTGCACCAGCCCCAGCAGAATGTGCTCGGTGCCGATGAAATCGTGGCTGAAGCGCTGCGCTTCCTTGCGAGCGAGAGCCATCACCTTGCGTGCGCGATCAGTAAATCGGTCAAACATCTTTCTTTCCTCACCGTCACGGTATGGTTGGGAAAAATCCCACCGTTTCCCATCCCGTACTCTCTCAATTCCCCTTGTTAGCAATTCCTCAAGTCTCAGTCGATCTGCCTTCGCATCGGCCTGCCCTGCGCTCATTGGAAAGCAGTGCGCACTGCAGCGAATTCCTTACCACTGAGCCTGCTCAACCATTTCCTGGTCAAGCTTGGCCCAAGACCACGGTTTCCTCACCTAAGAGGACGAGCCCATGGGGAAAACAGTTCCCCAGACTGACCGAATCAGGAAACTAACAGATCCCTGAAAAAATCTATCTGCACCCATGATACCCGAAGAATCGACAAATTTGTCAAGATGCCGAGATTCCACCTCCTGCAGAATCGCTGAGGATATCACGCAAAAGACCTGCTCTGCGGCGGTCTCGATCCTCGGTCGACAATGGTTCTCCCTGCAGGCATTGCAGGTGCCCTGGCTGACTACGCAAAAACATCCGATTGACCTGGGACATATTGACCGATTCAAGGATGCCCATCGTCACACCCAATCGAACCAGTGACAGATGTTCCAGTGCTTCTTTGCTCGTAATCACATGGGCATGGGAAAGGATCCCGTAAGCCCTGCCAATCCGGTCCTCAATTCGTTCCCGTCGCCTATCGAGCAACTCCTCACGAAGTTTGCGCTCATACTCAATAATTCGGGGCAGGACGGAAGCTATGTTTTCCAGGATTTCTTCCTCAGTCAGGCCCAGTGTTCGCTGGTTTGAAATCTGGAAAAAATCTCCCTGTGCATCGGTTCCTTCTCCAAAGAGACCCCGAACCGCCAGATGAATCTTGGTGGCAGCACTGGTGACTTGCTCAATCTGTCCCGTGATCACCAAGGCTGGAAGGTGCAGCATGACAGACGCCCTCAGTCCTGTTCCAACATTCGTCGGGCATGCGGTCAGGTATCCATACTTGTTGTGAAAGGCAAACTGCAACTCCTCCTCGAGAGCGCTTTCAAGAGGACACATCTGATCCCAAGCCTGTTTCAGTTGGCTTCCTGACTTCATCACTTGCAAACGCAGGTGATCCTCCTCATTTCCCATCACGGAAAAAGACTCGGATTCATCAAACCCGACAAGGCGAGGTCCCTCACCTGTGGCCAGCTCATGGCTGACGAGGTGTCTTTCGACCAAGACTTGGCGCTCGACAACGCTCTTATCTTCCAATTGCTGGATTTGCATAGGAAGCCCGCTGCCCAGACGATCGAGGGCGATTTCAATGCGATCGGCCACATTCTTCGCCTGGTCAAGATTGGCCACAGAAGTGAATGGCGAATTCGCCAGATTGCGTGCCAATCGCACTCGACTGGAGATCACCAAGTCAGCATCGGGACCGGTACCCTGCAGCCATTCTCCTACATCACTACCGAATCTTTCAAAGATCATGATCCCTGCTCCAGTGACTTTAGCTGGCTCTTGATCGCTGCAGCCTTTTCGTAGTCTTCGTCGATCGCGGCCTGCTCCATCTCTTGTCGTAATTTCTCAACTTCAAGGGAGTGGGCCACCGCACCATGGAATCGAGCGGGAACCCTTCCTTTGTGTTGGGTCGATGGTTGGATCTTGCCAAAAAGGTCGTCGAGAGATTCACTGAACAGATCGTAATCCATGGCACAGCCGAATTTCCCCTCTTTGCGAAATCGTGAGTAACTCATTCCACAATCGGGGCAATCGAGGGGCGCAGATTGCTCAGTAGTTTCCGAACCCGTGCTTTCCGGTGGCGAATAAAATTCCGGAATCGTCAAGTTTTTGAAATTTTCGAGGGTGGCCTTGATCGACACTCCATGGGACTGGGCGCAATCACGACAGAGGTGATACTCCTTCTTGGTGTTGTTGACGATGTCAGTAAGGTGAACTGTGACCTCGTTTTGCTGGCACTTCTCACACAACATGGTTCTTTGTCACTCCTTGTCGGGCTGGGCCTCGGGCACAGGCTTCCGTGCCTTCAATATCGGCATTTCAATCCCATCTCTCCAGACATCTTTCGGGAGTTTTGCCACTTCTCCAAGGATTTGTGCGTTCTCCGGCAGAAAGGAGGGATCCCCCATCCCCCGGCGAATCTGCGACTCAAGGTCGGCAACGTCATCGATATCAGGGGTCTGGTCGAGGATCCGTAATCGCCACCCTGCGGTGTCGATCGCGGAGGCCAATCTGCGCCACGGCAAATCATCCCCCTGAAATCCCACCTTCAGGGTGTCCCACCCTGTCGCAGGCTCCCCAGCCGGCAATCCCAGCAAATTGAATCCCCCATCGTCTGCGGGCTCGATCACCGCGGCTCCCGATTTGACCGTATCGATCGCCAATTGGATCACACGGGGATCCTGGCCGAGGATATCGGTGCCAAGAACGATCCTGCCGAAGGACTGAAACTCTTTGGCGATCCTCTCGATCCGATCCCCCAGAAGTCCCGGACCTTGATTCCGGTAATGCCAGATCGCCCGATTCTTGGCAAGGTGTTTCATTTTGATACGGTTCGCCTTCAAGTGGATGTGGGACGCAATCTGAAGATAAGGGTCAAAACGCTCCGCCCCTGCCTGATCCCCGCAGAGGATCCTGCAGAGACCACCGTCAAGAAATTGTTCTTCGATCTGAACCAGTCGATCGACCAACAATGCAGAGGCCAATCGGGATGCTCTCGGAGCCCCCAGTGCTGCAGCAAGTCGCGATTTCACCCTCCCAGGGACCGGTAATTTTACAAACAGCAGTATGGCCACTTCCAAAGACTTCTCCTGACTGCACTTAGAGCCGTTCTTCAAGCGCGAACAGGAGGGCCGGTTTCATTGACAGCCTTGGACTCCTGTCCTACGATTCTCTTTCTGTGGCTGTGAGGCTGCAGAAAGTTGTCACTTCGTCCGTTTCGAAGGTCGCGTGGATCCCATCCTCCGATCCCCTGTTCATCAGGGTTCTTGGATCCAATCGATGCGATCCGATCGAACGGGTTTGTGGTTCGGGGAACGCGACTTCTGGTCGCCCCTTTCGAACCTTGATCATGGCGAGATTTGATCATGACGAGATGATGACGTCTCCGGAACCGTGGGTCCAACGGTTCATGACCGGGTGAGTCCCGGTTCATACGGCCTTTCCTGGCCGGACGGGGATCGGGAAGACGATAAGTCTTCACGAACGCTTGTTGGCGATCATCACGCCGATGAGGTTCCTGCGATCCCCCTCCCCGACAGGTTGGTGCTTCGGAGCTGTGTTACAGCGGTGAGAAGTGGTCTGGACTGCCTTCACCGCTACGAAATGAAGAGAATATCTTGCGACAATGCGCAGGATGCATAGATGCATGGATGCAGGGATGCAGATCGCACTTCCTGCGAGAATGGGAGACGACATTGAGCGAAGAGATCCTGCGCTTTGTCGACACGATTCACCGTGATCGACAAGTCGACAAGGAAGTAATCTTTACGGGAATCGAGATGGCTCTCGTCTCGGCTGCCCAAAAGAGATTTGATCAGGAAGAAGGAATCGAAGTCATCATCGATCGGGAGTCCGGTGAAATCCGGGCACACCGTGACGGTGAGAATTTCGATCCCCGGGAAGCGCTCGGAAGAATCGCCGCAGGAACTGGCAAACAGGTCCTCTTCCAAAAGATTCGCGAAGCGGAACGGGAAGTCATCTACCGCGAATACGTGGATCGGGTCGGAGAAGTCTTCAATGGAACAGTCGCCAGCCGCAAAGGGGGCGGGCTCGTCATCACCCTCGGTAATCGCGCTGAAGGTTTCATGCCCAGAAGTGAACAATCAAGCCTTGAAAATTGGAATGAGGGTGATCGTATCAAGGTCGTCCTTAAAGAGGTAAATCTTCAATCTACTCGAGTTCAGTTGCTCGTCAGTCGCGGGGATCAAGCCCTCGTTCGTCGACTCTTTGAGCAGGAAATCCCTGAAGTTTCAGATTTTGTCGTCGAGATCAAGGCGGTCGCACGTGAGGCTGGCAATCGTACGAAGATTGCCGTCGCCACACTCGACAGTAATGTCGATTGCGTCGGAGCGTGTATCGGGGTCAAAGGATCCAGGATCCGCAATGTCACCGACGAGTTGAGTGGAGAAAAAATCGATGTGGTTCGTTGGAATGAATCGGTCGATGTCCTCATCCCTGAAGCATTGAAACCCGCTGAAATCGCTTCCTTGGAACTCGACTATGAGGAGATGACAGCGAATGTCTACGTCACCGAAGACCAGCAGTCACTCGCCATTGGCCGCCGTGGACAAAACGTTCGCTTGGCTTCAAAATTGACTGGCTGGGAGCTCAACATCTGTCCGATCACTACCGAAGAATTGCAATCATTGCGAGATCAGGGCCTGGAGCAGAGAGCCGATGACATGTTCGGAGATCGCCTAGCAAAAGTCGCAGGGGCTGAGTCGGGGAGAACAGTTTCAGAAAACCCACTCGACCAACTTTTCGAGCAACAGAAGGAAGAAGTTGAGCTCTCTGGCGAAACGGAAGACGTCGAAGAGTACGAAGAGGGCGCCGTGGTCATGGGTCTTGAAGATCTTCCCGGTGTCAATGAAGAGATTGCAGACCGCCTGATCGAAGCCCAAATCGATTCCACCGAGGCTCTGTTGGAGGCTGGCGTGGAGGGCCTTTCAGCGATCGAAGGCTTGGACGAACTGTCTGCAAAACTGATCATCGAAAAAATTCAGGAGATCATGGAAAGCGTCGACTCCGAAGAGGAATAGGGCGCAAATTGAAGTCACTGGATCGGGGAAACCCGATCTTCAGAATCGGGAGGCTACTGACTTGGGCGTGAGAATACACGCACTGGCCAAGGAACTTGGCATCAAGAGCAAGGACATCATGGAATTCCTCGAGGGTCGAGGAATCCGTGTGAAGAATCACATGTCCTCCATCAGCGAAAACGATGCCATGACCGTCAGGATTTTCCTTGAGGAGGATCCCGAACCAGAACCAGAACCGGAAGTTGCAGAAGTCGAAGAGTCCCCCGTAGCAGTAGCAGAGGATTCTGCAGATGCGGTACCCGAGGAGACGGTCGCAGCAGTTGAACCCGAGCCGGTAATCGGGCAGGAAGAGATGGAAGCCCTTCCCGAGCAGAGCCCTGATTCCGACATCGAAGAAACCGAAGCTGAGTCCGCAGAGCCTGTCACCGCCGAAGTCGAGGCAGAGGAAGCGATTCACGTCGCTGCTGACGATTCTCCCGGAGATGCCATCGAGGCGGATCCTGTCACGGAAGTTGAAGAAGTAGCGATTGCCGCTGAATCGGTGGAATCGGATTCACCGGAAACCGCTGTGGCGAGTGAAGAGACCAGTGAAGATGCTTCCGAGGTGGAGCCTGCAACAACGGATAAAATTCAAGAGGCGCCCCAAGACAAACCTCCGCAGAAGAAGATTGTCATGGCCCCTGGCTTCGGAGGTGATTCCGCCGCCAAGCCCGTGGCTCCCGTGGCGCGCCCATTGGACCCCAAAGCTCCGACCCCCCGCAAAAGCAAGGGGCGCCCTCTCATCATCCGTTCAAAGGCCCCTACTCGTCCACCGGCCGGGAGATCATCCACGACTGGGCCTAGACGTCAACAACGCCCGGGTGGCGCACCGGGTGGAGGCAGAGGAGCAGGCAAAACAGGTCGCACTGCCGGAACCGGACGACCTGCGGCACCTTCCTCCGCACATGGTGCCAAAAAGGTGATGATATTCCCGGGTGCCGATGCCGGCCCCCCGGGAGCAAAAAGAACAGGCGGACCAGGCAAAGGTGCCCATGGAAACAAGGGACGGGGTCGCCAACAAAATCGACCGCGCAATCAGGAATCCGATTTCACTCGCCGGAGACTGCAACAGGATCTGATTCCCGAAGATCTGCCAGATCAGATCACCCTGGAGGAACCGGCAACCATCAAAGACTTGAGCTTGGCCCTCGGAGTCAAACAAACAGCTCTCCTTAAAAAATTGATGAACCATGGCATGTTGGCAAATGTCAATTCTCCTCTCTCCCAAGAAATCGTCGATACTCTCTCTGTTGAGATCAATTGCGAAATCATCCTCGAAGAGCCGAAAGCATTTGAAACCACCCTCGATGAAATTGAGAGTTTCGAGGATGAAGAGACCGATCTCATCCTCCGGGCACCCGTGGTGACGATGATGGGCCATGTCGACCATGGAAAAACGACCCTCCTCGACAAGATCCGCGAGAGCACGATCACCAAGTCCGAATCGGGTGGGATCACTCAACACTTGAGTGCTTACAGGGTTGATAAAGACAATGCTCACGTGGTCTTTATCGATACGCCAGGGCACCGTGCGTTCACCAGCATGAGGGCACGCGGCGCCAACGTCACAGACGTAGTGGTTCTCGTCGTGGCTGCAGATGATGGTCCCATGCCTCAAACCGAAGAAGCCATCGAACATGCACGTGCAGCAGGGGTCCCGATCGTCGTGGCGATCAACAAAATGGATCGTCCTGGTGCCAATGTGGACATGGTCAAAGCCAAATTGGCGGAACTACAACTCACACCCAGTGACTGGGGTGGAGAAACAGAGATGATTCCGGTTTCCGCCATTTCCGGTGAAGGTGTCGACGGCCTGCTGGAGCACCTGTCGCTGGAATCTGAAATTCTCGAGTTGAAAGCCAACCCGGACAAGTTGGCGATCGGGACGGTTCTTGATTCCCGCGCCTCCACGGGCCAGGGCAACGTCATCAGTGTCCTGGTTCAGGATGGCACTCTGCGTAAAGGCGATACTGTGGTCTGTGGGCCAGCCCACGGCAAAATTCGAACCCTTCGGTCGACCAGTGGAGAAGATCTGGAGGAAGCGCCACCGGCAACTCCTGTCGAAATCACCGGTCTCAATGATCTCCCAGAAGCGGGTGACAAACTGTACGCTCTCGACTCCGCCTCCAAAGCGCGGCAGATCGCTGAAGAGCGCCAAGAAGCGAAAGCCAAGGCAGATCGTGCGGAGCGCCAGAAGGTCACGCTTGAGGGTCTTTTTGACACCATCGACAAAGCCAAGACTCAAGAGATCAACGTCATCATCAAAACCGACGTCAAAGGAACCTTGGACGTTCTCAAGAGTGAACTCTCCGGAATGCACACGGATGAAGTTGCAATCCGG
Source organism: uncultured Planctomycetia bacterium (assembly GCA_964422295.1). Taxonomy (GTDB): domain Bacteria; phylum Planctomycetota; class UBA8108; order UBA1146; family UBA1146; genus UBA12191. The sequence goes on along the minus strand of CAYRAM010000001.1, from coordinate 30,337 downwards.
GTACTGCGTGGAGGTGTCGGGGAAATTTCTGAATCGGACGTGTTGCTCGCCGACGCTTCCAGTGCCGTCGTCATTGGCTTCCATGTCTCAGCCTCTGACAAGGCGAGATCTGAAGCAGAAGCAAAGGGTGTCGAAATCCGTACCTATACTGTGATTTATGAGATCATTGAGGATATGAGACAGGCCCTCGAAGGAATGCTCAGCCCCGACATCACAGAGGAGTTGCAAGGGTCTGCGGAAATCCTCAATCTGTTCAAATCATCCAAGTTGGGCAATATCGCTGGTTGCATGGTTCGCAGCGGCATCGTTACCCGGGATGACAAGATCCGCCTGGTCCGCGATGGGATCCTTGTCCACGAGGGCAAACTGGCGTCACTGAAGCGGGTCAAGGATGATGCCAAGGAGGTCCGTGAAGGCTTTGAGTGCGGCCTCGTGGTTAAAGGGTACAACGACATCAAGATCGGTGATTTCATCGAGAGTTACAAGGTGATTGAAACATCGCGAAAACTCGGTGAGGCCAAAAAAAGTTCAGGATAATCGATGAGACCGATCCGAAAAGCGCGTATCGCCAGCCTCATCAAAGAAGAGATCTCCCTGATTCTTCAGGGAGAACTCAAGGATCCTCGAATCGGTTTTGTCTCGGTCCAGGCTACAGAACCCACCGAAGACCTCAAAGAGTGCAAAGTATTCGTTTCCATCCTCGGATCGGAAGCGGACCAGCGCACGTCATTGCGAGGCCTGGAAGCCGCAAGGGGAAAAATCCAATCGCTCTTGAAATCCAGGGTTCGCCTGCGTGAAACGCCGGTATTGAGGTTCATCCTTGATGACAGTTTTCAACGAACCCAGGACATCGAAGAAAAGATCCGCTTGGCGAGAGAAGCGGACGAAACGGCAGCGCGCGAGCGCGAGGAGCGTGGACATCCTCCCCAGCAGGAATAACCGTGCGCTACGCCCCCCCTATTCCATCCCCTTCAATTACGACCAAGCAGTCCTTGCCCTGGCGCTTTGCTTCGTAGAGCGCTGAATCAGCTTCGTCGAGGAGTTCCTCTCCTGTCATCCCTTCACGCAGCTGGGTAATCCCAAGCGAGAGAGAGAGTTTACCTGCCTTCCGGGTTCTGCCATCGATGAATGAATGTCGGCGAAACGCTTCCAGAAGCTCTTCTGCCTTCCTGCGGACATCGTCCAAAGTTGAGCCTGGCATGATGACGACAAATTCGTCCCCACCATATCGACAGAGATGATCACTCTCACGGAATTGTTGAGCGAGAAAGGCGCTGACTTCCTTGAGAAGCTGATCCCCGACCAGGTGTCCAAGGACGTCATTGATCTGCTTGAACCCATCCAGATCGGTAAATAGAAGGCCCAGGGGCTGCCCCTCCCTGCGCGATCTGAGAACTTCTTTCTCCAGTTGTGAAGTCAGATGCAAGCGATTTGATATACCCGTCAGTGGATCAAGGAGAGCCTGTTGCGCCAACTGACCATGAAGTTTCAGGTTCTCCAGCGTCAAAGCGAGAACTTCTGCAATTGTACCCAGCACCTCCTCGTGCCATTCCATCAACAGGGGCGCTTCCTTCAACAGCTGTAATTCCCTCTGATCGATACGAAGTTCGAGGACTCTGTCCACGCGTCCCGATCCTGTGACCAATGGCAAGGAACGCATCGCTTCAGATCTACCTTGAATCTTGCAGTTGCTCGGATTTTCGGACCAGATCAGGCTTCTTTTATCCCCCTCTAATCTCCAGAAACAAACCTCCTGATAACCCAATCCCTCTGAACTGAGCAGTTGTCCTGCGCGTTCATAAAACTCTGCTTCGTCTTTGACACCGATCAATAATGCAGAAAGCCTCGGAGCAACGCGAATTTTTTCGGTCAGGTGAAAGATTCTAAGTGAGGTCCTGACTGCTTCCGATGCACGCTTTCTCTGCTCTCTCATCTGCTTTTCAAGCCCGATGCCGCTCTCATCCAGAATCTTCAACCGATACACCCAGCGTTCATCGCCCTGGGGACTGAGACGGCGCCCACCCATGAGAGCCACGGACCTCCACGCCTCCCCTTCCCTGATTTGGACCATGACGGGAATCGGATCAGACTCCCCGTCTCCACCCAAGGACAGAAGTCTGTGGCGGTCATCTTCATGGATCCAGTCGGTCATGGGGCAATCGCGGATCTCCGCAGAACTTGAGACTCCTACCAATTCCATGAATGCGCGATTGACAGCGAGGAGTTTCCTTGAGGGTCCGCGAGCAACGATCAGGGGATCAGGGAACAGATCCAACAATAACCTCGACTCCCCAGGATCGGGAGGCAGTGGCCACTCACTGGATCGTGTCGAAAACACTGAACGGGGCATCGGATTCCGTCTTTCCTACCTGGATCAAACGGGCCATACACCCGCAATTAAAGATATCATGGAAAGGCAATTCGGGCCGCTCAGGTGGCTTGTACTGCGTTCCTCTGCTAATTTCTTGGTTGGTTCCCCTACCCTGATTGGTTGGTTCCCCTACCTTGAGAGGTGTGATTTCGGTGCTGGAAGTTTTCCAAGAAGTGATCAAGTTACTGGAAACCGGCAGGAAAGGAGCGTTGGCCACCATCATCTCCACCACCGGTTCCACCCCCGGAAAAAACGGCGCAAGAATGCTCGTCCGTGAGGACGGCAGCACCGTGGGTACGGTGGGCGGCGGGTGCAGTGAATCCGAGATATGGCGCAGCGCCATGGAGGTGATGGCCACTGGGCGACCATGCAGGGAAAATCATCGTCTCACGGCTGCGACTGTCGCCGAAACAGGACTACTCTGTGGAGGAGAATTCGAAGTGTACATTGAACCTGTCGGAAATCCCTGGGTCGTCATCCTGGGAGCCGGTCATGTGGCACGGTCCCTTGAGCATGTGATCAATACTCTGCAGTGGAAAATCACCATCATCGATGACCGCGAGGAATTTGCTTCCGCTGATCACTTTGCTTCGACAACGGAAGTCCACTGCGCACCCTTTGACAGTTGCCTCGACGGCTTGGAAATCAATTCTAATTGCGCAGTCATCGTCGTGACCAGAGGACATCAACACGACGAGACCGCGCTATCTAGAGCTCTGAAAACACCTGCAGGGTATGTAGGGCTCATCGGGAGCCGAGGGAAGGCCGGGGCGATCTTGAAGCACTTGCGCAAATCGGGCATTTCCACCAAGGAGCTCTCAAGAGTTCGTTCACCCATCGGTCTCCCCATTGGATCGCAATCACCTGAGGAGATCGCAATTTCTATCTCGGCGGAGCTCATTGCTCATCACAGGGGGATGTTGGGCGATCCAAACAGCAGGGCCGAAAAGCATGTTTCGAAGGACTCCCAGATCGCAGATTGATCAGCGTCCATTGCCCAAAGGCATCATCACCATTAGAATCTCGCCTGATACAGCGGATATCGCAGTATTTGCCCCTCAGGATCCGTTTGAGTGCGTACAGATGCGCCTGCCGAGACCGATTCGTGATCCCGACCAAGTTCCCCCATTCGGGGATCGAAACGCTGGATTCCACGAAGTCCTGGGGGAGTATTGAGTTGTACTCTGACGGAGATTGATGACTGAACTGTGCGTATGGGCGATGCCCTGCGTCGTGGAAGGAAATTTGATGTCGGCCAAGACCGCATCTTCAAGCAAGAAGACTGCCAAGGGAGGTAGTTCCGGTAACCACCGCCCCACACTCCAATCCATCGTCGAAGAGGCCTACAACCAGAGTCCTGCACTTCGTGAAATTACGGACCTGGATGTCCTCGACACGATGATTCTTGCAGCCCTGGCTTCAAAGATGCCTCTCAAGGAAGTATTGAAGTCGTGGGACCTCTTGCGAACTCAATTTGTGGACTGGAATGAAATTCGCATCTCGTCTGCAGCAGAAGTGGCAGAAAACTTTTGCAAAGCGGAGAGTCCACTCGATCTCGCCGTCCAAATCAAAGAGATGCTGGGGGCGCTGTTCGAGAGGCGCCACCAAGTCAGTCTCGAATTTATAAGAGAAAATACCGTTCCTGAAACTCGTGAGTTTTTCAAACGATCCCCTGTCGTTCCTGATCTGTGCAAGCTCTTGATCTTGGCTGCGATCAAGGATCATGCGGTGGTTCCACTGGAAACTTGGGCACAAGGTGGCCTTATCCGGGCAGGTCTCCTTACCGAGTCAAAAACTTCAACCCAGAGGCAAAAGGACTTGTATTCAGAGTTGGGGGAAATTCCGCTGATTCATGCCGTACTTGCACTGCACGACGAGGCATTCCGCCATCCAGATCCTGCGATCGAACTGGCGCGTAAGAAAAAGCTTGAAGCGGAAAAACTGGCCGCAAAAAAGGCTGCTGAGGCTGCTCGCAAAGAAGCTGCCAGAATCGCTGCTGAAAAGAAAAAGATTGCTGCCGCTGAAAAGAAAGCCGCTGCTGAGGCGAAGAGAAAGGCGGATGCCGCCAAAAAGAAAGCAGCCGCTGAAGCACGTAAGATAGCTGCTGCCAAAAAGAAGGCTGCACAGAAGCTGGCCGCACAGAAGAAAGCCGCACAGAAGAAAGCCGCACAGAAGAAGGCTGCACAGAAGAAGGCTGCACAGAAGAAGGCTGCACAGAAGAAAACCG
>CAYRAM010000001.1:0-25639 GCA_964422295.1 uncultured Planctomycetia bacterium | reverse complement strand
CAAAGAAGAAAACTGCAAAGAAGAAAACTGCAAAGAAGAAAACTGCAAAGAAGAAAACTGCAAAGAAGAAGGCCGCAAAGAAGAAGGCCGCAAAGAAGAAAACTGCAAAGAAGAAGGCCGCAAAGAAGAAAACTGCAAAGAAGAAGGCCGCAAAGAAGAAAACTGCAAAGAAGAAGGCCGCAAAGCGAAGGACGAGCAGGAAATAGTCAGGCAGATCGCCCAGGTGCCCGATGAATCGCTGTGATCAGGAGGAATATTGAAACCAGTTCTCCAAGGAGGGAAGTAAACGTGGCAGGACATTCCAAATGGGCAGGGATCAAACACAAGAAAGCCGCAAATGATGCCAAACGCGGCAAGATCTTCAGCAAACTTGCCAAGTTGATCACGGTGGCTGCCCGCGATGGCGGAGGCGATATTCAAGGCAATCCCCACCTGAAACTGGTGGTCGACAAAGCCAAAGCCGCCAATATGCCCAATGACAATATCGATCGGGCCATCAAAAAAGGTACCGGAGAACTGGCTTCCGATGCCCTTTCTGAACTGGTCTATGAAGGGTACTCCCCAGGCCAAGTGGCATTGGTGATTGATATCCTGACTGACAACAAGAATCGAACTGCGAGTGAATTGCGCAAAATATTCGACAAAAAAGGTGGCTCGCTGGGAAGCCCCGGCTCTGTTTCATGGATGTTCGAGACCAGGGGTGTCATCGAACTTCCCGCAGATTCGATCAGTGAAGATGACCTTTTCGAATTGGCCCTCGAAGCAGGTGCCGATGACGTAAAAATTGAGGAAGGTCACCTGCAGATTTTGACTAGCCCATCCCAATATACAGAGGTAAGAGAAGCGATCCTCGCAGCCGACCTTGATCCGAGTTATTCAGAGGTCACACGCATCCCGACAACTACCGTGAGCATTGAAGACGAGAAAGTCGCAAAAAAGGTGCTCAACTTTATAGCAGAAGTCGAAGACAACGACGACGTTCAAACGGTCCATTCAAATCTCGACATCTCACCGGAATTGTTGGAAAAACTCTCCGGTTAATCCCTACTCACTGAGAGAGTCGTCCACTCTCTGAAAAAAGAAATCGCGAAAATCCCGAATAGGGGTTCTTTCTGTGAATGACTCATCCAACTCGTGCCAATATCTCACTTCTTCATCTCCCGGTCGCCAGCAGAGGAATACCTTGCGGCCAACATAAAGGGTGGGAAAATTGATCACCCCTCTTTTAAACTCTTGAACAAAGCAACCCAGTTCTTCAATTTCGCGGATATACCCGTTTATCCGATCGATAAACCCATTCAGTTCCTGCTTCAGCTCATGCGCAGAATTCTGTAATTCTGAGGGCTCCTCATGATCCTGATTCTTCTCCAGGCACTCCAGTTCTGTTCGCTTTTGAATGATGCAGTCCCAGATTCGAACGATGTCTTCGACCACAGTCTGAATCAGGGGCAACATCTTGTTCGCCTCGTCGATGGTGACCAAGCGGCTCTGATTTTGAGTATTGCTAACAGGTCTCATCATGGTTCTCCCAACTGGATCTGGTTGATTCAGGGGAACAATGGCAAGGGGCATGCCTGCTCACGGGCCTTCAATTAGGCCAGTCCGGTGGTCGATGTCCCACTTCTGAACGTCTGGGGCCACAGTTGTCCATGGATTGGACGTTGTCAGCGGTTGACACAGCCCCGAAGGGCCTCGATAACCACCCTTTAGGGGAATCTTCGGCGAGTTCATGCTGTTTCCAACCCGGACCTTGACCATTCCCAGCCGAATCGGGAGAGAACCTTGTCAATACGCTCTACAGCTTCTTTGTGGCATAGAGGGATTCCATTGCGGGGTTGGTCCACCCACCGCAAGAAACGAATCGCTTCGATCCTCCCCATGGTCGCAGCAATCTTCTTAACGACACTATTCTGCGGTGATGTGCCTGCCTATTCCCAAAACACGGAATCTGCCCCCCCCTTGGAAGATTCCAGGATCGCAGAGATCAGAATCGTGGGTCTCGATCGCTTGGGTGCTGCAGAGGTTCTTACCAGGATGAAATTGCGTACAGGTTCGACCTATACCCCAGCGGCACTGGATGATGAGTATCGCAGACTTTGGTCCAGTGGAGATTTCGTCTCGATCGCTCCACCTGTCATTCAGCAAGTGCCAGAGGGCGTCATCATCACGATAAGCATTGAGGAAAGAAAACCGGTCCGAAATGTCATTTTTGAGGGCAACGAAGCCAAGTCTGACAAAGTATTGCTCAGAGAAATTCAGACCCAGGAGGACGAACTCTATGATCCCCTCATTATTCGGGAGGACATGGAAGTCATCAGGAACATGCTCCTCAAGGATGGTTACCCGTTTTCCAATGTGAGCAGCCGACTTGAAGGTCCCCTCGGTGACTTGACGGTCGTCTTTGAAATTGAAGATGGCCCCCAAGTCTTGATTCAATCGGTGGGATTTGTCGGAGATGCGAACATTCCTGCCGAGGAGATCCTCTCCGTCATGCAATTGAACCCAAGGGCCTTTCTCGGTATCGGCAATTCCGGAAAATTTGATCCCAGATTGGTGGAGGGTGATCTGAACCAGATTCGCGAGTACTACTTCATGAAAGGCTATTTTGATGCCCAGGTCTCGCTGAATCGGCAGGAATTCACTGAAGAGCTCCAATCCCTGCGACTGGTGATCGATGTTAACGAAGGCCCTCGTTACCGCGTGGGCAAAGTGGAATATGAACTCGGTGACGATCCAATTTTTACACAAGCAGAATTGAAAGCAGTCTGCGAAGTCACCGCAGGGAGCGAGTGGGATGGCGAAAAAATCACGGCCGATACCGCAGCGATTCGCAAGCTGTTTAATGACGAAGCATTCATGGATGCTTCGGTAGAACCTTCGGTGATCTATCCTCTCGAGGGAGAGGATGTCACACTCAAATATTTGATCTCCCAGGGAAGCAAAGTGAGTATCGGAGAAATCCAGATTCGTGGAAACCGATCCACAATGGACGAGGTGATCCGCCGACAATTGGAGATTTATCCGGGTGAAGAGTTCCGGCCTTCTCAAATACAGGACAGCTTGAGCAATCTCTACCGCCTACAGTACTTCAACAGCATTCGGCCGTATTTTGACAACAACAGCCCCGCAGGGGACCGTCCCGTCGTTTTTGAACTCACTGAAGGGTCCACAGGCAGAGCGCTCTTTGGAGTCGGCTACTCCTCAAGTACCGGTGTTCTCGGAAACATCGCTATTGAAAAGCGAAACTTTGATATCAGTGATTTTCCCTCTTCTCTGACCGACATTCCTGGCTCTTTCACAGGGGCTGGTCAAAAACTGGTATTGGAAGCACAGCCTGGAACAGAGTATTCACGATACAGACTCCAATTTATCGAACCCTATCTCGCTGGATCCCACAACTCTTTGAGGGTCTCTGCTTTCAGATCTGTTCTGTTAAGACAAAGTTACACTGAGGACCGCAACAGCGCAGGGATTACTCTGGGCCGCCTCTTCGACAGGGAGTTAAAGATTCGGGGAGAATTCGGAGTACGACGGGAAAACATCACCATCGAGAACATTTCTACCATTGCACCTTCAGTGATTACGGACAGTGAAGGCAAAACTCCTGTCAGTTCTGCAGACCTTAGTTTTGATTGGGATCAGCGAGTCTTTCGACCCGACATCGGTGCTGTTGATGGCTGGAATATTGAAACGACTATTACGAGAACTGGCGGTGCATTGGGTGGAGACCTTGACTTGAACAAGGCCGAACTCAGATTTGGAATCTTCAAAACCACCTTCGAAAATTCCGATGACCTACGACACGTATTAGCGTTTAAAAACACCTTTGGGGCCGTCGAGTCTTATGGTGACGACCCCTTTATTCCCATATTTGAACGATACTATTTGGGCGGTCCCAGAAATTTGCGAGGATTCGACTTCCGAGGTGCAGGTCCCTCTGAAAATGGAATCGAAACCGGTGGAACGGTTCGCCACTACGGTTCCATCGAATATACCTGGCCATTGGTTGAGAAAACCATGAGGGGTACCTTTTTTGCCGATTACGGCAACCTGGCGGAGGGGATGGATAATTTCAATTTGGACGACTACCGCCTGGGAGTCGGCGGTGGAGTAATCCTCTATGTCCCCATCTTCGGCCAGAACTTGCCGATTTCGGTCACTTGGACTGAAGCAGTTCTGAAAGAAGACGAAGACCGAACCCGAGAGTTCTCATTCGATCTGGGTTGGATCCTTCGATGATTGGGAATTAGTCAGGTCAACTTTGTTGCTGGCCACCAGACTCATCACAATACCACCAGAGATCAAAACCCGGAGGCGGCAATACCCATGAAATCTCATGGAACTGAACTTCCGTAGCGATGCCATTCAATGATACGACAAGTTTTTTCTTTTCCTTGTTGATCTTTTTGACTTCACAAACTTTTTGCAGCCTGGGAACGAAGACCGCATCCCCCTTGCGCAATTTTTGAGCAGTTTCAAGTCGGCGTTGCTGAAGACGTGTATCTGCACGGGATCGCTCAAGGATTTCCTTCAAATCCTTCACAACATCTCCGCGTTCCCCTTCAAGTTCTCCTATTTTCCCAAGGGTATCGAGGACCCTGTCGATCACCTCATGTACCCTGACTTCTTCTATCCGTTCCAACTCGTACTCCAAAGCTGCCCGAATCTTCCTCTGTTCAAGTTCCGTTTGCTCAACCTCTTGAGCGAGAACTCGAGCCTTTTCACCCTGGATCTCTGCCTCTCTGACCTTCCGATCCAATTCACTCTGTGATCGGCGCAACCCCTCTATCACCTCTGGATCAAGCCCTGTCTCTCTTTCACTGTGTTCACGGGCAGCATCGACGACGTCTTCAGGCATTCCCAGACGTTCGGCGATGACCAAAGCGTTTGAACGGCCAGGCAATCCCACTTTCAACCGGTATGTAGGAGCTAACTTGATCGGATCAAATTCCATGGCTGCATTTTCACACTTTTTTCGCCGATAAGCGTATTCCTTCAATCGACCGATGTGGGTCGTCACCACGGTCAGCACGCCTCTCTGGTACAGACGATCCAAAACTGCCTCAGCCAAAGCAGCCCCCTCCAAAGGATCGGTACCGGAACCTAATTCATCCAAAAGAACGAGGCTCTTGCTCGTGGCACACTTTAGAATTTGCGACACGATTGCAACGTGTGAAGAAAAAGTGGACAAATCCTGTAGCACACTCTGCTCATCCCCGATATCGACGTGGATCGCATCAAAACATGGAATTTGGGAGGTCTCATCGGCAGGGACGGGAATGGCGCAGGAAGCCATCAAGGCAAGGACTCCTGCGGTCTTCAGCACCACCGTTTTTCCACCTGTATTGGGTCCGGTCACTACCAATTGAAACTGTTGGGAGTGCAAGTGGAGACTCAACGGAGTGATCGCCTCCAATGCGCCAGTAAGTACCTCTTCTGATACTTTTTCTGGCAGGTTGATTTTGCGATTTCTATCCTGGATTTCTCGCCAAATCAAAAGCGGATGACGAGCCTCATGAAGTACCAACTCCCTGTGATCGCTGATTTCAGGGACCTGACAACCGAAGTTATCTGCGAAAAGAGCTTTTGCCTGTGCGATGTCCAGTTTGACCAAGTGATCCCACAATGCCACGATCTTGCCCGATTTAGCCCAGATCTCTCTGCAGAGTTCGGCGATAATTCTACGCTGTTCCTGAACAATCTTGTCATGGATCTTCTGCAGCTGATGGCCCTTGCGAACCATCGGTTCAGGCTCAACGAAGAGGGTTTGACCGGAGGCTGACTCCCCGTGAATGACACCCCTGACCTGATGACGACACTCAAGCCTGACTGCCCAACAGAGTCTTCCATTTCTGGGAGTGATCACTGGCCCCTGCAGAAACTTTTTCCACGGGCTGAGTTCCCTGTTCTTCTCCAACCACTGCCGGATCTCCTCCTCCTGAACTCCCGCCTGCAATCTAAGATCCAACAATGCTTCTGACGCTTCATCGAGAAGCTCTCCACTTGAATCAATGGTTTGTTCCAAGCGCTCTCGAAGAGTGGGGAGATCTACAAGTTGTCTCGCCCTGTGACTCAATCGGGGGAATTCGGGATCGTCGAGTGCTTCTCTCAATGCCCGAGCCCGATCCAACACCCTGGCAACATTGGCCAGATGGATCCCATCAAGAAGAGCGTTTTTCCCTCCTGCTTCCGTTGCCAAAATTGTCCCGAGATCGCCAAGTCCCCTGAGAAGGAGATCCAGCCCTGAGTTGAGGCGTAACCTGATCTCGGCGACTTCAGCGAGACCTTCCCGCACCTCCTCTGCAGATTCAAACGGCTCCTGGTTTGCGATGCGCAGACGACCACTGCTGGTTGTGGCGTGGAGAGATACGAGGTTTAAAACCTCTTTCAACTCAAGGCGTCGATGAGAGTCAGAAATCTTTGGCCCCATCGAGTGAGGAATCCCTCGTTTAGTGGAACGGGAAAGGTGTGAAGCCTCATTGTGAACTGACAAATGGCTTTCGTTCCCGGGATTTTGATTTGGCAAACTACTAAAGTCCTCCCGAGGCTCGCTCAGAGGACGCATGCACCCTCAACGGTCCTCTTCCTCGATCCTCAAGGTGTCGTTGCTCCGCAACATGTCGATCACCCGGTCCATGCACTGACGGGCAATGTACCCTGTACAAGCACCGATCGTACCTCCTCCCCGAACTCCGGGAAGGGCTTCCAAAATTCTGGAAGTGAGTCCAACGGCAGTTCCAGGCTCGGGCTGGTCGAGAAGGATCCAGATACGATTGCCTTCAACCTCACACCAGTCAGATTCACGAATTTCCATCCTCAGGCGCGACAATGGATTTTTCTCCGATTCGGGGATCTCAAGGAGCAGGACCCCCGGCAGGGTTCCATGACGTTCAGCAGATCGGATTCTCGAATTAAGTAGCCTTTCAAATCGATCTGCAGGGTCTTCAACTCTTGGAGATCCATCCGGATGACTCCGTGGAATCAGATTTTCGACCTGCGGCAAGATTTCCAACACTCGCCAAAATGATCTGCGAGATTCTGCAGATTCTCCAGGCAAGACCCCCAACCAATGATCCGCCACTGGCAATCCAATAAATGGGCCATAGTCCCCCTTGGAACTGGGCAGCGGAGTATGGGTATCTAAAACGTCTCCCAACCTTCGGTAGACTTCACCTGGACGGTGTCCTCCTACCTGTACGAGAGGAGGGTTGTCACCGTTGGGGGTCAATTCCACCCACCCGAACAAGGAGGTTTCAGATTCCACCCAGCGTTTGATCGCACTGGCGATGGATTCGCCGGTATGGCGTGAATCGAGTAGAGTTCGAACTAATCCGAGAGGGTCAGCATTAATATCATTCGAACCAGGAGGCTCCGCCGCTGTTCCAGAAGTGTCGTGCATCTCTTTTAGCGGTTCAAATGCCGCTTGGGTTACCTCCCGATACTCCTCAGGATCGTCGAAGATTTGCCTTGCAAACTCTGAAGCGGTTTCAGTGTTTCCAAATTGATCATGTAACCCATTTCTGGTGTTGGGGTGATGACCCCTGACCAACTGACCGAAAACTATTTCATTTTCACGAGATTCCAACGGTCTAGTAAGTCTCCAAACGAGACCCTCAACACCAGGAGCAAATCCCGGTTTCACAATGGCAACCGGTATCCCCAGAGATCTCCTCAAAAGATCACTCTCCTCAGTGATGTATTGCTCGGTGACGATGACGCCCGAGTAACTGTTCATCTGATCAGAAAATGGGCTGAGATGGCGGTTTTCAGGAACCAAGGTCGCACGGGTCCCCAAAAGGCCTTGCAAGGAATATGAATCTGAATCGCTGCCCAGTACCAAGATTCCAGGAAGTTCCCCCAGCCTGTCCCTGGTCGCTTCCTCGCGCGCCAGTGCCTTCTGTTCCGGAGTCAAGCGCCCAAGAATCTCCTGAACGAAGTCGTCACCCTTGCCCGATGGGATCTCCTTCCGGCTGCCATGGCCGATAAGAGAGTCGATGGTGGGGTCTTCGTGGTCGTGGGACACTCGCTATCTCCTTGTAATGGAAGTCACCTGATGAAAACCGGAGTCGGCAAAGAGGTCAAGTCAGGCACCCGATCAACGAATTTCGATATAACGCCCAAAATTGTATTTAGCCAGGATGCGCAAAAATTCGCTTGCCCGAGCCTCATCCTGATTGGGAGCGATACCCGCAAAGAATCCAATACAGTGGATTCTGACTCCCCTGTACCGGTTCCATTGGGAGACGGCATCGGCGATCAGCTTGAGGGAGGTCTCTTTTCCCGCTGTCGGTGAGCCATCGGAGAGCAAATAAATCGTGTCTACCTCTCGATCCGCAAATGCCTTCTCCAATGCTCCGTGACTATTGGTCTCCCCCCCTGCCTCCAATTTGTCGACAAAATCGATGGCCTTCCGAAGATTTGCCCCCTTGGCTTTAATCAGTCGAGGGGCCAAAACCTTCAACTCATCTGAGAATGCGACGATCGTAAATTTGCTCGTTGTGGTGAGTCCACCTTCCAACACCCTTTTGAGTTGTTTTTTTGCAATGGCTATACGAGTGTCGTCAACCTGGGTGCTGGCAAGCATGCTTCCAGAAACATCCAAGAGGAAAACCACTCTTTCGCTGGCGATTTCCCCGTAAAGTCCATCCCTCACTGCGGTAGAGACATCCCGCTTCTCCTCGTCGGAGTGCTCTTTTCCAACGATCGCAGGAGACCACGTGTCACGATTCTGTTCCCACCAAATTTTCCAACCCGCAGTTTCTGCTGGATAACTTTCCCCCGTAAGGTCCTCCAAGATCTCTACGATGTCCTCTGCTTGCCGTCCGTTGGTTTTTTGCAGCGCGGCAATCAGTGCCGTAATCGTATCAGGGTGCGGATGATCTCGAAGATGTCGAATCGCCAATGAGACCACCAAGTGGGATTTGTCTTCCAACCGGAGAATCAGTTCGGGTCGTGAATCATTGTGGGGCCACGACTTGATGACTCTCATCGCATCCATTCGGAATTCAATTCTTCGCGCTCTTCGGAGAATTTGAACGACTCTGTCCAAAGCATCGCCACTCTTCAGTTGGCGTGCCAACCTCAACGCTTCCTCGTGAACCATCAACGAAGTGTGAGACATTCCTTTCTCTATCAGCAAACCCGCTGCGAGTTCGCCGTCATACTGGGCAAGTTGCTCCATGGCGTCGCAGATGGCTGATTCGTTTTTTGACTTCAGTGCAGCCGCAAAAGCTGCTCCCGCCTTGACTTCGTCATTGAGGGGGTTCGCCAGGGAAAGTTGAAGTGCTGCAATGATCGTCAGCAGGGCAGTCATGGACGTTCCTTCTCGAGAATTTCACGAATCTTGGTTCGCAATTCAGTAGGATTTTCGCAAGTCTCAAGAATTTTGTCTCCGATCGCCCTGTCTATAGCTCTGGTCAACAGGGCTCGAAAACCAGGATCCTGATGGGTCAATATCTTCAGTAATTCCGTGATCACGTGATCGACGATGAAATCATCGGCCAGTTCACGGTTTCCCGCAACAAAACCAATTGGGGCAGTCTCCCCTCGGTTGGGATCATCAAATTGCTTTTGCATGTCATCCAGGAGTGCTGTGATTCGATCTGGACTTCGAAAAGGACCACATTCAAATTGGTCCTTGGAAATCTTCTCTGTCGGCACCACCAACACTAAAGCGGAATCCCCGATTTCGATCACTGAACCGTGTACCAAATCTGCTCTCTCGATGACGGATCCATCTAGATATGTCCCATTGGAACTCCCGAGATCGGAACACGTCACCCTGGTTCCTTCTCTCGTGATTGCACAATGTTGTCGACTCAGGATAGGATCCGACAAAGTGACAGAGCAAGATCCTGATCGCCCCAATACAAGCGTACCTTCAGCGAGATCTACCCACTGAAACAACTCCGGAGTCGAGATCGCAAGCCTCATTCCTTCTCCTCCAACTGATGATCTTTCGCGGCCAATTGGACCAGTTCATGGGGCAATCGGGTTGGACGTCCACTTTCAACATCGACACAAGCCAACACTGTTTCACCCAAGCACAAGACCTCCCCATCAGGCCCCAGAACGCTGTACTCCAAGTGGATTCGTGCCCCTTCACAGCTCTTCACGGAGGTCTCGATGGTGATCAAATCGTCATAGAAAGCAGGCTTTCGATAGCGGGTTCGAACTTCAGAGACAAGAAGCCTTATTCCCCGTTCTTCCAAGGTTCGATAGGGCAATCCCTGATCGCGTAGCAACTCTGTTCTGGCTGTTTCAAACCAGACGATATAGCGGGAATGATGAATAATTCCCCCCTGGTCGGTCTCTTCATATCGAGGACGAAGTTGCACCCTTCCTGCTGACCTGCATCGATCTGTCTCCATTATCGTTCGCCCCCTGCGTCATCCCCTTTGCTTCTGCTGCGAAATCGATGTTGGAACATTCGCCGAATCTCGGCCCTCGGATAACCGAGATCTCGCCACCTCAGATATGCTTTGACCACTGTCACGCTTCGATCGTCATACAAATAACGTCCCGAATCTGTCACCTCAGCGGGTTCCAGTAATCTCATGGTGACGAGCGATTGAAGCAGTTGCCGGGAAATTCCCGTCTGCTCCATCAAGTCTTTTGGCTTCAGTTTCTTTTTCTCGGGGGACATGGCCTTAGACTATCACGGACTCCCATCCCATGAAACGTGCGCTAAAATGCTCTCAGGAGGAAATTGACATGGATTGGCAATGGGTCCACTTCCCAGAAACTCCCAGTACGCAATTGGAAGCAAGGCGCCTGGTCGAACAAGATCCCGAAAAACATCGGGTGGTGATCGCCGAACGTCAAAGTTGTGGCAGGGGACGCAGAGGAAACTCATGGGAAAGTCCTCAAGGAGGACTATGGTGCACATTGACCATGCCACTCAAGGATGATCCCGACCCTTTTCTCAATTTGCTTTTGGGGCTCTCGGTTCAGCGGGGATTGAATCATCACCTGCCCCGTTGGCCTCAGATTTCCCTGAAATGGCCCAATGATCTGCTGATCAGCGGCAAAAAGTGGGGCGGGATTCTCTCTGAAGTCGTCACCACTCCCGATTCCGTAGAGGTGTTGATGGGAGTGGGTCTCAACCTGCAGTTTCCCGCCCATGAGCTCGAAAAGTACCCGGGAATCCCTGTGGATTCGACGACGATCCTCACGGAATTCGGCCACAGCCCCTCCCCAGAAGTAGCGCTGCAAAGTATCCTGAAGGAGTTCAAAAGAGCCATTTTGGAGGATCAAACCCCGGGCGGTCGAGAACGCAATCAACTGAGCGTGGCAGCGATTTTAGACACCCTCGGACGCAGAATTACCTGGGTCGACTTGGAGGGTGTCGATTGCTTCGGAGAAGCGATCTCTTTGACAGCAGATGGTGCGTTGGTGGTCGAGTTGGAATCTTCCCTGTCATCCCGAAGAGTTGAGCTGAGATCCGGTGAGATACAACATTTGAGGAATGCCGAAACCGGAACTGCAGAGGAGTGATGAGATGAGCGCCGATAGCCCGCCTCAAGGCGATTGGAAGGAGCGAAGTTGGCGCCCCTTCACCGGGGATCATCCGGAACGACAAACTGAATTTTTCACGGCAGGCGGTCTCCCTGTGGAACCGATGTACCAATTGGATCCGTCCAATTCCGGTGCTGGGGAATTCCCGTTTACTCGGGGAATCCACCCCAGTATGTACCGCGGTCGATTGTGGACGATGCGGCAATACGCCGGCTATTCCTCCCCCACAGAAACCAACGCCAGATTCCGATACCTTCTTGAAAAAGGGCAAACAGGTTTGTCGGTCGCATTTGATTTGCCCACACAAATCGGCTTCGACAGTGATGCCGTCGAAGCAGGGGGTGAAGTAGGTCGGGTGGGAGTCCCCATCAATACGATTGATGATCTCGATGCATTGCTCGCAGAGATTCCACTCGAATCAGTCAGCATCTCGATGACCATCAATTCAACTGCCTCGATCTTGCTTTCCCTCTTGGTCGCCCTGGCAAAGCGCCGGGGAATCGATCCATCAAAGTTGCGAGGCACTCTGCAAAACGACATCCTCAAGGAATTCATTGCCCGGGGAACTCAGCGGTTCCCTGTCGATCCATCGCTGCGTCTCGTCGTCGATGTGATTGAGTATTGCCAACAGGAAGTTCCCTCCTTTTATCCCATCAGCATCAGTGGATACCACATCCGCGAAGCGGGCTCGACCGCCGCCCAGGAGATCGCCTTTACCCTGGCGGATGGAATCGCCTACATGGAGGCCTGTCGCGAGAGAGGATTGGACCTGGTCTCCGTCGGCAGAAGACTTTCCTTCTTCTTTAACTCTCACAATCAACTCTTCGAGGAGGTGGCCAAGTTCAGGGCAGCACGCAGGATGTGGGCAAAAATATGCAGGGATCGATTCGAGCTGACCGACGATCGTGCTTGCCAATTGCGTTTTCACAGTCAAACGGGAGGATCCACCCTGCAGGCGATGGAACCGTTGAACAACGTGGTCAGGGTCACTATTCAGGCCCTTGCCGCGGTCCTCGGAGGGACTCAGTCCCTCCACACCAATAGTTGGGATGAAGCGTTGTCGCTTCCCAGCGAAGATGCAGCCCGACTTGCATTGCGGACTCAGCAGATCATCGCAAAGGAATCCGGAATTGCGGACTGCGTGGACCCCTTGGGAGGATCGCCCTTCGTGGAAGAACTGACATCCGCACTCGAAGCAGATGCCCAATCCCTGATTGACCAAATCGATCAGCGGGGAGGAATGTTAAAAGCGATCAGTGACGGATTTGTCCGCCGTACTATCGAGGACAGTGCCTACAAATCCCAGCTGGACCAGGATTCTGGGAAAACCACTCCGGTCGGCGTTTCCGCGGACGGCGAAATCCCCGATGCCCCCTTCAGTGTTGATCCTGCAGTGGAGAAACATCGAAGTGAAGCACTCAAAGAACATCGGGATCAACGCAATCAAAGTCTCGTCGATCAGCACCTGCAAATAATTGAAGATGCAGCAGGGCAGGACAAAAACATGATTCCGGTTATGATCGAGGCACTGGAAGCAGGCTGCACTCTGGGTGAAATCTGCAAGACCCTCACGGGAGTTTTTGGGGAGTTTCAAAACCATGGCTAGAAGCGGACCGATTCGCGTCCTGTTGGCAAAACCAGGGCTTGATGGACATGATCGGGGAATCCGACTTGTTCTCCGTGCCCTCAGAGACGCAGGTATGGAAGTGATCTATACCGGACTGCGCACGACACCAGAACAAATCGTTCGCGCTGCCATCGAAGAAGACGTTGAGGCGATTGGCCTTTCGAGCCTCTCCGGCGCACATAAAGCCCACTTTCTTGAAGTGTCCCGACAACTCAAGTCTGAAAATGCAATGGACATCCTGCTCTTCGGAGGAGGAATCATTCCGCAACAGGATGTGGAATCTCTACGATCCGCTGGCTTTGATCACCTGTATCCACCGGGTACGTCATTGGAGCAGATCGTTTCAGAACTGAAATCCATTCTCCGCCCCGGTGAAAAGGAGTAGCCGGATGATTCCTGGTCTCACCATCGATCATGTTGGAATCGCAGTCAGATCCATCGAAGAATCCCTGAAATTTTGGCAAGACGGCCTTGGTGCAGAAGCCAGTCATCGGGAAGAAGTGGCTACCCAAAAGGTCATCGTCGCTTTTCTGGATACCGGCGAGGGAAAAACAGAATTGCTCGAACCAACAAGTCCTGATTCGCCCATTGCGCGTTTTATCGAACGTAAAGGCGAGGGGATCCATCACATCGCATACCGTACCGCTGATCTCTGTAAAACTATGGCTAGATTGTCAGAGGTCGGCACTCAGTTCATCTATGACACTCCCCAGCCAGGCAGCCACGGAACTCAAATCAACTTTGTTCATCCTGGTTCTGCTGGAGGAGTTCTGATTGAACTCGTGGAATATCCCACACGAGAGGAGCTCTCCTGATGAAGGAGAAGAACCGGATCGAAACCCGCAATCGACTGGAGGCTTCCAGAATTGGTGGCGGTGAGGCACGAATCGACAAGCAACATAAATCCGGAAAGCTGACCGCAAGAGAACGAATAGAGGTTTTCCTCGACCCCGGCACCTTTCAGGAGATGGATGCAATGGTAACCCACCGTTGCACCGACTTTGGAATGCAGGACCGCAAGACACCTGGCGATGGAGTGATCACCGGCTGGGGTGAGGTCAATGGCCGCAGAGTGTTCCTCTACAGTCAGGATTTCACCGTTGAAGGTGGAAGCCTTTCCGCCACAAACGCCGCCAAGATATGCAAGATCATGGAAATGGCTATCAAGTCAGGTGCCCCACTGGTGGGAATCAACGACTCGGGAGGTGCCAGGATTCAAGAAGGGGTCGCCAGCCTCGGTGGTTATGCTGACATATTTCTGCGAAACACGATGGCCTCAGGAGTCGTCCCCCAAATCAGCGCAATACTGGGGCCCTGCGCCGGCGGCGCAGTCTACTCCCCCGCATTGACAGACTTCATCTTTATGGCTGAAGGCACATCTTACATGTTCGTGACCGGGCCCAACGTCGTCAAAACGGTCACCCACGAGGAAGTTACCCAGGAAGAACTGGGCGGTGCCCAGACCCACGCAGCTAAGACTGGAGTCGCCCACTTCCGTTGCCGGGATGATCGACACACCTTGGAAGAGATACGAAAATTACTCTCTTATCTGCCCGCGAATAATCTGGAGGCTGCTCCTGTTATCGAAAACAGTGATCCGATCGATCGAACCGATCCTGCCTTGAGTGACATCATTCCAGAAAACCGTGAGAAGCCCTACGACATGCACGAAATACTGAGCACCGTCGTCGATCGCGACTCACTCTTTGAAGTCCAGCCTGAATACGCTCAGAACATCATCACTGCCTTTGCCCGAATGGATGGCAAAACCGTTGGAATCGTCGCCAACCAACCCTCAGTTCTGGCCGGCTGCCTGGACATACAGGCCAGTGTTAAAGCAGCTCGATTCGTGCGATTCCTCGACTGTTTCAATATCCCTATTCTGACCTTTGTCGATGTCCCGGGTTTCATGCCAGGAACTGATCAAGAATGGAATGGCATCATTACCCATGGGGCAAAATTGCTCTACGCCTATTGCGAAGCAACAGTCCCAAAACTGACGGTAATCACCCGGAAAGCTTACGGTGGTGCTTATGACGTCATGTCTTCCAAGCACATCAGAGGGGATTTGAATTTCGCATGGCCATCTGCAGAAATTGCCGTCATGGGTGCAAAAGGTGCTGTGGAAATTCTCTTCCGCAAGGAGATTGCAGCATCGGACGATCCTTCAAAGGTCGCTGAAGACCGCACCCAGGAATACGAGGACCTCTTTGCCAATCCTTTTACTGCGGCTGAACGGGGCTATGTGGACGCAGTCATCGAAGAACCTGAAACCCGTATGCGTTTGATCGAGGGTTTGAGGCTGCTGGCAGGAAAGCGTGATAACAATCCTCCAAAAAAGCATGGGAATGAGCCGCTGTGAGTCGGAAAAAAGTGAAGCCGATCAAAAAGGTACTCGTTGCCAATCGTGGGGAAATTGCAATCAGAGTCTTTCAGGCCTGCCGTGAACGAGGGATTGAAACGGTGGCAGTGCACTCTGAAGCAGATCGCACCGCACCTCACCGCTTTGCAGCGGATGAGTCATTCCTGATCGGCCCCGCTGCCCCTGCCGAGTCTTATCTTCGCATCGACAAACTGCTCGAAGCAGCCCATCACACCGAAGCTGACGCCATCCATCCTGGCTACGGTTTTCTGGCAGAAAATGCAGAGTTCGCACGAGCTGTTGAAACAGCAGGACTGACATTTATTGGTCCAACTCCAGAACAAATTGAATCGATGGGAGACAAAGTTCGTGCGAGAGAATTAATGAAAACTGCAGCAGTCCCTGTCATCCCGGGAACTGAGAAACCCATCGAGGACAAATCCGAACTCCAAGCCGCCGCCGCTGAAATCGGCTACCCATTGCTCCTGAAAGCTGCCGGAGGTGGAGGCGGAAAGGGCATCCGGAGAGTCGATTCAGATGACGAACTTGAATCCTCATGGGAGCGAACTCGTTCTGAGGCAAAGGCCTCCTTCGGAGACGATCGTGTCTACATCGAAAGACTGGTGCAAAACGCAAAGCACATCGAAGCCCAAGTCGTCGGTGACGGAAAAGGATCCGTCTGGTTTTTAGGCGAAAGAGAATGCTCACTTCAACGTAACCACCAAAAGGTGATTGAAGAAAGCCCTTCACCCGCTGTCGATGATGAGTTGCGAAAGAAGTTTCGTGAGGCAGCAGTATCGGGTGCCGCAGCTCTCAATTATCGCGGTGCAGGGACTATGGAGTTCCTCTACGAAGAAGCCAGAGGAGAATTCTACTTTCTGGAGATGAACACTCGCCTGCAAGTAGAACATCCTGTAACTGAAATGGTGACCGGAATCGATCTCGTCGGGATGCAGTTGGATGTCGCATCCGGAAAAACTCTGGATCATGATCCTGACATTCCGATGCGCGGGTGGTCACTTGAGTTCAGGGTTTGCGCCGAAGATCCTTATCGTGATTTCATCCCATCCACCGGACAAATTCTTGGATTGCGAATTCCTCACGCACCATTTTGTCGACTCGATGGCGCATTGCGGGAAGGGCTGGAGGTCACACCGTATTATGACCCTATGCTGGCGAAAGCGATCGTATGGGCAGAGAATCGAGATGTGGCTTCCCAACGGTTGTCATCACTACTTTCCCGTCTTCGTATCGGGGGAATCCACACCAATGTTCCTCTTGGAATAGAACTCTGCCAACAGCCCTGGTTTTTGTCTGGAGACTTTGACACAACCACCCTGGAATCTTGGCTTCAAAAGAAACGCGAAGAGGCGGTGGCCCCGGATGCAATCCAAATGGTCGCGGCAATCATCGCCAGGCATGCTCTCGCATCCTCATTTAGCCAATCGACACCTGTGGACCACAATGGTGGCGCGTGGGGACAAGCTGCTCGCCGTGAAGGAACGAGGAATTCCAACCAATGAAGTATCAAATCGAATGGAATGATCAACACGCAAACCTGGAAGCTCATTCAGATCCCACGGGCAGGGAATGGAGTTTTGAACTCCCGGATGGCTCCCGCTTGACTGCGAGAGTAAGCGTAATCGAAGAAGGAACTGTCCTGAGAATGATCTCCCACGGAGAAACAAGAACCATCACTCTTTTGCCAGGAAACCGAATCGGCGCACCATTACGCTTCCTACTCGATCACGAACCGATTGAACTCGGAGTGCTTGACCCGGTCGACCTGATCACTCGTGAAGTTTCAGGGACAGGCGCGGGTAGTGGGGAAACCTTCGTCGAAAGCGTGATGCCGGGTATCGTTCGCAAGGTATTGATCGCTGAAGGAGATCAGGTGGAAACAGGACAACCCCTGTTGCTCCTGGAAGCGATGAAAATGGAGAATGAAATCGTTGCTCCTGAATCAGGAACCGTATCATTGATCAAAGTGTCTGAGGGTGAAACGGTTGCTGCAGGCTCTCTATTGATTCAAATTACGAAATCTGAGTAACCCCTACCCAAAAGGGTTCTTTTTGATCACGGGCTTCTTCTCAGGGGTTTTCTTTTCTGCGTCTTTACCAGGAGTTTTATTCTGGTCTTCCCCCAACTTCGGCGGAGCTTTCTTCTGCGGATTTCCCTTCACGCCTGATGCCTCGCAAGGCTTGCAGAGCAAGACCTTTTGCCCTTTGCAATCTTCACAAGGGACTCCCTTACCTCCCTCTCCCTTGCAATCACTGCAGCGAGCCCGTTGCTTCCCTTTACAGGTCGGGCATTCAATTTTGCCCTTTCCACTGCAAGTATTGCAGCGGGTTTTGACCTTTTTCCCTTTTGCGGGATCGAAGCGTTCGTATACCCCAGCACCTCCGCATCGACGACAGTCCAAACTGCCCTCTTTCTTACGAGAGCATGATCGACAGCCGACCTCTCCTTCTCCTGCACAGCGAGGGCAAGGGTTTAACGTGTGTCCCTTGCCTTTGCATCCGGCGCACGACAACTTCCCCGTGGCACCACAGGGACGACACCACAATTCCGGAAACTCTTCCTTGAGAAGCTCCAGTTTTTCCTTTTCGATCCTCTTTCGAACTTGGGAGGCTTGAATCTTCAGCCCCTCGCTCTCACACCACTCGAGCAATTTCCCCAACGCCGTAAGATCCCTTGGTTTCAATTCGGACCAGCGCTTGCGAAATTCGTCGTTTCGATTGGTACCTTTTTCAATCCGCTCTACATCCGCGATGGGAACAGTGACTGTTGCTCTGGATTTCCCCACGCTCATTTCGACTTCAAGGAACTCATCTGTTCTGTTGACGATTTTTCCGGTAATGGTACGACCACTTTTCAAGATGATGACATCTTCAGCGAACACATTGGATTGCAGTCCCGCGAACACCATGACCAAAGAAGTGATCGCAATCACCCAGAGCTGGAATTTCATGAATTCTCCTCTTGTTCAGGAGGTTTCTCCACCACCGGTTCTACCTCTGATCCTGATTCAAGATCTTCCTTTGGAAGATCCAGCAATAGACCGCTTTCAGCATCTAAGCCCTGCGAAAAGATGGAGTTCTTTTTCTTGAATGCGACGAGGCACCCTACCCCACTGAACACTACAATTTGAGCGATATTGAACAGGGTGTCCATGCGAATAGAAGAACCAAAGTACTCAGGGAATCCACGTTGGAAGTTTCTTCCGGAGTAACTCATCGCATCGAACATGTTGAAAGGGGTCGAGATCACCGACACGTTCGGAGAAAAAGCGGACCATGCGTGTCCAAATCGGACTGAAAGAACGGTCATCACGAGCAAAGCAATGAAATGTACTGTGAATGCAAGTGAAGCACTCAAGATGCTGCTGCAGCCACACTGTCCCAAAAACCATGCCAGAGCAAAAACTGCTCCCAACCAAAACAACACCGAATAGTATATCCCTTTGACATAATTGATATCTGCTTCTACCCGAGTGAGATCGACATTTGCATTCGGCGCTACCCTTGGAGTGACCTCTACAGACCCCAGGGGAACAAAGAGGAGCAGAATCAAAAAACACAAAAGCAAACTTCTCATTCCACCTGGTAAAAAGAAGATCAGGAAGCGTGCCGATACCGGTCGTTCTCTGCTGAATTGACGAACACCCAAGGGAGTACTGGACTCACCCCCTGCAATTCTTAATAGTGGTAATGCGACTCCACCCACCAGTAAAGTCGCTACATTGAAGTCTAACGCGCTTTGAAATGGCCTGTAATTGAAGTAGTACAGAGCAGTTCCAGCGATGTAGATGTATAAGAGAAACACACCAAATCGAGTCTGAATACTGCGGATGGAATTGACGGATGAAATTGTATGAACCGCCAACATCAAAGCGGCAACCGCTGAAATCACAATCGCCGATGCAATGATGTAGGATTCCACAGGATAATTTGCATAGTAAGTAGCCACTTGGCTCATCATCATCTGGGATGAATCGAAATAACTGTTACCGGCAAAGAAAATTACAAACATCATTGGGAAAAAGAAAAACAATGGTGTCCCCAATATCGCTCCGGCACCTTTGCGGGCAAATGAAGACGTTAATACCCCTACTGCGCATATCCATGCAACCAATACAATGTGAAGCATGTATTCAAGAAGAACCTCATTGAGTGATACTCCACCCAAAAGCGTCGTCATCACCAGGAGAGGTGCAGACAGCAGCATGACGTACAGACATTGACTTACCAAAGCGAAGTATTTGCCTCGAACCAACTCCCCCGGTGTGAGCGCAGTGGTTCTCAGCAACGCCCAAGTTTGCTCAGACTTTTCACGGGTAATTGAATTACCTGCAAGGAATGGGAATATCACACAAATCACCATCACTTGGCAAAACAGATAAGTGCTCACAACTTTTGCAGTGCTGACAGTACTCCAGAGGGAGTCAGGCGAAGAATTGTCACGATCCCACGCGATGATAGCCACCGCCAGGACAAACCCTAACACCAGTAGGTACAACAATTGGATGATCATCCATGAGTTTCTCTTCATGGCGAGGACAAGATCCTTCTGAATCATGGAAACACCCAGTATTTTGAAGAGGAACTCCTTGCTCATTGAACCTCTCCTGTCGTCAATGACATGAATATGTTTTCCAAGTCATCTTCCTGCTTGCTTATCCCTGAGATGACAAAGCCATTGGAGGACAACATCTCCCACACCTTTGCCACTTCCTCGATCTGCCCTACCCATTCAAAACGAAACTTACGACCCTGGATCATCGTCATCGAGAAGGATGGCAGTTGACTAAGAAGGGATTCGAGGTCTCCTTCGGGCTCCTTCAGCAAGACGACTTCAAATGAAGTGACCCCCTTCGACATTTGATCCTGAATCTCCTCCAGTGCTCCGTGAGCGACGATTTGACCTTTTTCGATGATGCTCACCGAGTCACAAATGGGAGAGAGCTCTGACAAAATGTGACTCGACAGAAATATGGTCTTTCCAAGTCGTCTTAACTCCAGGATCAACTCACGAAATTCGATGCGTGCCCTCGGATCCAATCCACTGGCCGGCTCATCGAGAATCAGCAAATCTGGTTCATGAAGCAGAGTTTGTGCCAAACACAATCTTTGTCGCATCCCCTTGGATAGCGATTCAACTTCGCGATCGAGAAGATCCCCGAGGTCGGTCAACTCCACAACATCGGAGATGACGGACTGCTTTTTGGCCCCATAGATCCGGCGGGTCAGTGCGAAAAAGTCCAGATACTCCAATACACTGAGTCCTGCGTATACCCCGATATGATCAGGCATGTATCCGAGATTTTGCCGAATAGCCTGTGGCTGGGTCAGTACATTAATCCCACCCACCCAAACTCCCCCGGAATCGGGCACCTGCAATGTGGAAATCACCTTTATTGTGGTCGTTTTGCCAGCACCATTTGGGCCAATGAAACCATGAATCACACCTCTATTCACATCGAAGGTGATGTTCTTCACAGCATGAACATTGCCAAAACTGACGCTTAAGTTTCTGACCTGAAGAATCGAAGTGGAAAGAGGCATTATTTCAAGCCCTCCAAGCCGATGACTCTCAAGTCCGGCTCAATTCCGAATCGATCCAATATTTCTACATCCGAGATATCTCGCATTTTATCCAGAATGCCAGAAGAGACAATTTGATGGGTATTAAGAGGCCAGCGCACCTTTGGGATCGCCAGCTGTGCCGAATGATCCAGCGGGATAGTTCGAACTTTGAAGTTCAGGCTTCGTGGAAAAGTCTTCAGAGTCTCCCTCAATGTCCCGTCTTCCTGTTCTTCAAACTTGATCGACCTGTAATTGAAGATTGAATCGTAATCCAAGACCAATTCCTCATTCGCAAGAAGCGTTCGCCCCATCGTGGACCCAAGAGGATCAAAGACCCCTTCGACAAGTTGAAGTACCCTGACCTTGTTCTCAAGGTGATAAACTCCTGCAATACTTTGCGATCTCTTGGTTACTCCAAAATGAGTCACCCCAACAACCGTGACCACGATTACGGTGCCTAAGAAAATTAAAGGGATTACCCAGAGCAGTAATTTTTGTTTCCTTTGGGCTTTAAAGGTAATGAAGACCCCAGGTACCAGAAGGAGGACGTACAGCCCAAGAAAAACCAGTGTCAGATCACTGGGGTTCATGGGCCTCAACTCCTGGTCGAGGATTTGGACCCCCAGCCTGGCAAGGCTTCTTGGAGCGACTCCTTCTCCATATTCTCCTCTGCCGACGGGGCTTTTCATGACAGAAAAAGTCAGACCCGATTCTGATTGTTTAAAAGGCTGGAATTCAATCCCCCAATCAAGCCCGGCTCCGTCTGGAGATGAATACAGATAGACTTCCAAGCCTCCCTCGATCGCCGATTTAATCGCATCTCTTTGCCCCTTGCTGAGATCTGCCGGAGTAACCCCTACCATCACCAATCGATTGAGCGCCAAAAGGGGTCTGCAAGACTGGGGAAGAGTTTCTATCGGCCAGGAAGTATCAGCTTCAAACTCTTGCTCGATTCTGGTCAGTCCATCGCCATCCAGCTCTGCTGGGCAAATCACCAGATTTCGTTCCCCACTCAAATGCTTGTTGACATCAGCCATTGAATAGCCAGAACCCAGCCAGTGGTTTGGACAATCCAACTGGAGAGATTTCGTAACAAATGACGTCCCTTCGATCAACTGCGCCCGGATCATGAAGCCGTCAGTTCGAATCCTCCCCCTTTCCTTCGACCCAGGGGCAATCTGTCTAATCACCAAAGGGATTCCTCGCAAGCGGGAGATGGTTTGCTTGGGAGGTATTGTAAATGTGCAATTATATTGGAAGGACTTCATGCCCCTTTGACTTTGAATGCGACTGTAGTCTGAGAACTCAAGCCTGACCTGGACCTCTTTGGCAAGAGGATTGGTAAGCGAAATGATCACAGGAAAACAAATGCTGCTATCTCGGAGAAGATTCCAGTCATTCCCGGTCTGATTGAGGGATTGAACATTGATAGCAACAAATTTGTCCTCAATTTTCAGGCCCAAATTTGCTTTGTTCGCCTGTGCTTCTGCAGACGTCGAAAAGGCCGTCGAAGCAGCAAAGATCAATAGTGAGACTGCCGTTGCCTTCGATAGGTTTTTCAAATTACTCCGTCTTTCGTAACACTGCCCTCATCCCTCAGTATTTCCATCATCAGGATTTCCATCATCAGGATTTCACTGTTCCGGAAGATTCGGATTGACCAAATCCTCCGCGCCCTTCGACCGCATCCCGGAGGATACTCTGGTTCATGAATTCGATTTGCCCGCCGCTGGGTAATCCCCGGGCCAAACGTGTGACCTGCACCGATTGATCCGAGAGGCTTTCAGTGACCAATAGAGCGGTCCCATCCCCTTCAAAGTCGGGGTTGAGAGCCAAAATGACCTCTTTGACCTGTTCACCCCTGCAGCGTTCCAAAAGCCGATCGAGGGACAGGTGCTCCGGCCCTCTTTCGTCCATCGGGGAAAAGGTCGCACCCAGGACATGATATTTTCCCTGGTAGGCACCACTTCCTTCGATGGCCCTGAGATCTTTGGGTTGCTCCACCACCAGGATGATGCTCGCATCGCGGGCTTCATCCTCGCAAATTTCACAGCGCTCTCGCTCGCAGATATTGAAGCATTCGTCGCAGCGACGTAGTTCATCCTTGACCTTGCGAATCGCTTCGGCGAGTTCCATCGCCTCCGAGCGGGAGACTTTGAGCACATGATAGGCGAGGCGCTCTGCGCTCTTTGAGCCGATCCCCGGCAATTTGGAAAAGGCCGCTATCAACTCTTCCAGGATCACATCTTCAGCCATGGTGGCTCTACATCATTCCCGGGAGATTCATTCCCCCGGTGACGCGGGAAGTTTCGGAATCGGCCAACTCCTTGGCTTTTTGCAGTGCTTGCTGAACAGCCACCAGCAGTAGATCTTCCAACATTTCGGTGTCATCCGGATCTGCCACGGAGGACTCGATCTCAATCTTGAGTACCTCTTGGGCACCGCTGGCATAGACCTTGACTGCTCCGCTGCCCGATTCCCCCATCACAGTCCTCTGCTTGAGATCCTCCTGGACCGCTTTCAGTTCCTTTTGCATCTTTTGGGCTTGCTGAAACAAGCCTCCCAGATCACCACTGGTCATCATCAACTCCTTCGATACTGATCACTGCTGTTCGATCGGCAAATTGCTAGTTTTGTTTTCGGTGAGCTTTTGAGCGGAAAATTTCCTCTGCATCACGAATTACCTTGGGTGTATCCACTTCATCCTTGCGGTCATCGATGGACGGATTCTCGGACTGTCCCCTCGGATCGGTCGCCTCCCGCGCCAATTCCAACCCGGCCGACTCCAACACGGATGGACTGTTTTGGAGTGATGACGTTTGGGGTGTTGAAGCCTCTGCGGTCCCCTGCAAGGCATCGAGGGCTACTTGCGCCCGGCTCTTGACTGCGGCAACAGAAACCTTTTCAGGAGTGCCCGGTCGCACCTCTGCAGAAGCGACTGCGTCTCCCGCAGAGGTGGAGGCCTGCGCCGGAGTTTCTGCGATGATCGATCCGGGATTGCTCCTATTCTCAGGCTCAACTTCTCCAGCCGGTCGTTGCACGACATCTTCTCCCGCTCGATCGGAGAGATATCCCGCAGGAACACTCTGCGGGTTCGAATTCATCCCCGTTCGCACCAAGGCAGAGAGAGTCGCAATGCGCAACAAAGAGATTTCCAATACCAAATCCCCACGATCCTGCTGGCGCAATTTCTGGCGGGTTTCTTGCAAGATCTCTTGGGCCAGCAGGTTTGCTTCCACCTTCTCGGGATTCCAACCCGCCTCGACTCCGTCATGAAGCTGGTCCCTCATCAGAGAGATCAATTGATCATTCAATACCGAGGGTTCAGTCCCCGATTCGAGGAGAGGAGCAAGCTCCTGAAGTGCCGCTGCCAAATCTCCCGTTTCAAGAATCGAGATCAGTTGGTGCAACTTCTCTGTCGAGACGCGACCGGTGATGCGCAGCAGATCTTCCAACTTCGGTTCATTGCCTGCGAAGGCGAGGACCTGATCCAGCATCGATTGGGCATCGCGCATGCCACCGCGTGCCAGGGTGGCGATTTCTTCCAATAACCCTGATCCGGGCTCGGCCCCCTCCATTTGGCAAATTTGCTCGAGACGTCGGGCGATATCCTGATGGGAAATGGAAGAAAAGTCACAACGCTGACATCGGCTCAATACGGTCGGCAGGATCCGCTCCGGCTCGGTCGTGGCAAACACAAATTTGACGTGTGCGGGCGGCTCCTCCAGAGTCTTCAACAGTGCGTTGAAGGCATCTCTGGTGAGCATGTGAACTTCATCGAGGATGAAGACCCGATATCGCCCCTGGGTCGGTGCATACTGGACATGCTCGATGAGTCCCCGGATATCGTCGATCCCCCGGTTGGAAGCACCATCCATCTCGGTGACATCCGAATCCTCCCCTCGAAAGATGCGATCACAGGTGGCGCACTCGGAACAGGGGGTCGCATCTTTTGCGTTGGGGCATTGCAGTGCCGCTGCAAAGATTCGCGCCATCGATGTTTTGCCAACCCCTCGCGGTCCACAGAAGAGGTAAGCATGGGCCAATCGCTTCTGCAGAATCGACTGCTTCAATGCGTCAGCAACCGCCTCCTGGCCCACCACTTCATCAAAATTCCGTGGACGGAATCGACGAGCGATGACCTGGTATTCAGTGTCATTTTCTCCGGATTCAGGCGCATCGGTCCGGTTTTCGGGGGTTGGGGTACTCATGGCCCCATCAGAACCCGCTGGCACCTATCAGGCAAGCCACAAAAGTGCCTCAAATCTCCAGCAGATTGCACAAAATGGATTTTGAGCCGGGATGAAAATGACTCCGGGAGAGCAGAATCTTCTTGAGAGGACCGGAGCCCGAAGCACACCAGCGGACACCGTCATGGCTGCTCCCGTCAGGGCCTGACCAGGTTCACGGGCCGGCGGTCGCCCGGACCCCGGAAATCGAATTTAAATGTGGCGGAGAGGGAGGGATTCGAACCCTCGGTACGCGTAAACGCACACACGCTTTCCAAGCGTGCTCCTTAAGCCACTCGGACACCTCTCCGAATTGCGA